>NZ_JBMDKP010000001.1:0-877564 GCF_057809775.1 Brevundimonas sp. FG128
TGGGAGAGGGGAGCCTAGCCGCGCTTCTTCGGTGCAGCCGGGGCGTCGGCGGCGGTGACCAGATGCCCCTTCCAGCCGGGCGGCGGCAGGAACTTGCCGGACTTCTCCTCGCGCGTGCCGGTGCGCGCGATCAGGGCGGCGTCGCGCAGGGCCTTCAGCGTGGTTTCGCGGTCGATCAGCATCTTGTTCATCGCGGTCCCCAATCTAGCAGTTGCCGTTTTCTCCTTGTCCTACGGCGAGCGTAGATAGGCTAAGGGGCGACGTTGCCGAAGGCCTATGATCTGGACCCGTCAGTTTCTACCGATAGTTTAGTCTGTAAACGAGAAACTAGTGTGCTGATGATGCCTTCAAAATGTGAAACGATAGAAATCGCCGGGTTGTCAGCTACTGCGTGAGCCAGTGTTAATTTAAGCCGCATTTTGACCAAGTCATCAAATGGGACACCAGCTTGGCTGAACGCATCCGTCATTCGTGCCGACCATTTAGCAGTGCGATTGCGTGGTCGGATCACGGAAAGATCGACGCCAAATCGAGCATTTACGGCTTCAAGGTAGATTGCAGGATCAAGCATATCCTCGAACTCAGCCTCTGGTCGGCCAGCGACAATAGTTAAACCATAGTCGCCATCGCCAATAATGTTGGCGAGTTTGGCTTTGTCGATGGCAGTTCTTCCAGCTTGATCATTATCAACAAAGCAGTGGATTGAGCACAAAATTCCTTTGAACAAACCAGCTTTAGCACCCAGTGATCCTGCTCCATCAAGGGGTTCGATGTTTAGTCTGCCATCAGCGATCGCGGCGGCGAGATCAGCTGATCGATCGGATAATATAGCCCGCATGGCAATCTTGTCATCATCCCCTTCAACTAATAGAACGACCTCAGCATTTACTAAGTTGTCGTAAGATCTAACTCCTAGGGCCGTTCGAATGTCAGCCAGCTTCACTGCTGGTTCGGCTTTTGAGCTGCTCACCACTATGTTGCTCTGTATTTTGTTTCTATTCACGAGCAGTGGACTGTGTGTTGTCAGAATGATTTGATCAATATTGCCTAAGTCAGCAATAACTGACCGCAGTTCATGGATTGCGTCGGGATGTAAATGGGCTTCCGGTTCTTCGATAGCAAATATATAAGACGACTTGTTTCTCGCTTCTTCAAGTGCGTGTCGGCGTAAACCCAAAGCTACAATGCTCTGGATACCGTCTCCCTTGCTGTCTAAGCTGGTGACATTTCCGTCATCTACAGAAATATCAATGTTGTGACGAAGCGCGTTAAATCGTCTCTCGTCATTCACTGAAAATTGGACAGATTTTATGCCGGGAAGAAAAGCTTGTAGCGTATTTGTAACTCTGCTTGAAAATCCCTCTAATACAGGTTTTTGGAGCTCTCTAATGGCACCGACAGCCTCTCTGAATGCGGGGTTCCGCTCCAAAGCAAGAAGCTCAGATGCAACAATTTCCTCAACTATAGAAGAAGCAAATTTTGCGGTTCTAACGGCAGGCAAATACTGAAATTGAATTCTACTTGCTAAAAAATTCGCTATCCTATCGCTCTTGGCATTAAGTGGTGCGCTGCCCTTACCCTGTTTTATTATGTGAATCTCAACAGAGTCTTTTTCAAACGTGACGCAGACCGGGAGTGATCCGTTCAGGGTGCTTTTGATCTCTGTCTTAAAATCGGCAATCTCTTTTTCATCTAGCAGAAAATCAAGAATTATCTTGGTCGAGCGCCCGTTGGGTTTATTTTGAAGCGCGACTGGAAAGTCGCGCTCCCAAATAAATACCCGATCAGGGTTTCCAGACCGCCGCGCTAAGTATTGGCTGTCTGCTGGATAGCGACGCAATCCGAGGCGATGACGTGTAAGCGCAAACATGGCTGCGCTTAGTGCTCGGAGGATGTTTGATTTTCCCTCGTTATTGGCACCGATCAAAACGGTGTTGTCAGAAAGCGCGATTTTTCGTGTTTGAGTTATACTACGGTAGTTTTCTACCGAGAATGATTCTAGGCGCATACGTGGTCTCCCCCAGTCGGGAGCGTAGTGAGTTAGCCAACACGATCAAGGGTTGAATTCACACCTTCACCTCCACCACCCCGCCGCCGGCCCTGAACTTCGCGCTCATCTCCGCCATGCCGGCCTCGGCTTCCGCCAGCGAACCGCCCGCGTCGTTCTGCGCCTGGGCATCGCGGCGGATGTCCTGGCTGATCTTCATGCTGCAGAATTTCGGGCCGCACATGGAGCAGAAGTGGGCGGTCTTGTGAGCTTCCTTGGGCAGGGTGGCGTCGTGGTATTTGCGGGCGGTTTCGGGGTCGAGGCCGAGGTTGAACTGGTCCTCCCAGCGGAACTCGAACCGGGCGCGCGACAGGGCGTCGTCGTGCAGGCGGGCGGCGGGGTGGCCCTTGGCCAGGTCGGCGGCGTGGGCGGCGATCTTGTAGGTGATGACGCCGTCCTTGACGTCCTGACGGTCGGGCAGGCCCAGATGCTCCTTGGGCGTGACGTAGCAGAGCATGGCCGTGCCGAACCAGCCGATCATGGCCGCGCCGATGGCGGATGTGATGTGGTCGTAGCCGGGAGCGATGTCGGTGGTGAGCGGGCCAAGCGTATAGAAGGGCGCCTCGTGGCAGTGTTTCAGCTGCTCATCCATATTGGCCTTGATCTTGTGCATCGGCACATGGCCGGGGCCCTCGATCATGACCTGGCAGCCCTTGGCCCAGGCGATCTTGGTCAGTTCGCCCAGGGTGCGCAGCTCGGCGAACTGGGCCTCGTCATTGGCGTCGGCGATGGAGCCGGGGCGCAGGCCGTCGCCCAATGAGAAGCTGACATCGTAGGCGCGCATGATGTCGCAGATGTCCTCGAAATGCTCGTAGAGGAAGCTCTCCTTGTGGTGGGACAGGCACCATTTGGCCATGATGGAGCCGCCGCGCGACACGATGCCGGTGACGCGTTTGGCCGTCATCGGCACGAAGGGCAGGCGCACCCCCGCGTGGATGGTGAAATAGTCCACGCCCTGTTCGGCCTGTTCGATCAGGGTGTCGCGGAACACCTCCCACGTCAGGTCCTCGGCTATGCCGTTCACCTTCTCCAGGGCCTGATAGATGGGCACGGTGCCGATGGGGACGGACGAGTTGCGGATGATCCAGTCGCGGATGTTGTGGATGTTGCGGCCCGTCGACAGGTCCATGACGTTGTCGGCGCCCCAGCGGGTGGCCCAGACCAGTTTGTCGACCTCGTCGTCCACGCTGGACAGGACCGCCGAGTTGCCGATGTTCGCATTGATCTTCACCAAGAAGTTGCGGCCGATGATCATCGGCTCGACCTCGGGGTGGTTGATGTTGTGCGGGATGATGGCGCGGCCGCGCGCGATCTCTTGCCGGACGAACTCGGGCGTGACGAAGTCGGGGATGGCGGCGCCGAAATCCTCGCCGTCGCGGATGCAGGGGGCGGCCTGCTCGCGGCGCAGGTTCTCGCGGATGGCGACATATTCCATCTCGGGCGTGATGATGCCGGCCTTGGCGTATTCGAACTGGGTGACGGGGCGGCCCTCGACGCCCTTGAACACCTTGTGGTTGGAGACGTCGAAACGGGGGGCAAGGTTCTTGCCGGACGCATGGCCGTTGTCCTCGGGCTTGACCTCGCGGGGGTTCGCCACCGGGGCGATGTCGCCGCGATCCAGTTGCCAGCTGGACTTGACCAGGGGCAGGCCCTTCTTGATGTCGATGGTGACCGTCGGGTCGGTGTAGGGGCCGGAGCTGTCATAGATGGTCACCGGCGGCTCGTTGGCGCTCGGGTGGACGGCGACCTCGCGGAAGGGGACGCGGATGTCGGGGTAAAGCTCGCCGGCGACATAGACCTTGCGGCTGCCCGCGCGTTCGCCGGTGGGGATGGTTCCGGTCTCGCGCATGACCTCATCGCGCGCGTCCTTGAGGGCGAGCTCGACATTGGGCTCTTCGGGCAGGGCGGGGGGCGTGACTTGGATGTTCATGGCGGCCTCAAACGGTTGAGGTCTGCCGACGTCGGGCGGAACGGTCCTGTTGCGTGGACCCGTAGCGTTTCCCATCCCTTCGCCGGCATGACCCGGATCAGGTTCGACGGGTCAGGCGGCTACGCCAATCTCAGCCGCTCGATCGCGACCCCCCGGAGAACGAAGGGACCATAACCCAGGCTCAGGGCGCCGACCAGCCCTTGACCGAGACGGACGCCGCGCGCGGGTCGGCGTCGAAGCGGAGATAGGCCTGGGCGTGGCCGTGGCCGGGGACGTAGTCCAGGCTGGCCGTCGCGGTCTGGTCGCCCAGCACGCCCTCGATGTCGACGGCGGCGGCGGTGTCGTCGCCCGCGTTCACCACCCGCACCACCGCGACATGGCCGGACGGGTTGGTCTCGATCCGCAGGATGCGGGCGCTCAGGTCTGGCGGGGCGGCGGGCTGAACCGCCTCCCAGATGACGACGCCGACCACCGACAGGGTGACGACGGCGCCGACGGCGGCCATCGCCCATTGCAGGACCGGACGGGGCGCGGGGGCGATCTTCTTTCGGGCGGACATGAGCTCTTAGACCAGCAGACGGGCGGCGGCGGCGCCGATGGAGGCGGGGAAGCCCAGCACGATCATGGTCTGGACCACGCCTTCGAGCGAATGCCCCTCGACCCGGCCGAAGATCCACAGCACGAACAGGCTGATCCCCAGGGCCAGGGCGTAGCCGGGCAGGGTGAAGTGCAGGAAGGCCCGCATCGGATGCTCGGCCTCCTCTTGGCCGGCGAAGCCCGCATTGAAGACGATCAGGTGCAGCAGACCGAGAGAGACCGCGATCAGGGCCAAGGCATGTATCGGCGTGGCCTTGTAGGCGATCAGGATGATCTCCTCGGTCGGGGCGATGTTCAGGGCGAAGAACAGCGCGCCCGCCGCCATCAGGAACAGCTCGCCGAAATAGGAGGCCTCCTCCTCGTCGGTGTCGCCGCCGCCATCGCCGCTGAGCTGCCGCCGGGCCAGGAGCGCCCCCATGGCGCCGGGCACGGCCTGCAGCGCGACCATGCCGACCGCCTCGCGCGGCGGGGCGTCCCACTGGACCACGCCGAACAGGATCAACAGGACCGAGGCGGTGGCGAAGCCGACCGCCAGGGCCACGGCGGTGTCGAGCATGTCGTTGCGCAGGCCGCGCCGCTTCGAGAAGCCCGCGTAATAGGCCAGGCCGTACAGCAGCGGCAGGCCGGCCAGGATGAAGACCAGCAGCCGCCAGCGGCCCATGACCACGCCCTGCTCCCACATCTCCATGGTCATCAGCAGCGGGATGTTGAACACCAGGGCGCCGGCGAAGGCGCGGCCCAGATCGCGGAAATAGGCGCGCTCGCGACGAAGATCGAAAAGGGGGGCGGCGGCGGTCATGCGACGGCAACGCTTGGTGGAAGGCTTTGGCTCCTTGGGCCTGTCATGCGGGCGCGCTATCAAGGCGGTGAACAGGACCCTTCCCCATGCATCTCGCCCGTTTCGCCCGCATCCGCCTGGCCCATCTGCCGACGCCGCTGGAGCCGCTGCCCCGGTTGTCGGAGGAGTTGGGCGTGGATCTGTGGATCAAGCGCGATGACTGCACCGGCCTGGCGGGCGGCGGTAACAAGACGCGCAAGCTGGAGTTCCTGCTGGGCGCGGCGTTCGAGCAGGACGCCGATACGCTGGTGACGCAAGGGGCGGTGCAGTCGAACCATGTGCGGCAAACCGCAGCGGCGGCGGCCGCACACGGCCTGGCCTGCGAGATCATTCTGGAGGAGCGGACGGGGTCCAAGGCCAGCGACTATGTCGGCAACGGCAACGTGCTGCTGGACCGGCTGTTCGGGGCCAGCATCCGCACCGTGCCGGGCGGGACGGACATGGTCGCCGAGCTGGAGACGACGGCGGAGGCCGTGCGGGCGCGGGGCGGAAAGCCCTATGTCATCCCTGGCGGCGGTTCGAACCCGATTGGAGCCTTGGGCTATGTCGACTGCGCGCGCGAGATCGTGGTCCAGGCCGACGAGATGGACCTGGAGGTCCACCGGATCGTGACGGCGACGGGCAGCGCGGGCACCCATGCGGGCCTGGTCGCCGGGCTGGCGGTCATGGGGGCCGACATTCCGGTGCTGGGCATCGGGGTGCGGGCGCCCAGGGAGAAGCAGGAGGCCAACGTCTTCAAACTGGCCGAGGAGACGGCCGCCCTGCTGGGCCAGCCGGGGCGGGTAACGCGCGAGAGGGTGGTCGCCGACTGCGACTATGTGGGCGAGGGCTACGGCCTGATCGACCAGGGGGTGATCGACGCCCTGACCCTGGCGGCGCGTCTGGACGGGATCGTGCTGGACCCGGTCTATTCCGGCAAGGCGATGAAGGGGCTGATCGCCCTGGCGCGGGCCGGGCAGTTCCGCGGCGAGACGGTGGTCTTCCTGCATACCGGCGGGGCGCAGGGGTTGTTCGGCTATCAGAGCGAGATCGAAGGGGCGCTGTAGGGGCGGCGAGCGGCGTGGACGCGCGCGAGGCGACGCTGGCGTTGCTGGCCTCCCGTGCGAAGGACGCGACCGTCTGCCCCAGCGAGGTGGCGCGGGCTTTGGCTGGCCCGGACGGGGAATGGCGTGACGCGATGCCGGAGGTTCACGCGGTCGTCGATCAGATGGTGAGCGACGGGCTGGTGCGTCTGAGCTGGAAAGGTCACAGGCTGGCGACGCGGGCGGGGCCGTATCGGATCGGTCGCGGCGGATAGGAGAGACTCTATGACCAGAACCGATTGGCTTCAGGTCCTGTCCTACTAAACGTGGGTGGGCGTTCTGTTTCTCTTGTCAGGGCTGCTCGTCGTGGTCGTCACTGTCCTTGTCGAAAGGCGCCGCGCCTGGCGGCGAAAGGATCGCCAATGAGCCTCATCAAATGATGCAGAGGCGTGAGGTCCGCTTTTGGGCCAAGCGCTAACTTCGCAACCCGACCCTTTGCGGACGTTCTCCTACAGAGCTGGCGCGAAGGCGACCTCAAGTGCAGGGCAACCCGTTCGGCGACATTGGACAACTTCCTCAAATGTAGGCCCACTGGCACCTTCGACGACAACTTGGAAGAGATAACCATCACCAGTTGCGCAGCTCAACGTCACAGTCAGCCTTTTATCATCAATCCATTTTGAGGATCGGAGTGCGAGCCTAGCGGCGGAGCAGGCTCGATATCCACTGGCTGTTCGATCTGAACGCTGAGCGCAGGCTTCCCTCAGAGCGCAGGCTTCTACGACTTGTTTTGCTCTCCCGATCAGCCGTTCCTCTTGGCGATCAGCGGATAGCGCGCATGAGGGTAAAGCGGCGAATAAGACGAATAGGGAGCGCTTCATAAGTTGGACGCTACTACGTAAACTAACGTCCGCTAACCACCCCTACCGGACGACGGCGATGACCGCTTTCCGTCCTGGCGGCCAACGTTCACTTTCGGAGCCAAGTTCCAGGACCGAAATCGAGTCGTTGCAGACGTCGGTTAGCGCTTCGCTCGCCTCTCCGACCGTTGCTGCCAAGCGACGCCGGCGAAGACAGCGACTAGGCCCACGTAGAAGAGCCCTTCCTCGATCAAAGGACCGGCGCTGAGCATTTCCGCGGGAAGTCGGGCGGCAAGCAAAGCCAATCCTCCCCACGTAACGGCCGCTGCGCGGCTGTTCGTTTTAGGTCCTCGACCTTCGTGCAAGTCAACCATGAACTATCCACCTCAGCCTGAAGATAGAGATGGGCAACTTCTGCTGTCCACCCCTAGCCGCAGTTCGGCGCGTCCGTTTTCGGCCTAAAGGCCAACGAATGCTTTCGGCGGTGATGCCCAAGACTGAACTCGACCCATTGCGGACAGCCTCCGATTAGCGATTATGGTCGAAGATGCAGCCGACCGCGAAAACGCTCATAATCCTCACCGCAGTGGCCGTTGGTTCGGTGCTTATCTCTATGCTCGTTCGCACATTCTACGGAGTGTCGCTGATAACCGGCTTTCTTATTGCAGCAGCCGCCTGCGGAGTTGCTTTGCTGAGCGCACCAAACCGGGATCAGCAGACGCCTGCCTACATCATGGGGCTGGCGACCATGATGGTAATCGGTGGCCTCGCGCTATGGGCTCTAGAGAGTTAAGCCTCGCGCTACAATGTCCGCTTCCCACCCTTAGCGGACCTTCGAGAAGGCTCGCACATAAGCCCACCGCGCGATCAGAGACGAAACTATAGCCAAGGCGATCAGCCCAGCTATGCCCCCAAGGGCGGTCATCAGCGGCGCGGGGTAAAGCAGCATCGACCCACCGACCCACAGCGAATAGCACCAGAAAAGCGCCGCAACTGCGCTGGCGATTATGGCCCGCGCCTTCGGTTTAACGAAGGCGAAGGCAACTCCGACGACTACCGCTGCTGGCAGCACATAAACTGCGAGAACGTAGGCACCGACGTTAGCTCCGTGTGACACTGCTGATCCTCCGCTCGACAAAGCGTATATCTGCCGATGTCCGCTTTCCACCCTCAGCCGAACCCCGGAGTGTCGTCGGCTGCGCTTCGAGGTTCCGGTTTCGGCGATGTCGTCCATGACGCAAGCCAACCCATTGCGGACGGTCGACCACTCTGTGATGGTCCCGTTGCGGCACGTCCGTTGATGGAATTGAGCTCCCCATGATCTGGAAGGTTCTCGGCCTGCTTCTGGCGTTCTCGACCGCGCCGCAGCAAAGCCCCGAGCAGACCCCGCCGACATCCTGCGGTCTTTCCAGCCTCAGCGCTTGTCGCACGACCAACAATCTCGTCTGGGATACTGGGTTCAGACAGGCTTTGGGGCGGTTCCTGGGTGAGCGCCAGGCCGCTTATCTATGGGAACGCGGATCGGTTCGTGACCAAGCACGGGCCGTGCTGGGCGGTCCGCCCGATGCGCCGATCATCGTCGAAAATCTCTATAGATTCACGGCCTGCCGACTTCATTCCTGTCCCGAAAAGGGGGCTGTGTTTCTCACATCAAGCGGAGAAATCATGGCGGTGGCCATCCTGCATTCGACATGTGCTACGGCGCCCAGACCCGCCCACTGCGCGGAGACGATGCGGCTCGCCGTATACCTTGATCCGGACGCCGATCGAACGCTCATCGTCGGTGATCTTTCGCATTGGGCCGAGGACGCCCTCGCGCGCTTACACACATTTGCCGGTCTCGCGCCGCCGACGCTGGAGGGAGTTGATGTCCTGACAGCGGGCTCCAGTAATTGAGGCCCGATACATCGCTCGCGCTAATGGCAGGTTTCCAACCATGGCCGATATTGGGACTGTCTACAGAGCGCAAACTTCGTCTAGGCGAGATGCCGTCTTGCTGCGTCGAAAAGCCGAAGCTTCATCTGGAATAGCACATGAGCAAGATTCTGGGCGTCATCGGGGGTATGGGACCGGCGGCGACGGTGGCGTTTCTGGACCGGGTGCAGGCGTTGACGCCGGCGCAGGGGGATGCGGATCACATCCGGGTTTTGATGGACCTGAACCCGCAGGTGCCGGATCGCAACACCCGGCCGGGCGTGGCGGAGGTGGTTCTGGGTCAGATGGCCGCGCGGCTGGCGGCGGCGGGGGCCGAGGTGATCGCCATGCCTTGCAACACCGCCCATGCGCAGGCGGGCGCGATCCGGGCCGTGTGTGAGGCGCAGGGCCTAAGCTTCATCGACATGATCGCGGCGACGGCGGATGCGGCGGTCGTGTCGGGTGTGCAGCGGATCGCCGTGCTGGCGACGCCGGACGGGGAGCGGCTTTATCAGGCGGCGCTGGGAGCGCGCGGGGTGGAGACGGTTCTGCTGGACGGGGCGGACCGCGAGGCCTTCATGGCGCTGGTCTATGGGGTCAAGCGCGGCGATGTGGGCGAGGCGGCGCGGGTGGGGATGCGCGGGCTGGCCCAGGCCCTGGCGGAGGCAGGCGCGCAGGCCTTGATCGCGGGGTGTACGGAGGTTCCGCTGTTGCTGGGGGCGGAGGATGCAGCCGTTCCGCTGACGGACTCGGCCGAGGTGCTGGCGCGGGTGTGCGTGGGGGCGTGTCTGTAACTTTCGTCATCCTCCGGCGAGCGGAGCGAGACCGGGGGACCCAGCGGCGCCGACGGCGATCTCGCCGCAGCACCACGTTTGAGCGATTGCATTCGTGACAGGTTCGCGCTCTCGCGCGCCGCTGGGTCCCCCGATCTGCGCCGCGAAGAGGCGGCTCGTCGGAGGATGACGAAAGGGTTTTGTGGAGGGGCTTGCTAGGCGGCGCTTGGGGCGGCAAACGAAGCGGGTGTCTATTCAATCCCTTATCATCGATTGCGACCCCGGCGTGGATGACGCCGTGGCGTTGTTCCTGGCCTTTGCGGCGCCCGAGCTGGATCTGTTGGCGGTCGCGACCGTGGGGGGCAATGTCCCCGGCGCCCTGACCCAGCGCAATGCGCGCATCGTGCGCCAGATCGCCGGGCGCGAGGATGTGCCGGTGTTCGGCGGAGCGGAACGGCCGCTGAAGCGTCCGCCGGCGGGGGCGGGCGAGTTTCACGGGCCCGAGGGGCTGGGCGATCTGGAGCCGTTCGAACCGACGGGGATCGTCGGCGACGGGCCGGCGGCCAACGCCATCGTCGATCTGGTGATGAGCCGGCCGCAGGGTTCGGTCGCGGTCGCCGTCATGGGGCCGATGACCAATCTGGCCCTGGCGATGCGGCGCGAGCGGCGGCTGGCCGACTGGCTGGGACCGGTGGTCGTCATGGGCGGTGCGCGGTCCGAAGGCGGCAACATCACCGCCTCGGCCGAGTTCAACATCTGGGCCGACCCGGATGCGGCGGCGGTGGTGTTCGGATCGGGGTGCGAGGTGATCGCCCTGGGGCTGGACGCCACCCACCAGGTGCGCGCGACGGAGGACCGGATCGCCGCGATCGAGGCGGTGGGCAGCGAGGCGGCGCGGGCTACGGCGGCGATGTTGAGGTTCTCGCAGCGGGTCGAGCGCGAGGTGGTGGGGTGGGATTCAGCCCCGCTGCATGACCCCTGCACCGTGGCCTGGCTGTTGAAGCCGGAACTGTTCCAGACCCGGCCGTGCCGGATCGAGGTCGAGACGACGTCGGAGCTGACCCGCGGTCATACGGCGGTGGAGTTCCGGGTCGATCCGGCGACGGCGCGGCATCGCTGGGTCGTGGCCGCGGACGGGCAGGGGGTGTTCGACCTGATCGTCGGCAAGTTGAGGGATCAGGCGCGAGGAACGGGGGCATGAGGATCACCGTCGTCGGCTCGATCAACCTGGACCTGGTCGCGGCGGCGCCCCGCCTGCCGGCGCCGGGCGAGACGGTGACCGGGGCGACCCTGGCGCGCTATCCGGGGGGCAAGGGCGCTAACCAGGCCTATGCCGCCGAGAAACTGGGGGCCGAGGTCTGTCTGATCGGCCGGGTCGGCGACGACGCCATGGCGGGCGAGGCCCTGGCGCTGATGTCGGACCTGGGCGTCGATCTGGCGGGGGTGGAGGTCGATGTGGCGGCGCCGACCGGCGTGGCCCTGATCGCCGTCGATCCATCGGGCGAGAACCAGATCGTGGTCGCGGCCGGCGCCAATCATTTCGTGACGCCCGAACAACTGCCGCAGCGGATCGAGGGGGCGTTGATCGTTCAGCTGGAGCTGCCGCTCGCGACGGTGGAGGCGGCGGTGGGTCGGTCGACCGGCTTCGTCTGCGCCAATCTGGCGCCCGCCGCGCCGGTGTCGGAGGCCCTGCTGCGCCGCTGCGATCTGATCGTCGTCAATGAGACCGAGGCCGCCTTTTATGGCGACAGCCTGCACCGGGGCGGCGGCAGGGTGGTGGTGACCAAGGGCGCCAAGGGCGCGGCCATGTACCAGCGCGGCGTCGAAATGGCCTGGGCGACCCCGCCCGCAGTCGAGGCGGTCGATGCGACCGGCGCCGGCGACGCCTTCGTGGCGGCCATCGTCGTGGCCCTGCTGGAAGGCATGGAACCGGCGCAGGCCCTGCGGTTCGCCTGCGCGGCGGGAGCGTTCGCGGCGACACGCGCGGGGGCTCAGCCGTCGGCCCCGGAGCGGGATGAGGTCGAGGCGCTGCTGGCGCGTTAGGGGCGCACGATCAGCCGCACCACCTCGCCCGCGTGCAGGCGGTCGAAGCCGGCGTTGATGTCGTCGAGCGGGATGACGCCGCTCATAAGCCGGTTCACGGGCAGGCGGCCCTGGCGGTAGAGGGCGACGTAGCGGGGGATGTCGCGGTTGGGGACGCAGGTGCCGATGTAGGAGCCCTTCAGGGTGCGCTCCTCGCCGACCAGGGAGACGATGTTGACGGCCAGGGCTGCGTCGGCGGGCGGCAGGCCGGCGGTGAGGGTGGCGCCGCCGCGTCGGGTCATCTTCCAGGCGTTGTCGAGGGCGCGGGCCGAGCCGGCCATTTCGAAGGCGAAGTCGGCGCCGCCGTGGGTCAGGGCGCGGACCTGATCGACCACATCGGGATCGGCGCCGTTGACGGTCTGGACCGGGCCGAGGGTGCGGGCCAGGGCCAGTTTTTCCTCGGACAGATCGACGGCGATGACGGGGGAGGCGCCGCTGGCCAGGGCGCCCAGGACGCTGGCCAGGCCGACGCCGCCCAGGCCGATGACCGCGACGCTCTGGCCCGCTTTGACGCCCGCCGTGTTCACCACCGCGCCGACGCCGGTCAGGACGGCGCAGCCGAACAGGGCCGCCTCCTCGAACGACAGGTCCGGGTCGATCTTGACCAGGGAGCGGCGCGAGACGACGGCGTGGGCGGCGAAGGCGGAACAGCCGAGGTGGTGGTTGACCGGTTCGCCTTCTCGGAAGATGCGACGGGCGCCGGACAGAAGCTCGCCCCGACCGTTGGCGACGGCGCCGGGCTCGCACAGGGCGGGACGGCCGCCGGCGCAGGGGTCGCAATGGCCGCAGGAGGGCATGAAGACCATGACGACGTGATCGCCGATCTGGAGGTCCGTGACGCCGTCGCCCAAAGCCTCGACCACGCCGGCGGCCTCATGCCCCAGGGCCATGGGGAGGGGGCGGGGGCGGTCGCCGTTGATGACGGAAAGGTCCGAGTGGCACAGGCCGGCGGCCTTGATGGCGACCAGGACCTCGCCGGGGCCCGGCGGGTCCAGCGTCACGGTCTCGACCGACAGGGGGCGGCTGTCGGCGTAGGGGCGGGCGGCGCCCATGCGGGACAGGACGGCGGCGCGGGTCTGGAGGCTCATGTCGGTCGGCCCTCTGGGGCGCTGTCGGCCAGCGCGTTCGTGATCGCTGGTCCTTCGATAGGCGCTTGACGCCACGTCGTCCAAGCCCGAGCGTCACGGGGAGAGCGACGGGTCGGACGTCGCCGAGGGAGAGAGACGATGTCCAACAGAAACGAAGGCCCGCTGGCCGAACGCGCCACCTACAAGGCCTTCCACATGGTCTCGACGCGCTGGGCCGACAACGACCAGTACGGCCACATCAACAACGCCAAATTCTACGAGTTCGTCGACTCGGCCGTGAACGCCCACCTGCTGATCGCCAATGCGCTGGACGAATCCATCGGCCTGGTGGTGGATTCGGGCTGCCGCTACACCTCGGCGCTGAAGTTCCCCGATGTGATCGAGGTCGGGATCAAGGTGGACAAGGTCGGCACCTCCAGCGTCAGCTACGGCTTCGCCGTGTTCAAGCGCAGCGCCGACGTCCCCGCCGCCATCGGCCATTTCGTGCATGTCTATGTCGACGCCGAAACGCGCCGGCCCAAGCCGCTGCCGGCCAAGCTGAGGGCGGTGGTGGAGAACCTGCGGGCGGGGTGAGGTTGGTGACGCTCAACAAAAGCCCAAGGATTGTCCGGGCTACAGCTGTTGTTCTTGCCGCCCTGGCGGTCGTGTTGTCCGCTCTGGGCGGGCGAACGTCCGGTCAGACTCATACCCTCTTCGGCGCCGGGATCGCATTCTGCTTTATGATGCTGATCGTGCCGACGATATTCATGGCGTCCTCGCCAATATCTCTCTGGTGGGAATATCTGATTGTAGCGTTGCTGGGCGCGCTCGGAGGGCTCTGCCTTAGCCTGTTCCTCGCTGCTGGCGCGCGACCAGTGGAGATTGTCGGTCACATGGTCTTGGCTGGGGGAGGCTTGGCGTTCGTCTGGGGTGTGAGAGCCCTTCGAGACCGGGCTGTTTTCGCCTGGGGGCGATAGCGAAGGCGGGGAGGAAGGCAGGGAGTCTGGATCCTCGGGACAAGCCCGAGGATGACGGCAACTAGAAAAGCGTGTGAGCCTCAGTCGTCCAGGCGGCCGATGAGGAACAGGGCGCCGACGGCGGTGAGGGCGCCCAGGGTGAAGGCGGCGATGATGGAGCCGGCGGCGACGGCGGCGGGGACGGTGACGGGGCGGGCCTCGTACCATTCGACGATGTCGGCCTCGTGCAGGTCGTCGTCCATATAGCCTTCGGCTTCGTAGATGGTGTCTTCTGCGGTCATGGCTGCGCTCCGTCTGCTTGCCGGGGGATCAATACGCGCAAACGGTCGAGGTTCCACACCGAAGCGGCATCGTGACAGCCTGCCGCTCTTCCGCTAGGACGCCCGGCTCAGGTTTCAGAACGCGCGAAGACGATCCCATGGCCGGCCATTCGAAATTCAAGAACATCATGCACCGCAAGGGGCGCGCCGATGCGCAGCGCTCCAAGCTGTTCTCCAAACTGTCGCGCGACATCACCGTGGCGGCCAAGAACGGCATGCCCGATCCGGCGCTGAACCCGCGCCTGCGTCTGGCGGTCAACAACGCCAAGGCCGAGAGCCTGCCCAAGGACGTGATCCAGCGGGCCATCAACAAGGCCTCGGGCGGCGACGTCGATACGATGGAAGAGGTCCGCTACGAGGGCCGGGGTCCGGGCGGCGTGGGCATCATCGTCGAGGCCCTGACCGACAACCGCAACCGCGCGGCGTCCAACATCGGCGCGGCGTTCAAGAAGAACGGCGGGGCGCTGAGCGAGATGAACTCGGTCGCCTTCATGTGGGATAAAGTGGGGCAAATCAGATACAAGGCCGAGGCCGGGACCGAGGACGCCGTCATGGAGGCCGCCATCGAGGCCGGCGCCCAGGACGTCGAGAGCGACCTGGTCAAGCCCGACATCTACGAGGACGCGCCGGGCCACACGATCTGGACCGCCTTCGAGGACCTGAACGAGGTGGCCGAGGCCATGTCCAAGGTGCTGGGCGATCCCAAGTCCACCGCCATCGTGTGGAAGCCGCAGTCGAACGTGCCGGTCACCGGCGAGGCCGTGGGCACGCTGATGAAGCTGCTGGACGCGCTGGACGCCGAGGACGACGTGTCGTCGGTCTATTCCAACGAAGAGATTTCCGACGAGGACGCGGCCAAATACGCGGGCTAGGGCGAACGCGGGTCTCGACAGGGTCGTAACCTCCGATTAACGTCTCGCCATAGGACGGTGAGCGGTTCGATTCGTCTTTTGGGGCGGGTTGGGGTCGCCGTCGCGAAGCGGGTACACGCGGGGGCGCGACCATGAAGCTGACCAGAATCGACCGGGTGCTGTCGCGTGGCAAGACCGAGGGCAAGGACGAGGCCGTAGGCTCGAACCGGGCGACCGAACAGGAGGTCGCCGGTCTGATCGGCGAGCGGTTCGAAACCATTCAGGACAGTCTGGATCAACTGTCGGAGATGGCGCAGCGGTTCGGCACCTTCGAGACCCTGCTGGGCCAGCTGCGTGATCCGCTGGAAGCCGAGTTCCGCTCGCGCCGCGACAACCACGTCGAACTGGTCAATCTGCGCAACGCCAACGCCGATGCGATGAAGCAGGCCAGCCTGCTGCACGCAGAGGTGCGCAAGCTGTCGGACGCCTTGGCCGAGTCCGAGGCCAAGGCCGACGATCTGGCGGCGCGCGGGGGCGAGACCACGGTCAATCTGCAGGAGGCCCGGGTCGAACTGGGTCGGCTGCGCAACGAACTGGCCCAGGCCGCGACGAAGATCGAGGGGCTGGAGACCGTCGAGCGCGCCTCAGCCCAGCGCATCCGCGAGCTGGAGCAGGATCAGGAATCGCTACGCAACCAGCTGAAGTCGGCCGAGACCGCGCGGTCGGAATCTGAGGCCACGCGCGGCCAAGTCCAGCGCGACCTGGCCCTGGTGGTGGACGAAAACACGGCGCTGCGTCGCCGGGTCGACGAGGTCGGCACCGAGGTGGCGGGCCTGGCGCGCGCCTCGGCGGCCAACGAAGGGCAGCTGGCGACGGAACGCGCCCGCGCCGCTTCCGAACAGGCCGAGGCCGCACGCGCCATTCGCTCGCTGGAAAGCCATGTGGAATCCGCCCGTGCCGAGATCGCCGCCCTTACGGCCCGACTGGACACCGCCACCGCCCGCGCCAACGGGCTGGAGGTGCTGAACAGCGAACAGGCTGCGCGGCTGAACGCGCTGCAAACCGGCGGTCACGCCGTCGAGCGTCGCGCCGACACATTGCAGGTCACGCTGGACCGGGCGGTCGAACGCGTCCGCGCCCTGGAGATCGAGACCGAGGAGGCGCGCCAGCGTCAGTCGGCCATGGAGGTCGCCCGCGTCGCGGCCGTCGATCGCGCCGAGGCCCTGAGCAAGGCGGCCATGGCCCACGACAAGGCCATCGCCCGCGCCGAGGAGCGGATGGTGAAGCTGCAGGCCAAGCTTGCCACCGCCCAGGACGAACATGACGCGCGCGTCCAGACCCTGACCCAGCAGATCAGCGCCCTGCGCGAGGATCTGGAGACCTCGCGCGCCGAGGGCGCCATGTCCGCCGCCGCCCTGGACGCCGCACGTCGCGGTCGCGGCGGTCGTGCGACCATCGCCGAGGCGGCGGCCCAGCTGCAGGCCATCGTCGGCTGAAGTCAGGCGTCTGACGCCAGCGAGTCGTTCGCAGGGAACTCCACCGCTCGGCGGGCGTAACGTGGCTTCACCGTTACGCCCGGAGCGACCCATGGACATCACCCAGCTGATCCTCGACGACCATGCCGAACAGCGCCGGCTGTTCGCGATCATCGAACAGATCGATCCCAAGGACGTGGATGCGCTGAGCGCCGTGTGGCTGAGGCTGTCGGCGTTTCTGGACGTGCACGCCGAGGCCGAGGAGCGGTTCTTCTATCCCGACCTGATGAAGCTGGGCGAGGGCGCCAACGACGCCGAGGACGGCACGGTCGAGGGCGAGACCGAGGACGCCATCGAGGATCACAACAAGCTGCGCGATGCAGTCAAGGCGGTGGAGCAGCAGGAGGTGGGAACCAAGGCCTGGTTCGACGCCGTGGGCGAGGCGAACGTCGTCAACTCCAAGCACATGGGCGAAGAGGAACGGCAGGGCCTGACCGACTTCCGCATCAATGCGGACATCGAGACGCGCCATGCGCTGGCGGTCAGGTTCGCCGCCTTCGAGGCCGAGCACATCACGGGGATCAAGCCGGTGAACAAGGACCCCGAGTCCTATGTCGAGAAGCACGGCTGACCGCCAGCCTGCGAACAGGTTGTCGCAGGACTGTCCGCCTACGGAACATGCGGTCGCGTCGCGCGGTTGAAGGCGGATGAATATGGGCAATCTGGAAGGCGCGGTGTTGCCGATCCTCGGCGCGGTGACCGCGGGCGGGGTGATCGGTTTCGAGCGGGAATGGCGTGGGCGGGCGGCGGGCCTGAGGACACATATCCTAGTCAGCCTCGCCTCGGCCCTGCTGATGCTGGCGGCCATGTCGCAGGCGGACTGGGCGTTCCGCGCCCTGCCGGACGAGAACATCGTCACCGATCCGACTCGGATGGCGCATGGCGTGCTGACGGGGATCGGCTTTCTCTGTGCGGGGGTGATCTTCCGCACCGGGTTTTCGATCCACGGCCTGACGACGGCGGCGTCGCTGTGGATCACATCGGCCATCGGCCTGTTATTCGGGGCGGGGCTCTATGCCCTGGGGGCGGCGGCGACCGGGGTCACGGCGGTGATCCTGATCGGGTTCAAACTGATCAATGCAAGACTGCCGGCGAGGACGGTGGTGGATGTCCTGGTGTGCTGGGAACGGCGTGAGGTCTCGCCCGAGCCGGCGGTGGAGGCGGCGCTGAAGACGGTGGATCCGACCGCCCGTCACGACCGGTTCGAGCTGATCGAGGCGGGACGGATCGTGCGTCGCACCTGGCGACTGCAGGCGGCGACCGAGGACGAGCTGAGACGGCTGGCGGAACGGCTGTGCGCCGTGCCGGGCGTGACTGGCTACAGCCTGGACCCGCGCGACGACTGAAAACCGTTCATTGCCCGATAACCCTCTTTGCGGCATGAGGGGAACGGATGGCGAACGAACCTGTCAGAATCATCGGCCTTGACCCCGGTCTGCGACGCACCGGCTGGGGGGTGATCGTGTCCGACGGGGCGCGCCTGAGGTGGGTGGCGCACGGGGTGGTGACACCGCCGGAGAGCGCGCCGTTCAGCGATCGGCTGCTGCATCTGTTCGAGGCGCTGGGCGTCATCTGCGCCGACCACGGCTGCGAGGAGGCGGCGGTGGAAGAGGTGTTCGTCAATGTGAACCCGTCCTCGACGCTGAAGCTGGGCCATGCGCGTGCGGCGGTGATGCTGGCTCCGGCCAAGCTGGGGCTGACGGTGGCGGAATATTCGCCGAACCTAATCAAGAAGGCGGTGGTGGGCGCGGGGCACGCGGACAAGAGCCAGATCGCCTTCATGATCAAGCGGCTGCTGCCGACGGCCGGCGACGTGAAGGCGGATGCGGCGGACGCGCTGGCCGTGGCGGTCACCCATGCGCAACTGAGGAAACGGTCCTTGCTGGAAGCGATGCATCGGGGGGCGGCATGATCGGGCGTTTGCGTGGCGTGCTGGCCGAGGTTGGGGAGGCGGAGTGCCTGATCGACTGTGCGGGCGTGGGCTATGTCGTGGCGTGCGGCGCGCGGACCCTGGGGCGGTTGCCGGCGCCGGGCGATGAGGCGACGGTGCATGTGCATTCGCAGTGGAGCGAGGATGCGGGGCCGCGCCTGTACGGGTTCCTGACGCGCGACGAACGGCGGGCCTTCACGACCCTGCTGGCCATCCAGGGGGTGGGTCCGAAGGCGGCGCTGGCGGTGCTGGACGTGCTGCCGCCGGGCGAACTGGCGGGGGCCGTGGCGCGCGAGGATAAGGCGGCCGTGGCGCGCGCCAATGGCGTGGGGCCGAAACTGGCGTTGAGGATCGTGACCGAGCTGAAGGGCAAGCCGCTGGGCGACGTCAGTTTTGCGCCGACCGCGCCGGGGATGCATGTCGAGATCGCGCCGCCTGCGCCGTCCATCACCGGCGAGGCGGTGTCGGCCCTGCTGGGGCTGGGCGTAGCCGAGGTCAATGCGCGCCGGGCCGTGGATCAGGCGCTGATCCGGCTGGGCGAAGAGGCGGAACTGTCGGCGGTGATCCGGGCGGCCCTGCAGGAGTTGGGGCGGTGAGGGGGTTCTGTCCGCCTCTCGACCTTGAGAGCCTGCGCGTTTCCGGCAGCCCCCTCATCCGTCTCGCTCCGCGAGCCACCTTCTCCCCCGAGGGGAGAAGGGTCGGAGGTTTCGAATGACCCGCGTCATCTCTCCAGAAGCCGAAACGGGCGAAGCCTTCGACCGCGCCCTGCGGCCGCAGACCCTGTCGGAGTTCGTCGGGCAATCGCAGGCCAAGGGCAATCTGAAGGTCTTCATCGATGCGGCGCGGGGGCGGGCCGAGGCGCTTGATCATGTGCTGCTGTTCGGACCGCCGGGGCTGGGCAAGACGACGCTGGCGCAGATCGTGGCGCGCGAACTGGGCGTGGGTTTCCGGGCGACGTCGGGGCCGATCCTGGCCAAGGCCGGCGATCTGGCGGCGATCCTGACCAATCTGGAGCCGCGCGATGTCCTGTTCATCGACGAGATCCACCGACTGAGCCCCAACGTCGAGGAGATTCTTTATCCGGCCATGGAGGACCATGTGCTGGACCTGATCATCGGCGAGGGACCGTCGGCGCGCTCGGTGCGGATCGACCTGGCGCCCTTCACTCTGGTGGGGGCGACGACGCGGGCCGGCCTGCTGGCGACGCCGCTGAGGGACCGGTTCGGGATTCCGCTGCGGCTGGAGTTCTATTCGGCCGACGAACTGACGGCGGTGGTGCGCGGCACGGCGCGCAAGATGGGCGCGGCCATCGACGAGGCGGGCGCGCGCGAGATCGCGTCGCGGGCGCGCGGCACGCCGCGGATCGCCGGGCGTCTGCTGCGCCGGGTGCGGGATTTCGCCTCCGCCGAAGGGGCGGAGACGATCTCCAAACTGGTGGCGGCGCGCGCGTTGGCGCGGCTGGAGGTGGACGAGGCCGGGCTGGACAGTCTGGACCGGCGGTTCCTGAGGGCGCTGATCGAGAACTACGGCGGCGGGCCGGTGGGGATGGACACGCTGGCGGCCGCCATCGCCGAGGCGCGCGACGCGGTCGAGGACGTGATCGAACCCTATCTGCTGCAACAGGGCTTCATAATGCGCACCCCGCGCGGACGCGTCGCCTGCGCCAAGGCCTATGCGCACCTGGGCCTGAGCGCGCCTGCGCCGCCGGCCGCCGGGCCGATACCGGGCGACCTGTTCGAATAGGCGGTTGCCAAGAGGGGCGGGCGGGGGTTTGCTGTCGGTGAACCGGAGCCGTCCCATGATCCTGCGCAGCCTGGCCTTGATGGCCCTCGCCACCGGCCTGACGGCCCTGGCGCCCGCCCCCGCGCGGGCCGCAGCGCCCGTCTTCACCGACAAGGCCTGTCCGGCCGACTGGCCGAGCGACGTGCGCGAGGTGCGGTGCGGAACCCTGACGGTGGATGAGGCGCGCGACGGGTCCAGCGACCGGCGGATCGGCGTGGCCGTGGTGATCCTGAAGGCCAGCCAGCCGTTCAAGGACGCCTCGGACCAGTTTCTACCGCCCATGGTCATGTTCCACGGCGGACCTGGCGGGGCGTTGACGCCCGCAGTTGGCGGCATGCTGAGGGCCCTGTCGCAGCGGCCGGACCTGATGGCGGTGGACCAGGACGTGATCCTGTTCGACCAGAGGGGCGGCGGGGCGAGCGATCCGTCGATGGACTGTCCCGGGGTGCAACTGACCGACGCCGGGCCGCCTTCGGACGCCGACCGCGACGGGCTGATCGCCTGTCTGAAGGGATATCAGGCCGAGGGCGTCGATCTGAACCAGTACAACGCCGCCGTCATCGCCGACGATGTGAAGGACATGGTCCAGGCGTTGGGCATTTCCAAGATCGACCTTTGGGGCGGGTCCTATGGGCCGCGCATTGAGGCCGCCGTCATCACCCACCAGCCGCAGATCGTGCGCGCCGCAGTGATGGACAGCCCCTGGCCGCCCGAGGGCAACTGGGCCGTCGGCACGCCCGAACAGGTGTCGGCGGCGGTGAAGATCATCCTGGCCAAATGCGCGGCCCAGGCCGCGTGCGGGGCGCGCCATCCCGACCTTCAGGCGCGGTTCGAGGCCGAGGCGCGCAAATGGTTGGCGGGGCCGGTGACAGGCAAGGACGGGCGGACCTTCAACGTCGACGATCTGTCAGCCTTTCTGATGGACACCACCTATGACCGCGCCGGCGTGCGTCGCCTGCCGGCTGATCTGGACGCCATCATCGCCGGCGACCTGAGCCCCGTGGCTGAGATCGCCGAAGACCGAACCTATTACACCGAGGGCCAGCATATGGCGCATCTGTGCAAGGAGGAGCTGCCGTTCGAATCCAAGGCGCGGCTTGCGGCGGGGGCGGCGGGCGATCCGGTGGCGCAGGTGCTGGTCCCGTCGCTGTCGCGCCTGTTCGATGTGTGCGACGCGGTGGGCGAGCGCCCGGCCGATCCGATCGAGAATGCGCCGGTCACGACCGACATCCCGACCCTGTTCGTCGCCGCCGAGATCGATCCGGGCTGTCCGCCGCCCCTGACCGAGGCGGCCGCCAAGGGCTATTCCGACAGCCAGGTGGTGATCGTGACCAACGCCACCCACGGGGTTATCAACGCCAGCACCTGCACGCGAAAGATGGCCCGCGACTTCCTGCGTGATCCGTCCAAGCCCGTGGATCGCAGTTGCCTGCCCGCCGCCGATACGCCGTTGGACTTCATCGAAGCGACGCCGTCGGCCGCATGATCGGGGACCGGACGCTCTCTCAGCGGCAATGGATGGCGGCGGCGGTCGTCATGGTCGTCGTGCTGGGCGTCGGGCTGTGGCTGATGACCAGTCGGCCCCGCATCGCCGCGCCGGAACAGGCCTCGGTGCGGGTAGAACGCCAGCTGCATACGCAGCTGGGGCCGGGCGCCGAGCTGCGCTACGCCGAGGCGGGCCAGAGACGGGGAATGTGCGGCTATGTCGGAAGAGGCCCTGGCCAGCCGCCGGTCGGGTTCGTGTCGATCCCCAACCGCATCCTGTTCAGCGACGATCCCCTGCCGACCGAATTCCGCGAGATGCGCCAGCGATATTGTCCCGGCTTCATGCAGGGGCCTCCGCAACCGGCCGCCGTGCGCTAGACTGAGGCCATGAACGACGATCTTCCCACCGCCGGCCGTTTTGAGGGGCGAGACCACCTGTTGCCAGTGCGCGTCTATTACGAGGACACCGATTTCACCGGCCTGGTCTATCACGCCAACTATGTGCGCTATTTCGAGCGGGGGCGGTCCGACTTCCTGCGCGCCATAGGCGTGGGCCATTCGGACCTGCTGGGGGAAGACCAGCCCCTGGCCTTCGTGGTGGCCGAACTGAACATCAAATATCTGAAGCCTGCGCGGATCGACGACGCCCTTGTGGTGCGCACGATCTACGAAGAGGTGAAGGGCGTGCGGCTGATGATCCGCCAGAGCGTGGAGCGGGCGGGCGAGGTGCTGTGCCGGGCCGAGGTGACGGCGGTCTGCATCCATCTGGATGGCCGGCCGCGCCGACCTTCCAAGGGGCTGATCGAGAAGGTGACGCCGTGGCTGGCGAAGAGCCGGACCCCAGACTAGGATCGCGTGAACGAGGGGAAACGTTGTGGCTGCAGAAACCTACAAGATGTCCGCCAGCGCGGTGATCGTCACGGTCCTGCTGTTCCTGCTGCTGGTCGGCGGCGGGCTGGTGGGCTGTCCGTATTACAAGGTCTGGGAACGCAAGATGGCGGGCCAAGCCGAGCTGCAATACCAGAAGGGCGCGCGTCAGGCGTTGATCGCTCAGGCGGCCGCCGAGGACGAGGCGGCGATCAAGCGGGCCGAGGCGGCGACGCGCCGGGTGCTGGGCTGGACCGACGCGGCCAAGCGCGGCTGCGCGGCCCTGGGGCGCGAGGGCGACCGGGTTTGCGAGGAGCAGCTGGTGCGCGACGCGGCCACCTATTCCATCGCCAAGGAGGGCCATGAGGGCGTGATCATCAGCGTCGGGGCGCCGGTGTCCGTGGCGGTCGATCCGAGCCGTAGATCGGGCGCGGAATAACCCTTCGTTAACCCTTATGACGCGCCTGTCAGATGACGGGCGGTCGGGTCGGAGCTAAACGGGCCGGACGCCACACAATGGTCACGTCCGCTGGGTCGAAGAGGACGTGAGCGAACTCGATTCCGCCCGGAGCGCCTGAATGACCATGCCCGTCGACGCCTCGATGATGAACCCCGTCGAGCTGTTCATGACCGCCGATTGGGTGGTGAAGACGGTGATGATCGGTCTGGCGGCGGCCTCGATCTGGTCGTGGACCATCATCATCGACAAGGCGGTGCGCTTCACGGCGCTGAACAAACAGGCCGACGACTTCGAAAAGGCGGTCCAGTCGGGCCGGTCGCTGGAGGACGTCGCGGCCCAGGCCGGCCCGCAGCCGGACCACGCCCTGCCGCGCATGCTGGTGATCGCCCTGTCGGACTGGCGCGAGGCGCGTCAGCGCGGGGCGCTGAACGAACACCAGGGCGACCTGTTGATGGTGCGCATCGACAAGGCGATGAACAGCCTGATCACGCGCGAGAGTCAAAGGATCGAGGGCGGGCTGGGCGTGCTGTCGGTGGTGGCGACCGCCTCGCCCTTCATCGGCCTGTTCGGCACGGTGTGGGGGATCAT
Organism: Brevundimonas sp. FG128; assembly: GCF_057809775.1. Classification (NCBI taxonomy): domain Bacteria; kingdom Pseudomonadati; phylum Pseudomonadota; class Alphaproteobacteria; order Caulobacterales; family Caulobacteraceae; genus Brevundimonas; species Brevundimonas sp. FG128. The sequence continues at coordinate 23,926 of NZ_JBMDKP010000001.1, forward strand.
GAATGCGTTCGGCCGTATCGCGGCGGCGGGCAACACCAATCTGACGACGGTGGCGCCGGCCATTGCGGAGGCCCTGTTCGCCACGGCCATCGGCCTGGCGGCGGCCATTCCGGCCTATATCGCCTACAACAAGTTCTCCATCGACGCGGGCAAGTTCTCGAACCGGCTGGAGGCGTTTGCGGACGACCTGCAGGCCGCCGTGGCGCGGCGCCTGGGCAGTCCCTCTGCGCCGCCGCCTCCGCCCGTGGCGTCCAGCGACCTCAGCCTGAAGCGGGGCGGCTGAACCATGGCGTTGGGCGGTGGTTCGAGCGGCGGTGGGGGACGACGCGGCCGGCGGGGGCGAAAGGGGCCCCTGACCGAGATCAACGTCACGCCCCTGGTGGATGTGATGCTGGTGCTGCTGATCATCTTCATGATCTCGGCGCCCCTGCTGACGGTCGGGGTGCCGGTCGAACTGCCCAAGACCGAGGCCAGTGCGGTCGAGATCAAGTCGGAACCCCTGTCGGTCAGCATCGACCAGCAGGGCGCCATCTTCGTCGGCGACAGCGAGACGGCGTTCGACGCCCTGTCGACGCGCCTGTTGACCGAGGCCGGCGGCGCGGAACAGGCGGCCGAGCGGCCGGTATTCGTGCGGGCCGACGGACGTGCGCCCTATCAGGCGGTGGCGCGGGTGATGGCGCGGCTCAGCGCCTCGGGCTTCACCAAGCTGAACCTGATCACCGACACGGCGCCGGAGGCCTGAGCCCCTTTGCGTCGTCCGAGCCCCGCGATCCTCGGATCCCTCGCCCTGCATGCCGGGGTGATCGCGCTCGCCTTCGTGACGGTCTCGCACAAGACCGAGGATGAAACGCCGCTGGTGGCCTCGGTTCCGGTGTCCATCGTGTCGGAAGAGGTCGTCCAGGCCGCCGCCGCCGACAATCCCCAGCCCGAACCGTCGCCCGACGACGCCGCGACCGCGCCGGTGCAGCAGCCTGATCCGGTTCCGCCGACGCCTGAGCCGACACCGCCTCAGCCCGCGCCGCGTCCTTCGCCGACGCCCCCTCGACCCACGCCAGCACGCCCCACGCCCGCCCCGACGCCTACGCCGCGTCCGACCCCGCCGCGTCCGACGCCTCCCCGGCCCCAGCCGCCGTCGGCCAAGCCCCCGACCAAGGCCCCGACCAATCCGCGCCCGTCGACCCCAGCGCCCGCCCGTCCGGCGCCGCAACGGCCCGAGCCGAGCCTGGACTTGGACGCCTTGGCCGGACCGACGCGCCCGAACAACAATCGCGGCCGCCCTGCGACGGGGCAGACCGGCAGCGGAGCCGCCAGCCGTGCGACCGGCCCGCAGTTGGCCGCTCTCGGCGCTCAGGTCACCCCGAACTGGAATCTGAACTGCGACCTGCCTGGCATGGATTCGCTGGTCATACGCGTGACCGTGCGACTGACGGCGGGCGGTCAGATCGTCGGCACGCCTCGGCTGGAGCAGCCGCGCACCGATGCGACGGGACGGGCCGCCTCCGACGCCATGCTGCGCGCGCTTCGCGCCACCGCCCCCTTTGACGTACCGGCGGGCTTCCAGGCTCAGGAAGTGCCGTTCCGGTTCGAAACCGCACGCCAATGTGGAAATCGCTAGGGTGTCGGTCCGAAAATAAGCCCCATTCGCCATGAAGCGTGGCGAAACCGATACGACCTGCCGATAAGGGTCGAACGTGTCTCTGGACTGCCGAGGGAAACAACCATGCGTCTGAACCTTCTTATGGCCTCCGCCGCCGTCATCGTGACGGCCGGCGCTCTGGTGCAAAGCTCCGTCCAGGCGCAGGCAGCCATGCCCGCCGCCTCAGGCCAGACCCAGGATGTCGTGGTCGATCAAGGCGTGCTGCGGCCGTTGCAGATCGCCATCGTGCCGTTCACCGGCGACCACGGGTCGGACATCACCGGGGTGGTCAGCGCCAATCTGAGGCGGTCGGGCTTCTTCGAGCCGCTGAACCCGGCCAGTTTCATCGAGACGGGGCTGACGCTGGCCAATGCGCCGAACTTTCCGCAGTGGACCCAGATCGGGGCGCAGGCGGTGCTGTACGGCGGGGTGACGACGCGGGGCGACGGGCGGCTGGACGTGGGCTTTCGCCTGTATGATCCGTATCGCCAGTGCCAGCTGGTCAGCTATCAGTTCACCGCGACCCAGGAGCAGTGGCGCCGGATCGGGCACAAGATTTCGGACGTCATCTATCAGCGGATGACGGGCGAGAGCGGCTTCTTCGATTCCCGCGTGATCTTCGTGTCCGAGGAGGGCACGCAGCTGAACCGGATCAACCGCCTGACCATCGCCGACCAGGACGGGTTCAACCCGACCTATCTGACGCAGGGCGACGAGGTTATCATGTCGCCGCGCTTTTCCTTGTCGCAGCCGGACGAGATCACCTATGTGGCGCTGGGCAAGGATTACAGCCGCATCTATCTGTACAATCTGACGACCGGCCGGCGTGAAAGCCTGGGCGAGTTCGACGGTCAGGTGCTGGCGCCGCGCTTCTCCAACGACGGCAACCGGATCGCGTTTTCGATCATCCGGGGCGGCAATACCGACGTCTATGTGATGGATCTGCGCAGCCGCCAGATCACGCGCCTGACCAATGATCCCGGCATCGACACCTCGCCTTCGTTCAGTCCGGACGGCAGCCAGATCGTCTTCACCTCGGACCGGTCGGGTTCGGCGCGTCTGTATGTGATGCGGTCCGACGGATCGGGCCAGCGACCGATTTCGCGCGGCTCGGGCCTCTATACGGCGCCGTCGTGGAGCCCGACCGGCAATCTGATCGCCTTCACCAAACAGGGCGGCGGCCGGTTCTCGACCGGGGTGATGAACGCCGACGGCTCGGGCGAGCGCATCCTGTCGTCCAGCTATTTCGAGGAAGGCCCCAACTGGGCGCCCAACGGCCGTTACGTCATGTTCGCGCGCCAGACGCGCGGCGGCGACACGCGGCTGTGGACCGTGGACCTGTCGGGCCGGGTGGTGTCGCAGGCGGGGTACAACGGACGGGGCACCGACCCCGCCTGGTCGCCGCTGCTGGACCGCCCGCCGACCAACCTCGGTTTCGGCCAGGGCGCCGACAGCTGCCCGGCCTGAGCCCCGCCCCAGCAGGGGGAGCCTTTAAGCTCAACAGTGCGTTATCGCCTCTGGCGCCTGCAAGTCGCCCAAGGCAGACAGTAAGGCCACGCTTGAGGTCCCCCGCCTCGCATAAGAAACACCGTCAGGAGACGACCCCATGAAGACTTCCCGCATTCTGAAGCTGGCGATGGTGGGCTGCGCCGTCGCCGCCATGGCCGCCTGCACCCGCAAGCCGCCCGTGGACACCGGCGTGCCCGGCCCGGACGCCGGCACGACGCAGCCGACGGGCCCCGCCTATCCGACCGCGCCGACCGGCCCCGTCACCGGTGGAAACATGGGTTCGGCCGCGCCGGGAACCGAACAGGACTTCGTCGTCAACGTCGGCGACCGCATCTATTTCGACCTCGACAGCTATGAGGTCCGTCCCGAGGCCATGCCGCGCCTGGACGCCCAAGCCCAGTGGCTGCAGCGTTATCCGTCGGTGACGATCCGCATCGAAGGCAACGCCGACGAACGCGGCACGCGCGAATACAATCTGGCGCTCGGCGCCCGCCGCGCGGAATCGGTGCGCACCTATCTGATCAACCGCGGCATTCCGGCGGGCCGGATCGACACCATCAGCTTCGGCAAGGAGCGTCCGATCGCCGAAGGCTCGACCGAGGAATCCTTCGCGCGCAACCGCAACGCCCACACCGCCATCGTGTCGGGCGCGCCGCGCTAAGCAGCGAAAAAAGGCTGATCTGAAGAGAGGTGTCGGCGAAGGCCGGCGCCTCTTTTCGTCTGGGCGCTTGTCCTGACGGCGGCGCGGCGGCAGAACGCTGCTCTGGCGTTGGGGGATGACCAAGATGGATATCGAAGGTGCGGGCGGCGTCGTGACGGGCGGCCTGATCGCGGGAGCGATCGAGAAGCCGACGGGCAAGGCCGGCGAGGTCCACGCGCACGGCGTCTGTTCCGACTGCGGCGCCGAGACCAGCGGCAACTTCTGCGCCAACTGCGGCCAGCCGACCCATGTCCACCGCAGCCTGCTGCACCTGGGCGAGGAACTGCTGCACGGGGTGATGCATTTCGACGCCCGCATCTGGCGGACCCTGCCGTTGCTGTGGCTGAACCCCGGCCGGCTGACGCGTGAGTGGGTCCAAGGGCGGCGGACGCGCTATGTCTCGCCGCTGGCGATCTTCCTGTTCACCCTGTTCGTGATGTTCTTCGCGCTCAGCTTCATGCCGCACCCGGAATCCAAGACCGGCGAGGCGGATGTGCAGCAGCGGATCGCGGCCGAGCGGACGGGGCTGACGGAGGCCGAAAAGGCGCTGGCGCAGTTGCGCGCCGACAGCGGCGCCCAGCCCGATCGGGCCACGCAGATCGCGCTGACCGCGGGACAGAAGCTGGTGGATGATCGGCGCGCGTCGCTGACGCGACTGGAGGCCGACGAGCGCGACGGGCGCGCCGACGGTCTGACGCCCGGCAGCTGGCAGGCGGGCATCAAGGATATGGCGACCGGCGAGAGCGGCGAGACCAAGCTGAAAGTCATGGGCCAGGACGCCCACAAGGAAGGCCACGGGGTCGGGGCGACGGTGCTGAAGAAGCTGCAGAACCCGGACCTGGCGCTCTACAAGTTGCAGCAGACGATGTACAAATTCGCCTTCCTGCTGGTGCCCTTGTCGATCCCGTTCGTGGCCCTGCTGTTCCTGTGGAAGCGCGGCTTCACCCTGTACGATCACGGGGTGTTCGTCCTGTATTCGCTGACCTTCATGGCCATGTTGCTGATGCTGATGGTGCTGGCGGCGACGTTCGCAGGCGGGCTGGGGCGGTTCGTCATCTTTGCGGGCATGCTGGCGGTCCCGGCCCATATGTTCGCCCAGATGAAGGGCGCCTATTCGCTGTCCATCTTCTCGGCCCTGTGGCGGACGACGGCCTTGCTGGTGTTCTGCAACATCGTCATCGGCCTGTTCGTCACGGCCATCGTCTATCTGGGTCTGGGGCATTAGGCGGGGACGCGGAAGACCGGCCTTGCGGCGGCCCCAAATCGGTGAAAGCTAGAGGGCATGACGAAGCTCTCCCTTTCCCGCACCCACGCCCTGATCGCCGCCGCTGTCGGGGTCGTCCTGATGGGCGGCGCCGCGGTCGCCCAGCAGGCCCAGCCCAACATCATGGAGCGGACCCAGTGGGACAACCGTCGGCTGGAGCAGCTGGACCGCAATGTGCGTCGGCTTGAACGCGCCCTGACCCAGAGGAATGCCGCCGGCCAGCCGGTGCTGGTGGAGCCGGACCCGGAGGTGGTGACGTTGCAGGGGCAGTTCGCCCTGATGGATCGGCGCCTGGGCGACCTGGAGGCCACGGTGCGGCGCATCAACGGCGACAATGAGCGGCTGACCTTCCAGCTGGACGAGGCCACGCGCGACAACACCGCCCTGACCGCACGCCTGACCCAGGCGGAGGCCCGTCTCGAGGCGCTGGAAACGGCGGCCGAGCTGAACGCGCCGATCGAGGCGGACTCGCCGACCGGCGACGCGGGGCAGGATCTGGCGGCGGCGGTGCGTCTGCTGGGCAGCGACCGGCCGCGCGGCGAGCGGGCGCTGGAGACGGTGATCGCGGCCTGGCCCGACACGCCGCAATCGCGCGAGGCGAACTCGCGCCTGGGCGACCTGCGGGTCGCGGCCAACGACAAGGCGGGGGCTGTGCCCTATTACGCCGCTGCGCTGAAGGACTGGCCGCGCATCGGCTGGGCGGCGGACACGACGCTGAAACTGGCCGACGCCCTGTTCGCCACGGATCGCAAGACGCAAGGGTGCGCGGCGCTAGGCGAGTTCACGCGCCGCTATGCGCCCGCCGCCTCGGACCCGCAAAAGGCGCGGGCGGCGCAGTTGAAGACGACGGGCGGGTGCAGCTGAGGTTCGATGACGCGCTGAAGGCGCGGGTCTTCGCGCGGCTGGACGCGCGACTGACCCGAGACACCGGGCGGCCGGTCGCGCTGGCCCTGTCGGGCGGCGGGGATTCCATCGCCCTGTTGCGGCTGGCGAGCGACTGGGCGCGGGAGAGGGGGCGGCCGGTGCTGGCCCTGACGGTGGATCACGGGCTGAACCCCGCCAGCGGCGGCTGGACCGCATTCGCCGAAGACGCCGCGCGGGCGGCGGGGGCGGACTGGCGCGGGCTGAGCTGGGACGGAGACAAGCCCCTGACCGGCCTGACGGCGGCGGCGCGGGCGGCGCGGCATGGGCTGATCGCGGATGCGGCGCGCGAGGCGGGCGCGCGGGTCGTGCTGTTCGCCCACACCGCTGATGACATCGCCGAGGCGGACCTGATGCGCAGCGAAGGCTCGACCCTGGGGCGGCTGCGCGAATGGTCGCCGTCGCCGGCCTGGCCGCAGGGGCGGGGACTGATGCTGCTGCGGCCCCTGCTGGGCGAGCGGCGGGCGGTGTTGCGGGACTGGCTTTTGCAGCAGGGGGCGGACTGGATCGAGGACCCCGCCAACGCCGATCCGAGATTCGGACGCAGCCGGGCGCGGCAGGCGTTGGCGGGGTCTGCTCCGCAGGCAATGGACGATGCACGGGCGCAGGTCGGCGGACGGCCCACGATGGACGGCGAGGCGATGGCAAGGGTGGCCCGCAACATTGGGGCGCGGGCGATGGCGGCGGCCCTGGTTTGCTTCGGGGGCGGGGCGACGCCGCCGAGGGGCCCGCGGCTGCAAGGTCTGATGGCGCGGTTGAAAACGGGCGAGGACTTCGCAGCGACCCTGTGCGGCGCCCGCATCGAGGCGGCCGGCGATGAAGTGCGGGTCATGCGCGAGGCGGGCGAGATGGGGCGGCGGGGGACGGCGCCGCTGGTGCTGGCACCCGGCGTCGAGGCGGTGTGGGAGGGGCGGTTCGCCTTTCGCGCCGAACAGGCCGGCTGGTCGGTCGTGGCTACGCGGGGGCGGCTGGCGGGCCTGTCGGACGCCGATCGGGCCGAGATCAATCGCCTGCCGGCGGCGACGCGGGGAGCCTGGCCTGTGTTGATCAGGGACGGGGCTCTGGCGCCGGTTCTTGCAGGCGAGGGGGTCGAACGGCGCGCGCTTGTCGCGGAACGGCTCAGGCTGGCGCTGGACGAAACGACGCACGAAGACGACCTGATTTCCGCCGCGCAATAGCGTAACGCCACGGAAGCTCCTATTTTCCGTGACAGACATTCCAGACCGTCGGCCCATCCGGGTCCGCGGACGACCGAGGACCTCAATGAACCTGCGTAATCTGGCCGTTACCGGCGTGATCATCATGGTGCTGCTGGCGGGCTATGCGATGCTTTCGCAGGGCGGCGCCATGACCGGCGTGGGCGGCCAGCCGGCCGGCGGCCGTCCCGAAGAAGTCAGCTATTCCCAACTGGTGCAGCGGGTCGAGGCCGGCGACGTCAAACAGGTGACGGTGCGGCTGGACAAGGTGAACGGCGAGTTCAAGAACGGCCAGCGCTTCACCTCCACCACCGTCTATCCCAACGAACAGCTGATGAACGCCATGCTGGCGGCGAACGTCGAGATCGACGCCAAGTCGGGCGGCCAGTCGATCTGGATGAGCCTGCTGCTGGGCATCCTGCCGATCGCGCTGCTGATCGGGGTGTGGATCTTCTTCATGCGCCAGATGCAGGGCGGGGCGAAGGGCGCCATGGGCTTCGGCAAGTCCAAGGCCAAGCTGCTGACCGAGCACAAGGGCCGCAAGACCTTTGACGACGTCGCCGGCGTGGACGAGGCCAAGGACGAACTGCAGGAGGTCGTCGACTTCCTGAAGGATCCGGGCAAGTTCCAGCGTCTGGGCGGCAAGATCCCCAAGGGTGCGCTTCTGGTCGGCCCTCCCGGCACCGGCAAGACGCTGTTGGCCCGCGCGGTCGCAGGCGAGGCGGGCGTGCCCTTCTTCTCGATCTCGGGCTCGGACTTCGTCGAGATGTTCGTCGGCGTCGGCGCGTCGCGGGTTCGCGACATGTTCGAACAGGCCAAGAAGAATGCCCCCTGCATCATCTTCATCGATGAGATCGACGCCGTCGGCCGCCATCGCGGCGCCGGACTGGGCGGCGGCAATGACGAGCGCGAACAGACGCTGAACCAGCTGCTGGTCGAGATGGACGGCTTCGAAGCGTCCGAGAACATCATCCTGATCGCCGCCACCAACCGTCCCGACGTGCTGGACCCGGCCCTGCTGCGTCCCGGCCGTTTCGACCGTCAGGTGGTGGTGCCGAACCCGGACGTCTCGGGCCGCGAACGCATCCTGCGCGTCCACATGAAGGACGTGCCCCTGGCCGCCGACGTCAACGTCAAGACGATCGCGCGCGGCACGCCCGGCTTCTCGGGCGCCGATCTGGCCAATCTGGTCAACGAAGCGGCCCTGACGGCGGCCCGCAAGGACCGTCGCATGGTCACCCACCGCGACTTCGAGGACGCCAAGGACAAGGTGCTGATGGGCGCCGAGCGTCGCTCCATGGCCATGAACGAGGAAGAAAAGCGCCTGACCGCCTATCACGAGGCCGGTCACGCCATCGTCGCCATGAACGTCAAGATGGCCGACCCCGTCCACAAGGCGACCATAGTCCCGCGCGGCCGGGCGCTGGGCATGGTGATGCAGTTGCCGGAAGGCGACCGCTATTCGATGAAATACCAGCAGATGATCGACCGGATCGCCATCATGGCGGGCGGTCGCGTCGCCGAGGAGCTGATCTTCGGCAAGGAGAACATCACCTCGGGCGCCAGCTCCGACATCGAACAGGCGACCAAGCTGGCCCGCGCCATGGTCACGCGCTGGGGCTTCTCCGAGAAGCTGGGCACGGTGGCCTACGGCGAGAACCAGGAAGAGGTCTTCCTGGGCCACTCGGTCGCGCGCAGCCAGAACGTCTCGGAAGAGACGGCGCGCACCATCGACGAAGAGGTTCGTCGTCTGGTGTCCGCAGGCTGGGACGATGCGCGCCACATCCTGACCACCAAGGCTGAAGATCACGAGAAGCTGTCCCAGGCCCTGCTGGAATACGAGACCCTGTCGGGCGAGGAGATCAAGGACCTGCTGGAGAAGGGCGTCGCGCCGAACCGCGACGAGAACAACTTCCCCAATGCCGGACCTTCGGTTTCGGTGCCGGTGACGCCGGTGTCGGACGGAACCGACATCGAAATCCCGGTCGCCGCCCCGGCTGCGACCAGCGTGCCGACGGTTCACTGAACCGAGGTTCAGGATCGAATGAAGGCCCGCCGGGAGAGCGATCTCCCGGCGGGTTTTTCTTTGGGGCGGGCGTCGGGGGCGAGGCGGCGAAGTCGGGGAGATGCCCTGCTCCCACGCCGTCATCCTAGGCCTTGTGCCTAGGATCCATAGACTCAGGCGGTGGTGACGACCGGGCCTCGCCGCCCTGCCTCACTTCATGCACCGGGAGTCTGGATCCTAGGCACAAGGCCTAAGGATGACGTTTGGATCGAGATATAACGAACAAGTTTGCATTACAGACTAGTCTGTGAGATATGGCGGCTTCCACATTGGGAGGGGTCGTCATGTCGGCATCTGAAACTGTTTCCTCCGAGCGCCTGCACGGGCTCGATGCGCTGAGGGGGGCGGCGTTGTTGCTGGGGGTGGTGCTGCATGGCGCCATGTCCTTCTTTCCGACCCAGATCTGGATCGTCGCGGACGACCAGCGGTCGGTCTGGGCCAGCGGCCTGTTCTTCGCCATCCACCTGTTTCGGATGACGACCTTCTTCCTGATCGCCGGACTGTTCGCGCACATGATGCTGGGGCGGATGGGCATGAGGGGCTTCGTCAGGAACCGTATGATCCGCATCGCCGCGCCCTTCGGCGTCTTCTGGGGCGTGGCGTTGATGGCCATCGTGGCGGTGGTGATCTGGAATGCGTCGTTGCAGGGCCTGACCGTCGCCGATGCGCCGCCGCCGCCCAAATATGACTGGACCAACATGCCGCTGACCCATCTGTGGTTCCTGTGGCTGTTGCTGATCCTCTATGCCGGGATGCTGATCCTGCGCGCGCCGTTCCAGGCGCTGGATCGCAGCGGAGCATGGGGCCGGGCGGTGGACCGGGCGACAGGCGGGCTGATCGGGCCGTGGGGACCGTTCGTGCTGGGCGCGCCCCTGTCCGTGGCCTTGTGGATGCAGCCGAACTGGATCGCCTTCTTCGGCGTGCCGACCCCGGATGCGGGTCTGGTTCCCAATCCGGCTGCCTTGGTCGGGTTCGGCCTGGCGTTCGGCTTCGGCGCCCTGCTGGATCGTCGGCGCGATCTGCTGGAGAGGATCCGGCGCCTGTGGGCGGTCTATCTGGGGGTGGCGGTGGCCGCCGGGGTCGCCGCCCTGATGCTGGCGGGCGGGCCGAACCCCCATCTGGTCCCGATGACCGATCCGGCGATGAAGGCGATGACGGCGGCGGCGTTCGGCGTGGCGACCTACGCCTCGGCCTTTGCGGCCATGGGTCTGGCCCTGCGGTTCTTCGGCGGACACAGCGCGGCGCGCCGTTACGTCGCCGATGCCTCCTACTGGATCTATATCGTCCACCTGCCGCTGGTGATGGCCGCCCAGGTCCTGGTGCAGGACTGGAGCCTGCCGTGGGTCGTCAAGCTGGCGGTCGTGGTCGGGGGCGTGCTGGCCTTGTCGTTCGCCAGCTATGAACTTCTGGTCCGCCACACCGCCCTGGGACGCTGGCTGAACGGGCGGCGCGTGCCGTGGCGTAACAAGCCGACCCCCGCCCTGATCCCCGCCGAATAGCTTGCCAACCCCGGCGGCGGCGTTCATCCGAGAACGCGCGCCCGTCGCACAGGAATCACCCGATGTCCGACAAGTCCCGCAGCACGCCCGAAGCCGATCTGGCCTTTCTGAGGTCCATCGTCCAGGGCGGCGACAATCCCAAGGCGACCCTGACGCTGGGCGTGGCCTATCTGGCCGGCGGGCTGCTGTACGGGCTTCAGTGCCTGTTTCACATCGGCCAGGCGGTGGGATGGATTCGCTGGCCCGGCCTGGCCAATCTGGCCTTCGTCAGCGCGATCACCGTCGCCTTCCTGATCGTGCTGACCTGGGCCGTGCGCGAGGACCGCAAGCTGGGAACGGCCGGGCCGATCGCGACCCGCACCCTGAATGCGGCCTTCAGCGGAGCGGGGATGGCGAACCTGGCCATCGTCGTCGTGTTCGGTTTCGGCGCGGCGCGGGACAAGGACTTCGCCATCTGGCTCTATTATCCGGCGATGATCTTCGCGCTGCAGGCGGCGGCCTGGTTCGTGGCCTACAGTCTGAAGAAGAAGGGCTGGATGCTGGCGGCGTCGATCGGCGCCTGGGTCACGGCGGTGGCGCTGGGCCTGCTGGTGCGTGACCCGATCCTGTATCTTTACGTCTGCACCGCCGCGCTGTTCGTGCTGTTCGCCGGGCCGGGCTGGATCATGACGCGCGACGCCCTGCGCGTTCGCACCGCCGTTCCGGTCGCCGACTGAACCATGGGACTGAACGATCTCGGACGGATCGACGAGGTCATCCACGGTCGCATGCGGCTGGGGATCATGGTCTATCTGGCCGACGCGGAAGCCGCCGACTTCACCGAGCTGAAGACGGTGCTGGAGGCGACGCAGGGCAATCTGTCCGTCCATATCAAGAAGCTGGAGGAGGCGGGCTATGTCGCCGTGGCCAAGAGCTTCGTGAACAACAAGCCCCTGACCCGCGTGTCGATCACGCCCGCCGGCCGCAAGGCCTTCGCCGCCTATCTGGAGGCGCTGGGCGGGCTGATCGGGAGGCCGTCATGAGGGTTCAGGTGATGGGCATCGTCAACGTCACGCCCGACAGCTTCTCTGACGGCGGGCGCTGGGCTTCGACGCAAGCGGCGGTGGATCAGGCGATGCGGCTGGTCGCGGACGGCGCGGACGTATTGGACATCGGGGGCGAGAGCACCCGACCGGGCGCCGATCCGGTGGGCGAGGGCGAGGAGATCGAGCGGGTGGCGCCGGTGATCGCGGGCGTTCGCGCGCGCTGGGACGGCGCGATCAGCATCGACACGATGAAGCCCGGCGTCGCGCGCGCCGCCGTCGCGGCCGGGGCGACGATGTGGAACGACGTGACGGCGCTGAGCCATGCGCCGGACAGTGTGGCGGTCGCGGCTGAGCTGGGGTGCGACGTGGTGCTGATGCACATGAAGGGCGAGCCGCGCACGATGCAGGCGGACCCGCGCTATGAAGACGTGGTGGGCGAGGTGCGGGATTATCTGAGCGACCGGGCCGAGGCGGCGATGGCGGCGGGCGTGGCGCGCGAGCGGATCTGGCTGGATCCGGGCATCGGCTTCGGCAAGACGCTGGCGCACAATATGGCGCTGACGGCGCGGCTGGACGTGCTGGTCGAACTGGGCTTTCCGGTGCTGTACGCCGCCAGCCGCAAGCGCACGATCCAGGCGGTGGATGCGACGGCGGTGGATGCGACGGACCGGCTGGGCGGCTCCATCGCCCTGGCGCTGGAGGGGGCGCGGCGCGGGGCGCGGATGGTGCGGGTCCATGACGTGCGCGAGACGGTGCAGGCGCTGAAGGTTCAGGCGGCGGTGGACGCCTTTCGGGTGCTTCGTCCCCTGACCGATTGAGGCCACGCGTTGTGGCAGGCTTGCCCCCGGTGGCCGGCTGTTCCATCTGGTTTGCATGTCCTGGGTCATGTCGATCAATCCGTGGGTGACGCTGGTCGTCGCCGGTCTGCTGGAAGTGCTTTGGGCCTCCGGCCTGAAGAACGTCAGCCTGCAAAGGCCGCTGACGTCGCTGGGCGTGCTGGTCGCGCTGGCGGCCAGCATGATCCTGTTGTGGGTGGCGACGCAGAGGCTGCCGATCGGCACCGCCTACGCGATCTGGACCGGCATCGGCGCCGTGGGCGCGGCCGTGGTCGGGATCGTGGTCTACGGCGAGCCGGCGACGGCCGTGCGGGCGGTGTGCATCCTGCTGATCGTGGCGGGCATCGTCGGGCTGAAGCTGTTCTCGGGAGCCCATGCATGAGCGCGCTTCATCAGGGGCGGGTGCTGATCCTGGCCGGGTCGGATTCAGGCGGCGGCGCGGGCATCCAGGCCGACATCAAGGCCGTGACGATGATGGGCGGGTTCGCGGCGACCGCGATTACGGCCATCACGGTGCAGAACACATTGGGGGTTCACGGGGTCTATCCGTTGCCGCTGGACCTGATCGCGGCCCAGGCGCGGGCGGTGCTGGAGGATATCGGGACCGACGCCTTCAAGACCGGCATGTTGGGCTCGGTCGAGGTGGTCGAGACGGTCGCCGCCCTGCTGGACGAGGCAGACGCCCCGGCCGTGGTCGATCCCGTCATGGTGGCCAAGGGCGGCCATCCGCTGTTGCCCGATGCGGCGGTCGAGGCGGTCAAGCGCCTGATGATCCCGCGCGCGGCCCTGCTGACGCCCAATGCGCCCGAGGCCGAGGCCCTGACCGGGTTCGCCGTCCATGATCTGGACGGCCAGAGGCGGGCCGGCGAGGCCCTGCTGGCCATGGGCGCGCGGGCGGTGCTGATGAAGGGGGGGCATGTGTCGGGGCCGACGGTGATCGACCTGTTGATGACAACCGACGGCGAGACGGTGCTGGAGGCCGAGCGCATCGACACCCGCCACACCCACGGCACCGGCTGCACCCTGGCCAGCGCATGCGCGGCCGGACTGGCGCTGGGCCGGCCGCTGGAGGTCGCGGTGGCGGAGGCCTGGGCCTATGTCGGCGAGGCAATTCGCCGTGCGCCGGGCCTGGGCGGCGGACACGGGCCGCTGGACCACAGCTGGCCGGTGCGGGGGCAGGGGCGAACCTATCCTCCACGCCGTCATCCTAGGCCTTGTGCCTAGGATCCATACGCTCCGCGTTCGAAGCCGGCGCACCCTGCGGAAACACCGGGAGTCTGGATCCTCGCCACAAGGGCGAGGATGACGAGCAAAAGGGTGTGGGCGGGCGCTAATCGCCACTCCCCTGCTAGCGGCGCGCTCGCTAATGATCAGGGATGAGCGACGTCCTGAACCAACGACTGACCGACATCGTGCGCGCCGACGCCGGGCTGATGCATGTGCTGACGACGGTGCGGGCGCTGGGCCTGCCGGACTGGCGGCTGGTGTCGGGGGCGGTCTATCAGCAGGTTTGGAACGTCGAGACCGGCCGTCCGGCGGGCTATGGGATCAAGGACTACGACCTGGCCTATTTCGATGCGTCGGACCTGTCCTATGAAGCCGAGGACGTGGTCATCAAGCGCGTCGCCGCCGCCTTCGACGAACCGTTCCGCAGCCGGGTCGAGGTCAGGAATCAGGCGCGGGTGCATCTGTGGTTCGAAAAGCGGTTCGGCGAGCCGTGCGCGCCGCTGACCTCCACCGATCAGGCGCTGGGGCGATTTGTGGCGCCGGCGTTCGGGATCGGGGTGCGGCTGGAGGCGGACGATGCGATCAGCGTCGCCGCGCCGTTCGGGCTGGAGGATGTTTTCTCTATGACGATCCGGCCCAATCCGAACCGGCCGCTGGCCAAGGGGTGGGCGAAGACCATCGAGAATGCGCGGGCGCGCTGGCCCGAACTGACGGTGATCGAACCCTAGAAGGGGCCGTGCTTGCCGTTCGAGGAGAACTCGGGCGGGGCGGCCTTGTGGATGTATTGTTCGGCGACCAGCCAGGCCTTGAAGGGGCGCAGGCAGCCCAGGCACATGGCGATCAGGATCGGCAGGGTGACGACCAGATGCACCCAGATCGGCGGGTGGATGGTGAAGTCGAACACCATCAGCAGGATCATGCCGACGATACCCACCGCCGACATGACGAAGAAGGCCGGGCCGTCCGCCGGGTCGGCGAAGGCGTAGCTGAGGCCGCATTCGGGGCATTCGGTCTGAAGCGTCAGATAGCCCTTGAACAGCGGCCCCTTGCCGCAGCGGGGGCAGCGGCAGGCCAGGCCGGTCTTGAGGGTGCTGAGGCGGGGATAGTCGGTCATTGGTCCATCATGCGCCCTGAACGCGGTTCTGTCGCTTGGACCGGTTGTCCTATCCAGGGGCGACCTATCCGTAGAACTACGGTGAACGGCGGTTAACCGCGATTAAAGGCCTTGTGGGGCAAGGGTCAGGAGATATGTCCGGGGCCTCGCCGACAAAGCGCATCCTGAAGACGACCGTGGCGGCCGCCACGGTCGGCGCCGTCGTGTTCGCGCCGCTGGCCCCGCTGGCGCAGGAGGCGGGCCGGTCGCGCGATCCGCTGTCGATCAACATCGGCCAGAACGCCGAGTTCACCCGCGTCGAATTCGGCGGCGTCATCGGCGTGCGCTCGCGCGTCAGCCGCGACGGCGACAAGGTGGTGGTGCGGCTGGGCACCACGGCCGCGCCCGATGTGTCGCGCCTGAAGGTCGATCCGCCCGAGGGGGTGAAGTCGGTCGAGACGCGCATGGCGCGGGCGGGCGGCACCGACCTGATCATCACCCTGGACGAAGGGGCGCAGGCGCGGTCCGGCGTCGCCGACGGCGTGGTGTGGCTGAACCTCTATGCGCCGGGCAAGGCCGCGACGGACGGCGAGGACAAGGCCGCCGCCGTCAATGCCGTCGTGCCGGTGAAGGCCGAATCGACGCCGGAAAAGACGGTCCTGACCTTCGACTGGGGGGCGCCCGTGGGGGCGGCGGTCTTCCGCCGGGGCGAGGCCGTATGGATCGTGTTCGACACGGTCGCGCGCATGGACATGAGCAGCGCCAAGGCCTTGGGGCCGGCCAAGGACGCGCGCTGGGCGGCGGGGCCGGGCTATACGGCCATGCGCGTCGCCGCGCCGGAGGGGCTTACGGTGGCCGCCCAGGGCCAGGGCGGGACCTGGACCGTGACCATCGGCGGCGTCCCGGCCGGCGCATCGGGCGTCGAGGTGGATCGGTCCGAAGACGGTTCGCCCGTGCTGGTCGCGCGCATGGCCGGCGCGACCAAGGCGGTGTGGCTGACCGATCCGCTGCTGGGGGACCGTTTTGCGGCGGTGACCGCGCTTGCGCCAGGCAAGGGCTATTCCGGCGAGCGTCGCACCATCGACCTGACCCTGATCCCTACCGCCCAGGGGATGGCGGTCGAGACCGGGGCCGACGACCTGAAGATCGAGGCGGCCGGCGATCTGGTCACCCTGAGCCGGCCCAACGGCCTGACGCTGTCGCCGCCGTCGGCGACGCTGGACGGCGGCGATCACGCCGACGACGCGCCCAAACGGGCCGCGCACCCGGCCCTGATCGTCGACAGCTGGGCCGCGACGGGCGAGGCGGGCTTTTCCGATCGCTATCGCCGTCTGCAGGACGCGGCGGGTCTGGAGACCATCGCCGGCACGGACAATCCGCGCGCGCCGATCGAGGCGCGGCTGGCCCTGGCGCGGTTCCTGGTCGCCTCGGGCCTGAACTATGAAGCGATCGGCGTTTTGAACGCCCTGGTCGCCAAGGCGCCCAACATGCTGGGCGAGCCGGAGGTGCGGGGCCTGCGCGGCGTCGCCCGCGTCGGGGTCGGACGGCTGGAGGAGGCCCAGGTCGATTTCTCGGGCGCGGCCTTGGCGAACGATCCGGCGACCAAGGTCTGGCTGGGCTATATCGCCTCGGAGAACGGCGACTGGGAGGGGGCGCGGCGCAACTTCACCGCCGGGGCCTCGGTCATCGACGACTTCCCCAAGGAATGGCGCGCGCGCTTCGGCGCCGCCCACGCCATGGCCGCGATCCAGTTGAACGACCTGCCCGCCGCCCAGCAGCTTCTGGCCTATGTGTTCAGCCAGAACGCGCCCGCCGTGGATCAACTCATGGCGCGACTGGTGCAGGCGCGGCTGTTCGATTTGAACGGCGACAAGGACCGGGCGCTGGCGATCTACAAGGCCGTGGCGCGCGCGCCGCTGGACGGGATCGCCACGCCGGCGAAACTGAGCGCAATCAGCCTGGAAATGGACAAGGGCGCGATCACGCCGGACCAGGCGGCGCAGCAGCTGGAACAGCTGAAATGGCGCTGGCGCGGGGATGCGACCGAACTGGCGGTGATCCGCAAGCTTTCGGACATCTATCTGAAGCAGGGCCGATACCGCGAGGCGCTGGACGCCCTGCGCGGGGCGGGCAAGCGGATGGCGGGCGTGCCGGGCGCGTCCGAGATCCAGGCGGACCAGTCCGACGCCTTCCGCGCCCTGTTCCTGGACGGGGCGGCGGACGGATTGCAGCCGGTTCAGGCGCTGGCCCTGTTCTATGATTTCCGCGAACTGACGCCGATCGGGGCCGACGGGGACGAGATGGTGCGCCGCCTGTCGCGCCGTCTGATCGACGTCGATCTGCTGGACCAGGCCGCTGAGCTTTTGAAACACCAGGTGGACGAGCGGCTGGACGGCGTGGCCAAGGCGCAGGTCGCCACCAACCTGGCCACCGTCTATCTGATGGACCGCCAGCCGGAGAAGGCGTTGCAGGCCATCTGGGGCTCGCGCACCACCCTGTTGCCCGCTGCGATGAACAGCGAGCGCCGGGCGCTGGAGGCCCGCGCCCTGATGGACCTGGGCCGGTTCGATCATGCGCTGGAAGTGCTGGACCGCGACCAGTCGGCCCCGGCGCGCGAGGTGCGGGCCGACATCTTCTGGAAGCAGCAGAAGTGGGGCGATGCGGCGCCGGTCTATGAGGCGCGGCTGGACGAGCGCTACAAGACGCCGGGGACGCCGCTGACGGCGTCTGAGGAAAGCTGGCTGATTCGGGCGGGCGTGGGCTATTCGCTGAGCGGAAACCGGGCCGCCCTGCAACGGCTGCACGGGCGGTATTCGCCGTTCATCGCGGGGGCTCGATCCGGGGCCGCCATCCGCGTGGCGCTGGACGACAGTCTATCGGGCGTGGCGGGGGCCGGGGACTTCGGCGGACTGTCGACCCAGGCGGACACCTTCGTCGGCTGGGTCAATACGGCCAAACAGGCGTTCAGAAAAGAAGCGGAGGCGAAAGCCGCCGCCTGAAATTGAAACGGGCGGAGATCGCGTCGCGACCCCCGCCCGTCGAAGCGTCTATGATCCTCCCCCGTGCTTTACGGGGGAGGGGGACCACGAAGTGGTGGAGGGGGCGGACCCAGGCACCGGTGGTGCGGTAGCCCCCTCCACCGCCTGACGGCGGTCCCCCTCCCCCGCGGTGCGGGGGAGGATCTAAGGCTTAGCCGTTGACGGCGTCCTTCAGCGGCTTGGAGACGCGGAAGCGCACAGCCTTGGAGGCGGCGATCTTGATGGTCGCGCCGGTGGCCGGGTTGCGGCCTTCGCGCTCGGCGCGGGCGGCGGTGTCGAAGACGCCCAGGTTCGAGATGCGGATGTCGCCGCCCGACTTCAGGGTCGAGTGGATGTTTTCGACGATGGCGGTCAGCACCTTGCCGGCGTCGGCCTGCGAGACACCGGCGTCCTTGGCGACGGCGGCGATCAGTTCGGCTTGAGTGGTCATAAGAAGCGTTTCCAGTGTTAGTCGCCCGATTCAGGGCGAGGACCGAGGGATCAACACGGATTTCCATCGGCTTTGCAAGCGCCGATGACGCTGAAAGCCATATGGGGCCGGGGATTATCCGGTACCGGACGCTCTTTGGAAGCTCTCGACCAGGCTTCCGGCGACCAGTCGCCAGCCGTCCACCAGCACGAAGAAGATCAGCTTGAAGGGCAGGGAGACCACCACCGGCGGCAGCATCATCATACCCATGGACATCAGCACGCTGGCCACCACCAGATCGATCACAAGGAACGGAACAAAAAGGAGAAATCCGATTTCGAACGCCTTCTTCAGCTCGCTGATCATGAAGGCCGGGGTGACCACCCGCAGGGGCAGTTCCTGGACGTTCTGGGGCGGCTCGATCTGGCTGAGACGGGTGAACAGGGCCAGGTCGCCACGGTCCACCTGGGCCAGCATGAAGGTTTTCACAGGTTCCGACGCCTGATCGAAGGCCTGGGGCAGTTCGATCTGCTGATCCAGCAGCGGACGGATGCCCGAATCATAGGCGTCCTGCCAGGTCGGGGCCATGACGATGGCGCTGAGGAACAGCGACAGGGAGATCAGCACGGCGTTCGGCGGCGACTGCTGAAGGCCCAGCGCGGTGCGCAGCAGCGACAGGACCACGATGATCCGCACGAAGCTGGTCGTCATGATGACGATGGACGGCGCCAGCGACAGGACGGTCATCAGCCCGACCAGTTGCACCACCCGCTGGGTCAGGCCGGCGCCGGTGCCCAGGTCGATGTTGACGGCCGAACCGGACTGGGCCGCCTCCTGCGCCAGGGCGGCGATGGGCCAGGCCAGACAGACCAGGGTGGTGAACAGCGACAGCAGGGCCGCGCGTTTCAGCTCGGCCCCGGTCGGGGTGGTGAAGATGGCGCGTTTCACTGGCCCGACCCCTGCTGGCGCGGCTCGATCAGTTCGCGGCCTTCGCCCAGCAGGATCAGCCGTTCCTCGTCGTCCACGCGGACCAGGACCAGGCGGCGGGCGGGGTCCAGGACCAGGGTCTCGACCACCTGAAGCCGGCGGGCGCCGCGTTCGGCGCTGAGCTTCGCCAGCAGCTGGGGCGCATAGCGGCGCGCGGCCCAGGCCACGATCCCGATCAGGCCGAGGGTGAAGGCCAGGCCGAAGACCGCCCGGGCGAGATCGAGGAAATTCATGACGCTTTGAGGCCCCGCGCTGTCGGCGCTTAGGCCCTGACTGTTAACCACCACGGTTAACGAGGCGTTGAGATAAGGGGTTATTAACCATGCAGGCGGCATTTTCTGCCCATCGCGCGCATTCGCGTCGCACGGGAGATCGCCATGGGCGTCGCCGACATACCGCTGCTGGGGCAGATCAAGGGCCGGCTGGGCTGGCTGGACGAGCGTCAGCGCGTGATCGCCGAGAACGTCGCCAACGCCGACACGCCCGGCTTCGTCGGCCGCGACCTTAAGCAGCCTGCCGATTTCGCCGCCGCCATGCGAGCGGGCGGGGGGCTGCAGATGGCGCGCACCAACGCCGCCCACATTGCGCCCGCAGGGACGCCCGTCCGGTTCGACCCGACCAAGTCGCCCGATTCGGAGACCACGCTGGACGGCAACTCGGTGGTGGTCGAGGAGCAGATGCTGAAGATGGCCGAGAGCCGCATGGCCTATGACGCCGCCATCGGCTTCTACCAGAAATCCATGTCGATGATCCGCATGGCCGCGCGCAAGCCCGGCGCGAGCTGAGGACGACTGAACCATGCCCGATCCCATCGCACCCTCCAACAGCGCCATGGCCGTGGCGGCCTCGGCCCTCAAGGCCCAGCAGTCGCGCATGCGCGTGATCGCCGAGAACATCGCCAACGCCCAGTCCACGGCCCGCACGCCGGGCGGCGAGCCCTATCGTCGCCAGATCCCGGTCTTCCAGGCGCGCGAGGTCGATGGGGCGACCGGGGTGACTTTAGCCGAGGTCCGGCCCGACGACAGCGACTTCAAGATGGACTACGACCCGTCCCACCCGGCGGCGAACGCCCAGGGCTATGTGATGCGGCCGAACGTGGATACCCTGGTCGAGGCCATGGACATGCGTGAGGCGCAGCGCGCCTATGAGGCCAATCTGAACGTCATCGAGACGGCGCGGTCGATGGACAGCCGCACCCTCGACATCATCAAGCGCTGAGGACTAGGCCATGAACCCGATGATGGCCGCCAAGGCCTATGCCGCCGTCCAGGGCGGCGCCATGCCGACCGGGCTATCCGGCGCAGCGCAAGCGCCCGGCGCCGGAGACGGCGGTTTCGCCGACCTGGTCAAGACCGCCATGACCGACATGACCCAGCAGTCGCGCTCGGCCGAAACCCAGATGACGAAGTCGGTCCAGGGCCAGGGCAATCTGATTGACGTGGTCACGGCGCTGAGCTCGGCCGAGGCGTCGTTGGAGACGGTGATCTCGGTGCGCGACCAGGTGATTTCCGCCTACAAGGAAATCATGGCCATGCCGATCTGAGCCGACGCTCGGAACCTTATCGCCGATCTCTTAGCTGGCCCTTCGACCAAAGGAGGACGCCATGCTGGAAGACCGCGACTCATCCGCCATCATCGCCGTCAGAGACATCGACAGGGCGAAGACCTTCTATCGCGATGTGCTGGGTCTGACGCTGGAGGACGAGGGGATGGGCCAGGCCCTGACCTTTCGCACCGGCGCGACGCGGCTGACCGTTTATCCGTCGCAGTACGCCGGAACCAACAAGGCCAACGCCGTCACCTTCGCCATGGACGGCGACCTGGTCGAGACTGTCCGGACGCTGAAGGCGCGGGGCGTGGTTTTCGAACATTACGACCTGCCCGGCCTGTCGCTGAATGGCGACGTCCACGAGAGCGGTCCCGTCAAGCTGGCCTGGTTCGCCGATCCCGACGGCAATCTGATCCACCTGGTCGAGGGGATGTGACGCGGGGTTCAGAAATAGCGCTCGCCGATCCGCAGCGTGTCGCCGGGGAAGACCCGCGTGTCGGCGGTCAGCGGCTGGGGTTCTTCGGTCTGTGATCCCGCGCGACGCACGAAGACGCGGCGGGTGTTGGCGCGGTAGGTGAAGCCCTGGGCCGTCGCCACGGCGTTGAGCACCGTCAGGTCGGGCGCATAGGGGTATTCTCCCGGCCGATTGACCTCGCCCAGGATGTAGATGGGCCGATAGGTCAGGACCTGGGCCGTGACGTGCGGCTGGTTCAGATAGCCCTGGATCAGAGCCTGCGTCACCGCGTCCTGAAGCTGGGCGATCGTCAGGCCAGCGGCCTGGACTTCGCCGATCAGGGGCAAGGCGATCTCGCCCTCGGCGTCGATGATGAATTCGCCGCTCAGGGCCTCCTCGCCGAAGACGTCGATGCGCACCTTGTCGGCGGAGGCCAGGCGATAATCCGAAACCGTTTGGGGCGCGAAGCCGGCCAAGGCGAACGCCAGGACAAGGCCGATCATGCCGGTGCGCAGTCCTTGCCGCATGTCAGCCTTCCCCGATTTCCTGGGTGTGGAGGCTAAACGCGTCGGTTGTTCAGGTCTAGGACCGATCCGACAGGATGCGGCGGGCCAGATCGCGGGCCTGGCCACGCAGGTCCGGCACGGCGGTCATTTCCCAAAAGGCGCCGCGCGTCAGGGGGCCGATGGCGTGCAACCCCTGGCCGCTCCGCCCGCGCCGTCCATCAGCCGGCCGTCGTCGTCGACCTGCAGCCCCAGGCCCAGGGGGTCGGGCCGGCCGTAGCCCTTGTCCAGGATGTCGCGGATCATCGGTTCGGTGCTCTTGGCGATGACCCCCAGCGGCCCGGTGCAGTTCACCACCAGGTCGAAGCGGTCGCGGATGGCGCGCTTGCGGCCGCGCGGGCGCCAAACGGCCTCGACCATGTCGGTCGCCCTCAACTCGGTCAGCTTGCCCGCCAGCACGGTCAGTTCGCCGCTGGCCAGCATGGAATGGATGTCGCGGGCCGAACCGGGCGACAACCGGTGGCGATGCACGTCCCATAGCGGCCGCAGATGGCGCAGGA
Organism: Brevundimonas sp. FG128; assembly: GCF_057809775.1. Lineage (NCBI taxonomy): Bacteria > Pseudomonadati > Pseudomonadota > Alphaproteobacteria > Caulobacterales > Caulobacteraceae > Brevundimonas > Brevundimonas sp. FG128. The sequence continues at coordinate 46,397 of NZ_JBMDKP010000001.1, forward strand.
ACCGGCTGCGCTGCCCTTGCGACCAGTCGCGCCAAAGGGTGCGGGCGGAATGACGCAAACGATCGAAGACGGCGCGCCAATCCGCGTCGGCCGTCGCAGTCCGCACCTGTTTCAACACCCCCGCCGGGTCGCCGGAGAAGTCGCCGACGAAGGGGACGGGCGGCACGGTGGCGTGGGCGCGAGGCAAAAGGCCGTGGCGCGACAGGGCCGTCAGCCGACGTCCCGGACGGCGCAGCGTCAGGGCCGCATCGACCATCGTCAGGCCCGCGCCGATCAGCAGGATGTTGCGTGCGTCGCCTACCGACCGGGGGTCCAGCCGCCAGGGGTTTTCGACATAGGCGGCCGAGGCGCGGACGGCCTCGTCCACACCCGGCGGCGAGGCGGGTTCCAGATTGCCCAACGCCAGCACTACCTGATCCGCCGTGACCTCGCCGCCGCTGGTCTGAATGCGCCAGCCGTCGTCGCAGCGGTCCAGCGAAAGGGCCTCGCCGCGCGACAGGATAAGCCGGTCGGGCGCATCTTGCAGCGCCTCGTCCAGCAGGTGTTTCAGATATTCGCCATAGACGCCGCGGGTGATGAAGCCGTCTTGGGCGCGCCACGACGGCTGTTCCGCCAGCCAGTCGGCCAGATGCCCCGGCTGGTCGGGAAAGGCGCTCATATTGTCGAGGCGGACGTTCAGCAGATGGCCGGGATTGCCGGTGTCATAGGCGGTGCCGGGACCGAAGACGGCGCGACGTTCGATCAGCGTCACCCGCACGTCGAGCGAGGTCCTCAGCAGATTGACGGCGGTCAGCAGGCCGCTGAATCCGGCCCCGACGATCGCGACATGCGGTCCGTTCTGCTGCGGCATTCGCGTCCCCCGTTACGGTTTTCCGTCCGCGTCGATAACACGCGGCGATCGGGGGCCGATCATGGCGATAAATATCTATCTGACAGTAGGAATAAAGTGATCAGACGCGGCGAGGCGCATCCTCGGCCGGGGCGGCGCCGAAGTCCTGAGCGCGAACCGGCGGCTTGCCGGCGCGGCGACGGCGCGCGGCGCGCAGGTCGTCGAGGGCCAGGGGCAGCAGCGACCACGGCTCGACACAGTAGCGGACGAACAGCCGTTTCGGATCCTGGACCAAACGATAGGCCCATTCGATCCCGGCGCGCCCCATCCAGCGCGGCGCAGCCTTCTGGACCCCGGCCTCATAGTCGAAGGCCGCGCCGACCGACAGGATCACACAGTCGGGCAGAGCGTCGTAGTTGTTGTCGATCCACAACTCCTGGCGCGGCATGCCCATGCCGACGAACAGGATGTGGGGCTGGAAGGCTGCGATCCGGGCCAGGACCGCCGCATTCTCGGGCGAATCGCGGCGGACGTCGAAATAGCCGTGGTGGATGTGGATGTCGGCCTTGGGCCAGGTTTCCCGCAGCCGCCGCGCCGCCGCTTCGCCGACGCCGGGCGCGCCGCCCACCGACATGACGCGCCAGCCGTTACGCTCGGCCACGCTCCAGAAATGGGCGCGCCAATCCAGATAGGTGCAGCGGTGAAAGCCCCGGCTGTGCAGGCCCAAGGCCCGCGAGAAGGCGATCATCGGCGTGGAATCCACCTCCACCAGTTCGGCCCGGGCGTAGAAGGCCGCCAGTTCGGGCTGCTTCTGGATCAGATACAGGCTGTGGAGATTATGGTTGGCGATCAGGCTCTTTCGGCCCTGCTGCACCGCCTCCTGAACGTGATGCAGCACCTCTTCGGGCTTCACCAGATCGACCCGCTGGCCCAGCATATGGACGCGCTCGCGTTGGCGGCGGCGCTTGCGGAACGCGGGCCGGGGGGCGGCGCGGCGCTCGGGCGCGCGGGGGCTGATGGAAGGGTCCGCCATGGGGCCCGGTATGGCCCGCCTCGTCTCAAGGCAGAGTTATGAAACAGGCTTAGCGCGCATTAAGCCCCGTCCAGAGAGGCTGTGTGACGCCGTCCTTCGGAGCTTTCAGCTCCGCTTGCGGAAGAAAACGACGTGGGGTGGAAAACCTCTGTTGACCCCGTCGTTTCGCTGCCTTAGAGGTCCGCGCCTTCCCGATGGAAACGCCGCAAGGCGCTGCCGACGGGGCCCAGATGGCGGAATTGGTAGACGCGCTGGCTTCAGGTGCCAGTGGCTTAACGGCCGTGGAGGTTCGAGTCCTCTTCTGGGCACCATATTATTGAAAGCGTCGCACCGAACGGTGCGGCGCTTTCATTCTTTTTGGCCTACCGCAGCGCACGCGGCGCTCTGCTGCTGAGGCCCCCCAGTCGTGTTGTAAGCCGTTCCGTCCACCGCGTTCGCCGTGTAAGAGCCAGAGCATGACCGTTTACCTGCACGAGGGCGACCTGCCCGACGACCTGGACCTGGGAACCGAGGTCGCCGTCGATTCCGAGACCATGGGCCTGCGCTTCCGCCGCGACCCGCTGTGCGTGGTGCAGCTGTCGTCCGGCGACGGGAACGCCCACGTCGTGCGGATGAGACGGCCCGACTACGACTGTCCGAACCTGAAGCGGGTGCTGACCGATCCGGCGGTGACCAAGATCTTCCATTTCGGCCGGTTCGACATCGGCATGTTCCTGCTGCACCTGGGGGTCGAGACCCGGCCGGTCTATTGCACCAAGATCGCCTCCAAGCTGGCGCGGACCTATACCGACCGGCACGGCCTGAAGGACGTGGTGCGCGAGACGGTGGGCGTGGACCTGTCCAAGGCCCAGCAGTCCTCTGACTGGGGCGCCGAAACGCTGACCCAGGCGCAGCTGGACTACGCCGCCTCGGACGTTCTCTATCTGCACGCGGCCAAGGCCAAGCTGGACCTGATGCTGGCGCGCGAGGGGCGCGCCGAGCTGGCGGCCCAATGTTTCGACTTCCTGCCGACGCGGTCGGCGCTCGACCTCGCCGGCTGGGACGAGATCGACATCTTCGCCCACAGCTGAGGCGCGCTTGACCGAACCCGGCGAACAGTCCCGCATCGAGGCCGACGAGGCCAGGGTCGCCCTGGCCGGTGCCCGCTGGCGTGCGCGCTCGCGGCGGGTGAAGCTGTATCGCCGGGTTCTGCCGATCATCATCCTGGTGCTGGCGGGCGGCGCCCTGACCTGGACCGTCTTCCGCACAGTGATGTCGGGGGTGGAGCGCAAGGCCAGCCAGAGCCAGGAAGTTCGCCTGGACGCCCCCCTGTTCCACGGCCAGGACGCGCAGGGCCGCGCCTTCACCGTCGGCGCGCAGGGCGCCATCCGTGATCCGGCCACCGGCCATTTCCGCCTGATCGGACCGGCGCTGAAGCTTAACCTGGGCGGGCGCAAGGTGACCGAGCTGACCGCCGACGGCGGCACCTATAACGAACAGGCCAGGACGGTGACCATCGGGCCGAACGTGCGAATCTCTGACGGCGGGACGGGCTTCGTGCTGACTACGCCCGAGGCGGTGGTCGATACGTCGACCGGAATCGTCACGGGTTCAAAGGGCGTTCAGGGTTCAGGCCCTATTGGAACCATCAACGCATCGTCCTATGCGATCTATGATCAGGGCCAGCGCGTCGTTTTCGAGGGCGCGGGCGACAACAAGGTGAAGGGCGTGCTGACGCCCACGGGGTCAGGCGGATGATCATGACGAAGATTTCGAACAGCCTGGCGGCGATCGCAGCCGTGACGGTCCTGGCCCTGCCGACGATCGGCGACGCCCAATCGTCGTCCGCCCAGACAACGAACCAGCCGGTCGCCTATGGCGCCGACACGGTGGAATATGGCCCCAACCGCATAATCCTGCGGGGACGCGCCGAGGCGACCCAGGGCGGCAACCGCTTTCGCGCCGACACCCTGACCCTGGTCAGCGGCGAAGGCGGCGACCTGCAACGGGCCGAGGCCTCCGGCACGGTCTATTTCGTCACCCCCGACCAGTCGATGCGCGGCGACGGCGCCGTCTATAATCTGGGCAGCGGCGAGATCGTGGTGACGGGCAATGTCGTCCTGACCCAGGGCAAGAACGTCCTGACGGGCTCGCGCCTGGTCTATAACGTCAACACCGAGACGGCCCGGATGGACGGCGCGCCACGTGGCGCAGCCGGCAACCGTGTGCAGGGCGTCTTCTACCCCAACGCAAACTGAGGCCGTCGGCCGTCTGGACCTGAGCATTTGGCGCGCAAGGAACTGTCAGCCCTGAACCTGGACGACCGGCCGGCGACGACGCCGCAGCCGGAAGTCGCCCCTGCCGAAAAGGGGCTGCGGGTGCGCAACATCGCCCGCGCCTTCGGCCAGAGGCAGGTGGTGCGCGACGTGTCCCTGACGGTTCAGCGCGGCGAAGTCGCGGGCCTGTTGGGGCCGAACGGCGCGGGCAAGACGACCTGTTTCTACATGATCACCGGTCTGATCCCGCCGGATGCCGGCTCGATCTGGCTGGACGGCGAGGACATCACGGGCCAGCCTATGTACCAGCGCAGCCGCATGGGGCTGGGCTATCTGGCGCAGGAAGCCTCGATCTTTCGCGGCATGACGGTGGAGCAGAACGTCCGCTCGGTGGTCGAGCTGAACTATCCGGCCAACCAGATCGGCGTCGAGACCGACCGGCTGCTGCACGAACTGCACATCGACCACCTGCGTCATGCCAGAGCCACGGCCCTGTCGGGCGGCGAACGTCGGCGGGTCGAGATCGCGCGGGCGCTGGCTGGACGGCCGTCCTTCATGCTGCTGGACGAACCCTTCGCGGGCATCGACCCCCTGGCCATCGCCGACATCCGCAACGTGATCCGCTATCTGGCCGGGCAAGGCATCGGCGTGCTGATCACCGACCACAATGTGCGCGAGACGCTGGACATCACCGATCGGGTTTCGATCATCTCGAACGGCGCGGTGCTGTTCGAAGGCACCTCGGACGAGGCGGTTCACGACCCCGAAGTGCGTCGGGTGTATCTGGGCGAAAACTACGTTTGATCCAAATGTCTCCTCCCCATGCAATGGAGAGGGGGACCACGAAGTGATGGAGGGGCTCTGGAAGCTCCACGGACGCCTGTGATGCGGCCAAAAAGCCCCTCCGTCACGACGCGAAGACGCGCCGCGCCACCTCCCCGTCGCTACGCGACAGGGAGGAGACAAGACGACGTTTGTCTGACGTTAACCGTTTAGGCGACATTCTGCCCAGCAAGTTTCGGGCCAGTTGGCGGCTCGACGGGATAATCGAACGTGATCGGGCAAAGGTTAGAGGTCAGGCAGGGGCAGGGGCTGGTCATCACGCCCCAGCTGCAGCAGGCGATCAAGCTGCTGCAACTGTCCAACCTCGAGCTTGAGGACTTCGTCGAGGCCGAGCTGGAGCGCAATCCGCTGCTGCAACGCGACGAGCCGGAAGGCGAGACGCCCGAGCCGGTCGAGCGGGTCGAGGCGACGGCGGACGGCGAGATGTCGTTCGGCGACGGGGTGGGGCATGAGTCCGTCGCCTCGATGGACGCGGGCTCGGACGATGTCTACGGCGACGCGGCGCCGGGCGAGCGCACCAGCGACCGGATGACCGACGAGGCCCAACCGGGCCTGTCGGACTGGTCCAGCGCCGGCAAGGGCGGTCAGATGTTCGAGGGCGACGGCGAACGGCCGGACGCGCACGAGCTCACCCTGTGGGAACATCTTCAGGCCCAAGCCTCCTCGGCCGGGTTTTCGGTCGCCGACCACGGCGTCGCCATGACCCTGATCGATGCGACGGACGAAGGCGGCTATCTGCGCGGCGAGCTGAGCGAGTTCGCAGACCGGCTGGGCGTGTCGCTGGAGCGGATCGAGGCGGTTCTGGCCGTCTGCCACGGGTTCGAACCGACCGGCGTCATGGCGCGCTCGGTGCCGGAATGCCTGAAGCTGCAGCTGATCGAGCGCAATCGGTTCGACCCCGCGATGGCGGCCCTGCTGGACAATCTGGACCTGCTGGCCAGGCGCGACCTTGCGGGGCTGAAGAAGGTCTGCGACGTCGATGGCGAGGACCTGACGGACATGATCGCCGAGCTGAAGGCGCTGACGCCGCGCCCCGGCGCCGGCTTTGGCGGCGAACCGGCCCAGACGGTGGTGCCCGATGTGCATGTGCGGCCTGATCCGGCCGGCGGCTGGCGGGTCGAGCTGAACGCCGACACCCTTCCGCGCCTCTTGGTGGACAAGCGCTATCACGGCCTGGTCCAGGCGGGCGCGAGGTCCGATACGGAAAAGACCTTCGTCGCTGACTGCGCCGCCCAGGCCAACTGGCTGGTCAAGTCGCTGGACCAGCGGGCCAAGACCATTCTGAAGGTGTCGTCCGAAATCGTGCGCCAGCAGGACGCCTTCCTGGCCTTCGGCGTGGAGTTCCTGCGGCCGCTGAACCTGAAGACGGTGGCGGACGCCATCGGCATGCACGAATCGACGGTCAGCCGCGTCACCTCGAACAAATATGTCTCGACCCCGCGTGGGGTGTTCGAGCTGAAATTCTTCTTTACCGCCGCCATCCAGTCGGTGGACGGCGCCTCGACCCACTCGGCCGAAGCCGTCCGGCATCGGATAAAGACGATGATCGATGACGAAGGCCTGGGCGGCGACGTTTTGTCCGACGACCGCATCGTCGAAATCCTGAAGGAGACGGGCATCGACATCGCCCGCCGCACGGTCGCCAAGTATCGGGAAGCCTTGAGGATTCCATCCTCCGTCGAACGCCGCAGGATGCTGAAGACCGCCTGAAGTCGGACGGGCAAGCGTGACCACAAAACGGTGATCCCGATTGACACCAAATGCGGTCGGGAGCGTTCTATCCGCATGCAAGTCCAAGTCAGCGGCAAGCAAGTGGATGTCGGCGAAGCGTTAGGCTCGCGCATCTCCCAGGAACTCGAAGACGGGGTCGGAAAATACTTCGCCCGAGGCGGTGAAGACGCCGAAGTCGTGGTGTCCAAGGACGGCCACAACTTCAAGGTGGACTGTTGGGTCCGCCTCGCGTCGGGCCAGACCCTGGTGACGACCGGCATGGGCGGCGACGCCCATTCCGCCTTCACCGAGGCGCTGGATCGGCTCGAAAAGCGGGTTCGTCGCTACAAGCGTCGGCTCAAGGATCACCACATCGGACCCAAGGGTCTGTCGCCCGAGAAGACCGAGAACGCCGCCCGCGAAGTCGCACGCAGCATCGTGCTGCGCGATCCCGACAGCGTGGAGGACGACGTCTTCGGCGACACGGGCGAGAACGACGGCCCGCCGCCGGTGGGCATGGTCATCGCCGAGACCGAGCACGAAATCCGCACCATCACGGTCGGCCGCGCGGTGCTGGAGCTGGACATGACGGGCTATCCGGTCGTGCTGTTCCGCAATGCGGCGCACGGCGGACTGTCGGTCGTCTATCGGCGCCCGGACGGAAACGTGGGCTGGATCGACCCTGAACGGACCGCCGGAGCCAACGGCGCGGCCAAGGCCAACGGCGCCGTCAACTAACGGCTTAGTTTGACTTCGGCGCGGGACCCTCTAAAGGGGCGCCCGCGCCGGGTCGTCTGCGTGTATTGAGGTTGTCTTGATGGACATCGGTGATTTGCTCGCGCCCAAGGGCATCGTGCTGCGCGGCGGAGCCTCCTCGAAACGACAGGCCCTTCATGCGCTCGCAGAGGCCGCGTCGAACGTTCTTAACATTGAAGAGAGCCGGATCTTCGACGCCCTGATGGAGCGCGAGGCCCTGGGATCGACGGGACTGGGGTCGGGCATCGCCGTCCCTCACGCCCGCTTGAGCGAGATCGACCGCGTCGTCGCGGTGTTCGTGCGTCTGGATGCGCCGGTGGCCTATGAGGCGGTGGACGACCGTCCGGTCGACCTGCTGTTCGGCCTGTTCGCCCCGCCTGCGGCCGGGGCAGAACATCTGAGGGCGCTGGCGGCGGTGTCGCGCGCCCTGCGCTCGCCCGAACTGCGCGAGCAACTGCGCCAGGCGCGTACCCCCGATGCGATCAGAGCGCTGTTCGTGACGGACAAGACGCCCGCCACGGCCGCCTGACAGGCGGCCGTCCGCCGCCCGTCAGTGAACCGAAACCGGCTCCAGCTCGTGCGCCACGGCGGCGGCGAAGGCGGTATCGCGGTCCAGCATGACCGCCAGACGTTCGCCGTCGGCGCTGTGGACGGCGTAAAGGGACTGGCTGGGGTCGATGCTCACATCCTTGATTTCGACCGCCTCTTCCAGCAGGTCCGAGGCCTTGATCTCGCGCACATAGACGAGGTCGGGCGCGCCCAGTCCTGCAAAATCTTCCTTGGTCATCGTCATCGGCGTCATTAGGACCGCCTCCTTCATTTTGACAACGCCCGGATCGCCGGGCGGTTCGAACGGCTATGCTTTTCAGCCGACCGTGATGGGAATTCGCCGCACCTGGCGCTCGGCCTCGGGACGGATCAGATCGACGTGCAGCAGGCCGTGTTCCAGCCGGGCGCCCCGGACCTCCAGCCCGTCGGCGAGGACGAAGCTGCGCACGAAGCCGCGTGCGGCGATGCCGCGGTGCAGGAAGGCCTGTTCGCCCTTGCCCGCGTCGTCCCGTTTGCCCCCGATGGTAAGCTGGCGCCCCTCAAGGGTGATGGCCAACTCGTCCGGCGCGAACCCGGCCACCGCCAGGCTGATGCGCACGCCGGCGTCGCCGATCTGTTCGACATTGTAGGGCGGATAGCTCTCGGCCGCGGCCTTGGCGGCGCGGTCGATCAGGGCGCGGGTGTGGTCGAACCCCAGCAGGAAGGGGCTGTCGAACAGGATGGTGCGCGTCGTCGTCATCTGGGTCCTCGAATAAAGCGACCGAGCGGCCGGTCCCCCGCAATCGGCAAGACCTTCCGTCACAGATGAAGATGGGGGCGGACGGGGGCGGGATCAACCGCCCCCACCTGTGGGGTCAGTGGATGGCCTCGCCGTGCTGGGTATAGTCCAGCCCCTCGACCTCTTCGTCCCTGGTCACGCGCAGGCCGGTGGTGAACTTGCAGATCATCAGGACGACGAAGGTGCCGGCCGCGCTCCAGACGATGACACCGCCCAGGCCGACGGCCTGTTTCCACACGGTGGCGCCGTCCGACAGGGCGTTGACGGTCGTGGTGGCGAAGACGCCGGTCAACAGGGCGCCGACGATGCCGCCGACGCCGTGCACGCCGAAGGCGTCCAGGGTGTCGTCGTATTTCAATGCCCGCTTCAGCCAGACCGCGCCCGCATAGCAGGCCGGGCCGGCGATCAGGCCGATGAAGAAGGCGCCCTTGGGATCGACGAAGCCGGCGGCGGGGGTGATGGCGACCAGGCCGCCGACGACGCCGGACAACAGGCCCAGCAGGGTCGGGCGCTTGCGGTCGAACCATTCGATGGTCATCCAGCCGAGCGCCGCAGCGCCCGCGGCCAGGATGGTGTTGAAGGCGGCCGTGGCGGCCAAAGCATCCGCCGCGCCCGCTGACCCGGCGTTGAAGCCCAGCCAGCCGACCAGCAGCAGGCCGGTGCCGATGGCGCTGTAGACCAGGTTGGCGGGGGCCATATTGTCGCGCCCGAAACCGTGACGCGGCCCCAGCACCAGGGCGCAGACCAGGCCGGCGACGCCCGCATTGACGTGGACCACCGCCCCGCCCGCGAAGTCGAGCACGCCCAACCCGCCCAGATAGCCGCCGCCCCAGACCTGATGACAGATCGGCGCATAGACGATCAGGTGCCACAGGGCGAAGAACAACAGGCTGGCCGAGAACTTCATCCGCTCGGCGAAGGCGCCGGCGATCAGGGCCGGGGTGATGATGGCGAAGGTCATCTGGAAGCTGACGAACAGCAGCTCGGGCAGGCCGGGCAGCAGGCTGTGGGCGGTCTGAGCCGTCACCCCGTTCAGGAAGGCCGCCTGGACCCCGCCTATGAAGCCGTTGATCGCATCCGGTCCCTTGCCGAACGACAAGCTGTAACCGACCAGGAACCACAGCACCGAAACGATGGCGAAGGCGGCCGCCGACTGGGCGATGACGCTGATGATGTTCTTCTTGCGCACCATGCCGCCGTAGAACAGCGCCAGGCCCGGCAGGGTCATCAGCAGCACCAGCGCCGTCGAGGTCAGGATCCACGCCGTCGCAGCATTGTCGATCACCAGCGGCGCCTGGTGCGCCAGCAGGGCGGGCGCGGCGAGAACGGGAGACGCCAGCGACGCCGCCCCGGCGACAAGTGTGGCGGCGAGGGCGGCGTGTCGGGTCATGGATTCGTCTCGGGGAGGAGAGGAAGAAAACGAGGTCAGGCGGAAGTCTTAAGCCGTTCCGACCGGGTGACAATGTCCGTCAGCGGAACGATGCGCACGAACCTTTGCAGCGTGTTGTCCCAGTCGCCCAGCAGGCGTCGGGCCAGCGGGGATGCGGTCGCCGCCAGATGCGACTCGACCAGGCCGCGCAGCCGTTCGGCCGCCGCTGCGTCGATGTCGGACACGCCCGCCAGGTCGCCGTTCAGGGCCCGCTCTGCAAAGCCCGGCTGGTCCAGCACGAACAACTCGCCGCCGCTCATGCCCGCCGCCAGGTTCCAGCCGACCGAGCCCAGCACGACCACCCGACCGCCGGTCATATATTCGCAGCCGTGCGCGCCCAGGCCCTCGACCACGGCCTCGGCGCCCGAGTTGCGCACCGCGAACCGCTCGCCCGCCGCGCCGGCCACGAACAGCCGGCCGGAGGTGGCGCCATACAGGGTGGTGTTGCCGCAGATCAGCTGATCCTCGCGCCATTCGGGCGTCCTGACCGAGATCTCGGCGCCCGAAAGGCCCTTGCCGACATAGTCGTTGGCCTCGCCCGTCAGGTGCAGTTCCAGACCCTTGGCCGCAAAGGCGCCGAAGCTCTGGCCGGCGATGCCTTCCAGACGCAGCTTCAGACGACCGGCCGGACCCTGAGGGCCGAAGCGCCGCACGATGGCGGACGAGACGGCGGCGCCGACCGTGCGCTGGGTGTTGTTCAGCGGATAGGACAGTTCCAGCGTCTGGCCGCGATCCAGGAAGCGGACGGCGTCCTGCAGCACTCGCGCGTCCAAGCTGTCGGCGATGGGCTTGCGGGTCGTCTTGTCGGCCCATTTGCCGGCCGCGCCCTCGTCCACCTGAACCAGCAGGGGGTTCAGGTCCAGGTCGTCCAGGTGCGAGCCGCCGCGACGGACCTGACGCAGCAGGTCGGTGCGGCCGATGATCTCGTCCATCGTGCGCGCGCCGATGGAGGCCAGGATCTCGCGGGTCTCCTCGGCGATGAAGGTGAACAGATTGACCACCTTGTCGGGGGTGCCGGTGAACTTTTCGCGCAGCCGGTCGTCCTGGGAGCAGACGCCGACGGGGCAGGTGTTGGAATGGCACTGGCGCACCATCAGACAGCCCATGGCGATCAGGGCGGCGGTGCCGACGCCGTATTCTTCCGCGCCCAGCATGGCGGCGATGACGACGTCACGGCCGGTACGGACCCCGCCGTCGGTGCGCAGCGTCACCGTGCCGCGCAGATTGTTCAGCGTCAGCACCTGATGGGCCTCGGCCAAGCCGATCTCCCACGGCAGGCCGGCGTGTTTGATCGAGGTCTGGGGCGAGGCGCCGGTGCCGCCGTTGTGGCCGGCGATCAGGATGGCGTCGGCATTGGCCTTGGCCACGCCCGAGGCGATGGCGCCGATGCCCGAGGCGGACACCAGTTTCACCGTCACCCGCGCATCGGGGTTGATGGCCTTCAGATCATAGATCAGCTGGGCCAGGTCCTCGATCGAATAGATGTCGTGGTGCGGCGGCGGGGAAATCAGGGTGGTGCCGGGCACGGCGTGGCGCATCCGGGCGATGAACTCGGTGACCTTGAAGCCGGGCAGCTGGCCGCCCTCGCCGGGCTTGGCGCCTTGGGCCACCTTGATCTCGATCTCGCGGCACTGGTTCAGATATTCGGCGGTGACGCCGAACCGGCCCGAGGCCACCTGTTTTACCACCGAGTTGGCGTCGTCGCCGTTCGGACGCGGGTGATAGCGTTCGGGATCCTCGCCGCCCTCGCCCGAAACCGAGCGGGCGCCGATGCGGTTCATGGCGATGTTCAGGGTCTCATGCGCCTCGGGACCAAGCGCGCCCAGGGACATGGCCTGGGTCAGGAAGCGGCGGCGGATGTCCGACACGCTCTCGACCTGATCCAGCGGAATGGCGACGCCTTCGCGGAAGTCCAAGAGGTCGCGCAAGGACAGGTCGGCCTGGGCGCGGACGACCTCGGAGAACTGCTTGAAGCGGCGATAGTCGCCCCGGTTGCAGGCGTCCTGCAGCAGGTGGATGGTCTTGGCCTCGTGGGCATGGGCCTCGCCGCCCGAGCGGATCTTGAAGAAGCCGCCGATGGCGGGGGAGGGCAGGGCCTCGCCCCAGGCCACCTTGTGACGCTTCATCGCCGCCTGCTCCAGACCGGCCAGGCCGATGCCCGAGATGCGCGACGGTGCGCCGGGGAAGAACTCGGCTGTCAGAGCGCGCGACAGGCCCAGCACCTCGAACTCGCAGCCGCCGCGATAGGCGGAGATGACGCTGATCCCCTTGCGGGCCAGGGTCTTCAGCAGGCCCGCCTCGATGCCGGCCTTGTAGTTCAGACAGGCGTCGCGCAGCGTCAGGCCGGGATACAGGCCGCGGTCCAGACGCTCCTGGAACAGGTCCTGCGCCAGCCAGGCGTTGACGGTGGTGGCGCCCACCCCGACCAGGACCGCGAACCCGTGCGGATCCAGCGTCTCGGCGGTGCGCACGACGATGGAGCAATAGGAGCGCAGGCCCGCCTTGGTCAGGCGGCCGTGAACCCCGGCCGTGGCCAGGATCATCGGCGCGGCCAGGCGATCCACTGCCCCTGCCTGATCCGTCAGCACGATGAGGGCCGCGCCGTCGCGGGCGGCGGCCTCGGCCTCGTCCATGATCCGGTCTAGCGCCGCGCGCAGGCCGGCCCCAGGACGGGCGTCTTGTGACGGGGTGTCATAGCTGCAGTCGATGACCACGGTCGAACCGGCCCCGACCGTCTCGACCATCCGCTCGTACATGCCGTTGGTCAGGACCGGGCTGTCCAGCACGAAGACGTCGGTCTGGGCCTCTTCCTCGGCCAGGATATTGCCCAGGTTCTTGAACCGGGTCTTCAGGCTCATCGCGCCCGCTTCGCGCAGCGGGTCGATGGGCGGGTTGGTGACCTGCGAAAAGTTCTGGCGGAAATAGTGGCTCAGGGGGCGGGGCAGGGCCGACAGGACGGCGGGCGGGGCGTCATCGCCCATCGAGCCCACCGCCTCCTTGCCGTCGCGCACCAGGGCGTCCAGCAGCAGGTCCAGGTCCTCGCGGCTGTATCCGGCGGCGATCTGACGCCGGGTCAGGGCCTCGCCCGAGGCCGAGCGGGGTTCCGGTCCGGGGCCGATGATCGGCTCCAGATCGACCATATTGTCCAGCCACTCGGTATAGGGGTGGGCGGCGGACAGGGCGTCGATGGCCTCTTGCTCGTCGTACAGACGGCCGTGCTTCATATCGACGGCGATCAGCTTGCCGGGGCCGATGTGCAGGCGGCGCTTCACCCGGCTTTCGGGGATCGGCACCAGCCCGGCTTCGGAGCCAGCCATCAGCAGGCCATCGACGGTCTCGACCGCGCGCAGGGGGCGCAGGCCGTTGCGGTCCTTGCCCGCCACGATCCAGCGACCGTCGGCGGCGCAGATTGCGGCCGGGCCGTCCCACGGCTCCATGACGGCGTTGCAATAGGCGTAGAAGGCCCGGTGCTCGGGGGGCATGACCACGTCGTCCTTGGCCCAGGCCTCGGGGATCAGCAGGGCCTTGGCCATGGGGGCGGGGCGACCGGCGTGGACCAGCACCTCCATGACATTGTCCAGGGCGGCGCTGTCGGACCCGCCCGGCTGGACCACCGGCTTCACCTCGCGGTCGCGGTCGCCGAAGGCCTGGGCGGCCATGCGGATCTCGTGCGACTTCATCCAGTTGAGGTTGCCCTTCAGCGTGTTGATCTCGCCGTTGTGGGCCATCATCCGGAAGGGCTGGGCCAGCTTCCATTCAGGGAAGGTGTTGGTCGAATAGCGCTGGTGGAAGACGGCGTAGGCCGAGACGAAGCGCGGATCCTCCAGGTCGGGATACAGGTTCCCCAACAGTTCGGCCCGCACCATCCCCTTGTAGGCGATGGAGCGCGCGGACAGGGTGCAGATGTAGACGGCGGCCAGGTTCTCGGTCTTGACCGTCTTCTCGATGCGGCGGCGGCAAAGGTACAGTTCGCGCTCCAGCGCCTCGCCGTTCAGAGGTTCGCCTGCGTCGTCCAGCGGCGGGGCCAGCATGATCTGTTCGATCTCGGGCCGGGTCGCCCCGGCCTTGGTCCCCACGACCGACAGGTCTATGGGCGTCTGGCGCCAGCCATAGATCCAGAAGCCGGCGCGCAGGGCCTCGGTCTCGACGATGGCGCGGGCGCGGTCTTGGGCGCCCAGGTCGGTGCGCGGCAGGAAGACCTGGCCGACGCAGATCGGGCCGGGCCGCAGGGACTGGCCGATGGAGGCCACCTGGTCGGCGAAGAAGCCCTGGGGCAGTTCGGCCATGATGCCGGCCCCGTCGCCCGACAGGCCGTCAGGATCGACCGCGCCCCGGTGGGCGACGGCCTTCAGGCTGCGGATCGCATATTCGACCACGTCGCGGCGCGGCGTGCCGTCGATGGAACAGATCAGGCCCACGCCGCAGGCGTCGCGCTCGGAGGCGCGATCATAGGCGTGGCCGGCTTCCAGGCGGTCGCGGGTCTCTTCGTACTTGTTCAGCCAATCGGTCATGCCGCGACCTCCTCGGTGCGGGTCTTGAAGTAGCGGTCGATCTCGGCGGCGGCGTCCTGGCCTTCGCGGACGGCCCAGACGACCAGGGAGGCGCCGCGCACCGCGTCGCCGGCGGCGAACACGCCGGGCAGGCTGGTGGCGAAGCTGATGGAGCCGACCTTGATGGTGCCGTCGTCGCGCAGGCGCAGATCGGGCTCATGCGCCGCGAACGGCTCGGGCGAGAAGCCCAGGGCCTCGATGACGATGTCGGCCGGAATGTCGAAGTCGGCGCCGGGAACGGGCACGATGTCGCGACGCTGACCGGGGGCGGCTTCGGTCAGCTGCATGCGCGCGGCGCGGACGCCGGTGACCTTGTCGCCCTGAGACAGCAGGGCCTTCGGCGCGCCCAGCCATTCGAAGACGACGCCTTCTTCCTCGGCGTTGACGACCTCGCGGGCCGAGCCGGGCATGTTCTCGCGGTCGCGACGATACAGGCAGGTGACCGAGGCCGCGCCCTGGCGCACGGCGGTGCGGACGCAGTCCATGGCGGTGTCGCCGCCGCCGATCACAACCACCCGCTTGCCGCGCGCCTCGTGCCAGCCGTCTTCCTCGGCGTCGCCCAGGTCGCGACGGTTCTGGTGCGTCAGATAGGACAGGGCCGCGACGGTCGAATCCGGACCCCGGCCCGGCGCCGACAGGATGCGGGGTTGATAGACGCCCATGGCCAGCAGGACGACGTCGTGGCGGTCGCGCAGCTCGGTCAGGGTCACGTCCTTGCCGACCTCGCAGTCAAGCGCGAACTGGACGCCGCCGTCGGTCAGACGATCCACGCGGCGCTGGACGACGTGCTTGTCCAGCTTGAAGCCGGGGATGCCGTAGATCAGCAGGCCGCCGGCCCGGTCGTGACGGTCATAGACGGTGACCTGATAGCCTTCGCTGCGCAGACGGTCGGCGGCGGCCATGCCGGCCGGGCCCGCGCCGACGATGCCGACGGTCTCGCCGCGTTCTGCCGCCGGACGGATCGGTTCGACCCAGCCGTTGGCGAAGGCCTGGTCGCCCAGCCAGGCCTCGACCGAGCCGATGGTGACGGCGTCCCAGCCGGACTGGTTCAAGGTGCATGAGCCCTCGCACAGCCGGTCCTGCGGGCAGATGCGGCCGCAGATTTCGGGCATGGTCGAGGTCAGGGCCGCGACGCGCCAGGCCTCGCGCGGCTCGTTTTCGGCCGACAGGCGCAGCCAGTCGGGGATGTTGTTCTGAAGCGGGCAAGCGTTCTGGCAGAAGGGCACGCCGCAGTCGGTGCAGCGCGACGCCTGTTTCTCGGCCGTCTCTGTGGACGGCGGAATCGTGATCTCGCCGAAACCGCGCGCGCGCAGTTCGGCTGTGGCCTTGGGCAGGCGGCGCGGTTCGACGACGAAAGTTCCGCCTTGCTTCAGAATCTTATGCATGGGGCGCATATGCCGCAAAATGGCGGAGTTGCGCAATTACCGTTTGTGTGAACGGTTCTTACCTAGGCAAGAACGCAAAAATAATCCAAGTCTCATGCCGTCGCAATAATTTCATTGCTGGCAATGCTGCGATATTTGCGCAAGCATTTAGTTCCAGGGTGCGACAATTAGGAACCGACGGTGTTTCGGAGCGTTGCTGTTCTCTCACAGCAGCCAAAGGGGGCCTACATGCCACGATGGACAACTCCAGCCGGTCTAGGAGGATGGCTGACGCTCCTCCTGGGCATTCTGCTCGCCTTAATTGGTCTCGTTTTGACTATTGGTGGTGTTCAGCTCGTGACCCTCGGGGGTTCTTGGTACTATCTGATCGCCGGCCTGGCCCTGCTCGCCGCCGGGGTCTTCCTCATCTTTCGCGATGTCAGAGGCGCCTGGATCTACACTGGAGCCTTTGTCTTCACCCTGCTGTGGGCGTTGTGGGAAAAGGGACTGAACGGTTGGGCCCTGGTGCCGCGTCTGGTCGGCCCCCTAGTGCTGATGTTCCTCGTCATCGCGACGCTTCCCGTGCTGAAGAAGCGCGGCGGCGGCAAGCTGGCTGGCGGCGGCGCGCTCGGCCTTGCGGTCCTGACCGTCGTCTTCGGCCTCGTCGTGGCTCAAGCCAACAAGGCTCAGGTGCTCAGTCCGGTGCCCGACGCGCGAGGCGGCTACAACGACCCCGCCCTGCTGAAGACCGGCGCCGACTGGCCCGCCTGGGGCGGCACCGACAGCGCCCAGCGCTATTCACCGCTCACCCAGATCAACAAGGACAATGTCGGCGGACTTGAACGGGCCTGGACCTTCCGCACCGGCGACCTGCCGGGCGAACGCTGGGGCGCCGAGACGACGCCGCTGAAGATCGGCGGCACGGTCTATCTCTGCTCAGCGCGCAACAAGATGTTCGCGCTGGACGCGGCAACCGGCCAGCAGAAGTGGACCTATGATCCCCAGGTCGCCGACGACCAGATCCCCTACACCGCCGCCTGCCGGGGCGTGACCTATCACGCGCGCGCCAACGCCGACCCCGCCCAACCCTGCGCCGTCAAGATCATCGAAGGCACGCTGGACGGCCGGATCATCGCCGTGGACGCCCGGACGGGCCGCCCCTGCCCGGCCTTTGGCCAGAACGGTGCGGTCAGTATCAAGCAGGGCATGGGCGACCCCTATCCCGGCATGGTGTCGATCACCTCGGCCCCGGTCATTGTGCGCGGTGTGATCGTCACCGGACACCAGGTGTTGGACGGCCAGAAGCGCTGGAACGCCTCCGGCGTGATCCAGGGGTTCGATGTCGAGACCGGCGAACTGCGGTTCGCCTGGGACATGATGCGTCCCGACCGGAACGGCCTGCCGCCCGAAGGGGAGACCTATACGCCGGGTACGCCGAACATGTGGACGACGGCCACAGCGGACGAGGCCCTGGGCCTGGTCTATCTGCCGATGGGCAACTCGGCCGCCGACTACTGGTCCAGCTCGCGCCGCCCGCTGGAAAAGCAGTATTCGACCTCCCTGGTTGCGCTGGACGTGACCACAGGCAAGCCACGCTGGCACTATCAGACCGTCCATAACGACGTCTGGGACTTCGACCACGGCTCGCAGGCGACCCTGATCGACTTCCCCACGGCGGGCGGGGTCGTGCCGGCCCTGCTGCTGCCGACCAAACAGGGCGACATGTATGTGTTCAATCGCGCCACCGGCCAGTTGCTGCATGGCGTCGAGGAGCGTCGCGTTCCCACCACCGGCGGAACCGAGCAGGGCCAGCGTTCGCCGACCCAGCCGTTCTCGCTGTTCGCCACCCTGCGCAAGCCGAACCTGGTCGAGGCGGACATGTGGGGCATGTCGCCGATCGATCAGATGATGTGCCGCATCAACTTCAAGAAGGCGAACTATCAGGGCTACTACACCCCGCCCTCGACCAACCACTACATCAACTATCCGGGCTATAATGGCGGTTCGGACTGGGGCGGCGTGGCGGTCGATCCGGCGCGCGGCGTGATCGTCGCCAACTATAACGACATGCCCAACTACAACCGGCTGGTGCCGCGCGCCGAGGCGAACGAGAAGGGCTGGTTCCCGCGCGACGACCCCCGCTACATCCAGCAACAGAAGGAAGCGGCCGAACGCGGCGGCAGCCTGTCCAAGGGCGAAGGCGCCGGCGATCCGCAAATCGGCGTGCCCTACGCCATCGACGTGAACGCCGGCTGGCGGGTGAAGTGGACCGGTCTGCTGTGCAAGGAGCCTCCGTACGGCGGCATCACCGCCATCGACATGCGCTCGGGCAAGACCCTGTGGGACCGTCCGTTCGGCACGGCGCGCAAGAATGGCCCGTGGGGCATCGCCTCGCATCTGCCGCTGGAGATCGGCACGCCGAACAACGGCGGGTCGGTGGTCACGGCGGGCGGGCTGATCTTCATCGCTGCGGCGACCGACGACCTGATCCGCGCCATCGACATCGATACCGGCAAGACCGTCTGGTCCGACGTCCTGCCTGCGGGCGGCCAGGCCAACCCTATGATCTATGAGCAGAACGGCCGCCAGTATCTGGTGATCGTCGCCGCCGGCCATCACTTCATGGAGACGCCGGAGGGCGATTACGTGATCGCCTATGCTCTGCCGCAACGTGGCTGAGGTGACGCACTAATCTCCCTCCCCCTGCGGGGGAGGGAGGTCGCGTGAGCGACCGGGTGGGGGCGGCTCGGAAACGAGCCGCCTCTTTTCGTTCAGGAATGCATTGCTGGGCCGCCCCCACCCGGCTTCGCCTGCGGCTCAGCCACCCTCCCCGGACGGGGAGGGAGAAAGGTCAGGGCCTGATCTGGCCTTGGCCGCGCACGACGTATTTGTAGGTGGTCAGCTGCTCCGCGCCGACGGGGCCGCGGGCGTGCAGGCGGTTGGTGGAGATGCCGATTTCGCCGCCGAAGCCGAACTCGCCGCCGTCGGCGAACTGGGTCGAGGCGTTGATCAGGACGATGGCGCTGTCCACCCTGGCGGCGAAACGTTCGGCGGCGGCCGTGTCGGTGGTGACGATGGCCTCGGTGTGGCCCGATCCGTAGCGGGCGATGTGGTCGGTGGCGGCGTCCAGATCGTCCACGATCCGCACCGCCAGGATGGGGGCCAAGTATTCGGTGGTCCAGTCGGCCTCCGTCGCCGGGATCATGGCGGGGACCAGGGCGCAGGCGTCGGCGTCGCCGCGCAGTTCGCAGCCGGCGGCGATCAGGTCGGCGGCGACGGGCGGCAGCAGGCGCTGGGCGGCCTCGCGGTCCACCAGCAGGGTCTCGGTCGCGCCGCACACCGAGACGCGCCGCATCTTGGCGTTCAGGACGATGGCGCGGGCGGCGTCCACATCGGCGGCGTGGTGCAGATAGGTGTGGTTCAAGCCTTCCAGATGGCTGAGCACCGCCGTGCGGGCCTCGGCCTGAACACGGGCGACCAGGCTCTTGCCGCCGCGCGGAATTATCACGTCGATGGCGCCGTCCAGGCCGGTCAGCATCAGCCCCACGGCCTCGCGGTCGGGGGTGTCGACCAACTGCACCGCGTCGGCGGGCAGGCCAGCCTCGGCTAAAGCCTCGGCGATCAGGGCGGCGATGGCCAGCGACGATTGCAGGCAGTCCGAGCCGCAGCGCAGGATGGCCGCATTGCCCGAGCGGATGCACAGGGCGGCGGCGTCGGCGGTGACGTTGGGGCGGCTCTCGTAGATCACGCCCAGCACGCCGATGGGGGTGCGGACGCGGGCGATATCCAGGCCGTTGGCGGGGGTCCAGCGTTCGGTCTCGACGCCGAGGGGGTCGGGCACTGTGGCGATGGTCGCCACGGCTTGGGCCATGCCGGCGACGCGGGCGGGGGTCAGCGACAGCCGGTCGATCAGGGCCTCGGTCATGCCATTGGCGCGGGCGGCGTCCACGTCGCGGGCGTTGGCGGCCAACAGGGCGGGTTCGGCCGCCGCCAGCTTTGCGGACAGGATTTCCAGCGCGCGGGTGCGGGCGTCGGCGGGGGCTTCGCGCAAGGCGACTGCGGCGGCGCGGGCGCGCTGGCCCATCTCCAGCATTTGGGGGTCCAGCATTCGGGTCTTCAGATCGGTCATCGGTCGTCCAGCACCATGTCGTCGCGGTGGATCAGCACCGAGGCCCCGCGATAGCCCAGCAGGGTCTCGATCTCGTCGGAACGGCGGCCGCGAATGCGCGCGGCCTCGTCGGCGGCGTAGGCGGCGAGCCCCACACCAACCGAGCGGCCGTCCGGGTCGATCAGGCGCACGCAGTCGCCCTTCTCGAAGCCGCCGGACACGCCCGTCACCCCGGCGGGCAGCAGGCTCTTGCCGGCCTTCAGCGCCGTGACGGCGCCGGCGTCCAGCATCAGGGTTCCGGCCGGCGACAGGCTGCCGGCGATCCACTGCTTGTAGGCGGCCATGGGGCCGTCGGGCGCGGCGATCAGGGTCGCGCGGGCGCCGTCGCGAACAGCGGCCAGCGGGGACAGGGTCTGGCCCGAGGCGATGATGGTGGCGCATCCGGCCGAACGCGCGATCTGGGCCGCCGCCAGCTTGGTCGCCATGCCGCCGGTTCCCACGCCCGCCTCGGCGTTGGCGCCCCCGCCCATCGCCAGGATGTCGGGGCTAAGGGTCTCGATCAGGGGCAGGTGGGCGGCGCTGGGGTCACGGCGCGGGTCGGCGGTGTAGAGGCCGTCCACGTCCGACAGCAAGATCAGCAGGTCCGCCCGCGCCAGCTGGGCCGTGCGCGCCGCCAGCCGGTCGTTGTCGCCGTAACGGATTTCCTCGGTGGCGACCGTGTCGTTCTCGTTGACGATGGGGATGACGCCGTGGGCCAGCAGGGCGTCGACCGTGGCGCGGGCGTTCAGCCAACGGCGGCGGCGTTCGGTGTCGTCTCGGGTGAGCAGCACCTGACCGGCGATCAGGCCGTGCGGAGCCAGGGCCTCGGACCATGCGGCCATCAGCAGGGACTGACCGACCGAGGCGGCCGCCTGCTTGTCCTCCAGCCGCGCGCCCAGGCCGGGAAGACGCCCGCGCCCCAGGGCGATGGAGCCGGACGAGACGACGATGACCTCGCGGCCCTCGGCCTTCAGCGTGGCCAGATCGGAGGCGACGGCGGCCAGCCAGTCGTGCGTCGGCTGACGCGTTGCGGCGTCGATCAGCAGGGACGAACCGATCTTGACTACGACGCGCCGCGCGGCCGCCAGGGCCGACGCAGCGTCAGCTCCAGGGCTTGGGCTCGGGGGGAGGGCGACGGCCTGGGACATGACGGTTTCTCTAACGCGAGTATTCGGGCTTGTCTCTTGCCGCATCGCACCGCAATGCAGGCGAATGATGGAATCTCTTTTCCCTGCCTCCGGCGGCCTGGCCCCCATCGCGGCGGGCGGCCTCGGCAGTCTGGCGGCGGGCATGATGACGGCGGTCGGCGCCGCGCCGCTGCTGTTCATCAAGAGGCCGGGGGTTCAGACCCAGAGTGCGCTGCTGGGCTTCGCCGCCGGGGTCATGCTGGCGGCGTCCTTCTTCTCGCTGATCATTCCCGGCGTGGACGTGTTGCAGGCGGGCGGGGCCAGCCAGGCGGCGGCGGCCGGGGTCATGGGGACGGCGGTGCTGATCGGGGCGACGGTGATCGGGCTGATGAACCGGTTCGCGCCGGTGGACATGCTGGCCATCGGGCCGGCGGGATCGCGCGACCTGTCGCGGCGCATCTGGCTGTTCATCATCGCCATCACCCTGCACAACTTCCCCGAAGGCGCGGCCGTGGGCGTCAGCTTCGGCGGCGGCGACATGCATCAGGGCCTGTCCACCGCCATCGGCATCGGCATCCAGAACATGCCCGAGGGGCTGGCCGTGTCGGCGGCGATGGCCACCCTGGGCTATGGGCGCGGCCCGGCCTTCCTGGCGGCCCTGGCCTCGGGTCTGGTCGAGCCGGTCGGGGGCCTGATCGGGGCCAGCGTGGTCGATGTGCTGCCCGGCGCCCTGCCGTGGGGCCTGGGCCTGGCGGCCGGGGCCATGATCTATGTCGTCACCGCCGAGATCATTCCCGAGACCCGCGAAAAGTCCAAGGGCGAAGGGTCGATGATCGGCCTGATGATCGGTCTGGTGGGGATGATGTTCCTGGACATCGCCCTGGGTTGATCTCTGGGCTGACGTCGGCTCGCGAAACGCGGCGTGATCGGTTGCGGCGCAGTTACATCATTTACATGGAAGACGGGGGTTGAAGCCGTCGTGCGCGAGAGGCTAGGCCTGCGCTCTCGCTGCTCGATGTGTCCCCCGGAAGGAGCGCCAGCTTAAATGACGCGACCTCTCAAGCCTGCGGCTTCCCGTAGAAATTTCTTGTCTGGCCTAGGGCTTTTGGCCCTGATGGGCGCCGGAGTCTTCCCCATGCCTGCTTCCGCTGAAACCGCCCGCACCGTCGCGCGTCACCGTCAGAAGATCGAAGATCTGATCGCGGCCATGACGGTCGAGGAGAAGGCGGGGCAGCTGAACCTGCTGGCCGATCCGTTCCGCTGGATGCCCACGGCGGTGAACCCGCTGGACGGCACGGGGGACCCCGCGCGCGTCACCGCCCTGATCCGCGAAGGCAAGGTCGGCAGCCTGTTCAACGGCATCGGCGCCGAGACGGGCCGCCGCATCCAGCAGGTGGCGATGGAGGAAAGCCGGCTGAAGATCCCGCTGCTGTTTGCGGCGGACGTGATCCACGGCCTGTCCACCATCTTCCCCGTGCCTCTGGCCGAGGCGGCGGCCTTCGACACCGAACTGGCGCGACGCACGGCGCGGGCCGCAGCGGTCGAGACGGCGGCGTCGGCGGTGCACCAGACCTATGCGCCTATGGTGGACGTCGCCCGCGACCAACGCTGGGGCCGCAATGTCGAGGGCGCCGGCGAGGATGTGCTGCTGAACAACCTGCTGGCCGCCGCCCGCGTGCGTGGCTTCCAGGGCGACAAGGGGCTGGATGACCGCGACGCCGTCCTGGCCACCGCCAAACACATGGCCGGCTATTCCGCAGCCATCGGCGGGGTCGAGTACAACACGACCGACATGAGCGAACAGACGCTGCGGGGCGTGTTCCTGCCGCCGTTCAAGGCGGCGGTGGACGCCGGCGCCCTGTCGATCATGAGCGCCTTCAACGACGTCAACGGCGTGCCGGCCTCGGGCAGCCGCAAGCTGCTGACCGACATCCTGCGCGGCGAATGGGGCTTCGAGGGCTTCGTCGTCTCCGACTACACCTCCGAGCAGGAACTGGTGGCCCACGGCTTCGCCGAGGACGGCCGCGACGCCGCCCGGCTGGCGTTCAACGCCGGGGTCGATGTGTCGATGGTGTCGGGCCTGTATCTGGAGCATCTGCCCAGCCTGGTGGCCTCGGGCGAGGTGTCCATGGCCCGGCTGGACGAGGCGGTGCGTCGCCTGTTGACCACCAAGGCGGCCCTGGGCCTGTTCGACGATCCCTATCGCGGGACCGACCCGGTGCGTGAAAAGGCCGTAGTCGGGTCGCGCGAACACATCGATCTGTCGCGCGAGGCGGGCCGCAAGTCGGTCGTGCTGCTGAAGAACGACAACGGCCTGCTGCCGCTGAACAAGAGCCAGAAGATCGCCCTGATCGGCCCGTTCGCCGACGACGTGGACAATGTCTGGGGACCGTGGACCATCTGGGGCGCGCCCGAGCGTCGCGTCTCGCTGGAGGCCGGTTTCCGTGCGGCCATGAGCGATCCTCAGCGCCTGACCATCGCGCGCGGTTCGGGCGTCGAAACGCCGCTGGCCGGCGGGATCGACCAGGCCATCGCGGCCGCCCGCGACGCCGACGTCATCGTCCTGGCCATCGGCGAGGCGACCAACATGTCGGGCGAGGCCCAGTCGCGCACCGAGATCGTCGTGCCTGCGCCGCAAATGGCGCTGGTCGACGCCATGACGGCCCTGGGCAAGCCCATCGTCATCCTGCTGCGCAACGGACGGGCCCTGGCGCTGGAAGGCAATGTCAAAAACGCCCAGGCCATCGTCGTGACCTGGTTCCTGGGCGAACAGATGGGCCATGCCGTCGCCGACGTCCTGTTCGGCGATCACGGCCCGTCGGCGCGCTTACCCGTCAGCTTCCCGCACAAGTCGGGCCAGCAGCCCTATTCCTACGACCGCAAGACGACCGGCCGCCCGGCCAATCCCGATCTGGCGACCGAGGAATACAAGTCCCGCTATCGCGACACGACCAACACGGCGCTTTATCCGTTCGGCTATGGCCTGACCTATGGATCGATCACCTATGGGCCGATTGAGATGGAAAGCGACCAGCTCCAGTGGGCCGGCGCGCTGGACATCGCCGTGACCGTCACCAACACCGGACAGCGGCCGGCCGAGGAACTGGTGCAGCTCTACATCCACGACCGGGTCGCCAGCCTGACCCAGCCGGGACGGCTGCTGAAGGACTTCAAGCGGGTGTCGTTGCGTCCGGGCCAGAGCGAGAAGGTGACCTTCACCCTGAACCCGCGTCAGCTGGGCTTCATCGGGGCGGACGAGACCTGGCGCATCGAGCCGGGCCTGTTCGACGTGTGGCTGGCGCCGCACGCCCAGGGCGGGGCGACGGCGACTTTCCAGCTGATCGGACCGGCTTCCATCACCGATGGTCGTTGACCCAGGCGACTGCAGGGCTTAACGACGCCGCCGTTTGCGTCCGGCCGCCTTTCGGGCCGGATTCGTGTGTAGGAGCGCGCCCATGACGACGAAGATTCTTCCGGGCGCCACGGGCGTCCTCGCGCTCGCCGACGGCACGGTCCTGCAGGGGATCGGCGTCGGCGCCGTCGGTTCGGCCCTGGGCGAGGTGGTCTTCAACACCGCCATGACCGGCTATCAGGAAATCCTGACCGACCCGTCCTACATGAGCCAGATCCTGGCCTTCACCTTCCCGCACGTCGGCAACACCGGCACCAACGTCGAAGACATCGAACAGATGGGCGGGGGGGCCGACACCTCGGCGCGGGGCGCCATCTTCCGCGATGTGCCGACCGATCCCGCCAACTATCGGTCCGACGCCAGCTTCGACGACTGGATGAAGCGGCGCGGCGTGGTGGGTCTGGCCGGGGTGGACACCCGCGCCCTGACCAAGATCATCCGCGACAAGGGCGCGCCTCACGCGGTCATCGCCCATGATCCGAACGGCGAATTCGATCTGGACGCTCTGGTCGCCCAGGCGCGCGAATGGACCGGCCTGGTGGGTCTGGATCTGGCCAAGCCCGCCTCGACGCTGCAGGCGTTCGAATGGGACGAGGGCCTGTGGGAATGGCCGGAAGGTCACCCGAAGTCTCAAGGCCGCAAGGACGTGGTGGTCATCGACTATGGGGTGAAGCGCAACATCCTGCGCGCCCTGGCCTCGACCGGCGCCCGGATCACCGTGGTGCCGGCGACGACGACGGCGGAAGAGGTTCTGGCACGCAATCCCGATGGCGTCGTGCTGTCGAACGGTCCGGGCGATCCGGCCGCGACCGGCGAATACGCCGTGCCGGAAATCCAGAAACTGGTCGCCAGCGGCAGGCCCCTGATGGGCATCTGCCTTGGTCACCAGATGCTGGCCCTGGCCCTGGGCGCCAGGACGGTGAAGATGGAACAGGGCCACCACGGCGCCAATCATCCGGTCAAGGACCTGACCACCGGCAAGGTCGAGATCGTCTCGATGAACCACGGCTTCACCGTCGATCGCGACAGCCTGCCCGACGCCGTGACCGAAACCCACGTCAGCCTGTTCGACGGCACCAACTGCGGCATCGCGGTCAAGGATAAGCCGATCTTCAGCGTCCAGCACCACCCCGAGGCCTCGCCCGGCCCGGCCGACAGCCTGTATCTGTTTGATCGGTTCGCCGATCTGATGGGCCCGCAGGAGGCCTGATCATCACCCGGTCGCGCTACCTTCGTTGGCTGGGCGGCGCGATGGCTCCCGTTCGTGCGGCCCAGGCGGCCGGCGGACAGGACATGGTTCTGGGGTATGCCACGGGCTACGGCGTTGCGCATGTGGAGGCCTTCGTCCGTTCGCTGCGGTCCGTTTACCAGGGGCCGGCCGCCCTGTTCGTCAGCGACGATGCGGCCCTGGCGGCCTTTCTGGCCGCCCATGACGTCGAGGCCGTGGTGGTGGCTGAGGACACGCAATGGGCGCCCCAGCCGGTGGTGTCGCGCTTCGCCGCCTACGCCGCCTTCATCGCGCAACGTCCCGACCTGCGTCACGTCCTGCTGACCGATGTCCGCGACGTCGTCTTCCAGGCGCCGCCGTTCGATCCGGCGCCCCGCACGCTGGAGGTCTTCGTCGAATATGAGCGCGGGCGGATGGCGGATCATCGGTTCCAGATGAAACACCTGCGCGCCCTGGCCGGGGATGCGATGGCCCAGGCCTTGTCGGACCGCCCCTGCATCTGCGCCGGCACCATCGTGGGGCCGGCCGACGAAATCGCGCGCCTGTGCCGACTGATCGTCACCCTGGGCGCGATTCCCCGCTCGGCGATCGGCGCGGGCTTTGGGGTGGATCAGGCGTCGCTCGCCTTTGCGGTCGGCTATGGACTGATCGAGGCCGATGTTCAGGACAACTATCGCCGTGTCGCCACCATCGGCATGTCCGACGAAGGGGTGCGGGTGAAGGACGGCGTGATCCTGAACCCCGACGCCGGCATCAGCCCGATCGTGCACCAGTACGACCGCATCCCCGCCCTGGTCGATGCGATGCGGGCGCGGTGGAGCCAGGCGCTGCCGGACCGGGTCCAGGCCGGGCCGGGCGCCGGCGCGCGCTGGCGACGCAAGATGGCGGCCTCCATCGGTCGTCGGTTGCCCGACCTTCGCTGATCAGGCGTCCCGGCCGGCCCGGCTGTGCCAGGCCCAGGCGCTGGCGACGATGGCGTCCAGGTCCGACGATGTCGGCTTGAAATTCAGGTCTCGACGCGCAAGTGCGGCGTCGGCGACCAGATGCGGCGGATCGCCCGCCCTGCGCGCCCCGACGACCTCGGGCAAAGGCAGGCCGGCGTGGCGCGTCACGGCCTCCAGCACCTGGCGCACCGAATGGCCGCGACCGGCGCCGAGGTTGTAGGCGGAGAAGCCTTCACGCCCCTGAAGGAGGCGGTCCAGGGCGGCGAGGTGGCCCTGCGCCAGATCGGACACGTGGACATAGTCCCGCACCGCAGTCCCGTCCGGCGTGTCGTAGTCGGCGCCGTGGACGGCGAAATCGTCGATCTGTCCTAACAGCCTCATCATCGCGCGCGGGATCAGATGGGTCTCCAGCGGACGGTCCTCGCCGATCAGACCGCCGGCGGATGCGCCGCTGGCGTTGAAATAGCGCAGGGCGACGGCCCGCAGGCTGTGGGCGACGGCGGCGTCGGCCAGAATCTGCTCGCACATCAGCTTGGACCGGCCATAGGGGGTGACGGGCGCCGGCGGCAGGGCCTCGCTGATCGCCGCCCCTCCCGGATCACCATAGACGGCGCAGGTGCTGGAAAAGACGATCTTGTCCACGCTTGCGGCCCGCATGCCGTCGACCAGGCCGATCAGGCCGGAGACATTGTTGCGGTAATAGGCGAGGGGCGACGTCACCGATTCCGGCACTACCGACGAGGCGGCGAAATGCATGACGGCTATCGCCTGATGGGCGTTCAGTGTCGCGCGGACCTGCTCGGCGTCGGCCACGTCGCCCTCGACCAGAGGCCCCCAGCGGACGAAGGCCGACCGCCCGGTGGACAGGTTGTCCAGAACGACAGGCCGATAGCCTGCCGCAGCTAGGGCCTCGCATACGTGGCTGCCGACATAGCCCGCGCCCCCCGTCACCAGGATCGCCTTGGAGGATGTGGAGGTCGCAGCGACATCGGCCATGTCGCCTTCATCGGTCGCCAACCGCGCCGGAGGCAAGCCGGAAATCGGCCTGCGCCGATTTAACGCCGAGCGGCGCGCCCGGTAGGCTCAGGCCAGGGGGCACAGGCAGGGGGCTTAGGGCAGCGGGGCGAAGCTGCGTTGCTCGCGCAGGGCGCTGGCCTTTCTAACCGCCATGGGGGCGGCGTGGAGCCAGTAGTGGGCGTCTTCGAGCCGATGCTCGCGACGACGTTCCTGCCCACGCATCCGGCGAAGGGCGGCGTTTTCCAACAGGCGCGCATGAAGGGCGCGAGGCGACATTTCGACGATGGCGGGGGAGCCGGGGACGGCGACGGCGTCGGGGCCTTGGGGCTCCACCGCCGGACGGGCGATGGCGATGAACATTTAGTGTCTCGGTTCAGGAGGAAGAGGCGCTTCTGCGCCGAGGTAACGGTGGGTTAACCACAGTCCCTGTGGATAGTTCCTGAGTGCGTCCGAAAAAAGTCCATGAATCGAAAGGCTTACTGCCCGGTTCCGAACAAAATGGTTAATGAACTCTTAATCCGAGCCCGGAGCGAAAATCGCTGCTGCTGAGATTTAGACCTCGGAGTCTCTAAAAAGGGCGTAGTGGATTTTCTGAACGGCCTTGCTGAAACGTGCCGCCTTTACCGCTTCGGCTTCCAGCCGTCCTTCCCAGTAGCGCTCGCGACGGTGACTGATTTCGCCACCATCAATCACGATTTCATCGAAAACGATTCCCCAGTTCTGAAGGACTTCCATATCCGCGTGCGCCATACGGTTTCGAACTGTGCGGCTTGCATCGTAGCGGTCGAGGATTGCAGTTCCGAAAGACTGAAAGCGATGGAGTGGGCCCGGCGCGGCTAGAACCTTTCGAAGGTACTTCACTCTAGCTGAGCTGCTGAAGGGCGGTTTTTCAGCAATGTCTCTGTATTCGGCCTCGCTCGAACATCGGATCACCAAATCGGTCAGCTTTTGCTCGACGTGGCTGTAGCTCCACAGGATCGAAGAATGAGGGCATGAGCAAGCTCATGGTCGCGAACCCATGGATTAATAATTGCACGCCATTTGTCGGGGACGAGCTTTGGATGAGAGCTAGACATAAAGGGACGCTAGCCCCGAAATGAGCAGCTATCTACCAATGATATCGGAAATCGCCGGTGGCAGTCCCTAGGGGAGTCGAACCCCTCTTTTCAGGTTGAAAACCTGACGTCCTAACCGATAGACGAAGGGACCGCGGCCGGGGCGGCGCATTTGCCCCGGTTCGGCCCCTGCTGCAAGCGAAAAGTTACGCCGCTTCGGCCTTCGCCGGGACGACGGCGTCCAAGGCGGGGAAGAGGTCGGCGATCAGGTCCTCGACATGCTCCAGACCCACCGACAGGCGCACCAGGCCGTCGCCGATGCCGGCGGTGGCGCGTTGCTCCGGGGTCATGGCGGCGTGGGTCATGGTGGCGGGGTGGGCGATCAGGCTTTCGACGCCGCCCAGGGATTCCGCCAGGGTGAAGATCTCCAGCGCCTCGACCAGATCGCGCACGGCGTCCGTGCCGCCTTCCAGCTCGAAGCTGAGCATGGCGCCGGGGCCGGCCTGCTGGGCGGCGACCAGGGCGTGGTTGGGGTGGGACTTCAGGCCGGGATAGTGGACGACCTTCACAGCCGGGTGGGCGTCCAGCAGTTCGGCGATCCGGCCGGCGGTGGCTTGCTGACGCTCGATGCGGGCGAACAGGGTCCGGACCCCGCGTAGGGTCAGATAGGCGTCGAACGGCGAACCGGTCACGCCGGTGCAGTTGGCCCACCAGGCCAGGGTTTGATGATCCTCGGCGTCGGCCGAGATGACGGCGCCGCCGACCACGTCCGAATGGCCGTTGATGAACTTGGTCGTCGAGTGAACGACGAAGTCGGCGCCCAGCTTGATCGGGTTCTGCAGCGCGGGCGACAGGAAGGTGTTGTCGCAGACGACCTTGGCCCCCGCCGCATGGGCGCGGGCGCAGATGTCGGCGACATCGACCAGTCGCAGCAGGGGGTTGGACGGCGTCTCGACCAGGACCAGTTTGGGCTTCAACGCCAGGGCGGCCTCGAAGGCGACGGTATCGCCCTGATCGACCAGCAGCAGGTCGAAATGGCCCTTCCTGGCGCGGGCGTTCAGCAGGCGACAGGTGCCGCCATAACAGTCATGCGGGGCGATCAGCAGGTCGCCCGGCTCCAGCAGGGCCAGGGGCAGGTCGACGGCGGCCATGCCGGTGGCGGTGATGACGCAGCCGGCGCCGTTTTCCAGTTCGGCCAAAGTCTCGGCCAGGACGTCGCGGGTCGGGTTGCCCGACCGGCTGTAGTCATATTTCCGCTTCTGCTCGAAACCGGCGAAGGAATAGTTGGACGACAGATACAGGGGCGGCATGACCGCGCCGTGGGCCGTGTCCGTATCCACGCCCGTGCGGGCGGCGATGGTGTGCGGGTCGGCGGGGCGGCTGGCAGTCATGCTTTGATGTCCTTGAAGGCGGCGCGGAGGATGTCGCCGACGAAGGCGTCCTCCTTCAGAAAGGCGTCGTGGCCATAGAGAGAGGGCGCTTCGACGAAGCGCCACAGGGTCGGCAACCGCGCGGCCAGCTCGCGGATGTCGTCGATCGGCACCAGCCGGTCGGAGGTGAAGCCGATCAGGGTGGCGGGGGTGGAGATGGCCTCGGGCGTCACGCTGTGGCGGTCCAAGGAATCGGACATCGACAGCCAGCGGGCCGGGGTGGTGTGGGTCCGGTACGCCTGGCCCCTCGCCGTCAGATAGTCGCAGACGGGATAGGCGCCGCCGACGGCGCTGGGCGCGGTGGTCTCGAACCGGTCGTGGAACTCTTCGGCCGTGCGATAGGTGGTCATGGCCAGCTCGCGGGCCAGGGCGACGCCTTCCTCGGGGCGACCGGCGGCGACGGCGAACTGAAGGATGCGGCGCTGGATCCCGCGCCAGGCGGTGGCCTGGGGATGGGCGCGGTGGGCGGCCGAGACGACGATCAGCTGCTCGGCCCAGTCGGGGAACAGTTCGGCGAAGGCCAGGCCGACCATGCCACCGTAGGAGCAGCCGACGAAGGCGGAGACGCGCTCGATCTTCAGATGGGTCAGCACCAGGGCCAGCAGGCGGGCCTGGTCGTGGGTGGTGATGGTGACGGGGGTTTCCAGGAACTCGGCGCCGGGGGCGAAGTCGACGGCCAGGACCTGGAAACGGCTCAGGTCGATGGGGCCGCGCACCGACACGGCGCCCGACCACCATCCCAGGCCGTTGGTCTCGGTGCGGTGGACGAAACGGCCGGCCGAGATGCCGCCGGCGACGACGACGACGGGCGCGCCGATCCGGCCGTGCAGGCGGCCGACGATATTGGGCTGGTTCAGCCGTTCGCCCGAGGTCAGGCGGAAGTCGGCGGGAATGGGCACGATGACGTCGCGGGCGCCGCCGCGTTCACGAGCGAGCGGCTTGGCTGTCGTGGTGCGACAGTCGGGGTCTTCGAGCAGGGAGGTTTCAGCCAGTGTCATCGTCGTTCCGCATCGTTCTCGCTCAGCAAGGCTCGATGCGGTGACAGATCGTGGAGCGTCGTCTCGCCGATGCTCCACTCATCTCTCGCGATCCCGAGGGATCTCGCAGGAGTTGGCACCGTTTCGAGCTGTGAGACCCGATGGTTGCCCCAGCGTCAAAGGGCCTAATCCCTCGGCTGGTCTTGATGAGTGACTTTACGTTGATCAAACAGGCGGTGCCGGTCAAGCGGAAAATTCATGCCATTAGCGCCTTTTGGCTGGCGCGATCGGGTTTGAAATGAGCGAAAATCGACCCGTCGCGAAAAAATCATCCATCACTGCTTGACAGGATTGGGGTGGCCCGATCACCCTAGGCTCAGATTTCAATCGGACCTGCCCTGTGCAACAGCGCCCGCTCATCGCCGAACTTTCCACCGTCGCCGGCCTCGCCGCGACGCGTTTCGGCATGATTATTGGCACGACCGGCACCACCACCACCACCATGCCCTCACGGGCGGGACGAGTTTAGCGCGCCGAACCCCGGCAACCGCAGAACCCGAACCCCGCCCGGTCCGCCTGGCGGGGTTTTTCTATTTCACCCCACCCCATCCCGACTTTTCCGAGAACTCCAATGTCCGCCTCACTCGCCGTCGTAGAACCCGCCGACCCCAGCCTAGCCGCCGAACCCGCGGGCCAGCCCGCAGTCGAGGTCGTGGTGCTGAAGTTCGGCTCGTCCATCCTGCGCAGCCCGGCGGAGGCGCCGCTGGTCGCCTCGGCCGTCTATGGCCATGTGCGGGCGGGGCGCAAGGTGGTGGCGGTGGTCTCGGCCTTCGGCGGGGCGACCGACCGGCTGCTGGGCGAGGCGCGGGCGCTGGGCCTGGCCCATTCCAACGATCTGCTGCCCGGCTATGTGGCCCTGGGCGAGGAGAAGTCGGCGGCCCTGGTGGCCATCGCCTGCGACCGGATCGGCCTGGACGCCTGCGCCTTGTCGGTGCGCGAACTGGGCATCGTGGCCGAGGGCGAGCCGGAGCATTCGCGCCCCTGCGGCCTGCGGCCCGACCAGCTGAAACAGGCGCTGGACCGGCACGAGGTGGTGGTGGTGCCGGGCTTCGGCGCCGTGCGGCCCGACGGCAAGGTGGCCCTGTTGGGGCGGGGCGGATCGGACTTGACGGCGGTCTTCCTGGCGGCCGAATTGGGGCTGAAGCGGGTGCGGTTGGTCAAGGATGTGGACGGCCTTTACGACCATGATCCCAACGACAATACGGCTCCGGCCCTGCGCTATCGCCGCGCGTCGTGGGATGTGGCGCGCAAGCTGGGCGGGGCGCTGGTTCAGCACGACGCCATCGACCTGGGCGAGAGCCGGGGCGTGGAGATCGAGGTCGCGGCCCTGGACCGGGCGGACGGCACGGTGATCGGCGCCAAGTCGGCGCCGCCCGGACCGGCCCCGGCCCTGCCGCCGCTGAAGGTGGCGGTCGCGGGATGCGGCGTGGTGGGCGGCGGGGTGCTGGGGCGGCTGTTGGCCGATCCGCGCTATGACGTGGTCGGGGTGCTGGTGCGCGATCCCAACAAGACGCGCGACGTGGCCTGTCCGCCGTCGCTGTTCACGGCGAACCCCGAGGACCTCTGGGCCAGGAAGCCCGACATCGTGCTGGAGGCCCTGTCGGAAGGCGAGGCGGGGCATGCGGTCATCCGCGCCGCGCTGGAGGCCGGCTGCGACGTGGCAAGCGCCAACAAACAGGCGGTCAGCCGCGATCCGGGCGGCTTGCAGGACCTGGCGCAGAAGCACGGCCGGCGCATCTTCTGGTCGGCCTCGGTCGGGGGCGGCGCGCCCATGATCGAGACGGTGCGGGCCGCGCGGGCCGCCGGCGAGGTGGCCGGGTTCGAGGCGGTGTTGAACGGCACGGTCAACTTCATGCTGGAGCGGCTGGGCGACGGGGCGGCCTTCAACGAGGCGCTGGCCGACGCGCGGGCGGCGGGCTTTGCGGAGGAGGATCCTTCGGCGGATCTGGAGGGGCTGGACGCGGCGGCCAAGGTGCGGCTGCTGTGCCACGAGGCCTTTGGCCGTTCGCCGGACGCCGAGGCGCCGCGTGACCACCTGACCGAGGCGACATCGGCCGGGGGAGGGGTGCGCCAGATCGGCGCCGCCCATCTGAAGGACGGGGCGATCCAGGCCTCGGTCACGCTGGGCGCCGACCACGGCGATCCGCTGTTCTCCAATCTGCGGGGAGAGGGCAATGCGCTGAAGGTCTATGGCGCCGACGGCCGGGTGTGGCGCTGCCGGGGACGGGGCGCAGGCCGCTGGGCCACGACCGAGAGCATCATGGCGGACCTGGCCGAGATCGTGCGTGCGCGGCGCGCCGACGCCGGGTTAAGCTAGGTCATGGCCGTCTTCACCCCCGTGTCCATCGACGAGGCCAGGGCCTTTCTGGCGGCCTATGAACTGGGCGAGGTGGTCGAACTGACGGCCATCGCCGAGGGGGTGGAGAACACCAACTATCGGCTGGAGACGACCCGTGCGCGCTATGTGCTGACCCTGTTCGAGGGGCGCACGGACGAGGCGTCTTTGCCCTTCTGCCTGGGGCTGACGGCCCATCTGGCGGGGCGGGGCTTTCCCTGTCCCACGCCGATCGAGGACCGGTCGGGCGGCTGGCTGGGACGGCTGAACGGGCGGGCGGCGGCGGTTATCGAGTGGAAGACCGGCGCCTGGCTGCGCAGCCCGTCAGAGGCGGATCAGGCGGCGGCGGGGGCGGTGCTGGCGCGGCTGCACCAGACGGCGTCCAGCTTCGCCGGGCGGCGCGAGAACCCGGTCGGGCCGGCGATGTGGCGCGCGCTGGCGGATCGGTGCGCGGCGGGCGCCTCGGGGCCGGACCGGAGCTTGCTGGATCAGGTGGAGGCGGCGCTGGCGCGGCTGGATGATCCGTTTACGGATGATCTGCCGGTGGGGGCCATTCACGCTGACTATTTCCCTGACAACATCCTGTTCGAAGGCGGGGCGGTGTCGGCGGTGATCGACTTCTACTTCGGCTGCACCGGGCCGTTCGCCTATGATCTGGCCATCGCCCTGTCGGCCTGGGGGTTCGACGCCGAGGGGCGGGCGATGCCGGAGGCCCTGGCGGCCTTCCAGCGCGGCTATGAGGCGGTGCGGCCGCTGAGCGAGGCGGAACGGGAGGCCCTGCCGCGCCTGGGCGAGGCGGCGGCGCTGCGGTTCACGGTGACCCGGCTGCACGACCGGATCTTCCACGATCCGTCCAAACTGGTGACGCCCAAGGATCCGGCGGTCTTCCTGCGCCGCATGGATCACTGGCGGGCGCTGGAAAGTGCATGATAGCACGCTAAAAAAAAAGCAGTGCGCTTTCGTGCACTTTTTGAGCGGGCGAAGCGCCTGAACGGGCATGCGGGGATTTGGTTTTCAAAGACCGCGGCCATTATCGCACGGTTTTCAGGGGCGCCAGGTCGATTGCGGTCTTCGGACGTCAGGGGTTTGAAAAGGCGGGATTTTGTTTTCGGATCTGTGATGGAAGGCCGCTCGCTTCGCTGAATTCGAGCAGCGGCGCGATGGCCTGAACGCTTCGCCCTCTGACATCGCACAGGCTGCGCCGCCTTGTCGCTGGAACTGATGGCCGCGCTGGGGTTTTGATGGGGATGCGGCCACGGCCGCGCTCCCCGAGAATGAGAGTTTCACCATGACTGACGAACGGATCGAGGGCGCCGCGTATTCGGCGACCGGTAAGACGAAAAAAGGTTTCGGCAAGCTGGTCGGCGACCAGAAGCTGCAGGTCGAGGGCGCGTTCGAAGACGCCAAGGGCCGGTCGCTGGACACCTTCGGCAAGGCGATGGATGCGGTGGACCGTCTGGTCGAGAAGACCCCCGTCGATTACCGCGACAAGGCCCGCACGGTCGCGGCCGAGGCGCGCAAGCGTCCGCTGGTGACGACGCTGTCGGTGGCGGGCGTGGGCCTGATGCTGATGGGCATGCTGACGCGCCGTCGGTAAGGAATATTCTCCCTCCCCTTCATGGGGAGGGACGATCGCGTAAGCGATCAGGGTGGGGTCCGAAAGGGCGCGAGCGTGCTGCTCTGACGGCCCCACCCCGGCTGCGCTTCGCTTCGCCGCCCCTCCCCATGAAGGGGAGGGAGATTCTTAGCGGATCGCGGCCAGGGCCGCGTCCATGGTTCCATCGATAATCGTCATCCGCTCCGCCTGGTCGCCCAGAGCGGCGATGACGGGCGCCGGCTCGGGTTCGAAGCCGAGGACGTCGGAGACGAAGGCGCCGAACTTGGACGGGTGGGCGGTGGACAGGGCGACGACGGGGCCGGTCGAGCGATCGACGCGGCGGGCGGCGGCGAGGGCCACGGCCGTGTGCGGGCAGACGACGCGGCCCCAGGCCTCATGGGCGTGGGCGATCTCGGCGCGGGTTTCCATCTCGTCGACGGAGACGGCCGAGACAGCGGCGCGCAGGGCGGCCAGCAGATCCGGATCGAAGGCGACGGCGCCGTCGCGGGCGAAGGTCTCGAACACCGCGCGGGTGCGCGCGCCGTCGCGGCCGGTCGCCTCATAGACCAGGCGTTCGAAGTTGGACGGGGCCTGGACGTCCATGGAGACGCTGCCGCTTTCGACCGCCGGCCGGCGCGAATAGATTCCGTCGTTGATGGCGCGGGCCAGGGCGTCGTTCTGGTTCACCGCCGCGACGAAGCCGTTGGACGGCAAACCCATTTTCGTCGCCGCTATGCCGGCGAAGGCGTCGCCGAAATTGCCGGTGGGGACGACGAAGGTCGCCGGGCGGCCAAGCTGGGCCGTGGCGGAGACGTAATAGGGGATCTGGCCCGCCAGCCGCGCCCAGTTGATCGAATTGACCGAGGACAGGCGGCCGCGTTCGCGCAAGGCGTTCTCGGCCAGCAGCCCCTTCACCAGACGCTGACAGTCGTCGAAATCGCCGCGCACGGCCAGGTTCAGGACATTGTCGGCCTGGACCGTGGTCATCTGCCGGCGCTGCACCGGCGAGACGCGGTCCAGCGGGTGGAGGACGACCAGATCGACGGATTTGGCGCCGGCGAAGGCGCGGACTGCGGCGGCGCCGGTGTCGCCGGATGTGGCGGTCAGGATGGTCAGACGCTCGCCCGAGGCGGCCAGGGCCTCGTCCGTCAGGGCGGCGACGAGCTGCATCGCCAGGTCCTTGAAGGCGGCGGTGGGGCCGTGGAACAGCTCCAGCACGAACAGGCCGGGTTCCAGCTCCACCAGAGGGGTGACGGCGGGGTGGGCGAAGCCGGCGGTCAGGCGGTCCAGGGCGCGGTCCAGGGCGCCGGCGGGCAGAGCGTCGCCGATGAAGGGGGCGATGGCGGCCAGGGCGATGGATTTGTAGTCGGCCGCGCCGGTCCAGGTTTCGGGCGACAGGGTCGGCCAGACGGTCGGCATGTAGAGGCCGCCGTCGGGGGCGATGCCGCGCAGCAGGGCGTCGGCGAAATCGGTCTCGGGGGCCAGGTTCGAAACTGGGCCCCTGGTAGAGACGTAGCGGGCGCTGGAGGTGGTCATGGTGTTTCGGTCGTAACCAGACGGGGCGGCGGCGTCACCCGGTTTCTGGACGTTTGCGGGAGGAAATTGTCGGCTGGGCTGCGGGCGGGGTGTTTTGGGACAAATTCGTGCCGGGTCTGTCGCCGTCTCTCTCAAGGTCCGTCATCCCAGGGCTTGTCCCTGGGATCCAGACTCCCGGTGTCGGGGCCGGCGCACTCTGCGGAAAGACCGGGCGTATGGGCCCTCGGCACAAGGCCGAGGGTGACGAAACTTTTTAAGGTGGGGCGCCGAGTGAGCGCGAACATGAGGTGAGCCTGCGACCATTCTCCCCGCTGGCGTCCGGCCTCGCCACAGTCCATGTCTGAGGGATGAGACGACGCGATCTTCTGATCCGGTTGGGGCTGGTCGCCGGGGGCGTCGGCGGGGCCTGGTGGCTGCGCGACCATGTGCTGTGGAAGGCGCCCGCCGTGGGCTTTCCGGCGGACGGATCGTCGGGCTGGCTGGACTATGCCGAGCCGCGCGCCGCGACCCCGACGGTGGAGGTCATGGTCAATGGCGAACCGGTGCGGGCCCTGGTGGATTCGGGGGCGCAATATTCGGTGATCGACCGGTCGCTGGTCCAGACCCTAGGGCTGACCGATGTGTTCAACATTCCGATGGTGGCCTATGGCGTCGGCGGCGAGGCCCAGGTCGGGCGCGGCGTGACGCTGGACGTCACGGTCGGGCGGATGCGGCTGAACGCGCTGAGGGCGGCGATCCTGGGGCTGGGGCCGCTGGCCAGCGAACAGGGGCTGGGGGCCGCGCTGATCCTGGGCCAGGACGTGCTGCGCGAACTGGTGCTGGAGCTGGACACGACCGAGCACCGGATGCGGTTCGTGACGCGCGAGGGGTGGGCTCCGCCGTCCGCCCTGGCGCCGGTCGCGGTGACGCGGGCGGGCAAGGCGCTGCAGGCCGCGATCACGGTCGAGGGGGCGACGGTCAAGGCCGTGATCGACACCGGCGCCTCGGCCGTGCTGGCCGTCACGCGCGAGACGGCGCAAGGCGTAGGCCTGCTGGACGGCCGCGAACGGACGGCGGGACAGAGCATCGTGCTGGGCGGGACGGTGCGGGCCGAGACGGTCATCGTCCGCACGCTGACGATCGGCGACGAACTGTACCGTCAGGCGTCCGTGGCCATCTATGACGACGTGGCCGTGCCGGGCTTTCCCCAGGCGCTGGTGGGGATGGCGGCGTTCGAGGATCGGCGGCTGGCGCTGGATCTGGCCGGGCCGGGGCTGTTCGTCGAGCGGCCGATGGAGATCACGGTCGGGTAGGCGGTCAGCCCGCCAGCGCCGTCGCCACCACCGCCTTGGCCTCGGCCTGGACGGTGGCCAGATGGTCGGGGCCGAGGAAGGATTCGGCGTAGATCTTGTAGACATCCTCGGTGCCCGAGGGGCGGGCGGCGAACCAGGCGTCGGCGGTGACGACCTTGAGGCCGCCGATGGCTTCCCCGTTGCCGGGAGCCTTGGTGAGGATGTCGGTGATGGGCTGGCCGGCGAGGGTGGTCGCGGTGATGTCCGAAGG
This sequence comes from Brevundimonas sp. FG128, assembly GCF_057809775.1. NCBI lineage: Bacteria > Pseudomonadati > Pseudomonadota > Alphaproteobacteria > Caulobacterales > Caulobacteraceae > Brevundimonas > Brevundimonas sp. FG128. Next base: position 84,900 of record NZ_JBMDKP010000001.1, read on the forward strand.
GCTGAGGGCGGCGAGGCGGGCCTTCTGCGTGCGGTTCGCCGGAGCGTCGACGCGGGCATAGACGGGCGCGCCGTATTGGTCGGTCAGGCCGGCGTAGAGCTGGCTGGCGCTCTGGCCCGTGCGGGCCTGTATCTCGGCGGCCAGCAGACACAGCAGCAGGCCGTCCTTGTCCGTGGTCCAGACCGTGCCGTCGTGGCGCAGGAAGGAGGCCCCGGCCGATTCCTCGCCGCCGAAGCCGACGGTTCCGTCCAGCAGGCCGGGCACGAAATGTTTGAAGCCGACGGGGACTTCCAGCAGGCGGCGGCCCATGCCGGCGACGACCCGGTCGATCATCGACGACGAGACCAGGGTCTTGCCCACCGCCACGTCCGCGCCCCAGCCGGGCCGATGGGCGAACAGATAGGCGATGGCGGCGGCCAGGAAGTGGTTGGGGTTCATCAGCCCGGCGTCGGGGGTGACGATGCCGTGACGGTCGGCGTCGGCGTCGTTGCCGAAGGCGACATCATAGGCCGAGCCGCCCTTTATCATGTTGATCAGACCGGCCATGGCGCAGGGGGACGAACAGTCCATGCGGATCTTGCCGTCGGCGTCCAGCGGCATGAAGGCCCAGCGGGGATCGACGGCGTCATTGACCACGGTCAGGTTCAGCCGGTGGCGCGTGGCGATCTCGCCCCAATAGGCGACGGCCGCGCCGCCCAGCGGATCGGCGCCGATGCGGATCCCGGCGTTTCGGATGGCGTCCAGGTCCAGCACGCTGGGCAGGTCGTCGATATAGGCGGACAGATAGTCGAACCGGCCCGCCGCCGCATGGGCTTGGGCGAACGGGACGCGACGGACCTCGGTCAGGCCGCCCTCGATCAATTGGTTGGCGCGGGCGGCGATGGCGGCGGTGGCCTCGCCCCCGGCCGGGCCGCCCGAGGGAGGATTGTATTTGATGCCGCCGTCACGGGGCGGATTGTGCGACGGGGTAATCAGGACGCCGTCGGCCTGGCGGCTGTTCGTGCGGTTGTGGGTCAGGATGGCGTGGGAGACGGCGGGGGTGGGGGTGAAGCCGTCGCGGCTGTCGATCAGGACTTCCACGCCGTTGGCGATCAGGACTTCCAGCGTCGTGCGGAAGGCGGGTTCGGACAGGCAGTGGGTGTCGCGACCGAGAAACAGCGGGCCGTCGATGCCCTGAGAGGCGCGGTATTCGGCGACGGCTTGGGCGATGGCCAGGATGTGCGGGCGGTTGAAGGCGCCGTCCAGGCTGGAGCCCCGGTGGCCCGAGGTGCCGAACACCACGCGCTGGGCCGGATCGGCCATGTCGGGCGTCGCGGCCTCATAGGCGCCCAGCAGGGCGTCGAGGTCGATCAGGTCTTCGGGGCGGGCGGTCTGTCCGGCGCGGTCGTGCATGGGGTCGGTCTATCGGTTTTGGACGCACGTTCAACGCGCATGTCGAAGAAGGTCGCGGAGGTCAGGCGCCGCTGAAGGTGTCGCACGACGCAGGGTCGCCCGACTGATAGCCGCGTTGCAGCCATTCGACCCGCTGGGCCGAGGAGCCGTGGGTGAAGCTTTCGGGCGAGACCCGGCCGCCGCTACGCCGTTGCAGCGTGTCGTCGCCGATGGCCTGGGCGGTCTTCATGCCCTCTTCGAACTCGCCCGCGTCGAGCGCGACCTCGCCGTTGGAGACGGCTGAGGCGTTCTTGGCCCAGACGCCGGCGTAGCAGTCGGCCTGAAGCTCCAGCGCCACGGAATACTGGTTGGCCTCGGCCTCGCCTTGCGCGCGCTGCTGGGCCTGGCGGACCTGATCGGAGGTTCCGGTCAGGGTCTGGACGTGGTGGCCGAACTCGTGGGCGATGACATAGGCGCGGGCGAAGTCGGCGCCCGAGGCGCCCAGCTGCGTCTCCATCTCCTGCCAGAAGCCCAGGTCCAGATAGACGGTCTTGTCGGTCGGGCAGTAGAAGGGACCCATGGCCGACTGGCCCATGCCGCAGCCGGTCGATGTGCCCTGTTCGTAGAGGACGACCCGGGGCGGATGATAGCCGTTCAGCTTTTGCGCCCAGACGTCGTTGATGTTGGCGCCGATCACATCGACGAAACGCCCGGCCTGATCCTCGGGCGTGCCGGTCTGGCCCTGCTGCTGCTCGGCGCCGACGCCGCCGAACTGGCTGGCGAGCTGAGTCGTGGTGGAAGGGTCTATGCCGAAGAACAGATAGCCGATGATGGCCAGGACGCCGACGCCCAGGCCGCCGCCTGCGATCGCGCCGCCGCCCAGGCCTCGCCGATCCTCGATACCGCCGCCCGTCCGTCCACCTTGCCAGCGCATATGCGTTCCCCTGAGACCGATCCGGTCAAGCTAGGCCAGAACGCGGATAGAGGGGAAGGGATGCGTCAGTTCGGACGCTTCTCAGTTCGGACGCTTCATCGAGGACTGGAGGGACGATCCAGCCAGTCGTCGATCTGGCTCATGCCCTGGACGGTCTGTTCGCGGCGTTCCGTGGCGGATTCGCGCAAGACCCGTTCCTGCTCGGGGCTGTAGAGCGGGCGGGGCGAAAGCGCGGGGGATTGGGCGGGTTCGCGCGCGGCCTCGATGGCGCGAAGGCGCAGCTGGGTCTCGATCTGCTGCTGGCGCGCCTGGTTGGCGTTCGACTGAGCCTGGAAACGCAGACGTTCGTTCTCGTAGCGGTGCTGGTCGGCGATGGCGGCGGGAATGCCGCCGGGATAGGCGGCGTAGGGCGGGCGATAGGGCGGCGCCGTCTGGGCCAGGGCGGGCGCCCCCGCCGCCAGCAGCAGGGGCGTCATCAGGGCTGTCAGGATCGGTCGCCGTCGCATGCCACCGACATGGGGGCGGCAGCGGTCATCGCCAAGCGGAGCCGCAACCGTTTGGCGCGCGACGGGTTCATCGGCCGAACCCCCAAACCGCCAAAAGGAGCATTTCTCATGGCCCAGACCCTCTCTGGAAAGACCGTCGCTATCCTGGCCACAGACGGCGTCGAACTGGTCGAGTTGAACGAACCGATGAAGGCGCTGAAGGACGCGGGCGCTGTGGTCGAGATCGTGTCGCTGAAGGCGGGGCCGTTCCAGGGCTTCGACCATCTGACGCCGGGCGAGAAGGTGACGGCGGACAAGGCCGTGGCCGGCGTGGACGCCTCGGCCTATTCGGCGCTGATGCTGCCCGGCGGCGTGGCCAACCCGGACCAGCTGCGGGCCAATGAGGACGCGGTGAAGTTCGTGCGCGCCTTCTTCGACGCGGGCAAGCCGGTCGCGGCCATCTGTCATGCGCCCTGGCTGCTGATCGAGGCGGGCGTGGTCGAGGGACGGACCCTGACGGCCTTCCCCAGCATCCGCACCGATTTGAGAAACGCCGGGGCGACGGTGGTGGACGAAGAGGTGGTGGTGGACGACGGCCTGGTGACCAGCCGCAAGCCCGACGACATCCCCGCCTTCAACGCCAAGATGATCGAGGAATTCGCCGAGGGCCGTCACCGCGGCCAGGCGGACAAGACCGAACAGGCCGGGGCCGACATCCGGCACTGACGACCGTGAGGAGGATCAGGGCATGGCCCAGACGGACGACCGTTTGACCTCCTGATCCTCCAGCTCTCGCGTGGTGGGCACCCGGTATTCCGCCAGGAAATCCAGGCCCGAGCGCGGAAAATAGGTGCGGCCCGGATCGCCGATCAGGACGCGCGTGCCTTGCGCGCGGGCCTGAGCCAGCCAGGCCAGCACCGCCTCGGTCATCGGCCGCTCGTAGCAGATGTCCCCGGCGCAGATGACGTCGATCGGGGGCGGCGGCGCGTTCAGCAGGTTCGTCTCGGTGAAGTCCAGCAATACGCCGTTGGCCAGGGCGTTGGCGGCCACGGCGGCCTGGCAGAAGGGGTCGATGTCGGCGCACAGGACATGGGCCGCGCCCGCCTTCATCGCTGCCACGCCGACCAGACCTGACCCTGCCGCGAAATCCAGCACCCGCTTTCCGGCGACCTCTTGCGGATGATCCAGCAGATAGCGGCTCAGCGCCTGACCGCCGGCCCAGGCGAAGGCCCAGAAGGGCGGGGGCAGGCCCAGCTCGCCCAGCTCTTCCTCCGTCAACCGCCAGATCGGCGTCACCTCATCGGCCAGCCACAGCGAGATTTCCGGCGCATGCGGCACGGTCTGAAGCCGCGTGTTGGCGCGGATGAAGGCGGCGGGATCGGCGATGGTCATGCGGGGCGGCGGGTCGCGGTCTTCAGCACGCTGGCGTAGCCGGGCGCGACCTCCATGTCGGCGGCCTGGGGGCGGGCGTGTACGGCGCGATGCAGGGACGGCAGCTTCCAACAGGGCACATGCATGAACAGGTGGTGCTCGGCGTGGAAGTTGACCCAGTAGGGGGCGATGAAGGCGCGCTCCCACCAGGCGGCGCGCGTGGTGCGGGCGGCGCGGAAGGCGTCGGCGGCCGAACCCGCGACGCAGGCGTGTTCGGCGATGTTCCTGAGCCGCGTCACCATCGGAAACCAGGTCGCCATCGGCAGCAGCCACAGGGCGAAGAAGGCCCACCAGACCCCCGCCGCGACGAAGCCCGCCAGCAGGACGGCGTTGAAGGCGAGGAAGGGCAGGACCGAGCGGCCGGTGACGACGGACTCATACTGGTGGGCGCTATCGCCCATTCCTTTTGCGCTATCGCCCTTCGGGCTGCTTGAGCGCAGTTGGGCCAGCGGGAGCAGCACCCGCTGTTTGAAGAAGGTCTGGCCCGTGAGGTCGCGGATCAGCTTGCGTCGCAGCGAGGCGGGCGTGACGGGGAAGGGCGCCGACAGCATCAGGTCGGGATCCTCGGCCTGCTGGGCGAAGCGGTGGTGGGCCAGGTGATAGGGGCGATAGGCGATCAGGCTGGCCCCGATCGGCACGGCGCACAGCCAGTGACCCATGACGTCGTTGAGCCGCAGGTTCCGGGACAGGCCGCCGTGCGCCGCCTCGTGCATCAGGATGGCCAGGCCCAGCTGGCGCGTGCCGATCACCATGACGCACAGCGGGATCAGCCAGGGGATCAGGACGCCCGCGAAGACCGCCAGGGCGATCACGGCCCAGCAGTGGGCGACCAGCAGCGGCCCGACCCAGGCCGAGCGGCGCTGGAACGGCGTCCATTCCTCGGGCGTGAACAGGGTGGACGGGGCGATGCGCGGGGCGGCGGGCATGGGGGCAGTCTAGCCCCTGAGGCGCGTCTGGAAAAGCAACGCGGTGATGTGGGGCGGGCCTTACAAAAAGTCAGGTTGACATGACATCAGGGTGGTGTCAGGTTGTCCTTACACAAGGAGGCCGATAATGTTTGCTGCATGGAAGACCGGAACCCCGGCGCATAGGCGTTACATCATTCGCACGATGGCGTTCACTGCGCCCTATGTGGCGATCTGCGTGGCGATGATGACGACCGACGCCTTCGACGACCTGATGGGCAAGCCGGCGGCGTGGGTGCTGGCGGCGGCGGTGTCTGCGCCGGTGATCGGTCAGATCTGGGCGACGCTGGCGCTGATGCGAGAGAGCGACGAGTTCGTGCGCGGCGTGACCGCCAAACAGTTCATCGTGGCGGCGGGCCTGGCGATGGCCGTGGCGACCTTCTGGGGCTTTGGCGAGAGTTTCGCCGGGGCGCCGCATATGCAGACCTGGCTGATCGTGCCGCTGTTCTGGGGAATGTACGGCGTCGTTTCGATTTTCATAAAGACCAGCCGATGAAGAACCGTCTGAAGCTGCTGCGGGTCGAGCGGGGCTGGACCCAGGAACAGATGGGGCAGGCGCTTGGGGTGTCGCGTCAGGCGGTGATCGCCCTGGAGACCGAGCGGCACGATCCGTCGCTGGACCTGGCCTATCGGATCGCCGCCGTGTTCGAACGGCCGGTGGAAGAGATCTTCGAGAACCCGCACGCGGGCTGACCGAAAAGTCAGAATAACCTTACAATTGGAGAGTTGACGATGATGTACGTCCGTTCGGGCGCGCGCCCGATGCTGCGCGCCGTTTTCCTGGCCTCGGCCGTCGCCCTGGCGTCGGGATCGGGGGTGGCTGCGGCGCGGGCCGAGACGGCGGCGGTCGCGCCCTTCGTCTCGGACCGGCTGTCGGTCGAGGTGGTGGGGACGGGGCCGGACGTGATCCTGATCCCCGGCCTGGCGTCCTCGCGCGAGGTGTGGCGGGCGACGGCGGATCGGCTGAAGGCGACGCACCGGGTGCATCTGGTGCAGCTGGCCGGGTTCGCCGGCGAGCCGTGGACGCATGGCGACGGGGCCTTTGTCCAGCCCGAGGTCGAAGAACTGGCGCGCTATATCCGCGAGGCCGGGCTGGATCGGCCGGCTGTGATCGGCCATTCGATGGGCGGGTTGAGCGGCCTGTTGCTGGCGCAACAGCAGCCGGGTCTGGTGGGGCGGGTGATGACGGTGGATTCGCTGCCCTTCTACAGCGCCATGTTCGGGCCGACCGCGACCGCCGAAAGCGCGCGACCGTTCGCGGAACACGCGGCGGGCATGATCCTGGGGGCGGACGAGGCGAGCTTCCGCGCCCAGCAGGAGGCGACGGCGAAGGCCTTGTCGCGGACACCGGGCGAGCAGGCGCGGATCGTCGCCTGGTCGATGGCGACCGACCGGCACGCGATGGCCTCGGCGATGAAGGATGTGATGTCCACGGATGCGCGGCCGGGGCTGGCTGCCATGACGACGCCTGTGACGGCGCTGTACGCCGCCGATGCGGACGGCGGGGCGCCGCCGGCGATGGCCGACGGGATGTGGGGGCGGGAGTATGCGGCCCTGCCGGGCGTGACGCTGATCCGGGTCGATGGATCGCGGCACTTCATCATGGCGGATCAGCCCGAGCGGTTCGCCGAGCTGGTGGATGCGTTCCTGGCGGAATAGCTTTTAGACTCGTCATCCTAGGCCTTGTGCCTAGGATCCATACGCTCCGTCGATGACGGTGATCCACGGTGTGAACCGGGAGTCTGGATCCTCGCCACAAGGGCGAGGATGACGGGCCTTTTATAGATGTTCTCAGTTCTTCGGCGTCACGTCGCCGGCCTTGGCGGGGGCGCCGGCGAACTGGTCGGCGTAGGCGGGATTGAGCAGGGCGCTGAAGGCGCTCTGGGGAAGGGCGATCCAGTAGGGGCCGTCCGAATAGGGGCCGATCTGATACGGTCCCATCAGGAAGGTGACGCCGCCCGCCTTGCCCGGCGTCGTGCCCGGCGTCAGGACGAACGGGGTGGAGACGGCCTTGGGGCAGGTCCACATCTTGCCATCCATCGTGGCGGTCTCGGACCCCGGCGAGCGGGCCTGTTTGGCGGCGTTGGCGGCGGCGCACAGAGCCTTGTCCAGCACCGACAGGTCCGCGCCCGGCCGGAACAGGTCGGCGAAGCCCAGCCGCTTGTTGGTCGTCTTGTCCCAGATCACCGAGGCGAAGCTGGTGTTGGGGTGGGCGCCGCCGGTGAACTCGAAATCGGTGCGGGCCAGGCTGACCAGCTTGCCGGTCTCGGCGCCGGGCGCGAAGGCTATGGTCTTCTCGTAGGGGGTGGGGCCGCCGCCCGCTTCGCTGAGATCGGCCTGGGCGCCTTCCTCGAACTGCTTCAGGTCGCGCACCATGTCGGCATAGAGGGCGGCGTGCAGGGCGGGCGTGGTCTTGACCGCCTGGGGCAGGGTCAGTTTGACGGTGGCGTACGGGGTCTTGCTGTCATAGCCGACGGGGGTGTTGGACGCAGGCGCAGCGACGGCGGCGGGCGTCGCCTTGGCCGGGGCCTGGGCCTTGTCCTCGGCGCGCTGGCAGGCGGCCAGGGTCGCGGCGACGGCGACGGACAGCAACAGGATGCGGGCGGGGTGAGGCATGAAAGGCTCCTTCATCAAACCAGGGATCCGAGCGCGATGGCGGCCAACAGGACGAAGCCGGCCTCGCGATTGGACTTGAACAGTTTCAGCGCCAGGGCGCCGTCGGTGCGGTCTGTGTGCGCGACCTGACGGGCCAGGTGGGCGGCGTAGGCGACGAGGCCCAGCCAGAAGAGCGGCCCAAGCCCGGCGGCGAGGCCGGTCAGGGCGGCCATGACGACCGTCAGGACATAGAAGACCGCCACGCCGGGCCGCACGGCCGAGGCCAGACGGCGGGCCGAGGACTTCACCCCGATCATGGCGTCGTCCTCGATGTCCTGAAGCGCATAGATTGTGTCGTAGCCCAAAGTCCAGAAGACGCCGCCGAGGTAGAGGAGGAGGGGCGCAAGATAGTCAGCAGGGGCAAAAGCTTCGTATATATCATGACCTGGATACCCGAAGCTCGTCAGCTTCAAGACCCATATTGTTTTGGCTTCTATCGAGAAGGCGGCGGCGAACCCCATCAGGGCGCCCCAGTTGAAGGTCAGGCCCAGCCAGGCCTGGGGCCACCAGGTGATCCGCTTCATGAAGGGATAGGCCGCGACCAAAGCCAGCGACCCGACGCCCAGCAGGATGGCGACGGTCGGCAAGGTCAGCAGGATCAAAAGGCTGATCAGGCTGCAGCTCACGACGAAGGCCCAGGCCTGTTTCACCGAGATGCGGCCGGATGGAATGGGGCGCTGGGCGGTGCGGGCGACCTTGGCGTCGAAGTCGCGGTCGACGATGTCGTTGAAGGCGCAGCCCGCCGCCCGCATCAGACAGGCGCCGATGGCGAAGCCGACGAACAGCCACAGATCATAGAGGCCGGGCGCCTGGCGATACTGCGCCAGCGCCAGGGCGATCCCCTGCCAGCCGGGCAGCAGCAGCAGCCAGATGCCGATGGGCCGGTCGAACCGCCCAAGCTTCAGCCAGGGCTTCAGCCCGTCCGGCGCATGGCGGTCCACCCAGTTGGCGCCGGCGTCGGGAAGGGGGGCGGAAGTCATGCGACAGGCTTAGCGGGAATGGGGCGGGGGGTGAAGGGCGGAGAAACGATCCTTCTCCCGATGGGAGAAGGTGGCCCGAAGGGCCGGACGAGGGTCGGGCGGTGGGCCAGTTCGCATCATTCGACCCTCACCCTTTCGCCTTTCCGATCGCTGCGCTCTCGGAGGCTCAAGCCCTCTCCCAATGGGAGAGGGTAAGAAAAAAAAGGGGCTGGATGGATCCAGCCCCTTCAGTCGTCGGTGATGGGCCGATCAGTCCTGATAGATGTCGCCGGAGCCGGAGACGTTGCTGTTCAGGTTGGCGGGGCGGGTGGCCAGGGCGACGTCGCCGGAGCCGTCAATGTTGACCCGGACGTCGCCGGTCGGGGCGATGCGGGCGTCGCCGGAGCCGGAGATGTCGACCGTAGCGTCGCGGGTCGCCAGGTCGCCGAGCGAGGCCTCGCCGGAGCCGGCGATGTCCAGGTCCAGGGCGTCGGTGCGCCCCGTGGCCGTGACCTCGGCCGAGCCGGAGATGTCCACCGCCAGCGAAGGCTGGTCGTAGGCCGAGATGTTCAGGTCGCCCGAACCATTGGCCGTGAACCGGTTGACGTTCGGGGCGGTGACCACGACCTTCAGCTCGTCCCGCTCGGAGCGGGCGGAGAAATGGCCGTCGCCCCAGCCGAACACGACCCGCTCGTCGCCGTCGCCCAGATCGAAGCGGCCGTCGACCAGGCGGACCCGGTCGGTCAGGCCCTTGGGCCCGGTGACGACCACGGTGTTGGCGTCGCCCTGGACATAGTCGACGTCGATGCTGGAATCGACAGTCAGGCTGTCGCCGCCGGTCCAGGCGAGGGTGCGGGTGGTGAGGGGGCCGAGGTCGTCGGTCCCGCCGCCCTTGACCCGCTCGAAGCGGACGCTTTCGCCGTTGTCGTCCTTGAAGGTCCAGGCCCAGCCGTGGCGCTGGAGGTCGTGGCCGCCGATGGCCAGGGCGCCGCCGACGGTGACCAGGCACAGCACCAGGGCGGCGCCGGCGATGATGAACAGGGTGCGGATCATACCGAAGCTCCCGAAACAGGGGTGGATGAGGCAGGCGTGGGCTCAAGCGCCGGCTTCAGCAGGCGATAGTGCAGGCGGGCGAACCAGACGACGCCGTTGACCAGCCAGATGGTGAAGATGCTGAGCAGGGCGCCGATGAAGACGGCGCCGGCCATCAGGCCCAGACCCATCAGGATCGCGGCGAACGGCCCGCCGGGGAAGCCGGCGAAGGGCCCGGCGACCATCACCACGCCGCCCGAGAAGAACAGGGCGATGGCGGCGATGAAGAAGCCGAAGACGGTCCCGATCACGCCCATCAGAATGGGCAGCAGGATCAGGATGTCGAGCGCGCCCAGGCCCAGGACCGCGAAGACGGCGCCGGCGGCGGCGGACGGGTTCTTCTCCTGATGCCAGCGCTGGATGCCGGCCTCGGCCTTCAGCTCGCGCGCCAGCCGGACGGGATCGCCCAGGGCCGTGGCGACCTCGGCCTCGGTGCGTCCGGCCGCCAGGCCGTCGTCGAAGTGGGTCTGATAGTCGGCGATGATGTCGTTGGCGGTCGCGGTCGGCAGGCCGACGAGGCCTTCCTTCAGACGATCGATGAATTCGGCGCGCGTCATTGGGCGGCTCCCTGATCGGCGTCGTTCGCCACGATGGCGTCGACGGCCTTGGTGAAGGCGGACCATTCGGCGGTCTGGGCGGCGAGGGCCCCCCGGCCCGCTTCGGTCAGTCGGTAGTATTTGCGCGAAGGCCCGGCGGAGGATTCGACCAGATAGGTCTCGACCTGACCGTCGGACTGCATGCGGCGCATCAGGGGATAGATGGTCCCTTCCCCCATATCGATCGCGTCCGACAGGCGGCTGGCGATCTCGTAGGCGTAGCTGTCCGCCCGGTTCAGAAGGGCCAGGACGCAAAGCCCCAGCACTCCCTTCTTCAGCTGTATCTCGATGGTTTCAGGCACCTCGGCTCTCCTGTTGATGAGGATTGATTACGGCAAGGTATCTGTTAGTGCAAGGTAGCTGGCGAAACATGACAGCGATTTAATCGAGGCCGCTTGGCGGCGGCTTGAAGGCGTCGATGGCGTTGATCGCTTGGCAAGCCGAAAGCGATCCGATAGGTGACCGAGATCGCCGGGCGTGGGAGTCGCGCCAGCGTGATCTCTTGCGAGCCATTCGCAAGTATCTGCTGCAAAACGGTTTTATGGGGAAGTCTCGTATGGGGATGGGCACGCGAGCCCGAGAGACGCTCAAGGGAGCTGCGGCTTCTGCGTCTTCCGTTGTTCTGGGCGCAGGATTGGCGATGTTCGCCGCCGCGCCGACCTGGGCGCAGGACCTGATGGGTCAGCCGACGCCGGGCGGCATCGATCTGCAGCCCGCCGCCGCGCCGCTGAAGCACGACGCCATCTGGTTCCACAACATCGTTTTGATGCCGATCATCACGGGCATCACCCTGCTGGTGCTGGGCCTGCTGGCGTGGATCGTGTTCCGCTACAACAAGAAGGCTAATCCGACGCCCGCGCGCTGGAGCCACAACACGACGGTCGAGATCATCTGGACCGTGCTGCCGGTGGTGATCCTGGTCTTCATCTCCCTGTTCTCGTTCCGCCTGCTGTTCGCCTATCACGACATGCCGACGCCGGACCTGACGGTGAAGGTGACCGGCAACCAGTGGAACTGGGCCTATGAGTACCCGGACCAGGGCGTCGCCGAATACGTCTCCAACATGCTCCCGGAAGAGGAAGCCAAGGCCCGCGGCGTGCCCTATCGCCTGGCCGCGACCGAGCCGATGGTCGTGCCGGTCGGCAAGACCGTGCAGTTGGTCATCACCGCCGCCGACGTCATCCACGCCGTCGCCCTGCCGGCCTTCGGCCTGAAGACCGACGCGGTTCCCGGCCGGATCAACACCACCTGGTTCAAGGCCGAACGCACCGGCGTCTTCTACGGCCAGTGCTCGGAACTGTGCGGCGTCGACCACGCCTTCATGCCGATCCAGATCAACGTCGTGACCCAGGCCCAGTTCGAACAGTGGATCGCCTCCAAGGGCGGCTCCATGACGCCGAAGCCGCCCGAAGCGGCGCCGACCGCCGCCGCTCCGGCCGCGGCTGCCGCGCCTGCCGCCGGTGAAACCCCGGAGGCGGCTGCGGCCGCCCCCGTCGGTGCCACCGCCGCCCAACCCGTTCCCGCCGCGGCGCCCGCCGCGCCGGCCGCCCAGTAAGAGGCGAAAAGACATATGGCTGACGCTACCGTAACCCGCGACGCGACCGACCTCGGTCACGCTCACGACCATCATCACCACGACGACCACAAGCTGGGCTTCTTCACCCGCTGGTTCCTGTCCACCAATCACAAGGACATCGGCACCCTGTACCTGATGTTCGCCATCATGGCGGGCATCGTGGGCGGCGCCCTGTCGGGCCTGATCCGCTGGGAACTGGCCGAGCCGGGCATCCAGATCTTCAAGGAAGGCTCTTCGATCCAGCTGCTGGGTCTCGTGGAGCAGTCCAAGCACGGCTACAACGCCGTGGTCACGGCCCACGCCCTGATCATGATCTTCTTCATGGTCATGCCCGCCATGATCGGCGGGTTCGGCAACTGGTTCGTGCCGATCATGATCGGCGCGCCGGACATGGCCTTCCCGCGCATGAACAACATCTCGTTCTGGCTGCTGGTCGCGGCCTGGTGCCTGTTGATCCTGTCGATGTTCACCGACGGCGGACCGGGCAAGGGCTTCGGCGGGGGCTGGACGGCCTATCCGCCGCTGTCGACCACGGGCCACGTCGGACCCGCCTTCGACCTGGCCATCTTCGCCCTGCACGTCGCGGGCGCCAGCTCGATCCTGGGCGCGATCAACTTCATCACCACCATCCTGAACATGCGCGCGCCGGGCATGACGATCCACCGGATGCCGCTGTTCGCCTGGTCGGTGCTGATCACCGCCTTCCTGCTGCTGCTGAGCCTGCCCGTCCTGGCCGGCGCCATCACCATGCTGCTGACGGACCGCAACTTCGGCACCCACTTCTTCGATCCCGCCGGCGGCGGCGATCCGGTCATGTACCAGCACCTGTTCTGGTTCTTCGGCCACCCGGAAGTGTACATCCTGATCCTGCCGGGCTTCGGCATCATCAGCCACATCGTCTCGACCTTCAGCCGCAAGCCCGTGTTCGGTTATCTGGCCATGGCCTACGCCATGGTGGCCATCGGCTTCGTCGGCTTCATCGTGTGGGCGCACCACATGTACACGGTCGGGATGAGCATCAATCTGCGCGCCTATTTCATCGCCGCCACCATGATCATCGCGGTGCCGACGGGCGTGAAGATCTTCAGCTGGATCGCCACCATGTGGGGCGGTTCCATCAGCTTCAAGACGCCCATGCTGTGGGCGATCGGCTTCATCTTCCTGTTCACCGTCGGCGGCGTGACCGGCGTGGTCCTGTCCAACGCGGGCATCGATTACAGCCTGCACGACACCTATTACGTGGTGGCCCACTTCCACTACGTCCTGTCGCTGGGCGCCGTCTTCGCCATCTTCGCGGGCTTCTACTACTGGTTCGAGAAGATGTTCGGCGTGAAGTACAACGAGTTCCTGGGCGCGACCCACTTCTGGATCATGTTCGTGGGCGTGAACCTGGTGTTCTTCCCGCAGCACTTCCTGGGTCTGCAGGGCATGCCGCGTCGCTACATCGACTATCCCGAGGCCTTCACCCTGTGGAACCACGTGTCGTCGATCGGTTACGCCATCACGGCGGTCGGCGTGCTGGTCTTCCTGATCATGCTGGCCGAGGCGGCGATCCGTCGTCGTCCGGGCGTCGCCAACCCGTGGGGCGAAGGCGCCACGACCCTGGAATGGACCCTGTCCTCGCCGCCCCCGGCGCACCAGTTCAACGAACTGCCGGTGGTCAAGGGCGACGAACACTGATCGCCGTAAGATCAATCTGAGACTGAGGGCCGCTCTTTCCATCGGAAGGGGCGGCCTTCTGCTTTTGGGTGTGCTATGCGGCGCGCACAGATGACCGAAGTTCAGACCCGACCCCTCGTATCGACCGCCCAGCCGGAGGATTTCTTCCAGCTGTTGAAGCCGCGCGTGATGTCGCTAGTGGTGTTCACCGCCGCGACGGGGCTGGTGGTGGCGCCGGGGTCGATCAATCCGTTCGTCGCGGCCATCGCCATCCTGTGCATCGCGGTGGGCGCGGGCGCGGCCGGCGCCCTGAACATGGCGCTGGAAGGCGAGACCGACGCCCTGATGCGGCGCACGCGCGGCCGGCCGGTGGCGGCGGGTCGGGTCAAGAAGAACGACGCCATGGCGTTCGGCGTCATCCTGAGCCTGTTTTCGGTCATGCTGCTGGGCATGAACGCCAACTGGCTGGCGGCGGGGCTGCTGGCCCTGACCATCGTCTATTACGCCGGCTTCTACACCCTGCTGCTGAAGCGTCGGACGCCCCAGAACATCGTCATCGGCGGGGCGGCGGGCGCCTTTCCGCCGGTGATCGGCTGGGCGGCGGCGACGGGCCATGCGCCGTGGCAGGCCTGGCTCTTGTTCGCCATCATCTTCCTGTGGACCCCGCCGCACAGCTGGGCGCTGGCGCTGTATTCGGCCGGCGACTACGCCAAGGCGGGCATTCCCATGATGCCGGTGGCGCGCGGCGCCAAGTCCACGCGACTGCAGATCCTGATCTACACCCTGGTCTTCGTGCCGGTCGCCATCGCTCCCGCCTTCGCCGGTCTGGGTGGGCTGATCTATCTGGTGGTGTCGGTCGCGGGCGGCCTGGGCTTTCTGGGGCTGGCGATCCGGCTCTATCGCTCGCGCGCGGGCGACGAGCCCGACAAGGCCGAGGCCGTGGGGCGCGAAGCCGCATTGTATGATGTGCGCGCCCAGGCCAAACCGGCGCGCGACCTGTTCGCCTTTTCCATCCTCTATCTGATGGCCCTGTTCTCGGCCCTTCTGGTCGAGGCCCTGTCCGGTCTGGGAGCGTAAAACCATGCGTCTGACGCCTGAGGAACTTCGCGCGCGCAAGCGTCGCAACGTCTGGATCGCGGCGGCCCTGGTCGCCTTCATCGTTCTGGTCTTCACCACCACGGTCCTGCGCCTGCAGCAGAACCAGGCGGCCGAGCGGGCGCTGCTGGAGGCGGCGACCGGGACCACGGCGCAATGAAGCCGGGCCGCAAGAATCTGATCGCCATCCTCTGCGTCCTGGGCGTGATGGGGATGACGGGCGCGGCCTTTGCGGCGGTGCCGCTGTACCGGATGTTCTGTCAGGTCACGGGCTTCGACGGCACGGTGCGCCGGGCCGAAAAGGCGCCCGATACGGTGCTGGACCAGACGGTGCTGGTGCGGTTCGACACCAATGTCCGCGGCGTGCCCATGACCTTCAAGGCCGAGCAGGCGACCCAGAGGGTGCGGATCGGCGAGACGGGCCTGGCCTATTTCGACGTGACCAACACCTCGGACAAGCCGATTCAGGTGCGGGCCGGCTACAACGTCGTGCCGGAATATACGGGCCCCTATTTCCAGAAGCTGCAATGCTTCTGCTTCTCGGACCAGACGCTTAAGGCGGGCGAGACGCGCCAGTTCCCGGTGCAGTATTTCATCGCTCCCGAGCTGGCCACCGACCGCGAGGCGCGGGGCGCGCGCGAGATCACCCTGAGCTACACCTTCTATCCGTCGGTCGATGCGCCGACGGGGCCGACCGCCTGAGACCGGACGGCGTGGGCAAGCCCGGCGTCGATTTTCCGGGCGTCGGCTGCGGTCTGGTGATCCAGCGCGACGACGGGCGGGTGCTGCTGTGCAAACGGCTGAAGGCCCCCGAGGCCGGATTCTGGAACATCGTCGGCGGCAAGGTCGACCTGATGGAGACCTCCGACATCGCCGCTCGCCGCGAGGCGGAAGAAGAGAGCGGGCTGACGATCGGCGCCGTCGACTTCCTGTGCCTGGCCGAAGAGATCATTCCGGCGGACGGTCAGCACTGGGTGTCGCTGATCTATGTCACGCGCGACTTCACCGGCGAGGCGACGCTGACCGAGCCCGACAAGCTGTCGGACATCGGCTGGTTCGATCCGGAGGACCTGCCCCAGCCGCTGTCGGCCTTTTCCGCCAAGGCGTTCGCCGCCCTGGCCGAACGCCAGAAGGGCGTTCGCTAGAGGGCGGGCGCGGCGGCGTAGTCGGCCCACAGGTCCGGCAGGCTCTTGCCCGTCAGGGTCCGCCAGGCCGCCTCCGTGTAGGTTCCGGCGCGGGCCTGGGCGTCCAGGCTCTTCACCACCCCGGCATGGCCGTGCGTCTCCAGCCAGGTCAGGAACCGACCCGCGCCGCGATAGCCGCCCTCCAGCTTCTGGTCGGGAGAATAGTCGCCCAGGCTCCAGCCGCCCCCCGCATTGTCCACGCCGTAGCGATTGCGGACATAGTCGGCGATGCCCTCGGTCAGCCAGCCGGGGACCGGCCGGTCGCCATAGGCCTGGATCACATGCATGGCCTCGTGCGTCACCACGTCGGTGTCGCCGAGATGCTGCTGGAAATACCGGGAGCCGAACATCACCACGTCGCCGGAAGCGCCCGCGATCCCGTCCATCGCCGGGTCCATCACGAAGGTCACGCGCCGCGACGCCTGCGGATTGAAGTCGGCCATCAGCCGGGGATAGACGGTGAAGAAGGTCTCGATCATCCGATCCGCCGTCGCCTGATCCGTCGTGCCCGCCGCGTCGCGGAAGTCCAGCACCAGGCCGTCGCGATCATAGATGCGCGTCTCGGCCGCATGGGCGGTTCCGGCATGAACGGCCCCAAGGGTCAGGACGGCGGCGAGAAGGGCGGGAAGGCGCATAGGTTCGGCTCCAGGCATCGAGACGGTCAGTGACCATGCCGGCCCCGGCCTGGGCAAGACCGATCCGCTGGGTGCGGGCTGGATATTTTGTCGGCCGGACAGGCTCTGGACAGCCGCCCTGCCGCCACTACCCTGTGGACGCGCGGTTGCGCCGAGGAGACGACGATGCGCGGTCTGGATTTCAGCTCCTGGCAGAACCTGTTGCTGACCCTGGTGGGGCTGGCGCTGGTCACCCTGATCGGCATGGGCATACGGCTGGTGATGATGTTCACCATCCAGCAGCGGCGCGAGCGGATGAACCGCCAGATCAACGAACGGCTCAAGACGCTGATCGCCGCCTACAAGGTGCTGGGCGGCTCCTTCACCGGAACCCTGACCGTCGATCCGACGCACAAGCGCGACCTGAACCGCCGCACGGCGCCCGCCGAGGGCGCGACGCTGGACCTGAGCGCCGAGGCGGCGGCCGGCTCGGACCGCACCCGCCGCATCCGCGACGCGGTGGAGGCCTGTCTGGCCGACATCATCCTGCTGGGGACCGAAGATCAGGTGCGGCTGGCCCAGCAGGCGGCGCGCGAACTGGTGGCGGGGCGGCCGGTGCGCACGCATGAGCTGGTGGTCTCGCTGCGCGACTTCGTCCGCCAGGCGCTGGATCTGGCGCCCGTGCCGACCGGGCTGGACATCCCCCTCCAAGGGCCGACGCGGCCGTCGTCGAGCGGCGGTCGGGGCGGCGGGGGCGGCGGCGGCTCCGGCGGGGGAGGCGGCGGAGGCGGCGGCATGGGAGGCGGAATGGGCGGCGGGGGTATGGGCGGGGGCATGGGCGCGACCTCGACGTCCGACGACCCCGCTGATCCGCCGGCGCGCGGTTGAAGAAGGCCGAAACACGGCACGGCTCTGGCGTCGCGGAAAAGGGGACGCTATAGCCGCTGTCATAACCGACTCTGGCCGACCAAAGAGACGCGATTCATGGCTGACGCCCACGCCACTCCGCAGCACGACTACCACCTGGTGGCGCCCAGCCCCTGGCCGCTGGTGTCCTCCATCGCCGCGACCATCATGTTCATCGGCGCGGTGATCTGGATGAAGGGCCTGGCCCCGGCCGAGAACGGACCGATCGCCGCCAACTTCCTGGCCGAGGGCAAGGCCGCAGTCTTCTTCGCCGGTCTGGCCGGCGTGCTGATCTCGGCCTTCGGCTGGTGGTCGGACGTGATCAAGGAATCCAAGGCGGGCGACCACACCCCGGTCGTGTCCCTGGGCCTGCGCTACGGGATGCTGCTGTTCATCGCTTCGGAAGTGATGTTCTTCGTGGCGTTCTTCTGGATGTTCTTCGACATGGCCCTGTTCCATGAATCGCGGGCGCTGACGCCGGAAGTCGGCACCTGGGCCGACACGGCCAAGGCCTGGTCGACCTGGCCGCCCAAGGGCGTCGAGGTGCTGAGCCCCTGGCAGCTGCCGCTGCTGAACACCGTGACCCTGCTGCTGAGCGGCTGCACCGTGACCTGGGCGCACCATGCGATCCAGGTCGGCGACCGCAAGGGCGCCAAGATCGCCCTGGCCATCACCGTCGCCCTGGGCGTGCTGTTCACCTGCGTTCAGGCGTATGAATATCACCACATCATCCACGAGCACCTGTTCTTCAACGAGGAAGCCATCAACTCGGGCCTGTACGGTTCGATCTTCTTCATGGCGACGGGCTTCCACGGCTTCCACGTCCTGATCGGCACCATCTTCCTGGCGGTCTGCCTGATCCGCCTGCTGGCCGGCGACTTCACCCCGCAGAAGCATTTCGGCTTCGAGGCGGCGGCCTGGTACTGGCACTTCGTGGACGTGGTCTGGCTGTTCCTGTTCGCCTTCGTCTACGTCGTCTTCGGTTGATCCAAGACGGTCCTGAAGACCTCGATGCGGCGCGGGACGAGGGATCGTCCCGCGCCGTCGTCGTTTGCGACAGGCCGGTTCGCGCGGCGACGCGGGGGCGTTGTCCCCGGTGCGGGCAGGGCGCGCTGTTCGCGGGCTTTCTGAAGGTGGCGCCGGCCTGTGCGGTCTGCGGCCTGGATTACACTACCATCCAGACCGGCGACGGTCCCGCCAGCTTCATCATGCAGATCGTGGGCTTCATCGTCGGGTTCTCGGCCCTGTTCGTCGAGATCAAATTCCATCCGCCCATGTGGGTGCATCTGATCGTCTGGCTGCCGCTGGTCGTGGCCGTGTCGCTGGCCTTGATGCGGCCGGGACGGGGGCTGATGATCGGGTTGCAATACCGGAACCAGCGATGAAGCGTTTTCCCTGGATACTGACCGTGCTGACGGTCCTGGCCCTGATCCTGCTGATCGGTCTGGGCGTGTGGCAGGTCGAGCGGCTGAAATGGAAGGAAGGCCTGATCGCGGCGGCGGATGCGGCGGCGGCGAAACCGCCTGCGCCGCTGGATCAGGTGTTGGGTGAAGGCGACCTGGAGTTCCGCAAGGCGTTGATGGTCTGTCCGGGCCTGGCCAGCGCGCCCTTCATCGAGTTGCAGTCCATCCATGACGGAGAGGCCGGGGTGCGGCTGATCTCGGCGTGCAAACCGGCGGGCGCGAATTTCACCCTGCTGATAGACCGGGGCTTCGTCGGCGATGGGGTGACGGCGCGGCCGCGTGTGATCCCGACCACCCTGCCGCTGGTGATGGTCGGGGAGTTCCGCACCTTCGACAAGCCGGGCGCGATGAGCCCCGCCCCAAGGGACGGACGGTTCTACGCCCGCGACACCGCCGCCATGGCCAAGGCGCTGAACGTCACGGGGCCGGTGCGGCCGGAAGCCGTGTTCGCCGTCACCGCCGTCAATCCCGAGTTCCCGGCCCTGAGGCCGTCCGCGCCGCCTGCGGCCTTTTCGAACAATCATTTGGGCTATGCGATGACATGGTTCGGACTGGCGATCGCGCTCGTGGGTTTCTATGTGGCCCTGCTTCGACGCAGACTAAAGAAAGACATCTCCTGACTTCCCTTCACACCCTGTCCAACGGCGTCCGCGTCGTCTGCGATCCCATGCCGGGGCTCAAGACTTTAGCCGTCGTCGTCACCGTCAAGGGCGGGGCGCGGTGGGAGGCGGAGGATCGTTCCGGCTGGTCGCACCTGCTGGAGCATCTGGTGTTCAAGGGCGCCGGCGACATGGCCGCGCGCGAGATCGTCGAGCGGATCGAAGCCGAGGGCGGCACGATCAACGCCTCCACCGGATACGAGCGGACCAGTTTCGAGGTGCGGGGTCTGGACGGCTCGCTGCCGCTGGCAATGCAGGTGTTGTCGGACCTGGTGTTCCGCCCCACCCTGGACCCCGCCGAGATCGAGCGCGAGAAGGACGTGGTGGCCCAGGAGATCGCCGAGGCCTTCGACACGCCCGACGACCATGTGTTCGAGATGGCCCAGACCCGCGCCTTCACCGGACAGCCGCTGGGTCGGCCGATCCTGGGCTCGATCGCCAGCCTGAAGCCGGCGGACAAGGCGAGCGTCGAGGCCTGGCGTGCGCGGCTGTATTCGCCTGACCGGATGGTGGTGTCGGTGTCGGGCGCGGTGAACGAGACCGAACTGCTGGCCCTGGCCGAGCGCTGGTTCGGCGATGCGGTCGCGACCCCTGTCGAGACGCCCGCGCCGGCGGCCTTCGTCGGCGGTCATGCCAAGCTGACGCGCAAGATCGAACAGGCCAATCTGGTGTTCCAGCTGCCGGCCCTGTCGGCGACCGATCCTGCCCTGTCGGCCATGCGGCTGTTCGGCGAGATCCTGGGCGGGGGCATGGCCTCGCGCCTGTTCCAGAGCGCGCGCGAGGAGCGGGGCCTGGCCTACGCCATCGACGCCTATCAGGAGCCGTATGAGGATACGGGGGTGCTGGGCATCTATGCGGGCGCGGCGGCGGATCGGGCCAAGGAGTTGGCCGAGGTGGCGGCGGCCGAGGTGCGGGCCATGGCCGAGACCGGCCCGACCGAAAAGGAACTGTCGCGGGCCAAGGCGGTGATGAAGGCGGGCCTGTGGATGTCCGACGAGAACCCGATGAGCCGGGCGGGCCGCAACGCCGCCCAGACCCTGATCTTCGGCGCCCCGCGCTCCAGTCTGTCGATGACCGAACAGTTGGAGGCCCAGACGGTGGAGGACGTGCGGGCGGTCGGCGGGCGGTTGCTGGCGGGCGGCAAGGCGGCCAGCGCCGTGCTGGGGCCCAAGTCGGCCGGACCGGCGGGTGAGGCGTTCGCGGCGGCCCTGTTCGCGGGATAAGCGGAACATCCCAGCGCGCGGATCGGTTATGCTGGCGCTTGAACCCGTCCAGCCCGGAGCCGTCCCCATGTCCGTCCGCGTCGCCCTGATCGTCGGCAGCCTGCGTAAAGGCTCCTATTCCCGCGCCATCGGCCTGGAGATGAAGGCGCTCGCCGCGCCGGAGCTTGAGCTGGAACTGATCGAGATCGGCGACCTGCCGCTCTATGATCCCGATCTGGAGACGGACGCGCCGCCGGCGCCCTGGGTCCGGTTCCGCGAGGAGGTGGCGACCACCGAGGCCGTGCTGTTCGTCACGCCCGAATACAACCGCTCCATCCCCGGCGCCCTGAAGAACGCCCTGGACGTCGGCTCGCGCCCCTATGGCCACAGCATCTGGCAGGCCAAGCCCGCCGCCATCGTCAGCGTCTCGCCCGGCGCCATCGGGGCCTTCGGCGCCAACCACCACCTGCGCCAGCCGCTGGTCTTTTTGAACATGCCGGTGATGCAGCAGCCCGAGGCCTATGTCGGCAATGTCGCCGATCTGCTGGACGAAGGCGGCAAGCTGAAGAACGACGGGACGCGCGATTTCCTGAAGAGCTTCACGGACGCCTTCGCGGCGTGGATCGGCAAGACGAAGGGCTGATCGCTTCTGTCGCGAGGGGCCTCGGCCGTCGAGCGCGGCCTGTAAAGGCGCCAGTGAAATCTCGGGAGCCGGAAGTCGTCAGGTTCGAACGGCCTTGAAATCCAACGTTATTGTGGCGCGAATATTTTATGAACTGCGGGAAGTGTCAGTAAAATATTCTACCCATTCAAATAAAATAGAAGAATAAATATCCAAAAACGCGAGAGAAATGGAACAAAATGCTTCCTAAAACGCTGATACCGGGAACAGCGTTATTGGACGCGAACCCATGTGCCTCTGTATCAAGATGAAGATCACTTCGACCATCAGGTTCTAGATCTCGGCGGACTCTTCGCCTCTCTGCTCGACGGTCTGGGCGCGCGTATGAGGCGGCCCGATCCACCCCGTCTCGAACCGACGACCGATCCGAAGGCCGTCTGGGCCGAGGATTGCAGCCTGGGACCTGTCGATCGGTCCCTGGGCGACGAGCCTCTGTCAGAGGCCGCCTAGACCCGGAATTGAAAACGGCGGCTCCGTGAGGAGCCGCCGTCGCCATATCAGCCGTGAAGCTGAAATCAGCCGATGGTTTGCAGCTGGCCAGCCGATTCCTTGCCAGAACGCTTGTCGCGTTCCAGCTCGTAGGAAACCTTCTGGTTTTCATCCAGGCCGCGCAGGCCAGCGCCTTCGACGGCCGAGATGTGGACGAAGACGTCCTTGCCGCCGTCGTCGGGTTGGATGAAGCCGTAACCCTTGGTCGGGTTGAACCATTTGACAGTGCCGGTAGCCATTTTGAGACCTCCGTTAGAAGTTGACCGAGGGAACGCCCCTGCGGCCTGTCGGGTCTGAATGGGAGCGGCCTTGACTCGTGCGTTCGCAGAGAGAGTGGGCGTTACGCAGAGAGATCGACGAAGCCTATGTGCGCAGACCTTTGTGACAAATGCAAGCGTGGCCCGTGTGAAGGAAATTCAACAGCCGGAACGGTTTAGCTTGCCGCGCGTTGATGTGGCCTACGAAAGGCTCTTACCATGAACCGCACCCACGTCGTGGAGCGCGCTTACCAGCTCGCCCGTACGCCCGACTGCCTGAACACCGGCGATGTCGTCAAAGCCCTGTCCGGCGAGGGTTATTCCGGCGCGGAGATCTCGCATTTCCAGGGCAGCTCGATCCGGGCGGACCTGAACCGCATCTGCAAGATGCCCAAGGCCGACGCGGCCGCAGACGCCGGGGCCGAAGCCGAGGCGGAGGCGGCGTCGGACGCCGCCTGACCGTCCTCAGTGCCCGCCGGCGCCCGCCGGCAGGTGCTCCTTCTCGAACCGCCCGACACGTTCGACCAGGGTTCTGGCCGCCTGGTTCATGCCGATGACGTCCACCTGGGCGCCCTGTCGGCGGTAACGGAAGACGACCTTGTCCACCGCCGCCACACCGGTCAGATCCCAAAGATGGGCGTCCGTCATGTCGATCTCGACGCGGCTGGGGTGGCCGTGGTGCTCGAAGCTGGCGGCGAACAGGTCGGCCGAGGCGAAGAACAGCTGGCCCGTGACGCGATATCGCAGCACGCCGTCCTCCGGCGTCTCGATTTCGGTCACGGCGACGGTCTTGCCGACCTTGCGCATGAAGAAGACGGCCGACAGCAGGACGCCCAGGATCACGCCCTTGGACAGGTCATGGGTGGCGACCACCGTGACGGTCGTGGCGATCATGACCACCGAAGACTGGAAGGGCAGGGTGCGCAGGTTCCGTACCGAGGACCAGTCGAACGTCCCGACCGAGACCATGATCATGACCGCGACCAGGGCCGCCATGGGGATCTGCGCGACCCAGTCCTGAAGCACCAGCATCAGGAACAGCAGGAACAGCCCGGCCCACAGGGTCGACAGCCGCCCGCGTGCGCCGGAGGTGACGTTGATCATCGACTGACCGATCATGGCGCAGCCGGCCATGCCGCCGAACAGGGGCGACAGGATGTTGGCGATGCCCTGGCCGCGCGTCTCGCGGTCCTTGTCGGACGGGGTGTCGGTGATGTCGTCGATCAGATTGGCGGTCAGCAGGCTTTCCAGCAGGCCGACGAAGGCCAGGGTCGCCGAGATGGGGGCGATGATGACGAAGGTGTCCCAGGTCAGGGGCACGGCCGGTAAATGGAACATCGGCAGGGTCGTGGGCATCTGGCCCATGTCGCCGACGGTGCGCACGTCCAGCTTCATCACGATCACCACCGCGCTGATGGCGACGATCGCGACCAGGGGCGAGGGCACGGCCTTGGTGATGCGGGGGAAGCCGTAGATGACGACCAGGGCCGCCGCGACCAGGGCGTAGGTGATCCAGCCCCTGCCGATCAGTTCGGGCATCTGGGCCAGGAAGATCAGGATGGCCAGGGAGTTGACGAAGCCGGTCATGACGCTGCGGCTGACGAACTTGATGTAGCGGCCCAGTTTCAGCACGCCGATGACGATCTGGAACACCCCGCACAGGATCGAGGCGGCAAACAGATATTCCAGGCCGTGGTCGCGAACCAGCGTGACCATCAGCAGGGCCATGGCGCCGGTGGCGGCCGAGATCATGGCCGGGCGCCCGCCGACGAAGGCGATGGTCACGGCGATGACCACGCTGGCGTAGAGGCCGACGGCGGGATCGACGCCGGCGATGATCGAGAAGGCGATGGCTTCCGGGATCAGGGCCAGGGCCACGACGGTCCCCGCCAGCAGGTCGCGGCGAGGATTGGCGAGCCATTGCTGGCGCGCGGAGGCGATGATGGACATTTCAGGATTTCATCTGGATGAGCTGTACTCCGACAGCTCGGTTTCCCAGCGGATCGGCGGCGGGGATAGCCACCCGTCGCCTGCGAACAGGGCCGGGTCCAAGGTGATGGCGTCCTGATGCGATGTTGCGCCGCAAAAAGCAAGTGGGCGGCTAGACCAGGCCCTCCAGCACCGGGGCCTCGGCGGCGCTGCCGGGGAAGACGCGGCCGTCCAGGGCGGCGCGTTCGACGCCCAGGTGGTCGCGCAGCACGCCCTTGAACACCGAACGGATGTCCAGGGTCGGCGCCAGGTCGCGGTCCTCGAACAGGCGGTTGTCGGCCAGGGTCGGCCAGTCGCCGATGGGACCGCCGCGCTTCACCGCCCCGCCCGCCAGCAAAAGCGACGAGCCGGTGCCGTGGTCGGTGCCTTGCGTGCCGTTGGCGCGGGCGGTGCGGCCGAATTCGGTGGCGACGACGACGACGGTGCGCGACCATGTTTCGCCCAGCCCGTCCTTCAGACCCGTGACCAGTTGATCCAGGCCGGTCAGGCGCGTCTGAAGCTGCGCGCGCTGGCCCGCGTGGGTGTCCCATCCATCCAGCGAGACGGCGACGACGTCGGCGCCTTCGTCGCCGCTCATCAGCCGGGCCACGGCGCGGCCCAGCCCCTGAACGTCGTTGCGACGCAGCCGTTGGCCGGAGGCGTCTTCGCCCTCCATATCTTGACCCTGAGCGACCAGTTCCTCGGTCGCCAGGCCGCGCGCCAGGTTCTGGCCCAGCATGGGATCCTCGACATAGAGGTCCTGCAGCAGGGAGGCGATGCGGTCGCCGCCGCGCACCTGGCCGCCCGGCGCCCAGCTTGAGACGGGGGCGTCGCCGCGCAGGATCAACGGCGTCTGGGCGCCGATCGACAGGCCCTTCAGCGACGCGCCGCCCGCCGCGACGATGGCGCGGTTCAGCCAGCCGTCGGTCTGCTGACGCAGACCCTCGCCGCCGTTCTCCAGCACGTCCTGGGCGTCGAAATGCGAGCGGATGCGGACCGGCAGGGCCACGGCCGGGGCGAACCGCATCTGGCCGGCGCCATACAGGTCGTGCAGGCCAGCTAGCGCCGGGTGCAGGCCAAAGCCCTCGCCCAGTTCAAGGGCGCCGTTCGCCTGGCCGGGCGCGCCGATGGCCAGGGCCCCGCGCAGGGGAACATAGTTGGCGTCGCCATAGGGCACGGTGACGGACAGGCCGTCCATGGCGCCGCGCGCGATGACGACGACCAGCTTGTTGGCCGGGCGGTTCGACTGGGCGGCGACGCGGCCGGCGAAGGCCAGGCCGACCCCTGCGGAGGCGACGGCGAGCAGGCGGCGGCGGTTCAGGTTCAGGTGGGTCATCGGCGCTGGAACTCCGGCGACATGAAGAGAAGGGTCAGGGCCTCGGGCCGGCTTTCAGCGCGGGCGACGGCGAGGCGGGTGCGTTCGCTGAGGCGCGGCCCCAGGGCGGAGGCGGCGACGGCGTTGGTGTCGGCCGTCTGGGCCAGGTCTGCGGCGGTGCGCGACCAGTTCAGCCGCTTGACCAGGGCGTCGGGACCGGCCCAGTCGGCGGCCGCGTCGGGCCAGCCCTCGGGCGAGGGGGCGGCGAAGAGCGGCTGGCCCATGTCCCGCAAGGCCTGGCGCAGAGGCTGAATGCGCCGGGGTTCGGTCCCCAGGGCGCGGTGCGCCGAGACGATGAACTCATAGGGCGTCTTGATCTTGGCGGGCTGGGGCGTCCAGGTCTCGGGCGCGGCGACCAGGGCGCGGGCGACCTGGGTCAGGTCGCCGTCTGAACGTGTCCAGGCCTCTTCCAGTCGGGCGACCAGGGCCGGTGGCGGATCGTCGGCGACGAAATGGGCGGCGAGGCGGCGCGACAGGCGTTTGGCGGTCGCCGGATGCCGGGCCAGGTCGCGCAGGATGGCCTGACCCTGGGCCAGGCCGGCGGCGGGATAGGTCTTGCCCATGACCGTGCGGGCGCCCGGCTCATGGACATTGGCGCGGAAGACGAAGCCGTTCGCCTCCGGCTGGGCCTGTGCGGCCGCCATCCGGGCGCGGCGAGGGCGGGCGGTCTGACGTTGATCGCGCGCTGTGGGCATCGACCAGCCGGTCAGGGCGCGGGCCAGTTCGGTCACGTCGGCCTGGGTATAGCGGCCGTCTGCGCCCAGGGTGTGCAGCTCCATCATTTCGCGGGCCAGGTTCTCGTTCAGCCCGGCGTTGCGACGGGTCCCGGCCATGCTGTCGGGACCCACCGAGCGGGCCTGATCGAGATACAGCAGCATGGCGGGATGCTGTTCGGCGGCCAGGACCAGGTCCTCGAAACGGCCGAAGACATGGGGCCGGATCGCCTCGCGTTCGTATTGGCCCACGAAGGCGCCGCTGGTGAATTTGACGGCGGAGACGGTGATGGCGTTGGCCCAGAACAGGGCCCAGCGTTCGGCGAAGCCGTCGTCGGTCGTGGCGCCCAGCCGCGTGCGGGCGAGGAATTCCTGGGCCGTGTCCTGGGTGATGTCGCGCCGGGCCGCCTGGCGGGCCTCGCGCTGGGCCTGGGCCTGAGAAGACGCCGGGGCCTGCGCATCAGGGGCGGGACCGGCGGCGGGCGCGGCGGCCCGAGGGCGTTCGGCGCGGCGCGCGCGGCCGGCGGTCTGATAGCCGATATATTGCGTCATGCGCTGGGTGGTGTCGGCGAACTGGCCGGGGGGCTGGGGCGCGCCGTCGGGACGGATCTGGCCCAAGGCCCAGCCGCGCGGATCGGCCGTGACCCGGTCGATCTCGCCGGGACGGGTGCCCAGGCCCAGCCGGGTCAGGGCGATCGACGCGTCGATGGGAGATGAAGCCATATGCAGTCTCCTATACCCGCCCGATCATTCAACGCACCGAGGCGTAAAACTCCGTCGCGATCAGAATTTCGTGGGCCCGTCGCCAAGCGGTGGTCGGCGCGTTAGGTTGCGGTCCCATGGCCCTGCTGGACTGGATGAGCGATGTGGCCGGACCGGTGGTCCGGGGCGACGGCGTGCTGCTGCGCCCCCCGCGCGCGTCCGATTACGCCGCCTGGTCCACGCTGCGCGACGGATCGCGCGACTATCTGCAGCCGTGGGAGCCGGCCTGGCCCGAGGACGACCTGACCAAGGCGGCGTTCCGGCGCAGGCTGTCCATCTATGCGCGCGAGATGGAGCTGGGCCACGCCTGGCCCCTGTTCGTGTTCGTGGATGACGCCCGCACGCTGGCGGGAGCGGTGACCCTGTCGAACGTGCGGCGCGGCGTGGCCGAGACGGGGACGCTGGGCTACTGGATCGGCCGGCCCCACGCCGGCCGGGGCGTGGCGACGGCGGCGGTGCAGGCCATGGTCGGCTACGCCTTCGACAAGCTGAAACTGCACCGGCTGGAGGCCGCCTGCCTGCCCACCAACCACGGTTCGCGCCGGGTTCTGGAGAAATCGGGCTTTCGCAACGAAGGCCGGGCCAGGGCTTATTTGAAAATTAACGGCGAGTGGGCAGACCATTTGCTGTTCGGCCTGGTCGAGGACGAGCGTTGACGGCTGCGGGCCGTCTGGAAGGGCGGTACGCGTGACAGCACGATCCCGATCGCTGGCCTGGGACGCCACGACCGCCATCGAGGCGCTCGCGGCCGCCGACACGGCCCTGTGGGTCTGGACGCCGTCGGAAGATCAGCTGCGGTTCACCGGAGCGACGCGGGCCCTGGGCCTGGGGCCGCTGGCGCCGGAGTGTTCGGCCGCCGGCTTCGTCGCCTCGTCCATGCCGCAGGACCGCTCCCTGGCCGAAAAGATGCTGAAGCCGCAGGACGAGGGGACCGAGGTCGCCGTGCGCCTGCGCATGCGCGGGTCCGAAACCTGCCTGTGGCGCGGTGTCTGGCTGGAGGACGGGCTGCGCGCCGCCGGCGTCGTGGCGCTGGAGACCAAGTTCGCAGGCACGGACCGTGACACTCTGACGGGCCTGCTGGACCGTCGCGCCTTCCTGGCCCGGGTGGGCGAGGTCCTGACCCAGCCCGGCGAATACGAGATCGTGGTCGGCGACGTCGACCGGCTGCGGCGCCTGAACGAGGCGCTGGGACATGAACGCACCGACCTGGTGCTGTCGGCCCTGGGCTCGCGCCTCGCCGCCGCCTTCCCCAAGGACGCCTCGGCCGCCCGCATCGGCGAGGACGAGTTCGCCATCATCGTGCCGCGCAGCGCCTCGCACACCAGCTATCGCGTGCGCGAGGCGCTGGAGCAGCCGCTGCGCGTGGCCGGGTTCGACATCTATCCGACCGTCTCCATCGGCGCCGTCATGGTCGAGGGCGGCCCGGATGCGCCGGACGCCTCTGAGCTGCTGCGCCGGGTCGAGCTGGCGGTGGAATCAGCCAAGGGCGCCGGGCGGGGCGGATCGGCCGCCTATGGCCGGGCGCTGGAAAGCGACAGTCTCAGCCGACTGGCGCTGGAGGCGGATCTGAGGAACGCCTTCGTGCGCGGCGAGATCGTGCCCTTCTTCCAGCCCATCGTGAACCTGAAGACCGGGGCGGTGGCGGGTTTCGAGGCCCTGGCGCGCTGGCGTCACCCGCGTCGCGGACTGGTGCCGCCGGACGAGTTCCTGGGGCTGACGGCCGACCTGGGCATGATGAACGACCTGGGCCTGCTGATGATGACCCAGTCGGCGCGGCAACTGGCCGAATGGATCGAGCGTCATCCCCTGGCAGGGCGTCTGTTCTGCAGCGTCAACCTGTCGGTCGGCGAGATCGAACGTCCGCACCTGTGCGAGGACGTGGCGCGGATCATCAAGGAAAGCGGCCTGCCCAAGGGGGCGCTGAAGCTGGAGGTCACCGAGGGCGACATCATGCGCGACACCGCACACGCCGCCGAAGTGCTGCAATCGCTGAAAGATGTCGGCGCGTCGCTGGCGCTGGACGATTTCGGCACCGGCTTCTCGTCCCTGTCGTATCTGGCGCGCCTGCCGTTCGATACGCTGAAGATCGACCGCTATTTCGTCCTGACGATGAACAAGGACGAGGGCTCGGCCAAGATCGTCAAGTCGGTGGTCAACCTGGGCCGTGACCTGTCGCTGGAAGTCGTGGCCGAGGGCGTCGAGAACGCCGAACTGGCCGGCCTGCTGCTGGACGCCCAATGCCACTACGGCCAGGGCTTCGGCTACGCCCCCGCCCTGCCGGCCCAGGAGGCCGAGGTCTATTTAGCCGAAAGCCTGGCCGACGGCACCGCCCCGCTGAAGCAGCGCTCGGCCTGACGCCTCGCCGCGATCAGTTGATCGCGGACTTGGGGACCGAGATCAGGGTGACGCCTTCGTACTGGCCGACCACGCGGCCGATCGCGGCGATGCGGGGGTCCTGCATGGCGTCGGAGGGGCAGCCCAGGAGGCTGGCGCTGTCGTCCAGCAGTTCGGAGGTGGCGAAGGTCTCGCCCAGAAGGCGGCAGGGGCCGCCGGCGTAGGGATAGCCCTCGCCCATGACCTTCAGGCCTTCGGGAAAGACGAAGGGGGCTTCACGCGTGGGTTCGGTGGCGCAGGCCGCGACCATGCCCATGCCGACAAGAGCCAGAACTCGGCGCATCGAAAATCTCCCGTAATGAATGGCGATCACCTTGGCGGACGCGGGCGGTTTCGTCGAGAGGGTGCGTCGCCGGCGGGCCGGGGATTCCGGTCATGGACTCCGGGCGGACGGCGCGCCACGGTCGGGACGGGATGAGGGGAGCGGCCATGACCGACGCCAGACTGGAGATCGCCGCCGGCTTTGCGACCGTGCAGGGGCCCAAGGCGGACAATCAGGATTTCGGCGGCGTCCATATCGGCACGGCGGCCGAGCAGCGCGAGCATGGGGTCGTGGCCGTGATCGCCGACGGGGTGTCGGGGTCGAAGGCCGGACGGATGGCGGCGGAGCTGACGACGCGCAGTTTCATCGACGGCTATCTGGACCAGAACCCGCTGAACGGCATCGCCGCCAACGGGATTAAGGCGCTGCGGGGGTTCAACCGCTGGCTCCATTCGCGCGGGCGGATCGACCCGGCGATGGAGGGGGCGGCGACCACCTTCACGGCGGTGATCCTGCGGGGGCGCGAGGCGACGGCCCTGCATGTCGGCGACAGCCGGGCCTGGCATTTCCGCGACGGCGTGCTGACGCGGCTGACCGAGGATCACACGCGCGCGCAGCAGGGGCTCAGCCATGTGCTTTACCGCGCCGTGGGCATCGAGGCCGACGTGAAGCTGGACGTGCGCCAGGTCCGGCTGGAGCCGCACGACCGGCTGCTGCTGACCACCGACGGGGTGCACGGGGTGCTGACCGATGCAGTGATCGCCGGCCTGCTGGGGCGGCGCGGTTCGCCCGACGCGGACGCACACGCGATCCTGGCCGAGGTCGAGGCGGCGGGCGCGCGCGACAACGCCACCGCCATCGTCATCGACGTGGTCCGCACCGGCGCGCCCGACTGGGAGGCGATCACGGCCGAGGCGGAAGGCCTCGCCATCCTGCCGCCGCCGAACGTGGGCGACAACGTCGACGGCTTCGCCTTGCAGCGGCTGGTCGCAGACGGGCGCTATACGCGGCTGTTCCTGGCCCGGGACACGCTGGCCGAGGCCGGGGCGGTGGTGCTGAAGTTTCCCAAGCCCGCCGTGGTGTCGGACCGCGGGGCGCGCACCGCCTTTCTGCGCGAGGCCTTCATCGGACGGCGGATCGACAGCCCGTTCGTCGGCAAGGTGCTGAGCCTGGACGCCGGCCGCCAGAGCCGGCTCTACATCGCCCAGCCCTTCCATGCCGGTCAGACCCTGCATGCGCGGCTGGCGGAGGAGGGGCCGTTCGAGATCGCCGAGGGGATCGGCGTGGCGTTGCGCCTGTCGCGCGCGGTCTCGGCCCTGCACCGGGCGGGGGTGACGCACCGCGACATCAAGCCGGACAATGTGATTCTGGAGACGAACGGCGGGCTGAAGCTGGTCGATCTGGGCGTCGCGCGCCTGAGGCATGCGGAGGAGTTCGCCGAGGCCGAGGCGCCCGGCACCGCCGGCTACAAGGCGCCCGAGATGTATGCGGGCGAGAGCGGAAACGCCGCCACCGACCAGTTCGCCCTGGGGGTGACGCTGTATCGGCTGTTCACCCGCACCTATCCGTGGGGCGAGGTCGATCCGGCCGATGCGCCGCGTTTCGACCGGGCGCCGGTGCCCCCGACGCGGCGCCGCCCGGACATGCCCGCCTGGCTGGAGGCCGCCATCATGCGCGCCGTCGCCGTCGATCCCGACGAGCGGTTCGAGGATGTCGAGGAACTGATTCACGAGCTGGAGACGGGCAGCGCAGTCGCCGCGCCGCCGCCGCGCCAGCTGTCGCTGATCGAGCGCGACCCGGTCAGATTCTGGCAGGGAATCAGCCTGTTGCTGCTGCTCGCCCTGCTGGTTTCCATGACCACGCGATAGGCCCTACGTCGGGCGCTGGCTTCTGGATGTGCGGCGTTTAGCGGCGGGGGTGCGACAGGAACATCGCGGGCGTTTGCGGCCTTTGGGGCGACGCGGGGACGTCACGCCCGCCATCGGCACGAAAGTCATCCCATGATCAAGACCGCTACCTGCGGCGCCCTGGCCACCAGCGTTATCGCCCTGGCCCTCGTCTCCACCCCCGCCCTGGCCCAATCGATGTCGCCCGACTGGTCCGGCCCCTATGTCGGCATCTTCGGCGGCTACAACCAGTCGAACGAAGACGAGGACGAGATCCTGCGCTTCGACCGCAATCTGGACGGCAACTACGGCGACCAGGTCACGACCGCCCCGGCCGCCGGCGCCACCGTAGGCGCCAATGCCTTCAGCCCCGGCTTCTGCGGCGGCACGGCGACCAGCACCGGTCCCGGCACGGGATGCCGAGACGACAACGACGGCGTCGAGGCCGGCGTTCGCGGCGGTTACGACATGCAGTTCGGCAATATCGTCGTCGGCGTCCTGGCGGAATACAGCGTCAACAACGTCCAGGATTCGGTGACCGGCTTCAGCACCACCCCGGCCTTCTACACCTTCACGCGCGAGCTGGAGAGCACGGCGGCGGCGCGCGCCCGGATCGGTTACGCCTATGGACCGGCCCTGATCTACGGCACCGGCGGCTACGCCTACGGCAAGTTCGAGAACACGTTCCGCACCTCCAACACCGCCAACAGCTTCACCGAAACCAGCGAAGGCGATGACGGCGACGGCTGGCAGGCGGGCGGCGGCGTGGAATACGCCCTGGGTCGCGGCCTGACGGTCACGGGCGAATACCTCTACACCTCGCTGGACGTGGACAGCCCGGTGATCCGCGTCGGCAACACCGGCACGACGCCGCCGGCCAACCCCTTCATCCTGGCGCCCAACACCACGGGCACGGACATGACACGCGGCAACGGTCGTTTCGGCTCGCACATGGTGCGGATCGGCATGAACTACCGGTTCTAAGACCCAAGCGGGGCGGTCGGGTTCAGGCCCGGCCGCCCTGGCTGGACAACATGGCCGCGTTCACGCCCATCAGGGCCAGGGCGCGGGTCCATTTCGAGCCATGCTCGCCGTCGAAGATGACGTCCAGATCGGCGTCGGCGGTCAGCCAGACATTCTCGGCCAATTCGTCCTCCAGCTGGCCTTCGCCCCAGCCTGCATAGCCCAGCAGCAGGGCCGAACGGCGCGGACCGGCGACCGCGTCCGTCATGGCGGACAGGGCCTCGCGCGTGCCGGTCATGGCCAGACCGTCGCCGAACGGCAGGCTGTCGTCGCCGACCATCCAGTCGTCGGTGTGCAGGACGAAGCCCCGCTCGCGCTCCACCGGCCCGCCCATAAGGACGGCGCGGCCGATCGACTGGTCCGGCGCCGGGGCGTCCAGCTTGTCCAGCACCGTCTTCAGATCCACGCCGGGGGCGGGGCGGTCCAGCCGCAACCCCATCGCGTGATCCGGCCCGTGGGCGCAGATCAGGATGACGGCGTGTTCGAACCGGGGGTCGCTGATGCCGGGCATGGCGACCAGCAGTCGGCCGGTCAGGGTGGAGGCTTGGCTCATGATGAATCCATCATCGGTCGCGAAAGCGGCGCGCGCAAGCCGAGCGGACGCTTGCGGTCCCGGCGGCGGCCTCTATTTGTCGCAGGCGGTGTTTCGAACCTTCATCCCCAACGTCAGCGGAGACAACCATGACCATCCAGATCGGCGATCGCATCCCGAACGCGACCCTCGCCCAGGCGACCGCCGAAGGGCCCAAGCCCGTCAGCACCGCTGACATTTTCGCGGGCAAGACCGTGGCCCTGTTCGCCGTGCCCGGCGCCTTCACCCCCACCTGCTCGGCGCGCCACCTGCCGGGCTTCAAGGATCATCTGGCCGATATCAAAGCCAAGGGCGTGGATGCGGTCGCCTGCATCTCGGTCAACGACGCCTTCGTCATGAAGGCCTGGGCCGACAGCCAGGACATCACCGACGACAGCATCCTCATGCTGGCCGACGGCAACGGCGAACTGACCAAGGCCCTGGGCCTGGTGCTGGACGGTTCGGGCTTCGGCCTGGGCGAGCGTTCGCAGCGCTATTCGATGCTGGTCAAGGACGGCACCGTCACCCAGCTGAACATCGAACAGGGCGGCGAGTTCAAGGTGTCGTCGGCCGAGC
Organism: Brevundimonas sp. FG128; assembly: GCF_057809775.1. NCBI lineage: Bacteria > Pseudomonadati > Pseudomonadota > Alphaproteobacteria > Caulobacterales > Caulobacteraceae > Brevundimonas > Brevundimonas sp. FG128. The sequence continues at coordinate 118,704 of NZ_JBMDKP010000001.1, forward strand.
ATCTGCTCGCGCAGCTGTGATGCTTGTCGGGCCGCTCTATCGCTTCGCTACTTGAGCGCGGCCCGACGATTATGACCACCGATGTGTTCAGCCCAGAGAAGCGTAGCGCCGTGATGCGTCGCGTGAAGGGCAAGGACACGTCGCCGGAACTGGCCGTGCGCGGGATCCTGCGCGCGGCCGGGGTCGGTTATCGGCTGGGCGGCATGGGTCTGCCCGGTCGGCCGGATGTGACGATGAAGGGCCGCAGGGTCGCCCTGTTCGTCCACGGCTGTTTCTGGCACGGCCATGACTGCAAGCGCGGCGCGCGCCGGCCCAAGGCCAACGCCGACTACTGGCTCGCCAAGATCGACCGCAATCGCGCCCGCGACGCCGCCGCCGTTCAGGCGCTGGAGGCGTCCGGCTGGCGGGTGGTGACGGTGTGGGAGTGCGACATGCGCCGCCCGGATTTCGCCGAACGTCTGGTCGCGAAGGTCGGGGGTCAGGCGGCCCGGGTCTGAGCCTGGGCCGCGGTGTCGTCCAGCACATGCTGTAGGGCGCCGATCAGGGCCGTAGGGGTCAGGGGCTTGGACACGAAATAGGCCATGCCGGCGGCCTGACACGCCGCCACATCCTCGGGCGCGGTGTCGGCCGTGACGGCGACCACCGGGGTGCGGGCGTTCGGTCCGGTCCCCGAGCGCAGGCGGCGGGTGGTCTCGCGGCCGTCCAGCTCGGGCATCCGCACATCCATGAAGATGACGTCGAACACGGCCTCCTCGCAGCGTTCCAGCGCGATCAGGCCGTCGGCGGCGGTGGTGATCTCGCAGCCCAGCGGCTGAAGGATCAACTGCACCGCGCGGCGGTTGATGTCGTGATCGTCCACGACCAGCAGGCGCAGGGGCTGGCCGTCGGCCTCGTCCGGCTCGGCCGCCGCCTCGACCGGTGCGGCTGGAGGCGGGGGGGCGGCCGGTTCGGCGGGCTTCGGCGCCGGGGGCGCGGCGGGGGTGAAGGGGGTCAGGGCGCGGGCGATGTCGAGGCGGCTTTCGTCCACGACCGGGACGACCGTTCCGGTCTCGTCGCCCCTGGGCAGGACCAGGGAGACGGTGAAGTGCGCGCCCTGGCCGGGCTTGCTGCGAACGGTCAGCCGGCCGCCCATCAGATCCACCAGATTGCGGCTGATCGCCAGACCCAGGCCCGAGCCGCCATAGCGGGCGGTGACGCCGTCTGCGGTCTGGTCGAAGGGGGTGAACAGGCGGCTCATCTGGTCCGCCGTCATGCCAGGGCCGGTGTCGATGATCTCGAACAGCAGGGCGTAGCCAGACGGCTCTTCGGGCCAGGACTGGATACGCAGGGTGATGCCGCCCTCTTCGGTGAACTTCATCGCGTTCGACATCAGGTTGTTGAGCACCTGACGGATGCGCATGACGTCGCCCTTGACGTGACGCGGGACGCCGCCGGCGCCCTCGACGCGCAGCTTCAGCCCCTTGGCGTCGGCCAGGCCACGCCAAAGCTGCAGGGTCTGGGCCAGCATCTGGCGCAGGTCGAAGTCGTTGGCCTCGACCGTCATCCGGCCGGCGCCGATGCGCGAGTGGTCCAGCAGGTCGTCCAGCAGGGCCTTCATCATCAGGCCGGCGTCGGTGATCAGATGGGCGCCGGCGCGGGACTGGGGATCGGGCGCGCGCAGCTCGGCGGCGCCGGCCAGGATGGCCCCGATGGGGGTGCGCAGGTCGTGGCCGATTGCGGCCAGGAAGGCGGTGTGGTCCGCCAGGCTGCGCTCGGCCTTCAGGCGCAGTTCCTCGGCCTGGGCGTGGGCGCGGATCAGGTTGTCGGTGGTATCGCTCATCCGCTGCCAGGTGATGACGACATAGAAGGTGTAGAGCACCACCGTCGCCGCCGAGGTCATCACCAGGGGCGGCGAGGCGCCGAAGGCATAGGCGAAGAAGGGGGTGGCCAGCAGATAGGCCACCTGGGGCGCCTGGCTGGCGATCATGATGGGCTGGCAGCGCGCGGCGTTCATCATGGAAGACAGCATGATCGCCGGCAGCATCAGAACCGCGCAGACTCCGCCCAGCGCGCCGCCGGCGTTCCACATCACCACCGAAAGGCCGCCGAAAACCGTGGCGCTGATCGCCAGAACGATGCAGCCGACTACCTTGCGGGCCGTCGACATCTCGCCCTTGTCGCCGCGCGTGACGGGGGCGAAGACCAGCAGTTCCAGCCCCTGAATGGCGAGGTAGAGCAAGACCCAGCCCAGGCTGAACCACACGCCGACCATGGGGGTGACGACCAGGGCCACGGCGCCGGTCGAGCCAAGACGCTGCAGCAGCGCACCGCGACGCTGGCGCACCGCGGCGGTCCAGCCGCTGGCAGCAGTATCGACGACGGTCGACGTCATACAGGTCCTCGGATGACGAACGTCAGCCGTCCGCGTGAACCCACACTAGGCCGATCGAGCCTAACGCTCCGTCAACGGCCCGCGCCGACCGCCTCGGCGGTTGTGGAAAAGCCGTCCGCGCGCAGACGGGCGGCCAAGTCGCGCTTGATGCGGGCGACCAGTCCGGGGCCTTCGTAGATCAGGGCGGAATAGATCTGGACCGCGGTGGCGCCCAGGCGGATGCGGGCATAGGCCTCGGCCCCGCTGTCGATGCCGCCCACCGCGACCAGGGGCAGGCGGCCGGCCGCCGCCTCGGCCGCCGCGATCAGGGCCTTTTCCGCAAACGGACGAATGGGCGCGCCGGACAGGCCGCCCGTCTCGTGCGCGTCGGGCGAGCGCAGGGTCTCGGGCCGTTCCAGCGTGGTGTTGGACACGATCAGGCCGTCGATCCGGTGCGCCAGCGAGGCCTCGACGATCATGCCGATCTCGTCGGCGATCAGGTCGGGCGCGATCTTCAGGAAGACGGGCACGCGGTCGGGGCCCTTGGCGGGGCGGGCGGCGTCGATGCGGCCCAACAGGTCGTCCAGCTGCTCGCGGCCCTGAAGCGCGCGCAGGCCCGGCGTATTAGGCGAGGAGATGTTGACGGTGAAATAGGCGGCGCGACCGGCCAGTCGCTCCAGCCCCGCCACGTAATCGGCCGCCTTGTCCTCGGTATCCTTGTTGGCCCCCAGATTGGCGCCGACGATCACGCCCGAGGGGCGGTGGTCCAGCCGCGCGGCGAAGGCGTCCAGCCCGGCGTTGTTGAAGCCCATCCGGTTGATGATGGCCCGGTCCTCGCTGAGGCGGAACAGACGGGGCCTGGGGTTTCCGGCCTGGGCGCGCGGGGTGACCGAGCCGCACTCCACAAAGCCGAAGCCCAGACGCGACAGACCGCGCAGGGCCTCGCCGTTCTTGTCCAGACCCGCCGCCAGACCGACCGGATTGGGCAGGTCCAGACCCGCCAGATTCGTGCGCAGGATCGGATCGTCGGCGGGCGGCGAAGGCAGGGGCGCGAATGCCAGCCCCTTGATCGCCAGCTGGTGCGCCTGCTCGGGGTCCAGCCGTCGCAGCAGGGCCGCCCCCAGATCGGTCAGGCTCATTGGTCGTCCTCGAACGCCATCTCGCCGTCGGCTGTGACCGTCATGGCGCGCGACGCCGTGACGGCGGCGACGGGCAGGGGGGCATAGAGGTGGGGGAAAAGGGCGCCGCCGCGCGAGGGCTCCCACACCAGGTCGTCGCCGAACCGGCTCAGGTCCACGGTCAGCAGCAGCAGGTCGCTGCGCCCGGCGAAGTGACGCCGTGCGGTCTCGGCCAGTTGCGCCTCGGCCGACATGTGGATGTAGCCGTCGGCTATATCGACCGGCGCGCCGTCATAGCGACCCTCGGCGACGGCCGCGCGCCATTCGGCGGCGTCGACGATCTTGTAGGCGATGTCTGTCATGCCGACGGCGCGCCCAGAGCCCGCGGCGTCAGGAAGCCTTCGTAGGTGCAGCGGCCCGCCACATCGACGGTGAACAGGGCGGCGGCGCCGGTCGGGAACCCGCCCGACAGCTTGTCCACCACGGCCGGAGAGGCGGCGCTCTCGATCAGATATTCGGCCGCCAGCACATGGACGCCCGGATTGTGGGCCAGGATCAGCAGGCAGCCGGCCTCGTCCTCACTGTTCTCGACGAAGCGGCGGATCACGTCGGAGGGGGCGTTGTACAGGGCGGCCTCGTCGCGCACTTCGACGTCGCCGAAGGCGTCGTGCATCTGCTCCCAAGTCTGGCGGGTGCGCACGGCGCCGGAGACCAGGGCCAGGTCCGGCTTCAGCCCCCGCTCGGCCAGGGCGCGGCCCATCAGCAGGGCCTCGGCGCGGCCGGCGGCGGACAGGGAGCGGGCCTCGTCGCCGCCGCCGGACGGGGCGGAGGTTTCGGCCTGGGCGTGCCGCATCAGGATCAGTCGGTGCATGATCTTCGCCATAAGGCGGTTTCCGCTCCGCGACCAGATGGCGCGCGGGTCAACTCCGCGTCAGTCGTGACCTTTGCGGCGTGACGACACGGAGGCGGCGGGCTGGGGCGTCATGACGGGCGCGGCGACGCGCTGGGCATGGCCGCTGGGCCGGATGCGGGCGTAGCTCTGGCGTGACGCCTCCAGCAGGATCAGACCGGCGGTTCCGGGAAAGACCCGGCGGCCCACCTGTTCGAACCCGTCGGCCAGCGGCAGCATCGGTCCCCACGGGGGGACATAAAGCGTCTGGGACCAGGCCATGGGCTCCAGCCCCACGTCGCGCACCAATCCTTCCAGCTGACGCCGGGTGAAGGGTCGGCCATGACCGAAGGGGGTGTTGTCGGCCCGCGCCCACAGGCCGCCGCGCGCCGCCGCCGCCAGGATGATCCGCCCCGTCGGGGACAGCGCCCGCACGGCCTCCAGCAGCAGGGCGGCGGGATCGTCCGCCTCCTCCAGCGCATGGACCAGCAGAATGCGGTCGAACGATCCGGCGGGGAAGGGCAGGCGGCGGTCGTCCACCAGCAGGGTGCGGTTGCGCCCGACCGTGGGCCAGTGCTCGACGCCTTGCCCGCCCGGCATGGCCGCGACCACACGCCGGGCGCCGACGAAGGCGTCCAGCCACGGCGTCGCATAGCCGATGCCCAGCAGGTCGCAATCGGCCGCCTCGCCCCAGGCGTCGTCCAGCCGTCGCGCCACCAGCCGTCGCGCAAGCGCCCCGGTCGGCTCGCCGTAAAAAGTCCGAAGCTCGTCGATGCTGCGCCGCATGGGCGCACTATAGGCCTGTCGGCGGCCCTGCTGCTAGGATGCGCGCATGACCTTGGATGTGCATCTGTTCCCCTGCCGCAGCGACAACTACGGCTTCCTGATCCGCGACGCCGCGACCGGCCTGGTGGCGGCGGTCGATACGCCGGATGCGGCGCGGATTCTGGAAGAGTTGGAGGGGCTGGGCTGGGGGCGGCTGGACCTGATCCTGAACACCCACTGGCACCCGGATCACACCGAGGGCAATGCGCGGCTGAAGGCCGAGACGGGGTGCGAGATCGTGGGGCCGGAGGAGGTGCGCAAGGTCGCGCCGCTGGACCGGGTGGTCGCGGACGGCGATGTGGTCATGGTGGGCGAGACGCGGTTCGAGGTTACGCTGACGCCGGGCCACACCCTGGGCCATGTCGTGTTCCACGCGCCGGCGGATGAGCTGGCGTTCACCGGCGACACCCTGTTCGCTCTGGGCTGCGGGCGGCTGTTCGAAGGGACGCCGGAACAGATGTTCGAAAGCCTGCAACGGCTGAAGGCCTGGCCCGACCAGACCGTGATCTGGTGCGCGCACGAATATACGGCCTCGAACGCCCGTTTCACCCTCAGCCTGGATGACCGGCCCGAGACCCTGGCCCATGCCGAGGCGATCTTCGCGGCGCGGGATCGGGGCGAACCGACCGTGCCGACGACGCTGGGCGTGGAAAAGCGGTTCAATCCGTTCATGACTGCGACGGATGCGGATCAGTTCGCCGCGCGGCGGGCGGCCAAGGACGCCTTCTAGGTCTTAGCGGTTCAGGGCGTCGCCGCCCACGACCCGCACGATCCGCGCCGAGGACGGGCGGCCGGCCAGACCCGCGCCGGGATTGATGACGATGCGCAAGGTGCCCTGGACCAGGGTGACGGCGGGACGGCCCTGGTCGGACACCACCACGCGCCGCACCCGATCGACCTGGCTGCGCAGGTTGGAGGATCGCGCCATGCGCACGATGGCGTCGCTGGCGGCCGAGACGGCGTCGGCGGCGACCTGTTCCGAGCCGGGCTGGATGTCCACGTCGATGACGATCAGCCGTCCCATCGCCTGGCTGGCGCGGTAGCTCTGGCGCATGAAGTAATCGACCAGCTGGGCGCCGGTCATGGCTGCGCGGGCCAGGCTCTGCCCCTCGCCGACGCGCGAGGCCGGCGACCCTTGCGGGGCGGCGGTGGTGTACAGGGTCACGCCGCCGTCCGGCGTGACGCGGAGCACCTGATCGCCGTTGTCGTTGCGATAGATGATGTCGCCGCGCGGGGCCGGCGTGGGGCGCAGCACCCAGACCTCGGTCGACCGCTCCAGCCGCATCAGGGCGCGCGCGCCCGAAGTGTCCAGAACGAAGGCTTGGCCGGTGCTGGTCACATAGCGGGCGGTGGGCGGGACCGAGCGTCGGGACTGGGCGTGGCAATCTGCCGGAACCACAGCAGGCGCCATAACGGAAACGCCGACGGCCGCGAGGGCGGCGACCGCCATCGCGGTCACGCCTGGCGATTTTTTCGCCCTGACCGTTTCCAACAACTTCATGACTGTCTTGATGAAAGCGCCGCGAGGCGGATTTTGGGCGAAGGGCCCTCAACCCACCAGGTACTGACCGCCGTTCAACGAGAGTGTGCAGCCTGTGACATATCCGGCACGCTCGCCCACCAGCCAGGAGACCATGTCCGCGATCTCCTCGCCCTTGCCCAGGCGGCCGACGGGGATGTGGCTGATGATGCCTTCCAGCACCTTGGGGTCCATGGCGCCGACCATCTCGGTGTCGATATAGCCGGGCGCGATACAGTTCACGGTCACGCCCTTGCGCGCATTCTCCAGCGCCAGCGCCTTGGTGAAGCCGATCATCCCGGCCTTGGCGGCGGAATAGTTGGTCTGGCCGATCTGGCCCTTCTGGCCGTTGATCGAGGAGATGTTGACGATGCGGCCGTGGCCCCGGTCGCGCATGCCGTTGATCACCTGGCGCGTCATGTTAAAGACGCTGTCCATATTGACGCGGATCACATCGGACCACTGGTCGTGGCTCATCTTGTGGAAGAAGCCGTCGCGGGTGATGCCGGCGTTGTTGACCAGGATGTCGATGGGCCCCAACTCGGCCTCGACCTCGGCCACCGCGCGGGCGCAGTCGTCGAAACTGCCGACATTGCCCTTCACCACCATGACGCCCAGCGCCTTGGCCGTGGCCTGGGCGGCCTCGTCATTGCCGGAATAGCCGGCGGCGACACGCACCCCGTCCTCGCTCAGTCGCTGGACGATGGCCTTGCCTATGCCCCGAGTCCCGCCGGTTACGAACGCCACACGCGCCATGTCGTCTCCTGTCCCTTTGCCGGCCTTTCAGAAGGCCTTGTCGAGGTTCAGGTTAACGGCCCGGTCCCCTCGCGCAAGTCGTCATTCTTACGCAAGGGGAAGATCCAGGTTCCGGCCGAGGCCGTAGATCAGGCCGCGATCTTCGCCATGTCGATGACGAAGCGATAGCGGACATCGGACTTCAGCATCCGCTCATAGGCGTCGTTGATCTCGGCCGGGGCGATGGTTTCGATGTCGCAGACGATGTCGTGCTGGGCGCAGAAGTCGAGCATCTCCTGCGTTTCGGCGATGCCGCCGATCAGCGAGCCGGCGATGCGACGACGACGCCACAGCAGCGGCACCGCATAGACCGGCAGGCCCTCGGTCGTCAGGCCCAGCATGACCATGGTCCCGTCGCGGGCCAGAAGCTGGACGTGGCTGGCGATCTCGTGCGTCGCGGACACCGTGTTGATGATCAGGTCGAACTTCTCGGCTGCGGCCTTCATGGCGTCCGCGTCCGAGTTGATCAGGAAATGTTTGGCGCCCATCCGCTCGGCGTCGGCCTTCTTGCGGTCCGAGGTGGACAGGACGGTGACCTCCGCCCCCATGGCGGCCGCCAGCTTGACCGCCATATGGCCCAGGCCGCCCAGGCCGATGACCGCGACCTTGGACGCCGGACCGATCTTCCATTCCTTCAGCGGCGAATAGGTGGTGATGCCGGCGCACAGCAGGGGAGCGGCGGCGTCCAGCGGCAGGTTGTCGGGGATGGACAGGACGAAATGCTGATCGACGGTGATGTGGTCGGAATAGCCGCCCTGGGTGATCGTCTCGTTCGTGCCGCCCTTCTTGTCCTTGTTGCCGTAGGTGCCGGTGAAGCCGGGCACGCAATATTGCTCCAGCCCCTCCTGGCACGACGAACACTCGCGGCAGCTGTCGACCATACAGCCCACGCCGACGCGGTCGCCTTCCTTGAAGCGGGTGACGTTGGAGCCCACGGCCTTCACCAGTCCGGCGATCTCGTGGCCGGGCACCAGCGGATAGGGGGCGGGGCCCGTCTCGCTGCGCGCCATGTGGATGTCGGAGTGGCAGACGCCGCAATATTTGATGTCGATCAGCACGTCGTCCGGGCCGGGATCGCGGCGGTCGAAGCTGTAGGGCGCCAGCGGCTTGTCGGCGGCTGTTGCGGCGAAGGCGCGTGTGGCGATCGGCATGGGAATGTCCTTCAGGCTTTGCAGTGAGCCGGCCTCAGATGAGACGGCGGGCGCAGGTCCGCAAGGCGGCGACGCCTATTTCAGCTTTTCGATCAGCGCCTGAGCCGCTGCGGGGTTCCGCACCTTCGCGCCCGATATGAAATAGGCGAAGACCTCGCCGCGCTTGGCCCAGGCCTTGGCCTGTGTCGCCACCGCGTCCAGTTCAGCCGCCGTCATGCCGGTCGGTTCGTCCTCGCGGCTCGACATCAGCCGGGCGTATCTAAAGTCAGATGTTTCCTCGTCGATCTGGGGCCAGGTCGGCTCCTCGTCATCGACCGCATAGACGATGGCCGCACCGTATTTTCGGGCCAGGTCATGGAACTGTTCCGTGGCGAAGGTCGGGTTGCGAACCTCCAGCGCATGACGCAGCCGCAGGCCGTCCTTCTCCCTGGGCAACAGCTTCAGGAAGCCCTCGAAATCCTCGGGGTCGAACTTCTTGGTTCCCATGAACTGCCAGTTGATCGGCCCAAGCTTGTTGCCCAGTTCGGTCAGCCCCTGGGACAGGAACCGGTCGAAGCTCTCGCCGCCTTCGGACAGCACCTTGCGATTGGTGCAGTAGCGGCTGGCCTTGACCGAGAAGACGAAACCGTCCGGCGTCTCGTCGCGCCACTTGCGCCAGCTGTCGGGCTTGAAGGTCGAATAATAGGTGCCGTTGATCTCGATCGAGGTCAGTTTCGATGCGGCGTATTCCAGCTCGCGTTTCTGAACCAGACCTTCCGGATAGAAGACCCCGCGCCACGGTTCGAACGTCCAGCCGCCGACGCCGATGTAGATGGGGTGGGTCATGGTTCGTTCCCTTCGTCGCGGCTGCCATGAGGATCGCCTTGCCAATCCTCGTGTCCGTGACGAACCCTCTGGATGAGAACGCCGCCCGGTTCCTGATCATAGATTATCACATGGGCCTTGAAGGCGAACACGCGCACAGGCGGATCGTATTCGAGACGCAGTCGGGCCATGCCCGGCGAAGCCGCCAAGCGCACGAACAGGGCGTCGAGATCGTCTTGATAGCAGTCGGCCTGTCGCGGACCGAACTGGTCGTGACCCTGGATGTAGATGGCGATGAGATCCTCGCTCGCCTCCTTCGACAGCCGAAAGCCGCTCATCCCGCCTTACGCCGTGCGGCGATGCGAGACAGCGCTTCGGTGCGAATATCCGCCATGGTCATGTCGCTAATCCCGCTGGCCCGCCCCTCGTCGATCAGCCTTTGCATATTGGCGATCTTTTCGGCCTTGACCTGCTCGCGCCGGATCAGGTCGCGCACGACGTCGGACGTGTTGGCGTAGCGGCCGGATTTCGCCTGCTCTTCCACCCACGCCTTCATCGGGTCGGGCAGGGAAATGTTCATCGTCGCCATGGGGGCCTCCTTCCGCAGAAGGATGACCCCTTGGCAAGGTTTGTCAATCGCGCCTAGGCCGCTACGGGCGGCAGAACCAGAGGCATGATGCGACGCAGCTTGATCAGCGGCGGCTTGGGCTTTTGCGGCGTCGCCAGGGGGCGGTGGACCGTCTTGCCGGACGCGGGCCAGTATTCGAGCCTGCAGCCGGACTGTCCGACACGGCTGGCGTCACGCGTTGCGATGCCCAGGTCTCCCAGGAATTTCAAGGCGAAGGCCACATTGCGCTCGCCAATATTGTAATAGGAGCTGCCGGGGCTGGCGCCGCCGAAGACCTGGGCTTCCAGCCGTCGCAGGTCCGCCCCGCGCTCCAGCAGGTCGTCGACCAGGCGCTGCATCAGATAGGAGCCATAGCGGGTCTTGTCATAGGGGGTGGTCGAGTCCTGCGCCGGTTCCGGCAGGACGAAATGGTTCATGCCGCCGACCCCCGCTCGCGGATCGCGGATGCAGGCCGCGACGCAGGATCCAAGCACGGTGGTGATCACGGCGTCGGGATCGTCGCTGACGCTGTATTCGCCCTGAGCGATGGACGTGTAGTGGACGGTCCGCCCGTCAAGATCCCAGACGCGGCTGCGAATATCGTACTTCATGATCGTTACGCGCAATCCACTGACACTGGGCCTCAGTATAGTACGGCGTAGTGTACGGAGTATGTACGGCCGAATAGGGGGTTTCGCCCATCCGTATCGGCGCGGTTCCTGACCACATCGGGTCGTCAGCCGGCGACGACCGCCTGAATGCCCGCGAGCAGGCTGGCCGCCGTGATGGGCTTGGGGACATGGATGTCGGCGCCGGCGGCCTGGGCCTGATCGCGGTGCTCGGCCATGGCGTTGGCGCTGAGCATGATGATGGGGGTGCGGGCCTGGGCGGGCCGCTCGGTTTCGATCCGGCGGATGGCGCGGGTGGCGGTCAGACCGTCCATGGTCGGCATCTGCATGTCCATCAGCACCAGGTCGAAGACCTCGTCCTGGAAGACCGCCAGGGCCTGGGCGCCGTCGGCGACGGTGACGATCTCGATGTCATGCGCCGCCAGGATCAGCTGCACGACCCGCTGGTTGACGGGATGATCCTCGGCCAGCAGCACGCGCAAGGGGCGCAGGGCGCGCTGGGCCTCGGTCGCCCTTACCCGTTCGCGTGTGTCGTAATCGGTCAGGGAGCCGGCGCGGACCAGGGGGATTTCGACCGTGAAGCGGCTGCCCACGTCCGGCGTCGAGGCGGCGGCGATCCGGCCGCCCATCATCTCGACCAGGGACCGGCAGATCGACAGGCCCAGGCCCGTGCCGCCAAAGCGCCGGGTGATGGTGCTGTCGGCCTGGCTGAAGCGGTCGAACAGGCGCGCGGCGTGGTCGGACGAGAAGCCGACGCCAGTGTCCTCGACCGTCAGGGTCAGCAGCGTCAGCCCGTCGGAATCCTCGTCCACCACCACGCTGACGCAGACCTTGCCCTGATGGGTGAACTTGATGGCGTTGGACAGCAGATTGTCCAGAACCTGGCCGATCCGTGTGCTGTCGCCGACGAAGACGCCGCGCGCGTCCGGATCGCGCCGGACGTTCAGCGTCAGCCCCTTGGCCTCGGCGCGCAGGCGCATGACGTCCAGCGACGCGACCAGGGCTTCGTCCAGATCAAAGGGGCGGGTCTCCAGGTCCAGCTGGCCGGCCTCGATCTTGGACACATCCAGAATGTCCGAGACCAGCCGTTCCAGCGTCACGCCCGAACTGGCGACCAGGGCGACCATCTCGGCCTGTTCGGGGCTGAGGTCGGTGCGCGACAGAGCATCGACGACGCCGATCACGCCGTTCAGGGGCGTACGGATCTCGTGGCTCATATTGGCCAGGAAGTCAGACTTGGCGCGGTTGGCGGCCTCGGCGACGGCCATGGCGTCGCGCAGGGCCTGTTCGGCGGCCAGCTTGTCGGTCACGTCGCGGGCGACGCCGAAGATGCGGTTTCCGAACCGTTGCGCCCGCCATTCTAGGGCGACGTAACGGCCGTCCTTGTGGCGGTAGCGGTTGATCTGACCCAGGACGGGATCGCCAGCCTTGCGATGCTCGACCTCCTCGATGCTGAAATAGGTTGCGGGCAGGTCGTCGGGATGGACCAGGCTGGGCAACAGGACCCCCACCAGTTCCTCGGGCCGATAGCCCAGGGTCGTGAACCAGGAGGCGCTGGCGCGCACCACCGGACCGGCCAGCTCGCGCACCACCATCAGGTCCAGCGAGACGTCGAACAGGGCGTCCATGTCCACGTCCGAGGGCGCGTCGGCATAGGGCGCGGCGGCGATCGGCAGACAGGTCATTGCGGCGTCCTTCAAACTCGCGACCTGTCTAGCCTTAGCGGGTTAAGGACGACTTTCGTCAGTAGGCGAAGTCGGCGTAGATGCGCGACACATCGCCTCGCCAGGCGCCGTGGTACAGGTCCAGCAGGCGTTCGGCCGGGGTGACGCCGCTTTCGGCGATGTCTTCCAGTTCCGACAGATAGCCGCGCTCGTCCACCATGCCGCCCGAGAATTTGGCGCGGTTCTTCAGGCCCTGTTTGGCGATGTCGACCAGGTCCACGGCGATGTCGCGCACCGACCGGCCCGCCACCTCGGCCTTCAGGCCAAGACGGGTCACGTCGCGGCGCAGGCGCTCGTGGTCGGCGATGTCCCAGTCCTTGACCAGGTCCCAGGCGGCGGCCAGCGATGGGGCGTCGTACAGGACGCCGGCCCACAGGGCGGGCAGGGCGCAGATCCGGCTCCACGGGCCGCCGTCGGCGCCGCGCATTTCCAGATAGGCTTTCAGCCGCACCTCGGGGAAGAGGGTGGTCAGATGGTCGTTCCAGTCCTTGATCGTCGGATATTCGCCGGGCAGGGCGGGCAGTTTGCCGGCCTGGAAATCGCGGAACGACTGGCCCGAGGCGTCCACGTAATGGCCGTCGCGCTTGGCGAAATACATCGGGGTGTCCAGCGCATAGTCGGCGTAGCGCTCGAAGCCGAAGCCGTCCTCGAACACGAAACCCAGCATGCCGGTGCGGTCGGCGTCGGTGTCGGTCCAGACGTTGGCGCGGGCCGACAGAAAGCCGTTCGGGCGGCCCTCGGTGAAGGGCGAACAGGCGAACAGGGCGGTGGCGATCGGCTGCAGCGCCAGCGAGGTGCGGAACTTGGCCACCATGTCGGCCTCGCTGTCGAAGTCGAGGTTCGCCTGGATGGTGCAGGTGCGCAGCATCATATCCAGGCCCAGGGTCCCGACCTTGGGCATATAGGCGCGCATGATGTCGTAGCGGCCCTTGGGCATGACCGGCACCTGCTCGCGCGTCCACAGCGGGTCGAAACCGGCGCCCAGGAAGCCGACGCCCAGCTGGTCGGCCACCTGTTTGACCTCCATCAGGTGCTGGCCGGTCTCGTTGCAGATGTCGTGGATGGTCAGAAGCGGCGCGCCCGACAGCTCGAACTGACCGCCCGGCTCCAGGCTGACCGAGGCGATGAAGCCCTCGGCGTTGCGGCGTTCAAGCCCGATCAGGACGCCGTTCTCCTCGACCGGCGCCCAGCCGAAGCGTTGCAGGCCCTCCAGCATGGCCTTGATGCCGTTCGGGCCTTCGTAGCCGGGGCGGGCCAGGGTGGTCTTGTCGAAGCCGAACTTCTCGTGCTCGGCGCCGATCCGCCACTGGTCCTTGGGCTTGGCGCCCTTGGACATGGCCTCGATCAGGGCCTCGCGGCTCAGCGGCGCGTTTTCGGTCATGCGACAGATCCCCTCCGGCGCATCCTGAGCGACCGTGTGTCGCGGCTAGATGGGCGAGGTTCGGGGCCGGCTCAAGGGGGCGCCTTTTCTTTCCCTATCGCTCGCCGCGCGGCGGCTCGCTCCTTGAGGGCGAGCGCTCAGCGGTCCCAGTCCCCCACAGCGGCTTGCCACAGGGTCATGGCGGCGATGGCGGCGGTATCCGCCCGCAGGATTCGCGGGCCCAGAGAGACGGCGGTTGTGAAGGGCAGGGACCGCAACCGCTCGCCCTCTTCCGGCGAAAAGCCGCCTTCGGGACCGATCAGGATGGACCAGGGTTGACCCAAATATCCTCCCCCATCGGGGGAGGGGGACCCCGAAGGGGTGGAGGGGGCCTGATCCGAGTTCGGCGTTCGGGGCTGGCCCCCACCACCACGCTGCGCGCGGTCCCCCTCCCCCGACGGGGGAGGAATAAGCGCCGACATCGCCGGCGCGCCGCCCGTTTCGTCGCAGAACATCAGCCGGCGCCCGGCCTCCCAGCCGTCCAAAATGGCGTCCAGTTTCATCGGATCGTCGACGGGGGGCACATCCAGCCGGCCCGTCTGTTCGGCGGCCTCTTCGGCGATGGCGTCCAGACGGTCCAGGCGGATGCGGTCCGCATTGGTCCGCTTGGTCAGGACCAGCCGCACCCGGCGCGCGCCCAGTTCTGCGGCCTTCTCCACGATGGTCTCGACCCGCGCCTTCTTCACCACGGCCACGATCAACTCCAGATCGGGACCATAGGTCTGGGGCCGCACCTGCTCCTCAGCGCGCAGGATCACGCCCTTCTTCAGGACTTCGGCGATGGTGCAGCGCCATTCGCCGTCGTGGCCGTTGAAGACCAGCAGTTCGTCTCCGACCTTCAGTCGCATGACCTGGGTCAAATAGCGCGACTGGTCGAGGGTGGGGGCGACGGCGACGGCGGCGGAAAGGGGCGATGTGACGTGAAGGCGGATCATCGCTCTACATGACGCGTGGACAATCACTTGTCATCCCGGCCGCAGCGAAGCGAAGAGCCGGGACGGACACCACTGACCACCTACCCAAGCCCGGTCGGCGCAGCCGAACCGGGCTCAGCCTTCGCCCGCACTTCGCCGTAAAGATCCAGCCAGCGTGGATTGTCTTTCTCGACCAGGGCGAACTTCCATTCTCGCAACCAGCGCTTGATGCGCTTTTCCCGCAGGATCGCCTGGTCGACGTATTGATGCGTTTCGTACCAGACCAGTTGGTCGATGCCGCGGTCCGCCGTGTAACCGGGGATCAGCCCCGACTTATGCTCAGCCACACGACGCACGATATCGTTCGTCACACCGACGTAAAGATAGCCGCAAGGGCCGCTGGCGAGCAGATAGACATAGAAGCTTTTGGCCATGACCCCGTCTCCCGGCTCAACCCTTGCGGGTTGTCCGGGAGCGGTCAAGTCGGTGCTGGATCCGTCCCCGATCTTCGCTTCGCTTCGTCGGGGATGACAAGGATGGGGGAGGCCTAAAGCGTCCGCGCGATCAGCAGCTTCATGATCTCGTTCGTGCCGCCGTAGATGCGTTGGACCCGCGCGTCCTTGTACAGCTGGGCGATGGCGTATTCGTTCATATAGCCATAGCCGCCGTGCAGTTGCAGCATCTCGTCCAGGGTCTCGCCCTGGATGTCCGTGACCCAGTATTTGGCCATTGAGGCGGTGGCGGCGTCGAGCTGGCCCTTCAGGTGCAGGCCGATGCAGTGGTCGACGAAGACCTTGGCGACGGTCAGCTTGGTCTTCACCTCGGCCAGTTTGAACTGGGTGTTCTGGAAGTCGATGACCCGTTTGCCGAAGGCCTTGCGTTCCTTGACGTAGGCCAGCGTCGCCTCCAGCCCGCGCTCGGCTGCGGCGACCCCCTGGACGGCGATGTTCAGACGTTCTTGCGGCAGTTGCTGCATCAGCTGGACGAAGCCCTGGCCCTCGGCGCCGCCGATGATGTTGTCGCCGGGGACCTTCACGTCGTTGAAGAACAGTTCGGAGGTGTCGTTCCCCTCCATGCCGATCTTGTGCAGGTTGCGGCCGCGTTCGAAGCCTTCGGCCCCGTCCGTCTCGACCACGATCAGTGACGTGCCCTTGGCACCCTCCGCTGGGTCGGTCTTGGCCACCACGATGATGAAGTTGGCCAGCTGGCCGTTGGTGATGAAGGTCTTGGAGCCGTTGACGACATAGCCGTTGCCGGACTTGACCGCCGTCGTCTTGACGCCTTGCAGGTCGGAACCCGCGCCCGGTTCGGTCATGGCGATGGCGCCGACCAGTTCGCCGGACTGGAGCCGGGGCAGCCAGCGCGCCTTCTGCTCCGGCGTGCCGTAATGCCAGATGTAGGGGGCGACGATGGCGTTGTGCAGGCTGATGCCGAAATGGTCCGCGCCCTTCCAGCCCAGCTGGCGCATCAGCACGACTTCATGGCGGTAGTCGCCGCCCATGCCGCCGTCGTCCTCGGGCATGGACAGGCCCAAGAGGCCGTCGGTCCCGGCCTGGGTCCACAGGTCGCGTGGCACGCTGGAATTGGCGATCCAGGACTGGACCTTCTCCGGCGGCGCGTGCTCGTCGATCCATTTGCCGACGCTGTCGGAGAAGAGGGTGATCTCTTCTTCGCGCATGAAATCGGGGTCGGGGCTGCCCAGCACGTTCATTGTCATGTCTCCTCCCCACTCCGTGGGGAGGGGGACCGCGAAGCGGTGGAGGGGCTCTGTCCACCGCTGGGTTTCAGGAACGAGCGACGGAAAGAGCCCCTCCGTCACGGCGCCGAAGAAGAGGCGCCGCGCCACCTCCCCGCAAAGCGGGGAGGAGACGGGTTATCCTCAGAACGCCTCGGCCGGCATGGCCATCAGGACGTCGGCGCCGGTCTTCATCTTGGCCAGGTGGGCGCCGGCGTCGGGCAGGATGCGCTCGACGAAGTAGCGGCCGGTCTGGAGCTTGGTGGCGTAATACGGGTCGGTCGAACCCGCCTCGACCTGTCCTTGAGCCACCTTGGCCATCTGCGCCCACATATAGGCCATCGCCGTCAGGCCGAAGAGGTTCAGATAGTCGGTCGAGGCGGCGCCGGCGTTGTCCGGGTTGGCCATGCCGTTCTGCATCAGCCACATGGTGCCGTCCTGCAGCTTGGCCTTGGTGTCGGCCAGGCCTTCGACGAAAGGCTTGATGGCTTCATTGCCGCCGTTCTCGGCGACGAAGGCGTCGATCTCGCCGAACCAGGTCATGATGGCTCGACCGCCGGCCGCGGGCAGCTTGCGGCCGACCAGGTCGAGCGCCTGGATGCCGTTGGTGCCTTCGTAGATCATGGTGATGCGGGCATCGCGCAGATACTGCGAGGCGGGGAAGTGTTCGGTGTAGCCCGAACCGCCGTGGACCTGCATGCCCAGCGAGGCGACATGGAAGCCCTTGTCGGTCAGATAGGCCTTCAGCACGGGCGTCAGCAGGCCCATGTAATCCTTGGCCTTGGTCGCGACGGCCTCGTCTTCGGACTTCTCAAGGTCGGCGTGCAGGGCGGTCCACAGGATGAAGGCCTGGCCGCCTTCGACGAAGGCGCGGGCCTCCAGCAGCATGCGGCGCACGTCGGGGTGGACCATGATCGAGTCAGCCGGGCCGTCCGGGTTCTTGGGTCCGGTCAGACTGCGGCCCTGCAGGCGGTCCTTGGCGAACTCGACGGCGGCCTGATAGGCGGCGTTGCCGATGGCCAGACCTTGCAGGCCGGTGCCCAGGCGGGCCTCGTTCATCACCACGAACATGTTGTTCATGCCGCGGCCTTCTTCGCCGATCAGCCAGCCCTTGGCGCCGTCGTACTGCATCACGGCGGTGGCGTTGCCGTGGATGCCCATCTTGTGCTCAAGCCCGGCGCATTCCAGCGTGTTGCGCTCGCCCAGCGACCCGTCCTCGTTGACCAGGAACTTGGGCACGACGAACAGCGACAGGCCCTTGATGCCCGGAACCGCGCCCTCGACGCGGGCCAGGACCGTGTGGATGATGTTGTCGGCGAAGTCGTGCTCGCCGGCCGAGATCCAGATCTTCTGTCCGGTGATGGAATAGCTTCCGTCGCCGTTCGGCACGGCCTTGGTGCGCACCATGCCCAGATCCGTGCCGCACTGGGGCTCGGTCAGGTTCATCGTGCCGGACCATTCGCCGGTCGCCATCTTGGGCAGATATTTCGCCTTCAGCTCGTCCGAGGCGTTGGCGTGGATGCCGGCATAGGCGCCGGCGGTCAGGCCCGGATACATCGAGAAGGCCGCCGAGGCGCCGGCCGTCATCTGACCGAAGGCCGAGGCCACCACGCTGGGCATGCCCTGACCGCCGTAGGCCGGGTCGGCGGCCAGCGCCATCCAGCCGGCTTCCGACATGGCCTTGTAGGCTTCCTTCCAGCCCTTGGGACCGGTCACCACGCCGCCCTCGGACCAGTGACAGCCCTCCTTGTCGCCCGGATTGTTGATCGGAGCGATCACTTCGTCGGCGAACTTGGCGCCTTCTTCCAGGATCTGGCCGACCAGATCCGAAGAGACGTCCTGGAAGCCCGGCTGGTTGGTGTAGCGGTCGATCTCCAGCACTTCATTCAGGATGAAGGTGAAGTCGCGGACAGGCGCCTTGTAGGCCATGGATTACGCTCTTGCTTTGAAGGGGTGGTGATGATCGTGGTTGAGACGCGCGCGCAGCAGCTTCTCATAGTCTTCGGCGCCCGGCAGCAGGTCGGGGCGGTGTTCGGAAAGCTTGGATTCCATCCAGTTGCAGGCCTGTTCGGCCGTCTCGATGGCGCCTTCGATGTCTTCCAGCTGCTGTTTCAGCGCCGCGATCTGGGCGCGGTGCCGCACCAGGGCCACCGCCATCTGATGGACGTTGTGGTCCTTCTGATCATAGAGATCCATCATGTCCTGGATCTCCTGAAGGGTGAAGCCGATGCGGCGGCCCCTCAGGATCAGTTTCAGCCGGGCGCGGTCGCGGGCGTCATAGACGCGCGTCTGTCCCTTGCGCGCAGGGGTCAGCAGGCCCTTGTCTTCATAGAATCGAAGGGCGCGCGCCGTGGCCCCGAACTCGCGGCAGAGCTGGCGGATGGAATAGGTGCGGTGGTCGTCGGCGGTGGCCATGACCCAACATAACTTGACGTGCGCGTAAAGGGAAGCGCTTTACGCGCACGTAAGGGTAAGCTTTTTGCGAGGCCGGTTTTCAGGCATGAAAAAGCCCGGAACCTGGGGGGAGGTTCCGGGCGCAAACGCCGGACTGGAGGGGGGAGGGGTCCGGCGCTCGATCTCTTTCAGAAGGCGATCAGGCCTTGCGGCGGCCCAGCAGAACCGGGACGGTCAGGGCCAGCAGAATGGCGTTGACCACCGCCAGGCCGACGTCCTGGCTCAGCGCATGGATGACCAGCATGGTCGATTCCAGCACGACCAGGCCGACCGAAGCCGTCAGCAGCAGGGGGCGGCCGACGCGCCACGAGATCAGCGGGCTGAGCACGCCCAGCGCCAGCACCAGCTCGACGACGCCGATGCCGCGCACCATGTTCTCGGGGGCCACGGCGGGCCAGCCCATCAGGTTGATCAGATTGGTCATCGGCTCGGTCAGCTTGGCGTAGCCGGCGGCGATGAAGAACATCGCGATCCAGCCCTGCAACGTCCACAGGGCGATGTTGCGATAGGCGGTGCGCGACGGGGCGGTGGTGAAGGTCGAGGTGGTCATCGGGGGAGGAACCTGGATTTCGTAACAGTCGCGATATCGGATTGGGATGTCCGGTTCGCAAGGGGTATATAGCGGCGCTCTCCAGATTTGTCATCACGCGATGACATCAACTGATGACATCAGTTGATGACTTTGTGTTTCAGGGCCGGCGCGAATGCCCGATTCGCGCCGGCCATGCAACGGGTTCTGACGATTCCCCCGTCTCAGCCCTCGGGCTGCGGTCCCGGCGTCTGGACAATCAGGTCGCCGGGCTGGCAGTCCAGCTCGCGGCACAGGGCGTCTAGGGTGGAGAAGCGCACGGCCCGGGCCTTGCCGGTCTTGAGGATCGACAGGTTGGCCAGGGTGACGCCGACGCGGTCGGACAGTTCGGTCAGCGACATGCGGCGTTCGAGCAGCAGGCGGTCCAGCTGGATCATGATCATGGCGCGCCGCTCTCAGACCGTGGTCATCTGTTCGTCGCGCATGGCCGACCCCTGCCGGAACACCTCGGCCAGGATGAAGACCACGAGGATGCCCAGCCAGGACCCCAGGCTGAAATCGTAGTCGGACGCGGATTGGCCGATGGCCTGGGGCGCAACGATGGCCAGCATCAGGGCGGTCAGCTGGATGCCCAGCAGGCCGAAACCCACGGCCTGAAGCCGTTTGACGTTGGCGAGCTCGAAGGCGTCGCCCTGATTGACCGACAACAGGATGCGTCGCAGCCGGTTGATGACCCACCAGGTCAGGCCGCAGGCCAGGAAGGCCCCCAGCAGCGTCAGGTGGCCGGTCAGTTCGACGTTACCACCAGAACTCGTTGCCTCTTCGCGCAGCGCGTCCATCCATTGTACGCCGACGACCATGCTGGCGATCAGCGCGCAGCCGACAGCAATGGCGCCGATCATGACGAAGACGTTGAGGAAGCCCAGCAGCCACCGCAGAGCGCTGGCGGCCGACCGTTTGCCGACGAGTTTCATCTTGATAGCCCTTCCAAACGGGTCGCCCTCCGCGACCGCCTTGGTGACTATCGATATGGATTTATCGATAAACGGGCAAGAACATTATCGATAAACGAGATGAAGCTTTCGTAAGGTTCGTATCAGGCGCTGAAGCCCCAGGCGACGCGGGCCGCCTCCAGCCGGGCCAGCTTGGCGTGGAAGGGCGTCCAGTCGTCATTGGCGTCGATGGCGGCCCAGATCGCCTCGACCTCGTCGATCAGCATCTCCTCGGGCTCGCGGGCGGCGAACATAGGATGCTCCAGCCGTTCGACCCGGTCGGGCTCATGCTCCAGCAGGGCGAAGCGGAAGGCGTCGAAGGCCTCGCCCTGATACGATTTCGCGCGCGGTCCCGACAGGGCGCGGGCCGAGGAGGCGAAGCCGCCGAACCAGTCGAAGAACAGCGGCTCCCACCGCATCGCCGCGCCGCCTTCTCTCAACAGCGCCAGGGTCGCATCGACCAGCCGCTGATCCGCCGCCTCGCCCAGGCTCAGCACCCCCAGCCGCATCAGGAAGGCGGCGCGCAGTTCACGGATATAGGCCGGCCCGAACCCGTTCAGCGCCTGGGTCAACGGCTCCACATCGGCGACCAGTTTCAGACAGCCCGCCAGCTGCGTCAGGTTCCAGAACACCGCCTCGGGCTGGCGCGCGAAGGCGTAAAGGCCGGTCTGGTCGAAATAGGCGGCGGTGAAGGCCGGGTCGTAGTCGGGCAGGAACCGCCAGGGGCCGTAGTCGAAGCTCTCGCCCGTGACGTTCAGATTGTCGGTGTTCAGCACCGCGTGCACGAACCCCGCCGCGATCCAGCGCGCGGTCAGTTTCGCCGAGGCCTCGACGATGGCGGTCAGCAGGCCGGGCGCATCCCCGGCGGCGACCGTCGGGTGATAAAGGGTGCGGACGTGCTCGATCAGTGTCTCGATCTGATCGACCCGCCCCAGATAGGCCGCGCGCTGGAAGGTGCCGAACCGCACATGGCTGTGCGACAGCCGCACCAGAACGGCGGAACGCGTCGGCGACGGCTCGTCCCCGCGCTCCAGCGCCTCGCCGGTCTCGATCAGGGAGAAGGCGCGGCTGGTGGGGACGCCTTGCGCCTCCAGCATCGACGCCGCCAGCACCTCGCGCAGCCCGCCCTTCAGCGTCAGCCGCCCGTCCCCGCTGCGCGACCAGGGCGTCCGGCCCGAGCCTTTCGTTCCCAAATCCATCAGACGGTCGGCGCCATCCCGCATCTGCGCCGCCAGGAAGCCGCGCCCGTCGCCCAGGTCGGGATTGTAGTGGCGGAACTGATGGCCGTGATAGCGCATGGCGATCGGCCCCGGCTGACCCGGCAGCGGCTCGAACCGACCGAAGGCGGCGATCCATTCCGCCGCGCTCAGCCCCTCCAGCCCCACCTCGGCGGCGGCGCGGTCGTTGCGGAACCGCACCACGGTCTGCGGGAAGTCCCCCGCCTTCACGGCGTCGGCGTAATCCGGCCCCAGGTCGAAGAAGCGCGGTTCGGGACGATAGGCGGGGGAAGGGGGCATGGGGGCTAGGTGCGTCGGACCCTGCGCAAGTGCAACGGCGAAGGACCATTTTATCCCGGCGAACTAGCCCGCCCCCAGCAGATCCGACCAGCGCCAGCTGCCCTTGCCCAGCGCCAGTTGCGCGCCGCCGGCCCGGTCTTCCAGCTTTAGAACGGCCAGTCATCCGCTGGGTCTTGCACTCGGCCGGGGCGAAGGCGACTTCCAGGGCGATGGCCTGGCGCACGCCGGCCAGACCCTTGCCCGACTGATTGCGGCTCTGCAGCCAGTCGCCGTTCCACACCAGGATGGCGCGGCCATTGGCGTCCATTTCCTGGGCGGCGGCGATGACGGCGCGGCGCACCGCCAGGTCGTCGCGCACCGCGTCCTGGACCCAGCGCACCATGTCGCACGATCCGCCGCCTGACCCGGAGCCTGAGCCGGTCCCGCCCGATCCGCCGCCGCCGCCCACGCCGGCTCCCCCGCCGCCCGGACCTGCGCCCACGGTCATGGCGCCGGCCAGTTGCGCTGCGCCCAACAAGGGCAGGGGCGGTCCCGGCGGCGCGGGCGCGGCGGGCAGGGGTTCGACGTCGGGGGGGCGCTTCGTGACGACCAGCCGGGGGCGGGCTGCGGCGACGGCGGGCGGGCGGCGCTGCGGCGCGGGCCTCAGCGGCGTTGGCGTCTCGGCCGCCGCCGCCGGAGCGTCGGGCTGGGGCGAGGGATCGGGCGCGATGATCCGGGCGGGCGACGGAGGAGGGGGCGGATCGACCAGTTCGACCATCACCGGAGGCTCTTCCGGCGTCAGCGCAGGCAACGGCGTCGGCCGCACAGCCGTCATGATCAGCACCACGGCCGCGTGACCCGCGACCACGAAGGCGACGGCGAGCGGCCATCGCCGGCTCCGGCCGGGGTGCGCCGGATGGCTCAATCGCCCAACCGTGATGCGGTGTGAACCATCGGTCGCATGGTCATCAGCAACGAACGCCTGTAAAAAATCACGACGACCTGTTGAAAACATTCGGTCGCGGCAGGAACGTGGCGTCGGGGAAATACAACCGATCGCTGCGCAAGATCAGAGCCAGATCAGCGCGTCCGCCATGGCGAAGCCTTATGGCGGCCCAACGTCCGATCTCGCGCCCAGGTTCCACGCCTGCGCAATAATAGTGCGGAAAAGCGCGTTTCCTTACGGCTAAGCTGACATTTTCCTGCCCAAAGCACGTCATTACTCCGCCTTCTCGCCTACGCCATTTTCATCTTGCGCATGAACTGGGCGTGGCGCCCCCGGCAAGAAGGAGACAGAACTTGAGCAGATCGAAACTCAGGACGGCGGTCGTCGGCGGCGCCCTCATCGCCCTCGGCTTTGCGGCCAGCGGCTGCGCCAGCCACCGTTTCGTGCGTGATCAGGTCGAGGTCGTCGACAACCGCGTGACCACCGTCGAAGGCACCGCAGGCCAAGCCCTGCAACGCGCCAACGACGCCCACAAACTGGCCGAGGGCAAGTTCCTCTATCAGGTCGTCCTGTCCGACGATTCCGTGAAATTCCCCACCGACGCCTCGGCCCTTTCGCCCGAAGCCGAGCAGCGCCTGGCCCAGTTCGCCCAGCGTCTGCAGGCGAGAACAAGAACGTCTATCTGGAAATCCAGGGCTATACGGACGCCACCGGCCCCGTCGAGCACAACAACGAACTGGGCGAACAGCGCGCCGAGGCCGTTCGTCGCTTCCTGAACCGTCAGGGCGTCGCCCTGAACCGGATGTCGACCATCTCCTACGGCCCGGAAGAGCCGGTCGCCTCCAACGACACCCCGGAAGGCCGTTCGCAGAACCGCCGCGTGACCATCGTGGTCCTCGCCTAGGTCTTTGCGCGCTTGAAACACCGGAACGGCGGCCGCTTCGCAGCGGCCGCCGTTTTCGTTTCTACAGCGTGTCGAAGAAGGCGGGCACGGCTTGCGTCGCCGGCCCATAGACGCCTTCGTCGAACAGGCGCGCGCCCTGCGTCGGCTCCAGATTGATCTCCACCGTCCGCGCCCCGGCATGGCGCGCGGCCTGCACGAACCCCGCCGCGGGGATAGACCGCCCCCGACGTGCCGATGGAGACGAACAGGTCGCAGGCCTCCAGCGCCCCCTCGATCCGCTCCATCTCCAGCGGCATCTCACCGAACCAGACGATGTGCGGCCGCATCCGCCCCTGCCGATGATGCGGCGAGGCCTCATCCGCCGCCATGTCGCCGGGCCAGTCCGCCACCACTCCCGACCGGGTGCAGCGGGCCTTCAGCAGTTCGCCGTGCATATGGATCAGGTCGAACCCGGCCGCAGGCGGCATGTCACGATGCGCCCGGTCGTGCAGATCATCGACGTTCTGCGTCACCAGCAGGAACGCCCCTTCCCACCGCGCCGCCAGATCGGCCAGCGCCCGATGCGCCGCGTTCGGCTCGACCTGGGCCAACTGCCGCCGCCGCTGATTGTAGAAGGCCTGCACCCGTCCCGGATCGGCCGCATACCCCTGCGGCGTCGCCACCTCCTCGACCCTGTGCCCGCACCACAGCCCGTCGTCGGCCCGAAACGTCGGCACCCCGCTCTCGGCCGATATGCCGGCGCCGGTCAGGACGACGAGGTTGCGATGGGTCATGGCCTTCGTTCTCCCGGGCCGCCCTCCCCGGCGACCGCTTTTGACGCACGCGTCTGCTAGACCTCGCGCGTCGCCGGGGAGGGCGGCACCGGGACCCGGTGGAAAAGTGCACGAAAGTGCACTCAAAAAAAATGTGACGCCACAAGTGCACATGTCGGGCTGGCGCTCACGCCGTCGCTCGTGAGAAACAGGCGCAAATCAAGGAGCCCGCCATGAAAACCCGCGCCGCCGTCGCCTTCGAGGCCAAACGCCCGCTCGAGATCGTCGAGGTCGATCTGGAAGGGCCGCGCGCCGGCGAGGTGCTGATCGAGATCAAGGCCACCGGCATCTGCCACACCGACGCCTATACGCTGGACGGCCTGGACTCTGAGGGCATCTTCCCGAGCATCCTGGGGCACGAGGGCGCGGGCGTGGTGGTCGAGGTGGGTCCGGGCGTGACCTCGGTCGCGGTCGGCGATCACGTCATCCCGCTGTACACGCCGGAATGCCGCCAGTGTAAGTCGTGCCTGTCGCGCAAGACCAACCTGTGCACCTCGATCCGCTCGACCCAGGGCAAGGGCGTCATGCCCGACGGCACCAGCCGCTTCAGCTACAAGGGCCAGGCCATCGCCCACTATATGGGCTGCTCGACCTTCTCGAACTTCACCGTCCTGCCCGAGATCGCGGTGGCCAAGATCCGCAAGGACGCGCCCTTCGACAAGGCCTGCTACGTCGGCTGCGGCGTGACGACGGGCGTGGGCGCCGTGGTCAACACGGCCAAGGTCGAGCCGGGCGCCAACGCCGTGGTCTTCGGTCTGGGCGGCATCGGGCTGAACGTCATCCAGGGGCTGAAGATGGTCGGCGCCGACATGATCGTCGGCGTGGACATCAACGGCGACAAGGAAGAGTGGGGCCGTCGCTTCGGCATGACCCATTTCGTCAATCCGAAGGAGGTGTCCGACGTGGTGGCCCATCTGGTCGAACTGACCGACGGCGGCGCGGACTACACCTTCGACTGCACCGGCAACACGGTCGTCATGCGCCAGGCGCTTGAGGCCTGCCACCGCGGCTGGGGCGAGAGCGTCGTCATCGGCGTCGCCGAATCCGGCAAGGAGATCGCCACCCGCCCGTTCCAGCTGGTCACGGGGCGGGTGTGGCGGGGAAGCGCCTTCGGCGGCGCGCGCGGCCGCACCGACACGCCCAAGATCGTCGACTGGTACATGGACGGCAAGATCGAGATCGACCCGATGATCACCCACACCTTCGGCCTGGAAGACATCAACAAGGCCTTCGACCTGATGCACGAAGGCAAGAGCATCCGCAGCGTCGTGGTGTTCTGACGCCTTGCACGTCGCGCAGTTCGTTGTCTAAAGAAACGGACTGAAAGAGGGAGGTTTGACCATGTTCACCCACGTCACCGTCGGCGCCAACGACATCGAGGCGTCGCGCCGGTTCTACGATGCGGCGCTCGGCGCCCTGGGCGTCGAGCCGGGGCAGGGGCCCGATCCCAAGGGCCGTTACTGGTGGCGCACCCGCATGGGCGCCTTTGCCGTCGGCGCGCCCATCGACGGCGACCCCGCCTGCCACGCCAATGGCGGCACCATCGGCTTTCATGCCAAGACGCCCGAGATGGTCCAGGCCTTCCACGACGCCGGCGTCGCCGCCGGCGGCCGCGCCATCGAGGACCCGCCCGGCGAGCGTCAGGGCCCGTTCGGCACGCTTGTGCTGGCCTATCTGCGCGATCCGTCGGGCAACAAGATCGTCGCCATGCACCGGGTCGGCTGACGGCGATCAGCCTGCGCCCTGGGCCTCGCGATAGCGCATGTCGCGCGGCCCGTGGGCGGCGATGGCGGCGCATTGATCAGCGACGGCCCGTTTATAGGCCGGGCGATCCAGGCAGCGGTCGTAATAGGCCTGAAGCGCAGGAAACCCATCCAGCAGCTTCAGCGACGCGGCGATCTTCAACACCGAACTCATCATCAGGTCGGCGACTGTAAAGTCCTCCCCGACCAGCCATTCCCGGTCGCCCAGCGCCGCCTCAAGCTCGCCCAGGCGCTGCTTGGCGAAGGGGAGGACCTGCGGTCGCCGCACCGCCTTGGCCGCTTCGTCGGGCAGGAAGAACTCGGCTTCCGCGACATTGGCCAACGCCCCTTCGACGCTGTTCAGGGCGGCGAAATACCAGCCTAAAACCTGCGCCCGCATTACGGGATCGGACGGGATCAGCACGCCCGCGCGTTCGGCGACGTCCCAGACGATGGCCCCGCTCTCGAACATCGGCGGTCGGCCGTCCTCCTCCAGCGTCGGCACCTGGCCGAACGGCTGGCGCGCCCTGTGGTCGGGCGACTTCTGATCGACGGCGTCCAGCAGCCGGATTTCATAGGGCCAGCCCGCCTCGTTCAGGATCCATCGCACCCGATGGTCACGCACCTGGCCGGCGGCGAAGGGCGGAACCCATTTGAAGGCGGTGACGGTGATCATGGCGATCTTCCTCTCCTGTCCGAAACCGAACGTGTCACGGGCTTGCGCGTTGCGAGCGCCGGTCAGGTGGACATATCGGCTGCGACGCTTGCCGCAATGATAGCGCCACGCTATCATTATGTATGGCTCAGGTTCTCGTACGCGATTTGGATGACCGTATCGTCGCCCGCCTAAAGGTGATGGCGAAGGCTCAGAACATCTCCCTGGAGCAGAAGTTCAGGGATATGGCGGCGCGCGAGGCCATGGACGTAGAAGCCCGCTTTGAGGAAGCCTCCCGACGATCCCGCGAGCAGACGCGAGGCTCGTCGCTCGACTCCACCGCTTTGATCCGCGAAGACCGCGACCGGTGAGTGCGGTCTTCGACGCCAGCGTCGTCGTCAAATGGTTCGTCGATGATCCGTTGGCGGATGCGGCGATAGAGGCGCGTCGGACCCATGGTCCGGCGGTCGCGCCTGACCTGATGCTGATCGAGGTGGCGAATGTCTTTCGCCGCTATGTCGTTCGTGACGAGTTGCAGTCGTCGTCGGCGGCAGAGAACCTGTCCATCATCCCGCAGGTGGTCGATCTGGTGGATCATCGGGGGCTGATCTCCGAGGCCTTCACCCTGGCCTGCGACCTGAACCATTCGATGACCGACTGCCTGTATGCCGTGATGGCGCGGCGGCGGGGTATCCCGCTCGTCACAGCCGACCTCAAGCTGGCCCGGAAGTTGGGCAAGGTCGAGGGAATGGATGTTCGCCTGTTGAGTTCGCCGGAAACCGTCGCATGACCTTCGAGACCACCAAGACCCACATCGTCCACGGCGGAACCCTCCGCTATCTGAAGCACGACAGCACAGCCACCGGCACGGCCATGACCCTGTCGGTCTTCACGCCGGCGGGCGACGGGCCTTTTCCCGTCCTGATCTGGCTGTCGGGCCTGACCTGCACCGAGGACAATTTCACCGCCAAGGCCGGCGCCTACCGGGCCGCCGCCGAACACGGCGTCATCATCGTCGCGCCCGACACCAGCCCGCGCGGAGACGGCGTCGCCGACGACCCCGCCTATGACCTGGGCCAGGGTGCGGGCTTCTATCTGGATGCGACGCAGGCCCCCTGGGCCCCGCATTTCCGCATGGAAACCTATGTCGCCGAGGAACTGATCGCCCTGATCGACGCCGCATTCCCCACCACCGGCGCCCGCGCCATCAGCGGCCATTCGATGGGCGGCCACGGCGCTCTGACCCTGGCGCTGAACCATCCCGACCTGTTCCGGTCCGTCTCCGCCTTCGCCCCCATCTGCTCGCCCACCCAGTGCGCCTGGGGCGAAAAGGCCTTCACCGCCTATCTCGGCGCCAATGAGGGTGAAGGGCGCGCCGCCTGGGACCGCCACGACGCCGCCAAACTGATCGCGGCCGGCGCTGCACGAGGCGTCTACGACGACATCCTGATCGACCAGGGCGACGCCGACAGCTTCCTGACCGACCAGTTGAAACCCGAACTGCTCCAGGCCGCCGCCGACGCCGCCGGCCAGAAGATCACCCTGCGCATCCAGCCGGGCTACGACCACTCCTACTTCTTCATGGCCAGCTTCATCGCCGATCACGTCGCCTTCCACGCCAAGCGGTTGAAGGGCTGACCGTCGGATGAGGCGTCGCCCGGGGGGGATGGTTCTCGCGGTCATGCTGGCGGCTGTACCGGCCCTGGCGCAGGAGCAGGTCGGCGATCTGGACTGGCGACCCGAGGTGGCGGCGCCGGCCTACGCGGCCGACGGCCCTGTGGTCCGTGTCGATCAGGGCCATGGCAGCGAGCAGACCATTGAAGGACGCTACGCCGCCTTCGCCGCCCTGATGCGGGCGGACGGATATCGGATCGAAGCGAGCCGGGGGCGGCTCGATGCGCCCGGCGCGCTCGTTGGGGTGGCGGTGCTGGTCATCTCCAATCCCGCGCGCCCGGCGGACGGCTCTCGCGCCTCGGCTTTCGACGACGCCGAGATCGAGGCGATCAGCCGCTGGGTGGAGCAGGGCGGGGCGTTGCTTTTAGCCGCCGATCACGCGCCGCACGGCGCAGCCGCCGAAGCCCTGGCCGCAAGGTTCGGGGTCTCGATGGGCACGGGTTACGCCTTCCAGCCCGTGGGCGGCGACGTCACGGCCAATCTGGTCTTTCCGCGCCCGGCGCTTGCGGATCATCCGATCATCGAAGGCCGCGATGAAAGCGAGCGCGTGACAGTCGTCAAGGGCTTCACCGGGCAGTCGCTCGCTGGACCGACAGACGCGACCGTGTTGTTGGCGATGAGCGTGGACGCGCGAGAGGCTCCCGATCTCGAAGCCCTGCAGACGATCCGACGTCGCCTGCGGGCCGGCCAGGATCCATCCGTCGTTCTCGCTGAGCTGTCGCGACCTGCCTTGCCTGCTCAAGGTTTCGCCTTCCGTTTCGGCGCGGGCCGGGTCGTCGTGCTGGGAGAGGCCGGCATGCTCACGGCGCAGATCGTGCGTTTTCCAGACCAACCGGATCGCGAGCCCGTTCGCATGGGGCTGAATACGACCGGCCATGACGATCAGCAGTTCGTGCTGAACCTGATGCACTGGCTGTCGCGTCTTCTCCCCTGATGCTAAAGGGGCGCCATGAGCGCTCCCGATCCCTACGAACCCATGTTCTCCGCCCTGTGCCGCGAGGTGGGCTATTGCCTGCACGAGAAGGGGCAGAAGAAGGTGGTCGCCGCCCTGCCCAAGGGTCTGGACGCCGCCGTCCGCGCCGTCTTCGCCGCCGAGGGCGTGGACGAGCCCAATGCGCCGGGCGACGTGAAGCGCGCCGTGCGCGAATGCCTGAAGGCGAACTTGCCAGCTTGACCGTTCCGGGCCGATAAGTCGGAACGAATCCGGGCGTTGTCGCTTGGGTTTTACGAACGGGCGCCTATGTGCTGCCTATCAAGATCTGTCGGAAAAGGAGCTCTCCCATGGCCTTCACCCTGCCCCCGCTGCCCTACGCCTATGACGCGCTGGAGCCGGCCATCGACAAGGAGACGATGACCTTCCACCACGACAAGCACCATCAGGCCTATGTCGACAACCTGAACAAGGCTGTCGACGCCGACGCCTCTCTGCAGGGCAAGTCGATGGAAGAGCTGTTCGCCTCCATCTCCAAGGCGCCCAAGGCCGTGCGCAACAACGGCGGCGGTCACTGGAACCACAGCCTGTTCTGGGAACTGCTGGCCCCGGAAGGCCAGACGGGCGAACCGTCGGCCGAGCTGAAGGCCGCCATCGACGCCGACCTGGGCGGCATGGACAAGTTCAAGGAAGACTTCAACGCCGCCGGCGCCGCCCAATTCGGCTCGGGCTGGGCCTGGCTGATCGTGCAGGACGGCAAGCTGAAGATCACCTCCACGCCGAACCAGGACAACCCGCTGATGGACGTGGCCGACCAGAAGGGCGCCGTCGTCCTGGGCGCCGACGTCTGGGAACACGCCTACTATCTGAAATACCAGAACCGCCGCGCCGACTATCTGAAGTCGTTCTGGTCGGTGGTGAACTGGAACAAGGTCAACGAACTGTACGCCGCCGCCAAATAAGGCCGGTCCGGATCGGGACAAGACCGATCGACGCCCGCCGGAACCTCCGGCGGGCGTTTTCGATTCAAGCTGCACGAAACGGGAGAGACGCGATGCGTATGGCGATGGCGATGGCGGGGGCCGCGACGGCCGCCCTAATGCTGGCGGCCTGCCAGCCGGCGAATGAACAGAAGGCGGGCGACCCTGCGCCGCCGAACCCGACCCAGACTGTGGCCGCCCCGGCCGAAAAGCCGGTTTATCGCTTCAAGATCGGCGCGCTTGACGCCATCGCCCTGTTCGACGGGGAGAACCCGGTCAAGAACGACAACCAGACCTTCGGCGTGGGCCTGACCCCGCAACAGGTTGGGGCCGCCCTGACCGCTGCCGGCCAGCCTGCGGATCCCATCACCCTGGAGGTGAATCCGCTGCTGGTGACCAACGGCGACCGGATCATGCTGTTCGACGCCGGGCTGGGGCAGGGCAAGGGCCAGCTGATGCAGAGCCTGACCGCAGCCGGGATCGATCCCGCCCGCATCACCGACGTCCTCATCTCGCACGGGCACGGCGACCACGTCGGCGGTCTGGTCGCCAACGGCGCCCTGGCCTTCCCCAACGCCGCGATCCGCATGTCAGAGGCCGAGTGGACTTCGCTGCGCGCCAACGCCGAGATGGCCGATCTGGTGCGGGTCATAACGCCCAAGGTCCAGACGTTCGAGCCGGGCGGCGAGGTCGCGCCGGGCGTGACGGCTCAGGACACCTCGGGCCACACGCCGGGCCATGTCTCCTATCTGATCAAGGACGGCCCGAACCAGCTGCTCTACACCGGCGACATCGTCCACCACTGGCTGTTGTCTGTCGAACATCCCGACTGGCGCAACGGGTACGACAACGACCAGGTCGCCGGCATGGAGCGTCGGATGGACGAGATCACCGCGTTGCGGTCGTCAGGCGCCCACATCTATGCCTATCACTTCCCCTTCCCGGGGCTAGGCAAGATCCAGACGCGCGAAGGCCGGGCGATGTTCATCGCCGAGGCGCAATCCGCCAAGGACTAGATAAGAAGGTCCAGACTATGCCGGGCGCGCTCGTTCATGCGCTCGGCATGGTGCTGGCGCAGCATGCGGCGCTGTCGAAGCATCTCGTGGATGCCGTCGGCCAGTTCGAGCAGCTGGCCGTCGTTCAACGGCTCGACCAGGTCGATCAGTTTGCTTTTCAACGTCGCGAAGGCCGGCTCGGAAAGGCCGGTCTGGAAGCTTTTGGTTTCATTTGTCACCGACATCCTCCTCGATCGACACGATTGGAGGCTTCACCTGATCGAAAAGGGATGGGTGCGGATCATCGTTCCATTCCATCGTGCTTAACGGCCCGCCCGGCTTGACTCACAGCGTCCTGGTGGCCATAAGCGCCGCCTTCCATGCCTGCCGGTTCGCCGGAGGGGCGGGTGATGACGGAAGATGCGTGGACCGCCGTTGAGATCGCATTCCCAATCGAGGGGATGCCGGGCCGCATCAGTGAAAAGAGAATAGAATGTCCAAGCGCCACAGCGCCAAATACAAGATCGACCGGGCCATGGGTGAAAACCTGTGGGGTCGCGCCAAGTCTCCGGTCAACAAGCGCTCCTACGGTCCCGGCCAGCACGGCCAGCGTCGCAAGTCGAAGGTTTCGGACTTCGGTCTGCAGCTGAAGGCCAAGCAGAAGCTAAAGGGCTACTACGGCAACATCACCGAGAAGCAGTTCGCCAAGACCTATGACGAGGCCGCCCGCCGCAAGGGCAACACCTCGGAAAACCTGATCGGCCTGCTGGAATCGCGTCTGGACGCCATCGTCTACCGCGCCAAGTTCGTCCCGACCGTCTGGGCCGCCCGCCAGTTCGTCAGCCACGGCCACGTCATGGTCAACGGCAAGAAGGTCGACATCGCCTCCTATCGCGTAAAGCCGGAAGACGTCGTCACGGTGAAGGAAAAGTCGCGCAACATGGCGCTGGTCATCGAAGCCCAGCAGTCCTCGGAACGTGACGTGCCGGATTATCTGGAGCTGTCGGATCGTTCGTTCACCGTCCGCTATGTCCGCGTGCCGGAACTGTCGGACGTGCCTTACGCCGTGAAGATGGAACCGAACCTGGTCGTCGAATACTACGCTTCGTAAGCTGCGCTTACGAAGCTGTCTCCAGGGGGCTATCGCCCTTCGGGCTACTTGAGCCCTGCAGGCGACGGTCTTGGAGACTTGAGTTGGAAGGGCCCCGGATCCGTCCGGGGCCCTTTGTCTTTCACCCTGTTCCCTTCACGGGCGAACAGGCGCATTCTCGGCCGGTTCAGGCTTTGAGACAGGGGAGGTCGTCGGTGTACGGCTCCATCATAAGACGCTTGGCCTTGATCGCCGCAGGCGCCGCCGGTCTGGCCGCCTGCGCCACGTCCGGCGAGCCCAGCGTTTCGACCGTCGGCATGCCCGGCGAGCTTGAACCGATCCATGCGGCCGCCTTCACCAAGGACGAGGCCGTCTTCTGGGTCAGTTCGAACGGCTGCACCGACAAGGAAGACCTGATCCCCATCGTCAGCCTGCAGGGCGGAAACGCCGTCATCACCCTGCGCCGCATCGACGAGGACAAATGCCGCCAGGACCTGGTCGAGGGGGTGGAGTTGAAATGGTCGTTCGAGGAACTGGGCCTGGCGCCCGGTTCGCCCGTCAGCGTCAACAATCCCTATCAGATGCCTCGCACCTGACGCGCCGCCACGTAAGGAACGGTTAAGCCTGTTCGGCGGCGTCTGGTTAAATCTCATCGGCTACAGAGACGGTTGTTCATTCACGGTCCCGTAGCTTTCATGCGCTTTTTCACCTGCCTGACCGACGACCATAATCTTTGGCTGGTCGGGCTCGCCGCCGCGATGTGCCTGATCGGTTCGATCATCACCTTCCGCCTGTTCCGGCGGCTTCGCCAAGCTGAAAAGGGCACGCGTCTGGCGTGGACTTTCATGGGCGCCGTGGCCACCGGGGCGACGATCTGGTGCACCCATTTCGTGGCCATGATCGCCTATGAGCCGGGCGTCAACATCGCTTACCAGCCGATGTTGACGGGCATGTCCCTGGGTGTGGCCATCGGCGGCAGCGCGCTGGCGCTTTGGATCGCTTCCCGGTCGGGCCGGTTCACCTCCGAGATCGGCGGGGTGCTCTTCGGTCTTACCGTTGTGGCCATGCACTATATCGGCATGGCGGCCTTCGCCACCGACGCCGTCGTGCACTGGTCGCCCGCCTATGTGACTGCCTCGGTGGTCGGCGCGGTCCTGTTCGGCGCCCTGGCCTTCAATCGCGCCCGTCTTCCCGGACAGGTCTCCCCCGTTCTGCTGATGGTTCTCGGCATCGTCGCCCTGCACTTCACCGGCATGGCGGCCATGACGGTGATCCCGTTCGCCCCCATGGCCGGTAAGGTCGCCATCGACCCCGCCAATGTGATCATGGCCTTCGCCGTCGCCGGCGTCGGTCTGATGATGTTCGGCACGGGCGTCGCCAGCCACGCCCTGGACATGCAGTCCCGCCTTCAGGCCAAGGCTCGCCTGGACCACCTGCTTGAAGGCAGCGTCGACGGCATGGTGGTGGAGCAGGACGGTCGCATCCTGGCGGCCAACGCCGCCTTCGCCGCCCTCGCCGGTCTGGACCATGACGCCCTGATCGGCGAGCCGCTGTCGCGCTGGATCGGCGGCATCGGCGATCTGAACGCCGGCAGCCTGACGCAATCCACCCTGGCCGGGGAGGGCGCCTCCGCCATTCCGGTCGAGATCGCCGTACGCCGTGATGGCGGACACGCCGCCGAGGCGGACCTGATGATCTATGCGGTGCGCGACCTGCGCGCGCGCCTGGCCCAGGAACGCCGCATCGCCCACCTGGCCCGCAACGACAGCCTGACCGGCCTGCCTAACCGCTCGTCCTTCCTGGAATGGCTGACCCGCCAGACTGGCGACGACGGCCCGACCAAGGTGGCCCTGCTGGCCATCGACCTGGACCGGTTCAAGGAGGTCAACGACGTTCACGGCCACGCCGCCGGGGATCAGCTTCTGATCCGCATCGCCGAGCGGATGAAGGATTGTCTTCGTCCCGGCGAGTTCGTCGCCCGTCTGGGCGGGGACGAGTTCGTCGCCGTCATGCCGGTGGAGCAGCGCGAGAACGCCCTGGGCTTGGCCGATCGCCTGCGTGAGGCCGTCACCGCCCCGGTCTTGCTGAACCACGCCGAGGTCGCCTGCGGTCTCAGCATCGGCATCGCCGTCTGGCCCGACGACGCGACAGACATCTCAGCCCTGATCAACGATGCCGACCTGGCCATGTACCGGGCCAAGGCCTCCCTGGCGACGGATGTCTGCTTCTATGAGGAGGAGATGGACGAGGCGGTGCGCAACCGCCGTCGCATGGCCCAGCAGATGCGCGAGGCCCTGGACCAAGGCCAGTTCAGCCTGAACTGGCAGATTCAGGCCGCCGTGGATACGGGCGAAATCACCGGCTACGAGGTGCTGCTGCGCTGGATCCAGCCCGACGGGACCTTCATCTCGCCGGCCGACTTCATCCCTCTGGCCGAGGAGAACGGCCTGATCCTGCCGATTGGGGAATGGGTGCTACGGAAAGCCTGCGCCGAGGCCGCCGCCTGGCCCGAGCCGCACAAGATCGCGGTCAACCTCTCGCCGGTCCAGTTGGGCCATGTCGATCTGCCGCGCCTGGTCCATCAGATCCTGATCGAGACCGGCCTGTCGCCCTCGCGGCTGGAGCTGGAGATCACCGAGACGGCCATGATCACCGACATGGAGCGCACCACCCATGTGCTGCGCCAGCTGAAGCTGCTGGGCGTCTCCATCGCTATGGACGACTTCGGCACCGGCTATTCGTCGCTGTCGACCCTGCGCGCCTTCCCCTTCGACAAGATCAAGCTGGACCGCTCCTTCATGTCCGAGCTGGACGGCGGACCGCAGTCCGCCGCCATCGTCCGCGCCGTCCTGGCGCTGGGCGAGAGCCTCGAGATCCCGGTGCTGGCCGAGGGTGTCGAGACGCTGGAACAACTGACCTTCCTGCGCGACCAGGGCTGCGACGAGGTCCAGGGCTATCTGCTGGGCCGCCCTCAGGCGATCGCCGACAGCCGTATTCAGGACGCGGCCATGGTCATGTGGGCCGTCGCACGCAGGCTGGAAGACGCCGCCTGATCAGTCGCCCGCCCGGCCGTACCCCGGCCAGGTCGCCTTGCCCGCCCGCGCATAGGGCGGCGGCAGGTCCTCGTCCTCGCCCAGGGCGACGGCGGCGTGATGGGCCCAGTTGGGGTCGTCCAGCGCCGCGCGGGCGATGGCGACCAGGTCCGCCTGTCCCGAGGCCACGATGTCCTCGGCCTGCTTCGGATCGAAGATCATGCCCACGGCCATGACGTTGGCGTCCGGCGTCGCCGCCTTTACGGCTTGCGCGAATGGCACCTGATAGCCGGGCTGGTCGCCCGGAATATCCGCCCGCGCGACATTGCCGCCCGAGGTCAGGTGCAGATAGTCGTAGCCCATGTCGTGCAGGGCGCGGCCGAAGGCGGTCACCTCGTCCAGCGCCACCCCGCCCTCGACCCAGTCCGAACCGTTGAAGCGTACGCCCAGCGCCTTGGTCCGGGGCCAGGCGTCGCGCAGGGCCTGGGCGACCCGCAGCGGGAACCGGGCGCGGTTCTCGGCCGAACCGCCGAAGTCGTCCGTGCGCTGGTTGGAGACGGGCGACAGGAATTCGCTGAGCAGATAGCCGTGGGCGGCATGCAGTTCGACTAGGTCGAACCCGGCGCGGTCCGCCCGGCGCGCCGCGTCCTCGAACGCAGCGACCACGCGGTCCATGTCGGCTTGCGTCGTCGCCGTGGGGGTGTGCCAGTCGTCGCGGAAGGGCAGGGCGGAAGGGCCAAAGGTCTCCCAGGCGCCGTCCTCGGCGGTCAGGGCCCGGCCGCCCTTCCACGGCGCCGTGGTCGAGGCCTTGCGGCCCGCATGACCCAGCTGAACGCCGATGGGGGTGTCGCTATAGGTGCGGATGTCGCTGATGATCTGCGCGAAGGCGGCTTCCTGGGCGTCGTTCCACAGGCCCGTGTCGTCCGGCGTGATGCGGCCTGCCGCCTCGACCCCCGTCGCCTCCACGATGACCAGGCTTGCGCCCGAGAGCGCCAGCTTGCCCAGGTGCTGAACGTGCCAGGGCTGGGGGACGCCGTCGACGGCGGAATATTGGCACATAGGGGCGATGACGACCCGGTTTTTCAGCGTCAGGGGCCCCACGGCGCGGGGCGAGAACAGCAGGCTCATGAGAGACGATCCGATGGGAAGGGGAGGGACCGTAGCTATGGCGGTTGCAGACGCGTTCAAGTCCAGCCTGTCCGATTGTTCATCCAGCTTGCCGATAATTCACGTGTGCGGAACGGGACTGCGCGGCACAAAGGGTCAAGCTTTCAAAGGGGAACAACCAAATGCTTCGTCTCGCTCTCGCCATCGCCATCGCCGCTCCGTTGCTGTCGGGCTGCATCATCGTCTCGACCGAAAAGCCCACCACGCGCGTCATCACCGCCCCGGCGTCGGATCAATGATGCGCGGCGTCGTCAAAGGCCTGGCGGTCGCGGCTCTGGTCGCGCCCCTGCTGTCGGCCTGCGTCATCTATGACAGCGATGCGGGCGAGAACGTCTCGGTCAATGTCACGCGCAACGACGCCCCGCCGGCCGAGGCCATCCGCGAAGCGCGCTTTGCGGACGGCGCCCTGGTCGTGCGTGTCGATTCCAACGGCTGCACCCAGGCGTCCGATTTCGAAGTCTCGGTGTCCGACAATACCCCGACCGAGATCACTCTGCGCCGTACCAAGGAAGACCTGTGCAAGGCCCTGGTCGCCGACGGCGTCGAACTGCGCTGGACCTATGCCGACCTGGGCCTGGAGCCCGGCACCCCGGCGCGGATCCTCAATCCGCTGAAGTAAGACGCGCACGATACATTTTGACCTCGTCATCCTCGCCACAAGGGCGAGGATGACGGAGCATTGGAACAGTCAGCCTTTCGGCGTCTCGAACACGCTCAGCATCGTGGGCGGAATGCGCTGGGGTCTCAGGGTCGCGGCGTCGACCAGCACCCATTCGGTGACGCCCTGGGCGCAGACGCGGCCCTGGGCGTCCTCGATGCGGACATAGCGGGTGAAGCGCGGCCCCTGCGGATCGCCGACCCAGGTGCGCGCAACCACGCCCTGGGCGCCCGGTTCGATGCCGCGCAGATAGTCGATCTCGTGCCGGGTCGCGACCCACGACCATTTGGCTCGCGTCTCGTCGTCGAAGCGCGCGTTCCAGTGGGCAGTGCCGGCGTCCTGCAGCCAGCCGACATACACGACGTTGTTCACGTGGCCGTTAGCGTCGATGTGCTCTGGCCGCACGTCCAGCGGCACGACGAAGACCTCGCGGTCCTCGCGCGGGCTCAGCGTCTTGCGAGCCATCAGGCCTCGCCGAGCGGCACGCCCTTCTCGACCATCAGGGCCTGAAGTTCGCCAGCCTGGAACATTTCGCGGATGATGTCCGACCCGCCGACGAATTCGCCCTTCACATAGAGCTGAGGGATCGTGGGCCAGTCGGTGAAGCTCTTGACGCCTTCACGCAGCGCCTCATCCTGCAGAACGTCCACGCCCACGAAGGCGGCGCCGACATGATCCAGGATCTGCACCGCCAGGGACGAGAAGCCGCAGCGCGGCTGGTCGGGCGTGCCCTTCATGAACAGCACGACGTCGTGCTGGGCGACGGTTTCGCCGATGAAGGCGTGGGCGGGATCAGCGGCTTGAGCAGTATCAGTCACGGGAGGGGCCTTTCGTGAAGCCCGTCAGCTAGGGAGAGGAGAGGGCGGGGTCAAGGCGTCCGCGCCGACTTGTCCCGTCGATCCCGCGTCAGGCCGCCTTGGCGACGACCCGCGCCATCTCGATCTGGGCCGCCAGACCGGGCGGCATGTCGCGCTCGGGCGCCGCCGCCAGGGTCGCCAGCCGATCGGTGTCGGTGGCCCGCACGATCACGCTGGACACCGTCGGATCGGTCAGCACATAGGCCAGGCAGATCGCCTCGGCGGTCCAGTTGGGGGTGCGATACAGGAAGCCGAAGGCGTCCTTCTGCAAGGTGTCGGCGGGGCGCTTCTGGGCGCCGATGCCGAACAGCCCCTTCTTGAACACCGGCGCGATGCGTGGGCCGGAACGCCGGTCCTTGAAGAAATCATAGGCGAAGACGGCCATGTCCTGCTCCCGCGCCGCACGGATGCGGTTGCGGATCCGCCAGTCGGCGTTGACGTCGAACGGCGTCAGCAGGGCGTCGAAGGCGCCGGTCGAGACATAGGCGTCCATCACCTCGCCGTCCCCGGCGATGCCCAGCAGCTTGATGCGACCGGTGGCCCGCAGCGCCTTCAGGGCGTTCAGCGACGATTGCGGCAGTTCGGTCTCGCCCGGCTGGTGCAGCACCGCGATGTCGATCCAGGCCAGGCCCGAGAAATGCAGCACCCGGTCAATGGCGGCCGTCATGCCCTGGGCGGAGAAATCCCGTTCCCCGTCTTGTCCGTCCCCGGCGCCCAGCGTCAGTCCGACATAGACCAGCTTGCGATCCACATGCGACAGCGCCTCGCCCAGCACCTCGGCGGCCACAGGGTCGGCGCTGTCCAGCCGATAGCTGTTGATGCCCGCTTCAAGCGCCGAATACAGCAGGTCCAGGCCCGCCGCGCGCCCGCGCGCTAGGGCGTCGGAGCCGAAGTTCAGCGTCAGATTGGAGATGGCGGCGCCCGAGACGCCGAAGGGGCGATAGCGCATGGATCAGTTCCCCGTTGTCGGCGCTGAGGTCTCGAGCGCCAAGGCATGCAGCTCGCCGCCCATCTGGCCCTTCAACGCGCCATAAACGAGCTGATGCTGGCGCACGCGCGGCAGTCCGGCGAAGGCGCTGGAGACGATGCGGGCGCGATAGTGGTCGCCGTCCCCGGCCAAGTCCTCGATGTCGATCTCGGCGTCGGGAAAGGCCTCGACCAGATGCTGGCGCAGCGTTTCGACGGACATGGGCATGAAAAAGGACTCGCGGTTCGTTCGCGGCCAGTTTGACCGATAAATCTTAATGCCCGCCTACGCCGGCGGGCGCGGCCGCTCGAACAACTGCACCGTATGATCCTTGTAGGTCGCGGTCGCATAGGGGCGATAGCCGACCCGCGCCGCCAACTTCAGCGAGGCCAGGTTCTCCGGCGCGATCATGCAGACGGTGCGCGGCGCGGTCAGGTGGACGTCGGCCCAAGCCAGAACGGTCTCAAGCGCCTCACCGGCGAACCCATGTCCGTGAAAGGCCGGCGACAGGCCCCAGCCCAGTTCGGGATCGGTCAACGGCGGGTCGATCAGCCGTCGGTGGTTCAGGATCGAGACGTTTCCCAGATAGGCGCCGTCCATCACCCGCCGGACCGTCCAACTGCCGTAACCGTTCACGGCCCATTGTCCCAGGTCGCGCAGCAGGCGGAACCAGACCTCCTCGCTCGTCATGGGGCGGCCCGTAATGTGGCGGGTGAACTCCGCGTCGCCCCACAGGGCCAGCAGATCGTCATGGTCGGCCACAGCGACCGGCGTCAGCACCAGCCGCTCAGTCGTCAGAATGGAGTCCGTCACATCAGGCCCAGTTGCTTGAAGCTGGCCACCCCGTCGCGGCCGACGACCAGATGGTCGTGAACCTCGACGTTAAGGGCGCGCCCGGCTTGCACAACCTGTTTCGTGATCTCGACGTCGGCGCGGCTGGGTGTGGGATCGCCGGACGGATGGTTGTGGACCAGGATCAGGGCGCTGGCCGACAGCTCCAGCGCGCGCCGCACCACCTCGCGCGGGTAGACCGGCGCATGATCGACGGTGCCCCGGTTCTGCACCTCGTCCAGGATCAGCTGGTTCTTCTTGTCCAGATACAGCACGCGAAATTGCTCGCGCGGTTCGTGCTGCAAGGTGACCCGCACATAGGCCAAGAGCGCCGTCCATGACGAGATCACCGGCCGTTTCGCCGTCGGCTCGCGTGCGATCCGCCGCGTCACGTCGAAGATCAGCTGCAGGTCCAGCGCGATCGCCCGCGTCGCCTTGCCGGCGACATAGCCCAGCGACCGCGCGGCCTGGTCCTCGATCGCCTCATGGCTGGCCGCCCCGATCCCCTCCAGCCCTCCGAACCGCGCCAGCAGGTCCTTGGCCAGCGGCTTGGTGTCTTTGTAAGGCACGCTGCGGAATAGCAGCAGCTCCAGCAGCTCGTAGTCGGGCAGGGCGCCCAGCCCGCCTTTGGCCGCCCGCTCGCGCAGCCGGTCGCGATGGCCGCTGTGGCGCGGCTTGGGTTTGGTGAGACTCTCGTCGGTCATACGCCGTCAGGCTCGCAGATGCGCAACCCTCACAGGATCGGTCGATCCGGCATCGCGTGCAAGCTCGACGTGTGCCGGCGCACCTTCTTTCGTCATCCTCCGGCAAGCCGCTTGCGGCGCAGACCGGGGGACCCAGCGGCGCGCTAGAGCGCGAACCTGCAACAGACGCCCTCTTTCGACATCCAGCGGCGGAGAGATTTCGCCTTCGGCGCCGCTGGGTCCACCGGTCTCGCTACGCTCGCCGGAGGATGACGAAAGAAAAGGATGAAAGTCAGTTCGGCCGGAACAGGCCCGCCGGGGACGCCGTGAAGATTTCCAGCCCGTCTTCCGTCACCCCGATGGTGTGCTCGCACTGGGCGGACAGGGACTTGTCGCGGGTCACGGCGGTCCAGCCGTCGGACAGCACCTTCACATGCGGCTTGCCCAGGTTGACCATCGGCTCGACGGTGAAGAACATGCCGGGCTTCAGCACCGCCCCCTCGCCGCGACGGCCATAGTGCAGGACGTTGGGGCTGTCGTGGAAGACGCGGCCGATGCCGTGACCGCAGAAGTCGCGCACCACGCTCATGCGCTGGGCCTCGACGAATTTCTGGATGGCGAAACCGATGTCGCCGAAGGTGTTGCCCGGCTTGACCTGTTCCAGGCCCAGATCCAGCGACTGATAGGTCACGTCGATCAGCTTCTTGGCGCGGGCGTTGATCTCGCCCACCGCATACATGCGGCTGCTGTCGCCGTGCCAGCCGTCGACGATGACGGTGTGGTCGATGTTGACGATGTCGCCGTCCTTCAGCACCCGGTCGCCGGGAATGCCGTGGCAGACGACGTGGTTGATCGAGGTGCAGACGGTCTTCTCATAGCCTTTGTAGCCCAGGCAGGCGGGCAGGCCGCCGTTGTCCAGGGTGAACTCGCGCACCAGATCGTCGATCGTGCTGGTCAGGACGCCCGGCTTCACATGGGCGGCGATCATGTCCAGCGCCTCGGCGACCAGACGGCCGGCCTTGCGCATGCCTTCGAAGTCTTCGGCTTCGTGGACACGAATGGCGCTGGAGCGGACCAGGACGTCGGTTTCGATTTCGGGCGTTTCGTACATGGGGCGATCGGTCTGCAAAAGGCGGGGATACGGCGCAATCCGTTCGCCGCAGATGGTCGTTATAGCATGAAACCTCAACCCCGAGTTTGGATTCCCGCATGACCGACGTCGATCCTATTCCTGCCGGGCCCACCGCCGCCGTGCTGGTCATCGGCGATGAAATCCTGTCGGGCCGGACCCAGGACACGAACACCAATACAATTGCCCGGTTCTTAGCCGCGCTGGGGATCGACCTGATGGAGGCGCGGGTCGTCAGCGACGACCACGACCGGATCATCGAGGCGCTCGACGCGCTGCGGTCGCGCTGGGATTATGTCTTCACCACCGGCGGCATCGGCCCGACCCATGACGACATCACCGCCGACGCCGTCGCCGCGGCCTTCGGCGTTGCCCTGCCCGAACACCCTGAGGCCCTGGCGATCCTGGCGCGGCGCTATGGCGACGACTTCAACGCCGCGCGCCGTCGCATGGCTCGCATCCCTGATGGAGGCGTGTTGATCGCCAATCCGGTCACCGACGCGCCCGGCTTCCAGATCGGCAATGTCTTTGTGATGGCCGGCGTGCCCAGGATCATGCAGGCGATGCTGGAGGGCGTGGCGCCGCGTCTGCGCACCGGCGCCGTCGTTCACGCCCGCACGCTGAAGGTCAGCGGGGTGGGCGAGGGGGCTGTGGCCGATGTGCTGCGGACGGCCGCAAATCTGCGCCGTGATCTGTTGTTCGGCAGCTATCCTTTTGGGCACGGCAGCGTCGGCGAGATCGGAACCCAGCTGGTCATCCGTGGCCGTGACGCAGGCCTGGTCGAGGCTGCGGCGCAAGATTTGATCGCCGAACTGCGTGATCTGGGCATCGATGTTGCCGCTACGTAACCTCTCGAAGCCGTGATCATGTGCGGCTCCGGCGCCACGGTTTCGCCCGTTTCCGGTCCGATGGGGGCCTTGCCCGCAACGCTTTCGCGCCGTGAACGCTGAGTGGGCTCCTCCCCGGATCGACCGCACGTAAAGCGGTCGGCGTTTACTTAGGTGTTTGAAATGACCTCCAGGAACTTCGCCCGCGTGGGCGGGCTCGCCCTGACGACCGCCCTGCTGGCCGGCGTCGCCGCTCCGGCCATGGCCGGCTCCTTCTATGTTCAGGAACAATCGACCCGCGGCC
Source organism: Brevundimonas sp. FG128 (assembly GCF_057809775.1). NCBI lineage: Bacteria > Pseudomonadati > Pseudomonadota > Alphaproteobacteria > Caulobacterales > Caulobacteraceae > Brevundimonas > Brevundimonas sp. FG128. Next base: position 161,839 of record NZ_JBMDKP010000001.1, read on the forward strand.
AAGGCCGGGCCAACTCGGGCGAGGGCGCCGACAAGGGCGTTCAGTCCCTGTGGTGGAACCCCGCCGCCATCGCCGGAACCCAGCGTGAAGTATATGTCGGCATGCACGGCCTGATCCTCGATTCCGACGTCGATGACCGCGGCTCCAGCCTGACCTATAACGTCCCCGTTCCCGGCGTCGGCGTCGTCAGCCGTACCGCCCCCGTCAACGGGGACCCGCACGTTCACGAAGTGGTCGAGAGCGGCATCGTGCCGAACTTCGCCGTCTCCATGCCGATCGGCGACCGCTTTAACGTCGGTCTCGCTATTCAGGCGCCCTACAACTTCACCACCAAATACGAGCCGACCGACTTCGCCCGTTACGACGCCCTGACGTCGGAACTGCGCTCGGCCAACGTCAGCCTGGTCGCCGCCATGACGGTCACGGACTGGCTGGACATCGGCGCCGGCTTCGACGCCCAGTACGCCAAGGCGACACTGTCTTCGGCCCTGCCGAACGTGTCGGCCGCTGTCCTGTCGCCCACCTTTGCCCTGTCTCCCTCGACTGACGGCCGCAACGACCTTGAAGGCGACGGCTGGGATTACGGCTGGAACGCCGGCGCCCAGATGCATTTCGGCAAACTGGACCTGGGTCTGTCCTATCGCTCCAAGATCGAGCACGAGCTTGAGGGCACGGTGAACATCTCGGGCCTGACCGGTGACCTGGCCGCCGCCAATGTCTCGGCTGACGGCGTCGCCAGCTTCAACACCCCCTGGTACGCCACCGTCTCGGCCCGTTACGCCGTCAACGATCGCCTGACCCTGAACGCCCAGGTCAACCAGATCGGCTGGAGCGAGTTCGACGCCATCCGCGTGGCCTACGGAACCACCGGTTCCTCGACCATCGTTCAGGACTATGACGACGTCACCACCGGCGCGATCGGCTTCGACTACAAGATCGATCCGACCATGACGGTCCGTGCGGGCGTGGGCTACGACCCGACCCCGACCCCGGACGATCATCGCACCGCCCGTATCCCGGACGGCGACCGCTTCCTGTATGCGGCCGGTCTGTCCAAGACGGTCGGCGCAATGACCTTCGACGGCGCGGTGACCTACATCGACATCGACACCGCGCAGATAAACGACACGCGCGACGTTTATGCGAATGGCCTGATCATCTCGAACCTGCGTGGCGAGGCCAAGGGCCACGGCGTCGGCTTCTCGATGGGCGCGACCTGGGCCTTCTAAGGTCTGCACCCGCCTGACATGAGAACGGCGGCTCCTGCGAAGGAGCCGCCGTTTTTTATTGTCTCAAGATGAAGGCGGGGCGCGAACCCCGCCGTTCGATCCTCAGGCCTTGGCGGCGCCGGTGTAGCCCTTGCCGCCGTTGGAGGGGCGGCGACGGGGGCGGCGCTTCATTTCGCCTTCCGCCGGTTTGACGTTGTCGTTGATCGACGGGACGCGCTCGCCGGCCAGGGGGTTGTAGGCGCGTTCGGGACGCGGGGCCGCCGGGGTCTCGCCCGGACGGGCGCGACGCTGACGGTGAGGCTGACCGCCGCCTTCCGGGCGCACGCCGTCGCGATGCGGGACGCGGCTGCGTCCACGACCACCCCGGCCGCCTTCGTTACGGTCGCCGCCTTCGCGTTCCGGCATGGTCGCCTTCTTGCCGACGCCGGTGGCCATGATGGTGGCGTCCAGCTGGCCCAGGGCCTTGTCGTTGCGGCGGTCGATGGCCGGGATCTTCTGACGCGTGACCTTCTCGATATCCTTCAGCAGCTTCATCTCGTCGCCGGCGACGAAGCTGATGGCGGTGCCGTCGGCGCCCGCGCGGGCCGTCCGCCCGATGCGGTGCACATAGGCTTCCGGCACGAAGGGCAGTTCGAAGTTCACGACGTGCGAGACGCCGTCCACGTCGATGCCGCGCGCGGCGATGTCGGTGGCGACCAGGACGCGCAGCTTGCCCTTCTTGAAGGCTTCCAGCGTGCGTTCACGCTGGGGCTGGCTCTTGTTGCCGTGGATGGCGCCGGCTTCGACGCCGCCGGCTTCCAGATAGGCCGCGACCTTGTCGGCGCCGTGCTTGGTCTTGGTGAAGACCAGGCAGCGCGTATAGGCCGGATCGCTGAACATGTCGGTCAGCAGGGCGCGCTTGCGGCCCTGTTCGACATAGATCACCGACTGGTTGATACGCTGCACCGTGGTCGACTGCGGCGTGACCTGGACCTTGACCGGATCCTTCAGCAACTCACCGGCCAGCTTGCCGATCTCGCTCGGCATGGTCGCCGAGAAGAACAGGTTCTGACGGCGCGCCGGCATCTTGGAGACGATCTGGCGGATCGGTTTGATGAAGCCCAGGTCCAGCATCTGGTCGGCCTCGTCCAGCACGAAGATCTCGGTCTGCGACAGGTCCAGCGTCTTCTGCTGGATATGGTCCAGCAGACGGCCGGGCGCCGCGACCAGGATGTCCAGACCCTGTTGCAGGGCGCGCTCCTGGCCGCCGTATTTGACGCCGCCGAAGATCACGGCGACCCGGAAGCCCAGGTGGGCGCCATAGGCCTTGAAGCTGTCGCCGATCTGGGTGGCCAGTTCGCGCGTGGGGCTCAGCACCAGGACGCGCGTGGTGCGCGGCACCGGCGGGGTGCGGTTCTCGGCCAGGCGATGCAGGATCGGCAGGGCGAAGGCGGCGGTCTTGCCGGTGCCCGTCTGGGCGATGCCCAGCAGGTCCTTGCCGGCCATGACGTCGGGGATGGCCTTTTCCTGGATCGGGGTCGGCGTGGTGTAGCCTTCCGAGGTCAGGGCCTGCAGAAGGGCCTTGTTCAGGCCCATGGATTCGAAGGTGATGCTCACAGTTATGTCTTTCGCGTAGCGGCGACGCGCTTCGGCCATGGCATGACGCCGTCGGGCCGCGCACCGCCAGTCCCGACGGGGCCTCAAGGAATGAGGCCTGCGGGGTGGATCGGGCGCCGCCCCGCGTGTCCGGGCAGCGAATGGATATGAGGGGCCGGCGGCTTCTACAGACAGGTCTGAATCAGACCCACACGCGCTGGAGACGCCGGAGATCGCGATTGTGCGACGCCGCGCAAATGGGCGCTTATCGCCGATAAGTCAACTGGAGCGGCAAGGGGCGGGGCGCGAGCCGCGCCTGCACACGGCGTCGACAACCGATGCAATAGGATGGCTGGGGCCAATGCATTCGCATTGCAGACTCTACAAATTCAGCGACTTGACCCCGAAATTTGTCGATCTTCCATCGTAGATGTCGATTGGACCCATAATCGGTCCATGGAAAAACGCACATACCGAATTCGGTCCCGTGACGTGTGGGACAAGGTCCGCACCCAGTATCTGGCCGGCGTCAGCGCCCGCACCCTGTGCGAGACCTATGACATCAGCGAACCGGCGCTGAGGGCGCGGGCCACGCGCCAGGGCTGGTCACGGCACATGCACGCCGCCCCGCCCCAAACCGCCACAGCCACAGCGCTCGGTTCGACGCCCCTGCCCGCGCTGCCATTCCCGCCGCCGCCCCTGTTTGATCCCGGCTTTGTCGTCGATAGCGGCGATCCGGCCGTCCTGGGCCAGGCCGCCGCCCATGCCTCGGGGCGGGCCATGATGGCCCAGGCCTGGGGCGAGGCGCGCGCCCTGGCGTCCCTGGCCGAGACCTATCGCAGGATGGCCGACCGCGACCGGCCCGCCGGCGCCGCCCGGATGACGGTGGCGAACGCCCCCCTGCAACTGGTCTTCGACATCCTGACCAACCAAGCGGAGGCCGCGCGTCGCTTCGCCATGAACACCAGCGACAGAAGCGACTGGGACCTGAGAGAACGGTATTGGGAGGTCAGGGAACGGCTGGACCGCGCCGACGTCGAATGGAGCCACGCTCAACTGGCCCGCCGCGTCCAGCTGGACTGCCGCATCGCCGCCCTGGAAGACCAACTGCGCGAAGCCGGCCTGGACCCCGTCATCGAGCCCGAAGAGGACCGCCGCATCTCCCAGGGCCTCGACCTCTACCTCGGCGCCGCGCGGGGGGTCATGTCGATAGAGGAATGGGGGGAGACGCTGGATGAGTTGTGAAGTCGGATCCTTTCTGCTTGCGGCAGAAACAAGAAAGCTATGACGAGACATAGGGTTAGACGCGGTAAAGGATGGCATGCTTGGGCATAGACAAATCTTCCCACACCTCTAGGTTGATGCTCATGAATGAAACAGGCGACGAAGCTCTTGGGGTTAAAGGCTTAGCCGTAGAGGACGAGCGTCCACCGCGACCCGGCGACGTGACTAAGGAAGACTTGGCTGCGGTTCCATTTGAAGATGTGATCTCTGACCTAGGCATGGTCGAATGCCACCATCTAGCGACTCGGTTTCGCGCGCGGCTGTCCTACGCCACTGATTCAAAGAGCGAGCAGGAGCGGCGCGTGTATTTCGCGCTGTCCAGCATCTGCGATTTGCATTTCAAACCGGAGGAGCGTGGCGGGGCATATGGGCCAATGATGGTTCTCTCGGATGGAAGTCGAACCGCCATCCCAGAGGATTATGCTGGCGCACAAAGCGAAGCATTTTTGGAGATTCTTCCAAGAGTGACAAACTTGGCGCTTCGGATTCGCCTTGCCGACATCGTTTGGTTGAACACTCGAAAGCTCGCTGCAGCCGAATTGGCCATCAGTGGGTACATCGAGATGATGGATTTGCTTGTCCAGAATGAAGCAAAGCCAAGGTTTGATCTGCTGCATTCTAGGATGTTTGAAGCGAATCAGAATCTGGCTCGCGGACTTCAAATCGCGTCGGCGACGAAGAAGCGAAGGGACCCTCTGTCCCCCGCTATCGCAGCGGCTGCACTTCGATTGGTTGATGCTACTGAAGATCAGATCGGTGTGGAAAAGGCGAGCGGGTCATTCCTTCGCGCTGTGAAGCTTGCCTTCAACTATGGCGTGCTGGAGCCAGAAGACGTCGTCGCGCGGCTTGAGGCGGCTCTCAAGGTCCGTCAAGCCGACGCAAGTTCCGATGAGATGCGGAACCTGTATTTCATGATCGCAGAGGCACACGACGAAGCCGAGCGTAAGGTCGAGGCCAACGAAGCGCGCCGACTTGCTGCCGAGGAGAGCGTTCGAGAAGCCGAAACGGCTACGGGGTCGGGGATGCTGGCCGCGCACGTTTTAATGAATGCGATCGCGGAGTTCAGACGCATTCGCGGATCAAGGGAACGCATAACGGAACTCGAAAAGCGTCTTAGGGAGCTACAGCCTAAAGCGCTGGAAGAGATGGTTCCCGTCTCCCACAAGACCGACATAACCGAGTTGGTGGACTATACGCTTCACCAAGTTGAGGGACTGACTCTCTCCCAAGTTCTCGGTCAATTTGGGGATCTAAGTCGATCAAGGACTGTGGAAGAACTCCGGTCGGAAGCTCTCCAGCATTTGAGAGACTTTCCTCTTTCCTCCATGTTTGGAGGCTCAAGATTGGATGCCGAAGGACGTGTCGTTTCGTACACCCCCACGCCTGAACTGCACGGTGAACCCGGCGATGAATGGATCAAGAGCAAGATTGCCGGAAACGAGAGCCTGCACCGAAGTTTGGTGGTTCAAGGAAAAATCGAGCCTGCCCGGCGGTACATTTGCTCCCACCATCCACTATCCCAACGTCATTTTGAGCCCATAGTCAGGCGGAGTTGGCTTGTGCCGCCCGGACATCGGGCCATTATTACGTTGGGTTTCGCGCGCTTTATGCAGGGCGACTTCATGAGCGCGACCTATTTGTTGATTCCACAGCTCGAAAACTGCTTTCGGCATGTTCTTAAAGTAACGGGAAATGATCCGTCCAAGATTGATAGTGATTTGGTGCAAAAGGACCCAACGCTGTCTGTGATCATCGAAAAATATAGAGACAACGTGATCAATATTTTTGGAGAGGATGTGATAAATGAGGTTGATCACATATCTCTCTTCGAGGGCGGGCCCGCGTTAAGGCACGATGTGGCTCATGGAAAGGTCGGTTCGGCGGCAGCTTACTCAGTAGATGCCGTGTACGCGTGTTGGTTCATATATCGACTGATATGCATGACGGTGTTCAGCCAGTGGGATGAGCTGTCAGCAGAGATTGAACAAGCGGTGGGCTAGTTTCCCTACGCCTTCTAGCGAACTTTCGATCTTGTGGCGGCGCTTCTTATGCTGCCCTAAAGCCGCCCCTTCCTAAACGCCTCCGCCTTCTCCGCCGCCGCATCCGCCCGCCACCGCTTCGGCGCTGACTTATCCACCTCTTCTCCCGCGCCGGTCAGGGCTTCGTTGGCGAACTCCAGGTCCATCAGCTTCATGCGCTTGATCTCGTCGCGCAGGCGGCCGGCTTCCTCGAACTCCAGGTTGGAGGCGGCTTCGCGCATGCGGCCTTCCAGGTCGCGCAGGGCGGCCTGGAAGTTGGAGCCGACGAAGGGTTTGGAGGCTTCGGCGACGCCGGGGCGGGTCAGGCGGTCGATTTCGCGGGACTCATAGGGGCTGTCCATCAGCTCCTTGATGTCGCGCTTGACGCTTTCGGGCGTGATGCCGTGTTCGGTGTTGTAGGCCATCTGGCGTTCGCGGCGGCGGTCGGTCTCGGCGATGGCGCGCTCCATACTGCCGGTCATGCGGTCGGCGTACAGGATGACGCGGCCGTCGATGTTGCGGGCGGCGCGGCCGATGGTCTGGATCAATGAGGTCTCGGAGCGCAGGAAGCCCTCCTTGTCCGCGTCCAGGATGGCGACCAGGCCGCACTCGGGGATGTCCAGCCCCTCGCGCAGCAGGTTGATGCCGATCAGACAGTCGAACGTGCCCAGCCGCAGGTCGCGCAGGATCTCGATCCGCTCCAGCGTGTCGACGTCGGAGTGCATGTAGCGGACGCGGATGCCTTGTTCATGCATATATTCGGTCAGGTCCTCGGCCATCTTCTTGGTCAGGGTGGTGACCAGGCTGCGGTAGCCCTTGGCGGTCGTCGCCTTGACCTCGTCGATGACGTCGTCGACCTGGTTGCGGGTCTTGCCCGAGACGGGGCGGATTTCGACCGGCGGGTCGATCAGGCCGGTGGGGCGGATGACCTGTTCGACGAAGACGCCGCCCGCCTGGTCCATCTCCCACGGGCCGGGGGTGGCGCTGACGTGCACCGTCTGGGGGCGCATGGCCTCCCATTCCTCGAACTTCAGCGGGCGGTTGTCGATGCAGGAGGGCAGGCGGAAGCCGTATTCCGCCAGCGTCGATTTGCGGCGGTAGTCGCCCCGGAACATGCCGTTGATCTGGCCGATGGTGACGTGGCTCTCGTCCACGAACAGCAGGGCGTTGTCGGGGATGTATTCGAAGAAGGTGGGCGGCGGCTCGCCCGGCGCGCGGCCGGTCAGCCAGCGGCTATAGTTCTCGATGCCGGCGCAGCTGCCGGTGGCCTCCATCATCTCCAGGTCGAAGCGGGTGCGTTGTTCCAGGCGTTGCGCCTCCAGCAGCTTGCCGTTCTCGACCATCCAGTCGAGCGTCTCCTTCAGCTCGGCCTTGATGCCGTTGGTGGCCTGGTTCAGCGTGGGGCGCGGCGTCACATAGTGGCTGGCGGCGTAGACGGTGATCTCGGTCAGGTCGGCGGTCTTCTTGCCGGTCAGGGGATCGAACTCCTGGATCGCCTCCAGCTCGTCCCCGAACAGGCTGATGCGCCAGGCGCGGTCCTCAAGGTGGACCGGGAAGATCTCGATCACGTCCCCGCGCTTCCTGAACATGCCGCGGTCGAAGTTCAGGTCGTTGCGCTTGTACTGCAGCGCGATCAGATCGGCCCGCAGCTTGCCCTCATCGATCTGGTCCCCGACCTTCAGCGTGAAGGTCATGGCCGTATAGGTCTCCACCGACCCGATGCCGTAGATGCAGCTGACCGACGCCACGACGATCACATCCTCCCGCTCCAGTATCGCCCGCGTCGCCGAGTGCCGCATCCGGTCGATCTGTTCGTTGATCGACGAGTCCTTCTCGATATAGGTGTCGGTACGGGGAACATAAGCTTCCGGTTGATAGTAGTCGTAGTAGCTCACGAAATATTCGACGGCGTTGTCCGGGAAGAAGCTCTTGAACTCGGAATAGAGCTGGGCCGCCAGAGTCTTGTTCGGGGCCAGGATCAGGGCCGGGCGCTGGGTTTCCTCGATCACCTTGGCCATGGTGAAGGTCTTGCCCGAGCCGGTGACGCCCAGCAGCACCTGGTCGCGGTCACCCGCCTCGGCCTGGGCCACCAGTTCGGCGATTGCGGCGGGCTGGTCGCCGGCGGGGGTGTATTTGGTCTCAAGCCGGAAGCGCCCGCCCTTCTTCTTGCCCTCGTGGGAGGGGCGGTGCGGCACCCAGTCGGCGGGCGCGGCGATGGGCTCTTCCGGCGTCAGGCGCGGACCGGTGATGGGGGCGAACATCGGCATGGCCTTGGCCGGCTTACCTGTGTCTCGCACGAACTGCGCCGACGCCTCCTGAACGCCGGGATTGGGCACGTGGACGGGCTTGGCCGGCTTGGCGGCGGCGGGCTTCGGCGTCGAAGAACGGTTCATGAACGAAAGTTAAGGCGTCGGGGACCGTTTCGCCATAGCTGCCGCCGTAAACGCTTCAGACTCCCAGCAATGGACCATCTAAGGCGTAATAATGTCTATAAAGCGTTGTAATGCGGAATGACATTGCGGTGGTGTCCGATATTCGACGTAAATCTTACAACTTTGTCCCAAGATTATGATGTTTTCTCCAATTGAAGGGTTGTCCTGTGCTTGTGACTGCCATAAGCGAGACGTAATCAGGACTTCTTCTGCAATAACTACGGTATGTTTCGTTGTTATATGAGCGGTGCTGAGTATTGGAAATTTTTGTCGTGAAGAGGCGTATGCGTACTCATAAGACTCAGCTCCTGGCATCCACCATGGCTGGCGGCATCGCCGCCGTTTCGGTGGTGATGCTCAACCCTGTCGCGGCTTTTGCTCAGACGACGGTTCCTTCTCAAGAACAAGACGCCGCCCAGGTTGAGGAAATCGTGGTGGTCGGTTCGCGTATCCGCCGCGACAACTACAACGCCCCGTCGCCCACCCAGGTAGTGACGCGCGAAGAAGCGACGCTGCAAGGCTTCGCCTCCACGACCGAGGCGCTGCAGAGCACGGCCGTCACCGGCGGCACGTCGCAGATCAACAACGCATACGGCGGTTATGTCACTGACGGTGGTCCGGGCGCCAACACCATCGGCCTGCGCGGCATGGGCCCGAGCCGCACCCTGGTGCTGCTGAACGGTCGTCGCGTCTCGCCGGCCGGCTCGCGCGGTTCGGTCGGTTCGGCCGACTTGAACGTGCTGCCGACAGCGATGATCGACCGGGTCGAAGTGCTGCGTGACGGCGCCTCGTCGGTCTATGGTTCGGACGCTGTCGCCGGCGTGGTGAACATCCAGACCCGCCAAGGCTTCGAGGGCTTGACCCTGGAAGGCCAGGTCAACGCTCCGACCGAGGCCAACGGCAACGGCGGCTCCACCCGCCTGTCGCTCGTGGCCGGCGCCAAGGGTGATCGTTGGCGCGCTGCCGGGTCTGTCGAGCGCTATGAGCGCGATGAACTGACCTTGGGCGACCGCGAGTTCACGCGCTGCCAAACGGATGGCTTCTTCAACGACCAAGACTATATCGATCCCCGTACGGGACAATCGAAGTGCTATCCGATCACCACGACCGGCTCGAACGGCGTGACGATCAACACGATCGGAACTTCGACGGCGACGGGCGTGGGCGCGCCTGGCTCGGTCGGTTCGACCTTCAACCGCTGGCGTCCGAACTCGGCCGTCACGACGGGCTTCGAAGGCGTCGGCGGCGGCGCCAACAACCTCAACGTCCGCGACACCTTCGATGAGCGGATGTTGAACGAGTCGCTGATCTCTCCGGTTGATATCACCACGCTCTACGGCGAAGGTGGTTATGACCTTCAGGCGCTAGGCAATGCTGAGCTGTACGGCGAAGTGTTGTACAATCAGCGCAAGTCGTCGCAGACCGGCTATCGTCAGCTGTCGCTCGATTATGCTCAAGGCAGCCCGCTGATCCCGGACAATCTGGCCTTCTCGAACTTCGCGCCGGATCAGGGCCTGAGCAAGGGCCAGAACGTCGGCGTCCGCGCCTTCATCGGCTTCGGCAACGACACGTCCGAACAGGAAGTGGACTTCACCAAGCTGACCGGCGGTCTGCGCGGCGACTTCATCGTGCCGGGCTGGCGCTATGACGCCTACGTCAGCCATTCGCGCTCAAAGTCGACCTACACCAGCGAGCAGTTCCTGACGGATCGCCTGATCGAGACGCTCGACGTTGTTGAAACGGCTCCGGGTCAGTTCCAATGCGCCGAACTGGCGTCCAACCCCGGCTGCGTCGCGGCGCCTTCGCTGAGCACGCGCACGATCGCCGGCGAACTGCCGCAGGATTGGGTGGACTATGTCTTCCGTCCGGTCACGGGGACGACCGAGTTCGAGGAAACCATCGTGTCGGTGGGCATCGACGGGCCGCTGTTCCGGTTGCCTGCTGGTGAAGTCAACGCCTTCTTCGGTGCGGAATGGCGCGACTCCTCGATCGACGACACCCCCGGTCTCGATAGCCAGCTGGGCAACACCTATAACTATTCGACCTCGGCCATCACGCGTGGTTCGGACTCGGTTTGGGAAGCCTTTGGCGAAATCGAAGTGCCGGTCCTGCGCGACATGCCCTTCGCCCAGGAGCTGACCCTGAACGGCTCGTTCCGTTACACGGATTACGACTCCTACGGCGACGATACGACCTACAAGCTGGGCGCCGTGTATCGGCCGATCGACTGGCTGTCGCTGCGCGCCACCTACGGCACGTCGTTCCGCGCCCCGGCGCTGTTCGAACAGTTCGTCGGCGCCACCAGCGGCTTCCTGTCTTCCGGCGCAGACGCCTGTAATGAGTACGGCGCGGACGGCGTGAACCCCAACCGCGTCGCGAACTGCGCCGCCGAGGGTCTGGATCCGGAATACTACGCCACCACCAGCGTGCAGGTGATCAGCGAAGGCGGCGCCGATCTCGGCCTCGCCGCTGAGACCTCGACCAACCTGACCGTGGGCGCGGTATTCCAGCCGACTCTTCCGTCGGGCTGGGGCAACCTGGACTTCGCGGTCGACTATTACGAGATCGAGGTCGAGAACGGCGTTTCCCAGTACGGCGCCTCTCAGATCCTGGACCGCTGCTACGATTCCAATCCCGGCGACTTCTCCGCTGACACGGGCTTCTGCGCCCTGGTCTCGCGCGATCCGTCGAACAACGCGCTGACCGTGATCGACAGCTACGTGAACCTGGCCACGGACATCGTGAAGGGCCTGGATTATACGCTGCGCTACACCAACGACGTCGGGCCGGGCTCGGTGCTCTTCAACGTGGGCATCACCCAGTACACGGAAGTGTCGAACAAGCTGTTTGATGAAGACCCGCTGGAAGACTACGTCGGCATGATCGACAATCCGGAGTTCACCGGCACGGCGGACATCAGCTACGCCTGGTCGGACTGGCGCGTGCGCTACGGTGTCGAATGGGTCGATGGCATGAGCAGCTACGACTACTACGGCGAAGATCCCGCCACGTCAGATTACGACCTGGCGACGGACGACTACTTCCTGCACAATGCTTCGGTGCAGTACTCGCATGATGGTTGGACGGCGACCGCCGGTGTTCGCAACCTGTTCAACGAGGATCCGCCGGTGATCTCGGCTGGCGTGTATAACCGGGTCGGCAACGCCCCGCTGTACTCGGGTTACGACTACCTCGGCCGCGTGGCCTTCGTGAACCTGACCAAGTCCTTCTAAGGACGATCGTCAGCAAGACTGGAAGAGGCGGCGGACTTCGGTCCGCCGCCTTTTTCTTTGCCCGCCTGACTGCTGCGTGCATCCCGCTTGACTCCCTCGCACAGTATGTCCCATACACTGTGCGTCACACACTATGTGACGCACGGAGATGGCGCGTGGGCCAGAACGAGGAAGAGCTGCTGTTCGAGAGTTTGCGGCTGGAGCTGCGGCGGGGGTCGTTGATCCTGGCGGTTCTGGCCAGCCTCAGGCGCGAGCAATACGGCTATTCGCTGCGGGTCGCCCTGGGCGAGGTCGGGGTCGAGATGGAGGAGAGCACCCTCTATCCGCTGCTGCGTCGGCTGGAGAGCCAGGGGCTGCTGGACAGCGAATGGCGCGAGGAGGAGCGGCGCAAGAAGCGGTTCTACCGCCTGTCGCCGCGCGGGGAGGCGATGCTGGCGCGGCTCGCGACCGAATGGCGCGGCCTGTCGGCCTCGCTGGAGAAGATGCTGTGAACATCGGGAAAGAGGGAGAGACCGGCATGGACCTGGTCGAACGCTATCTGAAAGCCGTCGCGGCGCAGTTGCCGAAGGAGACGCGCGAAGACATCGTCGCCGAGTTACGCGACGACATCATGGGCCGGATCGAGGACCTGGAGGCGCGGCTGGGCCGGGCGCCGAGCGACGACGAGGTCGAGGCGCTGCTGCGCGAGGTCGGGCACCCGCTGACGGTGGCGGCGCGCTATCGCTCGGGGCCGCAGGCGCTGATCGGGCCCGAGCTCTATCCCTGGTGGATGTTCGGGGTGAAGGTCGGGCTGACGGTCATGGCGTGCGTGACCCTGATCGGACTGGCGGTGCGGGTTCTGGTCGGCGATGTCTATCTGGGGCAGGCCATCGGACAGGCGTTTTCCAGCCTGTTCAGCGGGGCGGTGTCGATCATCGGCCTGTTGACCGTCGCCGGCTTCGTGCTGGAGCGGCAGGAGAAGAAGCCGGACTTCATCGCCAGATGGCGGGTCAAGGATCTGGGCCTGTTCGAAATGGGCGGCGATTTCGACGCCGAACAGTGGACCCAGAAGCTGGCGCGCGGCGACTGGTCCTCGCCCAAGGCCAAGTCGGGCGGCGAGGTGCGCAAGAGCGCCGAGATGTCGCCGGTCGCGCGGGCGGTGGCCAGCGCCATCGGCTGGGCGGTGGTTCTGCTGTGGTGGACAGGCCTGCTGCAGGTCGCGCCGATCCGGCCCGAGGACCTGGCCGGCGTGGTCGACGGCGTCGATTACGGTCGCATCCTGGGCGACATGGTGCAGGCCGCCTATTGGCCGGTGACGCTGTTCGCCGTGTGCCGGGTCGGGTTCGACCTGATGCGGGCCGCGTCTGGAGGCGACGTGCGCCTGACCGCCCTGGGCGACCTGGCGTTCGGCGTGGCGGCGGCGTGGGGTATAATGTGGATCTGGCTGTGGTCGGCGCTGTCGCCGATCATCTGGGTCGGCACGATCACGGAATTCGTCGATCGGGTGCGGGCGCTGTTCGACCGCTCAAGCGACGTCGACGGGCTGGCGACCATATTGATGATCGTGGTGGTCTGGGCCTTCGCCGCCGAGATCGTGCGGATCGTGCGGGCGGCGGGGCGGCTGGCCGGCGGTCGCTGAGGGGACGGGTTCGGCCCCTTCCGCGACGGCAGGGGCTGAACCTTCGGACGTTTGCGCCGTTGGGGGCAAGCGGCGCCATTCCGGCCCGCATCGGGGCTGGATTATCGCGTGACACTACAACAGGGTTTGGCGTTCGGCCTGGTCGGGCTGACGGTGGCGGCCTTCATCTGGGGCCGGTTCCGCTATGACTTGGTGGCGGTGGGCGCCCTGGTCGCCGGCCTGGCGGTCGGGGTGATCCCGGCCGAGGACGCCTTCGAGGGTTTCGCCAATGACGTGACGGTGATCATCGCCTGCGCCCTGGTGGTGTCGGCGGCCTTCGCCCGGTCGGGCATTGTCGAAATGGCGCTGAAGCGGGTCCTGCCGCATCTGAAGACCGAGCGCAGCCAGGTGCCGGTGCTGACGGCGGCGGTCACCCTGCTGTCGATGGTGACCAAGAACGTCGGCGCCCTGGCCATCATGATGCCGGTGGCGCTGCAGGTCGCGCGGCGGACCGGCACGCCCCAGTCTCGCCTGCTGATGCCGATGGCCTTCGGCGCCATGGCGGGCGGCATGGTGACCCTGGTGGGCACCTCGCCCAACATCCTGGTCGCCGAGGTGCGCCAGGACATCGTGGGACAGCCGTTCCAGATGTTCGACTATGCGCCGGTCGGTCTGGCGCTGACGGCGGCGGCGCTGGCGTTTCTGGCCTTCGGCTATCGGCTGCTGCCCAGGGACCGGACCGGGACGCTGGGCCTGTCGGCGGCGCTGTCGGCCAACGCCTATCTGACCGAGGCGCGCGTGCCGGACGACTGGACGCTGGAGCCGACCACCATCACCGCCCTGTCGGCCCTGGCGCCGGACGAGATCCGGGTCATGGCCCTGATCCGCGAGGGCAAGCGTCGCGCCCGTCCCCGGGGCAATACGATCGTGCGCGCCGGCGACACCCTGTTGTTGAAGGGCGACCAGGAGGCGCTGGAAGGCTTCATCGATGCGACGAAGCTGAGCCTGGTGCGGGGCGACAGGCCGGTGTTGCTGGAACAGGCCAAGGACGAGGTGCATCTGGTCGAGGCGGTGGTGGGCGCCGACTCGCCACTGACCGGCCAGTCGGTGCGGCAACTGGACCTGTACGGCCAGCACGGGCTGAACCTGCTGGGCGTGTCGCGCAGCGGCTATGAGCTGACCCAGCATCTGCGGACGGCCAAGCTGCAGGCGGGCGACGTGCTGCTGCTGCAGGGGTCCGAGGCGGCCATGCCCAAGGTGCTGACCGAACTGCAACTGCTGCCCCTGGCCGAGCGCGAGGTGCGGCTGGGCGGACGACGACGGAAATATCTGCCCGCCTTGGTGCTGGCGGCGGCGATGCTGATGGTGGGGTTCGGGGTCATACCCGTGGCCATCGCCTTCTTCGGCGCGGCGGTGGTGATCGTGGCGCTGGGCGGGCTGAAGATGCGCGACGCCTACGCCGCGCTGGATGGGCCATTGCTGGTGCTGATCGCGGCGCTGATCCCGGTGTCCGACGCCATTCAGCAGACGGGCGGCGCGGACCTGATCGCGGGCGGTCTGAGAGGCCTGTTCGAAGGCATTCCGCCGGTCGTGGCCGTGGCGGGGATGATGGCCGTGTCGATGGCGGTGACACCCTTCCTGAACAACGCCGCGACGGTTCTGGTGGTCGCGCCCATCGCCGGCGTGCTGGCGCAACAGCTGGGCTACAGGCCTGATCCGTTCCTGATGGCGGTGGCCGTGGGCGCCGCGTGCGACTTCCTGACCCCCATCGGCCACCAGTGCAACACCATGGTCATGGGGCCGGGCGGCTACAAATTCTCGGACTATCCCAAGCTGGGCGCGCCGCTCAGCCTGCTGGTGCTGTTGATCGGGCCGCCGACGATCCTGCTGTTCTGGCCCATGTGACGATCGCCTCTTGACGGCGTGTAACCTATAGGTGATATGTCACCTCAAGGTTACTTCAGGAGGATGTCATGAACAATGACGAAAGCGGTTACGCCGGGGCTGTGGTTCGGCGGATGAAGACGAAACGCGGCAGATGCTGGTGGAGCGGGATCGTCATGGCGGTCGTCGGCGCCGTCGCGCTGGTCGGCGGAACGGGCTTCGCGATCCTTTTCGGGACGGAGGGCGATCAGGCGACGGCGGCCGGCGTGGTCGCAGGGATGGGCTTTGCTGTGGTCCTCATCGGGTCGATCTTGGCCTGGTTTGGGCGGCCAGGCCAACCGATCGATATGGCAACGAGCGGCGAGGGCGCCCAGCGCGACAAGCTTCAACGCGCGCGGACCCAACAACTGGTGATCTTCCCCGCCTTGCTGCTGCTGTTCATGGCCCAGGCCCACAGCGCCATGCAGCGTGTCTTGGGCGGGGACCATAACCTCGGCGCCTATGTGCAGATCCTGCTGCCGGTCCTGTACGGCTGGCTGATCCCCGTTCTGGTCATGGGGTGGGACTGGCATGCGCAGAAGAACCGCCGCCTGCTGGATGACGAACTGACCCAGGTGATGCGGGCGCAGTCGATGATCCTGGCCTTCGTCGTGTTGATGAGCGGCGTGACCGTGGCCCTGGGTCTGGGGCTGTGGCGCGCGGACTATGGCGTGATGGCCTTGCCCTATGTGCTGGCGCTGGGCGGCGCGTCGGCGGGCCTGCGGTTCGCCTGGCTGGACCGCGAGGCCGGCCGCGATGGGTGATCCGCGACTGGGGTCACGGCTCAAGGAACTGCGCACCGCCGCGGGCCTGACGCAGCAGGGGCTGGCCGACAAGGCCGGCGTCTCGCGCAAGACCATCAATACGGTCGAGAACGGCGTCTTCGTGCCCTCCACCCTGCTGGCGCTGGAGTTGGCGCGGGCGCTGGAGACGACGGTGGAGGCGTTGTTCTTCCTGAAGGACTGATGCGGTCCATGTCCGAAAACCGCGAGACAGGGCGGCGCTGACCGGTCATCCTGCGAAGCATGGAACAGACGCTGGATCCGGAAGCCTGCTGGCGCGCCCTCGTGGCTCGAGACGCCCGGTTCGACGGGCGTTTCTTCACCGGCGTGACTTCGACCGGGATATACTGTCGGCCGGTTTGTCCGGCGCGCACGCCGCGACGCGAGAACGTGGTGTTTCACTCGACGGCCGCAGCGGCGGAGGAGACGGGGCTTCGCGCCTGCTTGCGGTGTCGGCCCGAGACGGCGCCCGAGATGGGGGCCTGGCGGGGCACGTCGAACACGGTCAGCCGCGCCCTGGCCTTGATCGAGGCGGGGGCGCTGGACGCAGGCGACGCCGAGGCGCTGGCGACCCGGCTGGGGGTGGGCGAGCGGCATCTGCGCCGCCTGTTTCTGCAGCATCTCGGCGCGGCGCCGGTCAGCGTGGCCCAGACGCGGCGGGTGCTGCTGGCCAAACAGCTGATCCACGACAGCGACCTGTCGATGGCCGAGGTGGCGCTGGCCGCAGGCTTCGGCAGCGTGCGCCGGTTCAACGAGACCTTTCAGGCGCTTTACGGACGCCCGCCGTCGGACCTGCGCCGACGCAAGGTGGCCGGCGACCGGGCCGAGAGCGTGCGCATCAGCCTGACCTATCGACCGCCCTATGACTGGCAGGCGACGATGGCGGCCCTGGCGACGCGCCGCGCAGTGGACGAGGCGGTGGCGGACGGCGTCTGGACGCGGACCCTGCGCGTCGAAATCGACGGGACTGAAGGCGTGGTGTCGGTGCGACGCCAGGCTGAAGGCAAGGCCTCGGTCGATGCGCGAGTGGATGAGTTGAGGGCCTTGCCCGGCGTGCTGGCGCGGGTGCGGCGCGTGTTCGATCTCGCAGCCGATCCCGAGGCGATCGCGCACGACCTGTCGGCCGATCCGGCGCTGAAGGCGGCGCTGGATGCGCGGCCGGGACTGCGGCCGCCGGGCGACTGGATCGACGCGGGCGAAGACGCGCCCAGCGACCGGCTGCTGACGACGGATGCAGTCCTGCTGGCGCGCGCCGAACGATGGCGGCCGTGGCGAGCCTATGGGGCGCTATACTGGAACATGATCGAGGAGGTCGCCGATGCGCGTTAACGCTGGAATGAAACAGGCCGAACTCGTCCTGACGCTGGACCGGATCGCCTCGCCGGTGGGCGAGGTTCTGGTGGCGACCGATGCGGACGGCGCGGTGCGGGCGCTGGACTTCCACGACTTCGAAGACCGGATGTTGCGCCTGCTGCGTCGGCACTATGGCGAGGTGACCCTGGTGGAGGGGCGGGCGCCCGAGCCGGTGCGTGACGCGGTCGAGGCCTGGTTCGGCGGCGACCTGACCGCCTTCGACCGGATCGAGGTCCGCACCGGGGGCACGGATTTTCAACGGACGGTGTGGAAGGCGCTGCGCGATATTCCCGCCGGCGAGACGCGGTCATACAGCCAACTTGCGGCGGCGATCGGGGCGCCCAAGGCGGTTCGGGCGGTTGGTCTGGCCAACGGCGCCAATCCCGTGGGCGTCATCGTGCCCTGCCACCGCGTGATCGGGGCGAACGGGACCCTGACGGGCTATGCCGGCGGGCTGGAGCGCAAACGATGGCTGCTGGCGCACGAGGCCGCCGGCCGGCTGCTCTAGCGCATCGTGAACCGATCGGGCGCGAGGGCGGCGTGGGTGAAGCGGGCCTGGCGGACGGCGCCCTTGAAATAATCGACGCGGTTCATGCGGCACCCGACCGAGGCGCGGCCGGGCCCCTGCGGCTTGAAGGCGAGGGCATGTTCGCCCTGCAGCACGCCATCGACATAGGCGCGATAGGTCGCGCCGTCGAAGGTCTGGGCGACGTGGAACCACTGGCCGCACGGGTGGAGCCGTTCCGGGAAGATCAGGGTGTGGTTGTAACCGTCGCCGCGCGTAAAGGCGTCCAGATACCAGCGGTCCTGAACCACGCGGATCTCGAACAGGAACCGGGTCTGGGACGGCGGCTGACCGGCGGGCGCCTGCTCGGCGAGGTGGAACCAGCGCTGGGCGAAGACGCCGCCGTCGGGGCGGAAAATCACCTCGAAGGTGAAGGTTTCGGCGCCGGCGAGGGGATGTTGTTCGATGAACAGGGCGTCGTCAACGCCGTCGAACTGCACAGCCCTGCCATACGGGCTGTCGATCAGGGTCGGGCCGCCCTCTGCGGTGGTCTGGACGCCGCCGATGTCGGTCAGGCGGTCGAACGTCCAGACGGTCTGGCGCGGCGACGACGCGGCGACCGTGGCGCAACCGGGCAGCAGGGTCCCGGCGACACCCGCAGCCCCCAGGGCCAGAAGCTTGCGACGGTCGGGATGGAGGGCGTTGGACATCGACGGGCTCTCAGCAGGATCGGCCTGCGACACTAGGCGATCGACCGAGGGACGCAACGGCCCGGGCGTCGGTTCGTTACGTCCATCCATAGACTGGAGTATCGACGATGAAACTTTCCAACGGCGCCCTGGTGGCGGTGATCGACGGCGAAAAACTGGCCCTGTTCAAGAACACCAACGCCCAGGAGATCAAGCTGACGGCCCTTGAGAATCCACCCATCGCGGATCGGGTGTCGGGATCGGCCGGCCGTCGTTCGAATGAAGCCAACCCCGATAACGACACCCAGGCCGAAGACGGTTTCGCCATGGGTGTCGCCGAGGTGCTGAACAAATGGTCAATCACGAACAAGATCGACGAATTGCTGGTCATCGCGGCCCCCAAGACCCTGGGTGAGTTGCGCAAGCACTGGCACAAGGACCTTCAGGGCAAGCTGGCGGGCGAGATCGCCAAGGACCTGACGGGGCATTCCACCGACCAGATCGCGGCGGCGATTGAGAAGGCGTGAGTTTCAGCTCAGCAAGTTCGGGGGCGGCGAGCGGAAACGGTCGCCGCCCTTTTGCTTTTCAGGCGCCTTCCAGGAACAGGCGGCAGGCGGGGTTGGCGGTTTCGTCAACGTAGGGGTAGCCCAGGTCGGCGAGGGCGGCGGTCAGCTGGGCCTGTTCATCCGGCGGCACGCTGATGCCCGCCAGCACCCGGCCCACGTCGTCGCCGTGGTTGCGATAGTGGAACAGGGTCAGGGCCCAGGCGGGCTGGAGGCTGTTGAGGAAGCGCAGGAAGGCGCCCGGCCGTTCGGGGAACTGGAAGCGCAGGATGCGTTCGTGCGGCAGGCCCACGGTGCGGCCGCCGACCATGTAGCGGACGTGCAGCTTGGCCGTCTCATTGTCGCTCATATCCTCGACGGCATAGCCGCCGGAGCGGAGTGCTGCGATCAGATCGTCGCGCTCATGCGGGCCGTTTCTCAGCGCGACCCCGACGAAGATCTGGGCGTCGCCGTCGCCGGACCAGCGATAGTTGAACTCGGTCACCGAACGACCGTCCAGGGTGTCCAGGAAGCGGCGATAGTCGTCGCGGTCGTCCTTCATGGCCACGGCCAGCAAGGCCTCGGCGCCTTCGCCGATCTCGGCCCGTTCGGCGACGTGTCGCAGCCGGTCGAAGTTCAGGTTGGCGCCCGAGTTGATGGCGATCAGGCTGCCGTTTCCGGGATGGGCGGCGGCCCACGCCTTCAGTCCCGCCAAGGCTACCGCGCCCGATGGCTCGGCGATGGCGCGGCTGTCGTCGAAGATGTCCTTGATGGCGGCGCAGATGGCGTCGGTGTCCACCAGCACGATCTCGTCCAGCAGGTCTTTGCACAGGCGGAAGGTCTCGGTCCCCACACGGCGCACGGCGACGCCGTCGGCGAACAGGCCGACCTCGTTCAGGGTCACGACCTCGCCCGCGTCGATGGACGCCTTCATCGTGGGGGCGTCGATAGGCTCGACGCCGATGACCTGGGTGTCTGGCCGCAGGAATTTGACGATGGCGGCGACGCCGGCGGCCAGTCCGCCTCCGCCGATGGGCACGAAGATGGCTTCGATCGGGTCGGCGTGCTGGCGGGCGATCTCCAGCCCCACCGTGCCCTGGCCGGCGATGACGTCGGGGTCGTCGAAGGGGTGGATGAAGGCCGCGCCGGTCTGGCTCTCCAGATGGCGGGCGTGGGCATAGGCTTCGTCGAAGCTTTCGCCGTGCAGCACGACTTCGCCGCCCAGGGCGCGGACGGCGGCGACCTTGATGCCGGGGGTGGTGGTCGGCATGACGATGGTGGCGGGGATGTTGCGGCGCGCGGCGGCCAGGGCGACGCCTTGCGCGTGATTGCCGGCCGAGGCGCAGATGACGCCCTTGGACAGTTCGTCCTCCGACAGGGCGGCGATCTTGTTGTAGGCGCCGCGGATCTTGAACGAAAACACCGGCTGCAGATCCTCGCGCTTCAGCAGGACGGGCCGGTCCAGCCGCGCCGACATGCGGCGTAGCGGGTCGAGAGGCGTTTCCTCCGCCACGTCATAGACGCGGGCGGTGAGGATGCGGCGGATGGTGTCCTGCATGGAAATGTCGTGAATAGGCTTGAAGCGGCAAAGAAGTGGGCTGTCGTCTAGGCGAAATCGGCCGTCATGGGAACGGTTTTTGCAAATCCGGGCCGTTGGTGCTTGCGGAGTAAGGCTTCGCATTTCCTCTTGCGCCGCGTCCGCATCGGCCTACATTGGATGTGCTTATGCTAACATTGAGCATAAGGGTATGGGAGAGGGTCATGGCGGACGGCGCCTTTGGTCTTACGAAGGAACTGGAGCGGGAGACCGCCGGGGTGTGGGCGAAGGTCAAGGACCACGTCACGCCGCTGGAGTGGCCCGAACAGGCGCGGCTGATCAGCGAGATCAACCGGCTGAAGCGCGAGCGCGACGCCGTGATCCTGGCCCACAACTATATGACGCCCGAAATCTTCCACGGGGTCGGCGACTATGTCGGCGACAGCCTAGGCCTGGCCAAGGAGGCCGCGCGGTCGGATGCGAAGGTGATCGTCCAGGCGGGCGTGCACTTCATGGCCGAGACGTCGAAGATCCTGAGCCCGGAAAAGACCGTGCTGATCCCCGATCTGCGGGCGGGATGCTCGCTGGCGTCGTCGATCACGGGCGCGGACGTGCGGCTGATCAAGCAGCGCTATCCGGGCCTGCCGGTGGTGACCTATGTGAACACCACGGCCGATGTGAAGGCCGAGACCGACATCTGCTGCACCAGCGCCAACGCCGTTCAGGTGGTGGAATGGGCGGCCAGGGAATGGGGTGTGGACCGGGTCATTCTGATCCCCGACGAATATCTGGCGCGCAATGTCGCGGCCCAGACGACGGTCGGCATCATCGCCTGGAAGGGCCGCTGCGAGGTGCATGAACGGTTCACGGTGGACGACATCGCCGAGATGCGCGCCGCCTATCCGGGAGCCGAGATTCTGGCCCATCCCGAATGCCCGGAAGACGTGCTGGCGGCGGCGGACTTCGCCGGTTCGACGGCGGCCATGACCGACTATGTCGAGGCGCGTCGGCCCAAACAGGTGGTCATGATCACCGAATGTTCGATGGCCGCGAACGTCGCCGGGGACGTGCCGGGCGTGCAGTTCATCGGCCCGTGCAACCTGTGCCCGCACATGAAGCGGATCACGCTGCAGAACATCCACGACTGCCTGCTGCACATGCAGTTCGAGGTGACGGTGCCGGCCGATATGATCGAACGCGGACGCCTGGCGGTGCAGCGGATGATCGACCTGCCGCCGCCGCTGGTTCCCGCGCGCTACGACCTAGTCAAGGCGCGCCATCACGTCGATGTGGAGCTGATCTGAGCGTGACGCGGCGATCGGTCCCGGCGACGGGACGGTCGTCCGCGCCCATCTGGACGCCATGAGCAACACTGACACCCCAAACCCCACGCCCGTCCCCGGTCCCTGGGACCCTCGGCCCGAGGACGCCGCCGTTTGTGAGGCGCAGGTCGAGCGCGCCGCCCTTGAGGCCCCGGTCGAGAAGGACCAGAGCTTGGTCTGGGCGCTGCTGTCCACGGCCCTGATGGGCGGCTTCCTGTGGTGGATCACGGGCAGCGCCATCGTGGCGGGCGCGGTGCTGATCGGCCTGTTCGTCCACGAGGCGGGGCACGCCCTGGCGATGAACAAGCTCGGCATGGGACCGGCGCGCATCTACATCATTCCCTTCCTGGGCGGACTGGCCAAGGCGCGGCGCGAACCTAAAAGCGAATGGGACGGCGTGCTGGTGTCGCTGGCCGGGCCGGCGTTCGGCCTGCTGGCCATGATCCCCTTCGTCGGGGTCTGGATGGCGCTGGGGCAGGGCGAATGGCTGATGGGCGCCTTCTTCATCGCCATGCTGAACCTGGTGAACCTGGTGCCTGCGCCGCCGCTGGATGGGTCCAAGGCCCTGGGGCCGGTGCTGACGCGGGTGCATCCGCGCCTGGAGCAGATCGTACTGCTGGTCATCGGCGTGGCGGTGGTCTGGTGGGGTCTGACGACCGGGCGGTTCATCCTGGCGGCCTTCCTGGCCCTGTCGGTGTTCAGCCATCTGAAGCGCGGCGTGTGGCGCGCGGCCTGGGGGACGCTGAGCTGGCCCGAGGCGGGCAAGAGCCTGGGGCTCTATCTGCTGACCCTAGCGGTGTGCGCGGCGGCGGCCGTCGGCGCCCTGATGCCGATGACCGGGGGCGACCCGGCCGGGGCGGTGCAACTGGGCCTGAACTATCTCGGAGTGCACGGATGAACCGGACGCGGCATGACGGACCTCTGATCGTCGGCGCAGGCCTGGCGGGGCTGTCGGCCGCGCTGGAGGCGGCCAAGGCTGGCGTCAGGGTTCTGGTGGTGACGCCGGAGCCGCTGTTGAACGCCTGTTCCTCGGCCTGGGCGCAGGGCGGGATGGCGGCGGCCCTGACGGCGCAGGATTCGGCTGAACGCCATGCGAAGGACACCGAGGCGGCGGGCGCAGGCCTGGTCGATCCGGGCGCGACGCGGGCTTTGACCGAGGCGGGGCGCGAGACGGTGGAGTGGCTGGCGGCCCTTGGCGCGCCGTTCGACCGGGATGCAGACGGCGGCTTCGTCGTCAGCCTGGAGGCGGCTCACTCCGTCCCCCGCGTGGCGCGGGTCGGCGGCGACGGCGCGGGGCGGGCCATCCTGTCGGCCGTGGTCGCGGCGGTGCGGGCCGAGAAACTGATCGAGGTGTGGGACGACGCGCGGCTGAAGGGCCTGCTGCAGGACGCCGACGGCCGTGTGGTCGGGGCGGTGGTCATGCGCGGCGGGCGTCTGGTCGAGATCACGGCGACGGCCGTGGTGCTGGCCACCGGCGGGGCGGGCGGGCTGTTCGCGGCGACCACGACCCCGGCGGCGCTGAAGGGCGAGGGGATGGCGCTGGCGGCGCGTGCCGGTGCGGAAATCCTCGATCCCGAGTTCGTGCAGTTTCACCCCACCGCCATCGACGTGGGTCTGGACCCCGCGCCTCTGGCGACCGAGGCGCTGCGAGGCGAGGGCGCGCGGCTGATCGACGGACAGGGGCGTTTCTTGCTGGGTGACGAAGCCGACGCCGATCTGAAGCCGCGCGATGTGGTGGCGCGGGCGGTCCATGCGGCGCGGGCCGAGGGGAGGGGCGCCTTTCTGGATGCGCGCACAGCCATCGGCGAGGCCTTCCCGCACGAGTTTCCCGCCGTCTTCGCCGCCTGCATGCGCAGCGGCCTGGACCCGCGCATCAGCCCCATTCCGGTGATGGCGGCCTGCCACTATCACATGGGCGGGATCGCCGCCGATGCGGATGGGCGCTCCACGGTTGCTGGCCTCTACGCGGTCGGAGAATGCGCGGCGACGGGGGTGCACGGCGCCAACCGGCTGGCGTCCAACTCCCTGCTCGAAGCGGCGGCCTTCGGGCGGCGCGCGGGTGTGGCGGCGGCCTTGGAAGCTGGCGGGGGACGTCCTCTTCCGCGAGAAATTGCGCCCGACCTGCCGGAGGCGGCGATGGCCGAGCTGCGCACCGCGATGACGGCTCATGCGGGCGTGGTGCGCGATGCGGCAGCGCTGTCGGGTCTGATCGCCCTGATCGACCGGCTGGAGGTCCAGCACGAACCGGCGGCCGTCCTGCTGGCGGCGCGGCTGATCGCCCAGGCGGCGCTGGATCGGCGCGAGAGCCGGGGCGGTCATTATCGTTCGGACTATCCTCGGACGGCGGCACCCGCCGACCATACGCGGGTGCGGATCACGCGCCCGGCGGCGCTGGAGGCGGCGGAATGAGATCGACCCATAAATCCTCCCCCGCAGCGCGGGGGAGGGTGACCGCGAAGCGGTGGAGGGGGCGACCCCACACGCCGGCCTGTATCGTCGGATCGAAATCTGTCGTGCTCGGACAAGGGGTGCGTGGTTTCGCCCCCTCCACCACGCTGCGCGCGGTCCCCCTCCCCCGTGAACGGGGGAGGATCTAATGCCCGTGACCCGTTCGCTTCCCGATGTCCTGATCGAACCCGTCGTGCGCATGGCTCTGGCCGAGGATCTGGGCCGGGCCGGCGACGTGACCGCCATGGCCTGCATTCCCGAGAATGCGCGGATGACGGCGGCCTTTGCGGCGAGGAAGCCGGGCGTGCTGGCCGGGATCGATTGCGTGCGGCTGGCGGTGCTGGCCATGGACCCGAGGGCCTCGGTCGATCTGCGACTGAGGGACGGCGACGCCTTCGACGCTGGCGCGGTTCTGGCGGTGGTCGAGGCCGACGCCCGCGCCTTCCTGTCGGCCGAGCGGACGGCGCTGAACCTGGTCGGGCGGCTGAGCGGCGTGGCGACCCTGACGCGGGCCTATGTCGATGCGGTCGCGGGAACGCGGGCGCGGATCGCGGATACGAGGAAAACCACGCCGGGCCTGCGCGCGCTGGAGAAGCACGCCGTGGCCTGTGGCGGGGGGACGAACCATCGCTTCGGCCTGGATGACGCCATCCTGATCAAGGACAACCACGTCGCCGTCTGCGGCGGCGTGGCCGAGGCCGTGCGGCGGGCCAAGGCCTTCGCCCCGCACTTGATGAAGGTCGAGGTCGAGGTGGATGGGCTGGATCAGCTGGACGCCGTGCTGGCCCTGATCGAAGAGGGCGCGGCGCCCGACGTGATCATGCTGGACAACTTCAGCCTGCCGGACCTGCGTGAAGCCGTGGCCCGCGTGGCCGGACGCATCACGCTGGAGGCGTCAGGCGGCGTCGATCTGACGACAGTGCGCGGCATCGCCCAGACGGGCGTGGACGTCATCTCGGTCGGCGCCCTGACTCATTCTGCGCCGGTTCTCGACATCGGGCTGGACGCACTCTAGCCGCCAACCTCCGCAAATCAGGCGGGGCTGGAGGCCGTTTCTGCAACGTCGGTCGACGCCGGGGTCTCGGCGGGCCGGGCAGGACGCGCGGTCGGTTGAGCGGTGGCGGCGCGGCCTGCGGTCGGGTTCTGAACCGGCGCGGCGGCGCGTGGCGCAGGCGTCGCGGGCTGGGCGGCCGGTGCGGGCGACGACAGACCTTCCTGGGCGAGAACCAATGAATAGGCGACGGCCTGGCCGGCCTGACGCGCGGTCTCGACCGGGTTCAGGCCCGCCTGGATCAGGCGCGGCTGTTCCGCAGGGGCCGACGGACGGGCGGCATAGGTGAAGGCCCCGCTGGAGCCCGAACGGCCGCCGAAGCGATAGAAAAGATGGCTGCCGACCTGGCTGACCTGAACCAGCGACGAACGCCAGCCCGGCGCGACGCCGGTGGTGTGGAAGTGGGTGGCGTTGCCGACACGGGCGAAGACAGAGCCGGACATGGCGTCCGATGCGACGGCGCGCGCACGGTTCCAGGCGGTCTGGTTGACCCGGCCCTTCATCACGCCGGAGCAGGTGAAGGAGAACTGGCAACCCGTGCGACGTGCGGCACCCTGGAAGACGACGCCGCAGACCGTCTTGGGGAAGGCGGGGTGGCGCACGCGGTTGAGGACGACCTGGGCCACAGCCTTCATGCCGTCGCGGCCCTCGCCGCGCGCTTCATAATAGACGGCCTGGGTCAGGCAATCGAGATCGCGGCTGGCGTCCAGGGCGTTGGCCATCTGGAAGGGGCGGGCGGCGGTCGGGGCGGTCAGGCTGGCGCGGCGAAGATTGGGGTCGCCGGGCGCGCGAAGCTGTTCGAGACGGGCGGCCAGCAATTCGGCCTGGCGGTCGCGCTGGGCCGAGCCGGCGCTGGTATAGGGGTCGTGGCGACGCGCGATGGTCAGGGCGCTGGCGTCCAGGCCGCCGGCGGCGGCGGCGAGCGCCTCTTCGGTAAAGCCGGCGGCGGTCGCGCCCTGAATCCGTTCGGCCTGGGCGCGCAGCGTCGTCGCGCGCGCAGCCGTGCCGCCCAGATAGGCGCATCCGATCGCCAGTCCCACCAGCCCGCCAAAGGCTGCCGCGGCCGTCATGGGCTTGATCTTGGCCACACGATCGGCGCGCAGAATGGCGCGCGTCTGCGAGGAATGCGACAACGAGGTAGTCCTGTTCAGCAGGGCGAGAAACGCGGCCCCCGGGGGTAATCCTGCCGGCGAGGCGACTCTGCGGTCGCATTCCAGCCTGCAATTTCCGGCGCTCGGCTCACTGGCCCGGGCGTCGAGGACGGGCCTATAGCCAGTCTTTTATGGCCTCAATGTGTTCGATTCGCAATCCGATGGTTAAGGTGGCGAAACGATTAGGTATTTTTCAGACGGCTAGTGAGATGTGGCCGAAACCGGACGCAAATCGCATAATCAATATATCGAATACTGTATTGGGTTGCACAAAATCTGACCAATGGTCGCCGGGTATAGACGTGTACGGGCCTCAGAGTGACGATGCCCTGTTCAAAAATATGACGGCGGCGTAATCGCTACTAAAGATGTTTGGGGAACCGAGGCTTCGCGGTCGCGTTCAAGCGCGGCCTTTGGAGAGAAGCATCATGTCGCGAATCATCGTTATGACGGCCGCCGTCGCCGGAACCCTGGCCCTGGCCGCGTGCGGGACGACCATCGAACAGAAGGCCGCGAGCGGTGCAATCGCCGGCGCAGTCGTCGGCGGACCGGTCGGCGCCGCTGTCGGCGGAGCCGCTGGAACGGTGGTGGGACAGGCGCAAAAGCCGAACTGAATCCGCGCCAATCGCGTCCGTTCGAACGGCGATCTCTTGCCTTCGGGCGGGCGCGACCTATCTACATCACCCGGCGTCGATGATGACGCCGCCAGACCACAAATCGTGTCTGGGACCGATTTCCGCGCCGCGAACCTTGATTTTCGCCCGCTTATCGGCTTTGTGCGCCCCGCTTCGGGCCGCACGTTTCGCCTGACCCCCGACGGCCGCTCCTGGCCGTTCACAAGGAACCCTGACGCTTTCGCATGAAAGATCTGAAGACCGGATTTTCCGACCGCATTACCGCCCAGCAGGAGGCCAAGAAGGCCCTGCTCGCCAAATTCAAGCCGAAGGCCGCCGCCCCCGACCCCGAATTCGACCGCCTGGCCGAAAAGCGCGCCGCCGAGAAGGAAGCCCTGCGCCAGCAGCACGAGCTGGCCAAGGCAGAACAGCGCCGCGAGAAGGCCGAGAAGGACGCCGCCCGCATGGCGGCCGATCTCGAGGCGCAGGAAGCGGTCGAGGCCGAAAAGCGCGCTGACCGCAAGGCGCGCAAGCAATTGACCAAGGAAGAGCAGAAGGCCAAGCGGGACGCCCGCTACGCCGCGCGCAAGGCGCGCCGCTAAAGACCATCCTGTTCGACGAGATCGACGCGCCGCAGCTTCTGCGGCGCGTTTTTCTTTGCCTTAAGCCGGGGACATGGCGATCAGCCGGTCCAGCAACGCGCGCAATTGATCGGACGAATAGGGTTTGCGCAGCAGGGGCCAGGGGGTGTCCGCCAGCACGGCGTCCACGTCCTCGCCGACATAGCCCGAGGTCAGGGCGATCCGCAGATCCGGCCATTCGTGCGACGCCGCGCGCGCCAGTTCGACCCCGCTCATGCCTCCGGGCATCACCACGTCGGTCAGCATCAGTTCGAACCGCGACGCCTGCAACGCCTTCAGGCCCTCGGGCCCGTTCTCGGCCAGTTCGACTTCCAGACCGAAGCCTTCCAGGATTTCCAGGGCCACGGCCGCCACGCCGGGGTCGTCCTCGACAAGCAACAGCCGGCCGCCCTTGGCGTAGGGCGCGTCGCCCTGGACCGCAGGCGTCGGGACCGGCGCGATGTCCTGGGCCAGCAGGGGCGGCAGATACAGGCGAATCTCGGCGCCGCGTCCCGGTGCGGAGGTGATGTGGACGCCGCCGCCCGACTGGTGAGCGAATCCGTAGACCTGGCTGAGGCCCAGACCCGTGCCCTTGCCGACGGCCTTGGTGGTGAAGAAGGGCTCGAACACCCGGTCCAGGATTTCCGCCGGAATGCCCTCGCCGTTGTCGGACACGACGACGCAGACATAGTCGCCGGGCGCCAGCTCCGCGACCTGTCCCGGCTCGACCTCGCAGGCCATGGTCTGGATCGTGATCCGGGCGCCGTCGCGAACCTGGCCCCCGGTCACGTCGCCCAGGGCGTCGCGGGCGTTGACGACCAGGTTCAGCAGGGCCGCCTCGAACTGGGCCGGATCCACGCTGGCGCGGGCGCCGCCGCGTTTCAGCTTGACCCTGAAGTCCACCGCCTCACCGACCGCGCGGCGCAGCAGGGGCTCGCTCTCGCGGATCAATCCGTTGAGGTCGATCGCTTCGGGGCGGAGGGCCTGGCGACGTGAGAAGGCCAGAAGCTGGTGGGTCAGGCTTTCGCCGCGACGGGCGGCGGCGAGCGCGGCCTCGCCCAACTTCTTGCGTTTGGCGGCGTCGTCGCTGCGCAGGATTATGTCCAGGGCGCCGATCACCACGGTCAGCAGATTGTTGAAATCGTGCGCCACGCCGCCGGTCAGCCGCCCGACCGCCTCCATCCGTTGGGCGTGCATCAGCTGGGCCTCGGCCTTGGCCTTCTCGTGCAGCGCTTCGTCGACGCGCTCTTCCAGCAGTTCGTTGATCCGCTTCAGATCGTCTTCGGCCCGTTTGGCGTCGGTGACGTCCAGGCTGGCGCCGACATAGCCCTGGAACTCGCCCGCGGCGTCGAAGCGCGGCACGCCTTCGCTGCGTAGCCAGCGCGGTCCCAGCGTCGGGTGGATGACGCGGGTCAGAGCCTCGAACCGATCTCTGGCCTCGAAGGCGCTCATGAAGGCGCCGGAGAAGACGGCCTCGTCGTCGGGATGGATCAGGGCGCGCCAGCTGTCGGCC
This sequence comes from Brevundimonas sp. FG128, assembly GCF_057809775.1. Taxonomy (NCBI): domain Bacteria; kingdom Pseudomonadati; phylum Pseudomonadota; class Alphaproteobacteria; order Caulobacterales; family Caulobacteraceae; genus Brevundimonas; species Brevundimonas sp. FG128. Next base: position 191,257 of record NZ_JBMDKP010000001.1, read on the forward strand.
AGCCGGCTTCTGGATTTCAGCCCGAAGAAGGTGCGGTAGCGACGATTGGCGAACACCAGCTGGGCGGCGTCGTCGCACATCCAGATCAGGGCCGGCGCACTGTCGGCGACGGTGCGGAAACGGCTTTCGGATTCTTCCAGCCGCGCCTGGGCGGCGCGCATGTCGGTGACGTCGAAGGCCACCCCGACGAAGCCGATCACCTCCGACCCCGCGAAACGCGGCCGCGAGAAGGACTTCAGCCAGCGCCATTCGCCGTCGTGGCGGCGATAGCGGGCCTCCAGCGAAAAAGGCTGACGCGTCGCCTCACCGGCTAGGGATTCAGCCAGAATTCGCGCTTGGTCGTCGGGATGGAGCGCCACATGCCAGTCCAGCGTGCGAACCGTCTCGTAATCCCCGCCATGGAACGCGACGTAGGCCTGGTTCACGAAGGCGCGTTGGCGGTCCTGCTGGGTGACCCAGATCAGGACCGGCGCGGTGTCGGCGATGGCCCGGAAACGTTCCTCGCTCTCGCGCCTCTCGGTTTCGGCGCGCGCGCGCTCGACCTCGGCCCAGGTGCGGGCGGCGATCTCCTCGACCAGACTGACCTCCGCCTCGGTCCAGCGTCGCGGCGCCGAGGCGTGGACATAGAGGAAGGCGCGCAGGCGTCCGCCCCGGATCAGGGGCGCGCGGATCAGGGCGCGGGTCTGGATGGCGTCGAAAGCGTCGGCGAAATCGGCCGTGCGCGGGTCCTGGCGGACATCTTCGATATGGATGGTGCGGCCGTCGGACAGGTCGGCGATCAGGCCCTCGCCGAAGGCATGCAGGCTGAACTGGCCCTGGGCGCTGGCCACGCCGGCGGTCCAGTCGCGGCTCATGGAGACGACGCCCGCCTCCTGATCGACTTCGCCGTAGCCCACGCGTTCAGCGTCCATCAGGCTGCCCAGGGCGCTTTCGACCTCGGTCATGATCTGTTCGGAATCGGTCAGGTCGCGCAGGCGATCGCTGAGATCCAGAAGGAAGGCCTGCCGCCGTTCGGCACGCGCCGAGGCGTCCAGCGCCTCGCGATTGTCCGTGAAGTCGAAGGACATCCCGGCGAAGCCCAGGAAGGCGCCGCCCTCGTCGAAACGCGGGCGAACTGTGGCGCGTATCCAGCGCCAGCTGCCGTCGTGACGCCTCACTCGTGCTTCGAAGTCATAGGGCAGGCGATTGGGAATAGAGGCGGTTTCCACCGCATTCACGCGGTCCCGATCTTCCGGGTGGAGCGAGTCTTTCCAGCCTTCGCCGAGGTTATCGATGGTCAGGCCGTGAAATTCGGTGACGGCCGCGTTGATGAACTCCACCTGATTGTTCGCATTCAGCAGCCAGATGGGGGAGGGGGCGGTGTCGGCGAGAAGTCGGAACCGTGACTCGCTTTCACGCAGTCGCAACAGGGTGCGCCTCAGCGAGGCGCCGACCAAGGCGGTGACCAGCGCAACGACAAGGAAGTTGATGGTCGCCACCCAGCCGATGGCGACCAGCACGCCATCCTCGCCCGTCGTGGTCAGCGCCAGGATCATCCAACCGCCGCCGATGCAGACGCTTACCGCGACAAGGGCGGCGGTCCAGCCGCCCGCCAGCGCCGCCAGGCTGACCGCAGGCAGCAGGATCGCGAACCCGGTAACTTCGCCATAGAAGGAGGAGGCTGCGGCGCGAACCACCAAGCCCGCCAAAGCGAACCCCACGCCGACCAGGATGCGACTGAGCAGCGAGCGGGCGGCCCAGAGCGACAGGCCGATCAGCCATCGGTCCGTGCCGGCGATACGCCTCGAGAACGCGCCTGCGCTCATGCTCTCCCGCTTCCCCCAGCCGCGTACGCTCGCGATACCAGGAACGTGGTGTGCCATCTTGCGTTCCTGCCGACCACCCCGCTGTGGTTCGACGTATGAGGGTGGCGCGATAACGCCGGTCGTCGTATCGCCGGAAAATGGCCTATAAGTCCCGCTATATACGCTCTCGTTGAGGCGCGGCCGTTCAGCCGATCGCCGATTTTGGACGTTGAATGACGCTGTCGCACTGGAAGACGATGTGGAAGGCGCTGCGGCGTTCGGCGGCGGCCTTGCCCGCAGCCGGCGCGGTGCTGGGCGTCGCCATGGCGGCCGGATCCAGCGTGCGGCCCGACGTCGATCGCACCGCCGAGGCGGTGTCGCGCATTACGGGCGGCGATCTGGGCGAAGGCGGACTGAACGCGATCAAGGGACGGTTGACGCCGTCGCAACTGGCCCTGGCCATGCGGCACGACCCCAACCTGTTGCAGCCGGCGCTTTATGGGCTGACGCCGGGGTGGGAAAGTCTGACGCTGGCGGGTCGACCGGGGTTGGAGCTGGGCAAGAGCGGGCTGGAGGCTCAGCGTCTGAACGCAGCCCTGGCGCCGGCGTCCGGCGCGCTTCGCCCGGCCATGCCCTTCGTTTTCAACGGCAGCGCCGATGACCGCAGGCGCGCTCTGCGTTGCCTGACCCAGGCGGTCTATTTCGAGGCGGCGCTGGAGCCTGACGCGGGTCAGGCGGGCGTGGCCCAGGTGGTGCTGAACCGCGTGCGGGATCCCAACTACGCCGGGACGGTGTGCGGCGTGGTGTTCGAGGGCGCCGAGCGGACGACGGGCTGCCAGTTCAGCTTCACCTGCGACGGGTCGTTGTCGCAGGCGCCGGTCGGCTGGGCCTGGGAGCGGGCGCGCAAGGTCGCGGAAAAGGCGCTGAACGGCGCCGTGGCCCAGGAAGTCGGCACGGCCACCCACTATCACGCCGACTATGTGCATCCGTGGTGGGCGCCGACCGTGGCCAAGGTCACGCAGATCGGGGCGCACGTCTTCTATCGCTGGAAGGGCGTCTATGGCGAGACCGCCGCCTTCCGCAAAGTCTATAATGGTCGCGAGCCGGTGATCGACGAGGCGCGCTTCTCCAAGCCGCGCATCCTGCCTGGCGCCGTTCAGGCGACGGGGGGACCCGATCCTGATGCGCCGGTCAAGGACGCGCCGCTGCGGACGGTCGAGGTGGACGGCCAGCAACGCGTCGTCGGCGTGGTCAGCCTGGGCGGACGCCGTCTGCCGACCCGAGAGGAAGTCGCCGCCATCAATGCCAGGCTACCCGCGCTGGACCGAACTGCGCCTGCTCCCAAGCCGGTCACGCCCGCACCAGCGGGCGTGACGACGATGGACGTGGAAGAAGTCGGGCGGCCGCCGAATTGAGATCGTGCATTGCAACGCCTTCGCCAGTCTGGGCATTGAAGACCGTGCCGGGGCGTTCCCCGCAGATGAGGACGCCTGCTTGACCCACCCCGAAGTCGAATGTCCTAGGTGGGACGAGCCGGAACGTCTGACTGCGCTCAAACAGTATGGCGTGCTGGACACGGCGCCGGAGTCGTCGTTCGACGATCTGGCGAACCTGGCGGCGCGCATCTGCGCCGCGCCCATGGCCGCCGTCAGCTTGGTCGATGCGGAACGCCAGTGGTTCAAGGCGGAAGTCGGCCTGGGTGTGCGCGAGACGCCGCGTCCCGTGTCCTTCTGCGCCCACGCCATGCTCGGCGACGCGGTGATGATCGTTCCTGACGCGCTTCAGGACGCGCGCTTCGCCGACAATGGCTTGGTCACGGGCGCCCCGCACATCCGATTCTACGCCGGCTATCCGCTGAGGACGTCGGAGGGCGCGCCGCTGGGCGCTCTCTGCGTGCTGGACGACAAGCCCCGGCCGGAGGGTCTGACGGATCTGCAGGCCATGGCGCTGAAGACCCTCGCCGATCAGGTCATGACGCAACTGGAACTGCGCCGAGCCCTGCGTGAGAGAGATCGAAGCGAGCAGACCGCGCGTATGGCGATGGAGGCTTCTGCCTATGTCGGCGCCTGGGACTGGGACATCGTCGAGGACCGCGTGGTCGCCGACGAGCGTTTTGCGCGAATGTACGGCGTCGATCCGGCTGGTGCGCGGGATGGAGCCCCCATCGGCACCTTCACAGTCAATATCCATCCCGAAGACACTGACCGCGTGGGTGAAGATATCGATCGGGCCATGAAGGGCGACGGTCGTTTCCTGAGCGAATATCGGGTCGTGGAAGGCCCTGACGTGCGCTGGATACTGGCGCGCGGCCAGGTCTATTTCGACGCTGCGGGGGGCCCCGTCCGCTTTCCGGGCATCGCCGTCGATATCACCGACCGCAAGAAGGCCGAGGCCGATCTGGTCGAGATCGCCAAGGCGCTGGGCGAGAGCGAAGCCAAGTTCCGCATCCTGGCCGACGCCATGCCGCAGATGGTGTGGTCGACCCTGCCCGACGGCTTCCACGACTACTACAACGCGCGCTGGTACGAGTTCACCGGCGTTCCGGCCGGATCGACGGATGGCGAGGGCTGGAACGACATGTTCCATCCGGACGATCAACCGCGCGCCTGGGTGTCTTGGAGACGCTCGCTGGAGACCGGCGAACCTTACGAAATCGAATATCGGCTGAAGCACCACACGGGCGGCTATCGCTGGACCTTGGGGCGGGCGGTGGCGATCCGGGACGATCAGGGCCGCATCACGCGCTGGTTCGGCACCTGCACCGATATCGACGAGCTGAAGAAGCTGGAGCAGGGACGCGAACTGGTCAGCCAAGAGTTGAGCCACCGGATCAAGAACATCTTCGCGGTGATCACCGCCCTGGTGGCGCTTTCGGCGCGTCAGTATCCGGAGGCGAAATCCTTCGCGGCCTCGCTGCGGACCCGGATCGCGGCCTTGGCGCGGGCGCATGAGTTCGTGCGGCCGCACACGGAAACCTCCAAGCCGACCGTCGGCGCGACGACCCTGCATTCCTTCCTCGGCGACCTGTTCAAGGCCTATGCCGACGATCAGAATGCACCGCGCGTCAGGATCGAAGGCGACGACGCCGTGTTCGACGACCAGGCTGCGACCTCCGTCGCGCTTCTGTTCCACGAGCTTGCGACCAACGCCGCCAAATACGGCGCCCTGTCCGAAAGGGGCGGTCGAGTGGAACTGCAGACCCGGCGCGACGACGATCGCTTCACCTTGACCTGGACCGAGAGCGGCGGCCCGCATGTGACCGGCGCGCCCGCGCGGACGGGTTTCGGCTCGTCGCTGGCGACCTTGTCGGTGGAGGGCCAGCTGGGTGGCCGACTGGAGCGCGAATGGCGGCCCGAGGGGCTGAAGGTGCTGGTCGATCTTCCGGCGGCGTCGCTCTCGCGCCGCAGGGCTGCGGAAAAAACGCTGTGATCGGGTTTCTCGTGAAACCTAACGGACGAAGTTGCGTTGTGTACGCTCCCGAGCATAAGCCGTAACCTCATGACCGCGCGTATCCTCATCATCGAAGACGAAGCCCTGGTTGCGATGGAGCTGCGTTTCGTACTGGAAGATCTGGGACATGAAGTCCTGGGCGTCGCCGCGACCGCCAAGGCCGCGCGCGATCTGGTGCGCGAGAATGATGTGGACCTGGCGCTGGTGGACATCCACCTTTCCGACGGGCCGACCGGGATCGGCTTGGGCCGCGAACTGGGTCAGGACATGGGGGTGACTGTCCTGTTCATGACGGCCAATCCCGGCATGGTGCGCGAAGGCGTCGCTGGCACGATCGGCGTCTTGTCCAAGCCGACGGACGAACAGGCGGTTCAGACGGCGGTCGATTACGCCCTGCGCCGCCGCCACGGCGAGCCCGTGCAATACGCGCCCCCGGGTCTTCAACTCTTCGCGTAACCGCTTCCGGGGCGGTTGCGGTCGTTGCGATGCGGCATATGTCGGGGGCTCCCCAAAGGAGACCTCCCCATGACAGCCCTTCCAAAACGCAAGCTCGGTCCTAGCGGCCTGGAAATCGCCCCTCTGGTGTTCGGCGGCAACGTCTTCGGCTGGACCGCAGATGAGGCGACCTCGTTCGCCCTGCTGGACGCCTTCGTAGAGGCCGGGTTCGACGCCATAGACACCGCCGACGCCTATTCGCGCTGGGTGCCCGGCCATTCGGGCGGCGAGAGCGAGGTCATCATCGGCAAATGGCTGAAGGCGCGGGGACGCCGAGACGACGTCAAGATCCTGACCAAGGTCGGGTCGGACATGGGCCAGGGCCATTACGACCTGTCGCCGGCCTGGATCGAGACGGCGGTCGAGGCGTCGCTGCGTCGGCTCCAGACCGACTATATCGACCTGTACCAGACCCACTGGCCCGATCCGAAGACGCCGCAGGAAGAGACCCTGCGCACGCTCGACAAGCTGGTGAAGGCGGGCAAGGTGCGGGCCATCGGCACGTCCAACCACTCGGCCGAACAGGTCTCCGAGGCGTTGGCTATCTCCGAACGCGAAGGTCTGGCCGCCTATGCGACGATCCAGCCGCACTACAACCTGTACAGCCGCGACACCTTCGAGGGCGGGCTGCAGGATCTGGCGGTCGAAAAGGGGCTGGGGGTCATCACCTACTTCAGCCTTGAAAGCGGCTTCCTGACCGGCAAGTACAAGACCGTCGACCAGGTCGCCGGGACCAAGCGCGAGGGGATGCTGAAGGACAAGTTCGACGAGCGCGGGGTGCGTATCCTGGCGGTGCTGGACGCTGTGGCCCAGAAGAACGAGGCGACATCGGCCCAGGTCGCCCTGGCCTGGCTGCTGGCCCAGCCGGGGGTGACGGCACCCATCGTCAGCGCGACGACGACCGAGCAACTGGCCGACACGCTAAAGGCGGCGACCCTGACGCTGTCGGACGAGGATGTGGCGGAACTGACGGAGGCGTCGGCTTACTGATGCCGAAGGATCGGGGTCACCAGACCCCGATCTTCTCAGCCTCGGCGTGGGTGATGGGGTGGTGGGCCTTGGCGTGGTCTTCTTCGGCGAGGAAGCGGCTGGCTTCCAGGGCGGCCATACAGCCCATGCCGGCGGCGGTGACGGCCTGGCGATAGACGTCGTCGGTCACGTCGCCGGCGGCCCAGACGCCCTCGATGGCGGTCTGGGCGGTGCCCGGCTTGACCCGCAGGTAGCCGCCGGAGTTGGTCTCGAGCTGGCCCTTGAACAGTTCCGACGAGGGGGCGTGGCCGATGGCGATGAAGACGCCGTCGGCGGGGATTTCGCGGGTCGAGCCGTCCTGGACGTTCTTGAGCCGGACGCCGGTGACGTTCCTGGCGACGCCGTCCACGACGCCGACGACCTCCTCTACCGCGACGTTCCAGATCACCTCGATCTTGGGATTGGCGAACAGGCGGTCCTGGAGGATCTTCTCGGCGCGGAACTCGTCCTTGCGGTGGATGACCGTGACCTTGGAGGCGAAGTTGGTCAGGAACAGCGCCTCTTCCACGGCGGTGTTGCCGCCGCCGACGACCACGACTTCCTTGCCGCGATAGAAGAAGCCGTCGCAGGTGGCGCAGGCCGAGACGCCGAAGCCCTGGTAGGCGGCCTCGGACTCCAGCCCCAGCCATTTGGCCTGGGCGCCGGTGGAGATGATGACGGTCTCGGCCAGGATCTCGTCGCCGCCGTCCAGCTTGAGCTTGAAGGGGCGTTGCGACAGGTCGGCGGAGACGACGATGTCGTGGATGACCTCGGTCCCGACATGCAGGGCCTGGGCCTGCATCTGCTCCATCAGCCACGGGCCCTGGATGGTGTCGGCGAAGCCGGGGTAGTTCTCGACGTCGGTGGTGATGGTCAGCTGGCCGCCGGGCTGGAGGCCGGCGATGACGACGGGGTTCAGCGAGGCGCGGGCGGCGTAGATGGCGGCGGTCCAGCCGGCGGGGCCGGAACCGATGATGGCGACGCGGACGGTACGAGCTTGGGTCATGGGCCTATGTAGAAGCTGATTCCCGTTTGCGCGATGGTCGTCGCGTCACAGGTGCGACAGGACAGAGTGCACTGTCGCCGCCACTTTTTTTTTTTAAGTGCACTTTCGTGCACTTTCGCCACGCGCGATTGCGAGCCGGGAGCGGATGTGGGGCGTGGCCGGGCCGAGGGCAAGAGGCCTATCTGGCGCGCATCGCTTCCAGCACCGCGCGCGCCGCGCGGTCGGTTTCGGCGAGGGGATCGTAGGTCCAGCTTTCCAGCGTGCCGTCGAACGGACGGGTCGCGCCCCGGGCGTTCAGGTCGTCGTGCAGGCGGGCGAACTTGTCGCCGGATTTCAGCGGAATCATCGGCAGGATGTGGACCGGCTTGCCGGTCGAGGCGGCTTCGGCGGCCATGTTGGCGCTGTCCTCGGTGACCAGCACGTGGTCGGCGAAATGCAGGAAGCCGAACAGGGGGTTGTCGCCGGTCCCGTCCCAGATCCAGCCGGGCAGGTTCGACAGGCGCGCAGTCATGGCCGCCTTGGCCGCGTCCGGCGTGCGGCGCGAGAAGGTCAGCATCAATGAGCCGCCTGAAGCGCGGACGGCGTCGGCGATCTGGTCGGCCAGGTCGGCGGCATGGGCCTCGGGCAGGTCGAAGGCCCTGGACTTGCCGCCGATCAGCACGGCGACGCGCGGATGGGGCAGGGGGGCGATGCGGTCGGCGAAGGCGGGCGCAGCCTGGGCTATGCGCTGCGGCGTGACGCGGTGGGGCGAGCCGACGATCTCGAAGACATTGTCGCCCGACAGTTCGTCATGGGCGGGGGCGACGATCAGGTCGTAGCGGTCGTTGGCCCAGCGCGGATCCTGGGTCTGGACGACGAAGGTCTTGCCGCCGCTCCAGGCCTTAGCGCGGGTGGAGAGTGGAAGTGTGGCGCGACCGGTGGCGATCCACAGGTCGGGCCATTGATCGGCATTGGGGGCTGTCAGAGGCGCGGACGCCAGCATGGCCGGGGTCTTCAACGCCGAAGGCAGGCGGTCAAACAGCGGCCGCCAGCGGATGTGTTTGATCGCGATCTCGGCCGGGGTCAGGCGCTGGACGGCCTCGGCGAGGCCCAGCGCCTGGTTCTCGATGCCGGCGCGGCCGTCGGAGACGACCCAGAGGGAAAGGGGGCACGCTGACGACGCCCCCGCCACCGCTGTTACTTCCACTCGACCTTGAGGATTTCGTAGGCCTTCACGCCGCCGGGGGTGTTGACCTCGACGACGTCGCCGACCTCCTTGGAGATCATGGCGCGGGCGATGGGCGAGGCGATGGAGACCTTGCCCTTCTTCACGTCGGCCTCGTGCTCGCCGACGATCTGATAGCGGGCCTCTTCCTCGGTGTCCTCGTCGACCACGGTGACCGTGGCGCCGAACTTGACCTGGCTGCCCGACAGTTTGGATACGTCGATGACCTGGGCGCGGCTGATCTTGTCCTCGATCTCGGCGATCTGGCCCTCGATCCAGCCCTGCCGCTCCTTGGCGGCGTGGTATTCGGCGTTTTCAGACAGGTCGCCGTGCTCGCGGGCCTCCGAAATGGCCGCGATGACGCTCGGCCTTTCGACCGACTTCAATTGCTTCAGTTGATCGTCGAGGACACGGTAGCCCTCGCCCGTCATCGGCACTTTTTCCATTGGTGTCGTGATTTTTCTGGTTCGCCCGGAGATAGGAAAGACGCGAAGTAGGCACACAAAAGGCCGCGGGGCGGGCGCGGCCGGGCATCAATACTAGGCGTTGTCGCCCTCGATTTCAAGGGCGGACGCCAACCCGCGCTATGCGGGTCAGGCGCGGGCGGGGGGATCCGCCTTGGGGTCGCGGTGGAGAACGCCCTTGATCAGGCTGTAGGCCAGCCAGGCCACGGCCGCGAGGCCCAGCAGCATGAACAGGCCCGACACCAGGGCGGCCCCGGCGGCCATGAAGGCCAGAACGAAGGCGACGGCGGCGCCGAGGCCCGCCACGATTTGAATGGTTTGAAGTCGCATGGCGTACCAACGTCCCCAGGGGCGGGGGGTTGCGCCCGGCGTCTCATAATCGGATCACGCGTAGGTGTAGGGGCCGCCGCGTTCCAGCGCCCGACCATAGGCGGGGCGGGCGTGGATCCGTTCGAGGAAGGCCTTCAGCCGCGGCTTGGTCGAGGCGTCGAAGGCGCGGTCGGCGCCGGCCTCGACGGGGAAGCTCATCATGATGTCGGCAGCGGTGAACTGATCGCCCGCAAACCATTCCGACCGGCCCAGCTCCGCCTCCCAGAAGGCGACATGGGTGCGCAGTTGCGGATCGACGAAGCCGGTCTGGGCCTTGGCGGCGATGCTTTTGACCAGGGGTTTGAGCAGGGCGGGCGCGCGGCGCGGCAGCATGCCGAACACCAGTTTCAGCAGCAGGGGCGGCATGGCGGACCCCTCGGCGTAGTGAAGCCAGTAGGTGAAGCGCCGACCATCCTCGGTCCCCGCCGCCGGGCGCAGGCGGCCCTGGCCGTGGGTCTCCAGCAGATATTCGACGATGGCGCCGGTTTCGGCGACCTTGACGTCGCCGTCCTCGATCACCGGGGACTTGCCGAGCGGATGGATGGCCAGAAGCTCGGGCGGCGCCAGGCGGCTGCGGGCGTCGCGCTCGTAACGGATCACCTCATAGTCCAGCCCCAGCTCCTCCAGCAGCCACAGGACGCGTTGCGACCGGCTGTCGTTCAGGTGGTGAACCTTGATCATGGGGCGTTTCCGTTCAGCGAGCCGCGACTATTCCGCGCCGCCGTCGGGGAAGTCTAGGCCCTATCTCGGCGCGCGACCGCTCCAGCGCGACCTGGGCTGCGAGCGCGTCTTGGGTTGAGGCTTTGGAGCGGCCTGCGGTCTCGCCTGGGGACGGGCGCCTTCGCGGTGGTTGCGCCAGACCTCATAGGCCAGGGTGGCGAGCGCCAGCTTGCCGGCGTGACGTCCGGCGACGCGACGGCCGCCCCTGGACAGCAGCAGGCCGCCGAGGAGGGGAACGAGCTTGTGCAAACGGGACATGGAATTCTCCTTTCCCGTCCCAACGCGCCCGGCGACGCGGCGTTTCGCGCTGCGACGACATGGGCTTAAGGCCGAGCTTAGAAGGTTTGGCGCGCGCAAAGCCGAAAGCGGTGCTAGCCCTGCGTCATGAACAGATCTCGCGTCGCCGCCTTCTTCACCTCCCTGAGCTTCTTCGTCGTCGCGGCCCTGGTCGCGGGCGTCGTCGTGGGCGCCCTGGCGCAGGGGGCGGATGCGCCCTGGCTGACCGGGTCGCTGGGCGTGGTCGAGAGCCTGGGGCAGGTGTGGCTGAACGCGCTGCGGATGACGGTCATTCCCCTGGTCTTCAGCCTGCTGGTGACCGGCATCGTCTCCATCGCCGATGCGGCCGCGACGGGGCGGATCGCCGTGCGGTCGCTGCTGGTGTTCGGCGTGCTGCTGGTCGGGGCGACAGTCTATGCGATCCTGGCGGGCCTGGGGCTGCTGGCGCTGTGGCCCATCGACCCGGAGGCGGGGCGCGCCCTGCTGGGCGGCGTTCCGCAGGATTCCATCGCCGCCGTGGGCGAGGCGGCGCGCACCGACGGACTGCGCGCCTTCCTGGCCAGCCTGGCGCCGTCCAACCTGGTCAAGGCGGCGGCCGACGACGGGGTGCTGGCGGTCGTGGTGTTCGCCGTCGCCTTCGGCTTTGCGGCGACGCGGATCAAGGCTGAGCTGCGCCGGCCGCTGGCGGGCTTCTTCGAGGCGGTGGCCGAGACCATGGTGGTGATCGTCCACTGGGTGTTGCTGGCCGCGCCGTTCGGGGTGTTCGCCCTGGCGCTGGGCGTCGGCTTGCGGGCGGGTCTGGGGGTGGCGGGGACGCTGACCCACTATGTCGCCATCGTCTGCCTGAGCCAGATCGGCCTGATCCTGATCATCTATGTCGTGGCGGTGGCGTGGGGACGGATATCGCTCCCCCGGTTCGCGCGGGCCGTGGCGCCGGCCCAGGTGGTGGCGGTCTCGACCCAGTCGTCGCTGGCCAGCCTGCCGGTCATGATCGAGCGGGCGCGCGACTGGCTGGGCGTGGCCCAGACCTCGGCGGGCCTGGTGCTGCCGCTGGCGGTGGCGGTGTTCCGCATCACCAGCCCGGTCGCCAACCTGGCGGTCTGTCTGTACGTCGCCCAGCTGAACGGGGTGGAGCTGAGCCTCGGGGCGCTGATCGCGGGCGGGCTGACGGCGATCGCCGTGTCCATCGCCTCGGTCGGTCTGCCCGGTCAGGTCAGCTTCTTCGCCGCCATCGGCCCCATCTGCCTGGCCATGGGGCTGCCGCTGGGCGTGCTGCCGCTGTTGCTGGCGGTCGAGGTGATCCCGGACATCTTCCGCACCGTCGGCAACGTCACCGCCGATCTGGCGGCGACGCGGATCGTGGCGGGGGAGGATGATCCCGCTACAGAATGACCCAGGCCGCGCCCGCCGCCAGCAGGATCAGGTGGAGGACGACGACAAGGCCGAACTGCGTCCTGAACGGCTCCTTGCGCGTCTTGTGGCGGAGCAGATGCTGACCCATCCAGGCACCCAGGCCGCCGATCAGACCGAACATCAGCAGGGTTGATTCAGGCGTGCGCCACAGGCCGGCCTTCGCCTTTTGCTTGTCCCTGGCGAAGGCGGCGAAGCCCAGGACTTCAGCGCACAGGATGGCGATCAGGGCGAGGTCGAGATTGGAGATCGGCATGTCCCTGGTTTCCGGCTGTCACCTGCTCTGAGCGTGCAGCCAGAAACCAGAGATTTCGTAAACGTCAGGCGTAGTCCTGGATCGGTCGGACGTCCAGGTCGCCGGCCTTGATGGCGCCGATGGCCTGGGCTGCCGCGAGGGCGCCGGCGGTGGTGGTGTAGTAGGGGATCTTCATCATCAGGGCGGTGCGGCGCAGTGAGAAGCTGTCCTGCAGCGACTGTTTGCCCGAGGTGGTGTTGAAGACCAGGTGGACCCCGCCGTTCTTCATGGCGTCCACGATGTGCGGGCGGCCTTCCAGCACCTTCTTGACCAGACCGACCTCCAGCCCCTGTTCGACTAGGTAGCTGTGGGTGCCGCCGGTGGCGATCAGGGTGAAGCCTTCGGCCAGAAGCGTGCGGGCTGCATCGACGATGAAGGGCTTGTCCTCGTCCTTGACCGAGATGAAGGCGCAGCCCGAGGTCGGCAGGGTGACGCCGCCGCCGATCTGGGACTTGGCGAAGGCGCGGGCGAAGGCGGGGGCCATGTCGGCCTCGCCCTCACGCTTCCAGTCCAGGCCCATGACCTCGCCGGTCGAGCGCATTTCCGGGCCCAGGATGGTGTCGACCCCGGCGAAGCGGGCGAACGGGAAGACCGCTTCCTTGACCGCGATATGGTCGTAGGGCTTGTCGGTCAAACCGAAGGATTTCAGCGGCACGCCGGCCATGACCTTGGCCGCGATCGAGGCGATGGGCTGGCCGATGGTCTTGGCCACGAAGGGCGCGGTGCGGGACGCGCGCGGGTTCACCTCCAGCACGAAGATGCGCGGGTTCTCGCTGTGCGGCTCTTCGATGGCGAACTGCACGTTCATCAGGCCGCGCACCTTCAGGGCCTTGGCCATTTCGGTGGTCTGGCGCTTCAGCTCGGCCACCGTCTCGGCCGACAGGGACCAGGGCGGCATGGAACAGGCGCTGTCGCCCGAGTGGACGCCGGCTTCCTCGATATGTTCCAGCACGCCGGCGACGAAGACGGTCTCGTCGTCGCACAGGGCGTCCACGTCCACCTCGGTGGCGCGGTTCAGATAGTGGTCGATCAGGACGGGGTCCGAGCCGGAGACGCGCATGGCCTCGTGGACGTAGCGGTCCAGCTGCTCGCGGTCGTGGACGATCATCATGCCGCGACCGCCCAGGACGTAGGAGGGGCGTAGCACGACGGGATAGCCGACCTCTTCGGCCTTCTGCGCTGCCTCTTCGGCGCTGCGGGCCAGGCCGTTGGGCGGCTGGCGCAGGCCGATGCCTTCCAGCATCTGCTGGAAGCGTTCGCGGTCCTCGGCCAGGTCGATGGAGTCGACGCTGGTGCCCAGGACGGGGATATTGTCCTCTTGCAGCGCGTGGGCCAGCTTCAGCGGGGTCTGGCCGCCGAACTGGACGACGCAGCCGATCAGGTCGCCGTTCGAACGCTCGACCTCGATCAGCTCCAGCACGTCCTCGGCCGTCAGCGGCTCGAAATACAGGCGGTCGGAGGTGTCGTAGTCGGTAGAGACGGTCTCGGGGTTGCAGTTGACCATGATCGACTCGACGCCGATGTCGGCGAAGGCGAACGCCGCGTGGCAGCAGCAGTAGTCGAACTCGATCCCCTGGCCGATCCGGTTCGGACCGCCGCCCAGGATGATGGCCTTCTTCTTGTTCGTCGGCTCGGACTCGCACTCGGGGATCTGGCCCAGGGCGCCGGTCTCATAGGTCGAATACATATAGGCGGTGGCCGACGCGAACTCGGCCGCGCAGGTGTCGATCCGCTTGAAGACGGGGCGGACGTTCAGGCCGCGACGGGCGGTGCGGACGGCCTTTTCGGTCGCGCCGGTCAGCTGGGCCAGGCGGGCGTCGGCGAAGCCCTTGGCCTTCAGGCGGCGGAACTCGGTCGGGTCGGTCGGCAGGCCCTTGACCCGGATATGGCCTTCCTCGCGCACGATGTCGGCGATCTGGCGCAGGAACCAGGGCTCGTAGGAACAGGCGGCGTTGACCTCTTCCACCGTCAGGCCGTGGCGGAAGGCCTGGGCGATGACGCGGATGCGGTCGGGGGTGGGGATGCCCAGGGCGCGGATCACGGCGTTGCGCGCGGTGTCGCCGTCGGCCCCCTCCACGCCGTCGATCTCGATCTCGTCGAAGCCGGACAGGCCGGTCTCAAGCCCGCGAAGGGCCTTCTGCATCGATTCCTGGAAGGTGCGGCCGATGGCCATGACCTCGCCCACCGACTTCATCGAGGTGCCCAGCAGGGGCTCCGAACCGGGGTATTTCTCAAAGGCGAAGCGCGGGATCTTGGTGACCACATAGTCGATCGACGGCTCGAAGCTGGCCGGCGTCACCTGGGTGATGTCGTTGGTCAGTTCGTCCAGGGTGTAGCCGACGGCCAGACGCGCGGCGACCTTGGCGATGGGGAAGCCGGTGGCCTTGGACGCAAGCGCGGACGAGCGCGACACGCGTGGGTTCATCTCGATCACCACCATGCGGCCGTCGGCCGGGTTGATGGCCCACTGGACGTTCGATCCGCCGGTCTCGACGCCGATCTCGCGCAGGACGTTGATCGAGCCGGTCCGCATCCGCTGATATTCCTTGTCGGTCAGCGTAAGCGCAGGGGCGACGGTGATGGAGTCGCCGGTGTGGACGCCCATTGGGTCGATGTTCTCGATGGAGCAGATGATGATGCAGTTGTCCGCCGTGTCGCGGACGACCTCCATCTCGTATTCCTTCCAGCCCAGCACCGATTCCTCGATCAGGACCTCGGTGGTCGGCGAGAGGTCGAGGCCGCGCAGCACGATCTCCTCGAACTCCTCGCGGTTGAAGGCGATGCCGCCGCCGGTGCCGGCCAGGGTGAAGGACGGGCGGACGACGGCGGGCAGGCCGACGAACTCAAGCCCGTCCAGCGCCTCTTCCATCGAGTGGGCGGCCTTGGAGCGGGGCGATTCGAGGCCCAGCTTGTCCATGGCGTCGCGGAATTTCTGGCGATCCTCGGCCTTGTCGATCACGTCGGCCTTCGCGCCGATCATCTCGACGCCGTACTTCTTCAGCGCGCCCGAGGCGTCCAGGGCCAGGGCGGTGTTCAGCGCGGTCTGGCCGCCCATGGTGGGCAGAAGGGCGTCGGGGCGTTCCTTGGCGATGATCTTCTCGACCATCTCGGGCGTGATCGGCTCGATATAGGTGGCGTCGGCCACCTCCGGGTCCGTCATGATGGTGGCGGGGTTCGAGTTGACCAGAATGACCCGGTAGCCCTCCGCCTTCAGCGCCTTGCAGGCCTGGACGCCGGAATAGTCGAACTCGCACGCCTGGCCGATGACGATCGGGCCGGCGCCGATGATGAGGATGGACTGAATGTCTGTGCGCTTGGGCATCGCCAGCTCTTCTTCTTATTGAACGCTAATGGGTCACGACCGCGCAGTCCCAGCCGTCGTAGTCCAGCTGAAACGCTGCGGCCCAGGTCTGCATCATGGCGGAGGTCGCGGCGAACGACGCCTCGTCCACCGCCATGGTGGTCTCAAGTGTGGTGGAATCGTCGGCGCCGCCGGTCAGGAAGCCCGCGCGACGCGCGACCTCGTTCAGGTCGCCGTGGTCGCCTTCGCCATAGAAGTAGAATCGCGTGTGACGCGGGGTCACGCCGCTGTCGCCCTGTTCGGCCAGCGCCGCGCGCACCATGGCGTCGCGTTCGTCATGACTGATGTCCGAGGCGTCCAAGGGGCTGCGTCGTCCTTCGTTCTCTACGCGCGCGAGAAGTCCCCGCAGAGCCTGGCCCTGCGACGCTCACGTCTGCTTGTCGGTTAAGCGGCCCGTTTAGAGAGGGAGGGGCGAGGGGGCAAGCGATTCAGCGCGGATTCACACTGTCTTTTGCGTGAGGCGAAAATGACACAGGAGGGTCATGAAGTGGTGTGAAATGTGGCGTGATTATTGTGAACTGAAGGCAGAGGTTCATAACGTTGCTCCCTTAACTACTTTCGTATTCAGCGAGCATTGTTCCTTATGGCCTATCGCAACGGATTGTTCGGCACGTCTGCCCTAGTTGGCGGCGTGCTGGCCGCCTTCGTCGTCGCCTCGCCTGTCCTGGCGCAGCAGGCAGCTGCTGCCGATCCCCAAGCGACCGATGACCAGGCCGCTCAGGAAGTCGAAGAAATCGTCGTCACCGGTTCGCGCATCCCGCGTAACGAGTTCACCAGCGCATCGCCGGTTCAGGTGCTGACGTCCGAGCGCGCGGAACAACGCGGCATCAGCGATACGGCTCAGTTCCTGCAATCCTCCACCCTCGCGGCGGGCTCGCCGCAGGTGAACTCGGCCATCTCCAGCGCCTTCGTCACCGACGGTGGACCGGGCGCGGCGACCATTTCGCTGCGCGGCCTGGGCGCCAACCGGACGCTGGTGCTTCTCAACGGGCGTCGTGCAGGCCCGGCAGGCACACGCGGCGGCGTGTCGTCGTTCGACCTGAACGTCATCCCGCAATCCGCCATCAACCGCATCGACATCCTGAAGGACGGCGCCTCGTCGATCTACGGCTCCGACGCCGTCGCCGGCGTGGTGAACCTGATCACCGACCAGAACCGCGACGGCGGTGAAATGTCCGCCTTCGCCACCGTACCGTTCGAGAGCGGCGGCGAGCAGTTCAACATCTCAGGTTCGTTCGGCAAGACCTTCGGCCGTGGCCACATCAACGTGTCGGCCGACTACTATCGTCAGGAAGCCCTTCGCGCCGGCGACCGCGATTACCTGACCTGCACAAATCAATATGTGTTCGAGCCGGGCACGCGTAACCGCGCAGACCGCATCGACCCCCGCACGGGCCAGCCGCAGTGCACCGACTCGCCCTGGGGGCAGGTCTATGTCTATGGCAGCGATTTCTCGGGCCGAGCCGGCCGCTTCCAGTATGACTATGACGGCGACCTGGGTCAGTATATCCCCACGCGCCCGACCGACCCGGCCGTTTCGGCCATGTATCCGACCGCGCCCGCCGGCTTCTATCTGGTGAACTACGATACGCCCTCGCGCGCCGTGACGAACAACCTGCCGGAATTCGCCAAGGACGCGTCGGTCATTCCTGAAGTGGATCGCTACACCGCCTTCATCGAGGGCGCTTACGACCTCGGCGGCGCCGAGGTTTACGGCGAGTTCCTGCTGAACCGCCGCGAGAGCCGCACGGACGGTTTCCGTCAGTTCTGGAATTACACCTACACCGCTGACTTCCTGGACTACTTCTATGGTCCAGGGGCGGGCGGGGACCCCGTCACTGGCTTCACCGGCCCAAACATTCTCAGCGCCACGCCAATCACCGACCACTTCGACCAGTCGCAACGCGTCGACTATATGCGCGGCGTCGCCGGTATCCGCGGGGACCTCAGCGTCGGCCCGTTGAAGAACTGGAAGTGGGACGTCTTCGTCCAGTACAGCCGCTCGGACGGCGACTATACGTCCGACGTCATCCTGCAGGACGCCGTCGACTCGACCAGCTTCAAACGACCGATCTTTGATGATCCGGACACGCCGGAGAATGAAGCACGTCCTGCCAGTTGTGTGGGACAGACCTTGCCCGTCAGCGGACGCCAGTGCATCGATGTTGACTTCACCGATCCCGACTTCCTGGCCGGCCGCCTGACGGACGAGGAGCGCGCCTTCCTGTTCGATACCGAGACGGGCAATACCCTTTACGAACAGACCTATGTCGAAGGCTTCATCGGCGGGGATGTGATGGAGCTGCCGGCTGGTCCGCTCGGCTTGGCCCTGGGCTTCCATCTGCGTCGTGACGAGATCAATGACACGCCGGGCGACGTGACGCTGGCGGACAACAGCTGGGGTCTCTCGGGTTCGGGGATCACTGCAGGTTCGGACGAAACGCGTGAAGTTTACGCCGAGCTGTCCGTCCCGCTTCTGAGAGACGTGCCTTTCGCACGTGAACTCGATCTGTCCCTCTCCGGCCGCTACACGGACACCAAGACCTCGGGCGACGCCAATACCTACAAGGTCGGGCTGAACTGGGAACTGGTGGACGGCATCCGGTTCCGCGCGTCGCACGGCACCTCGTTCCGCGCTCCGGCGCTGTTCGAGCTCTATCTGGCCGACCAGACCGGCTTCCTGGCCCAGCGTTCTATCGATCCGTGCCTTAACCTGGACAACAGGCTGGCGGACGGTTCCGTCTCGCAACAGGTCTATAACAACTGCACCAGCGCCGCCGGGCCGGGCGGCGGTGTTGACGGCTCCTATGCGGGCGCTCCCTCTTCGGCGGAAATCGTGACGGGCGGCGGCCTTGGCGTTCTGGAGCCGGAAACGTCCGAAGCGACGGTTCTGGGCGTGATCCTCACGCCGCCGAACAGCGGGCTCAGCGTTGCGGTCGATTACTTCGAGATCGAAATCCAGGACGAGGTTCGCAACCTCGGCGCTGCAGGTATCCTGGGCGCCTGCTACACCTCGGACAACTTCCCGTCCGATCCGATCTGCAGCCAGTTCGATCGCGATGAGAATTCCAGCGGCATCACACAGGTGCGGGATTCCTATCTGAACGTCGCCGAGCAAACGAACCGCGGTCTGGACTTCACCGTTCGCTACATCACCGACACGCCGTGGGGTGAGCTGACGCTGGACAGCCAGACGACCTGGACGCTGGAAGATCGCACGGCCCTGTTCGAGGACGCCCCGGTCGATCCGCTGGGTCGTATCGGTAACCCGGAACTGGTCGGCAACATCAACGCCAGCCTGGCGCATGGTCCGTGGACGGCCTTCTGGGGCTTCGACTGGATCGGCAACCAGGACAGCCGCTTCGACTACATCGACGACAACGGCGACCTGTTCGAAACCATCGACGGTCGTCGGGTCGAAGTGAAGGCCGTCGCCGAGTTCACCAGCTTCCACAGCGTCTCGCTGAGCTACGACAGCGACAACGGCTGGCGTGTCAGCGGCGGCGTGTCGAACCTGTTCGACGAACTGCCGCCGGCGGCGAGCTCGTTCGCCACCTCCGTTCAGGGCAACTCGGTCTTCGGATCGCAGTACACCGAAGCCTTCTACGGCCGTCGTGGCTTCCTTCGGGTGAGCAAGACCTTCTAAGGTCGTCATTCCTGGGAACAGGTCACGGGGCGGCGGAGCGATCCGCCGCCCCGTTTCATTTTCGGCATCGCGAGGAAACCGGCATGGCCCGTATCGGCGGCATCCCCGACACCCTGGACGAACAGGTCGTCCGCTTTTCCCAACGCCCGCTGGAGCAGCCCGTGCTGCTCAACAGCGTGCCCAAGGGCGGAACCCACCTGCTGCGCAACATCATGCGGATGTTCGTGCCGGTGGAGCAGCACTACAACGCCGACTTCGTTCAGGTGCCCAACATGCATCTGCACCTGGAGGCCTTCAATCCGCATGCGCCGAGGCTCAGCGCCGCGCACCTGCTGTTCAGCGACCAGTCCTGGGCCAATGTGCGGACCGCCAAACATATCCTGATGGTGCGCGATCCCTATGACTGGGTCCTGGCGCGGGCGCGGTTCTTCGTGTCGGAGGAGTTCCAGCAGGACAATATCGCGCACCTCAAATCCGGCGTGTTCTCGGCCGACGCCCTGATCAACATGATGATCTTCGGCATCCATCAGAAATCGCCCGGACTGATCGATATCTTCACGCACAACGCGGCCGCCTGGCTGGGCACGGGCGTGCATCTCATCCGGTACGAGAATCTGCTGGGCGCGGTTAAGGACATCGAGTCGCCAGAGGCCGATGCGCTGTTTGCGGACCTGTTCGAGGCCTGCGGCATGGAGCGGCCTGACGACTGGCGCGAGCGGGCGACCATCGGCGCGGACCGGCGCTACAGCCGCACGGCCAGGGAAAACCTCAAGCCGGCCAATGCCATAACCTTCCCGGCCGAGCTGTCGCCCACCCAGAAGGCCTTGGTGGACTACAACGCGCCGGGTCTGCGGGCGCTGCTCGGCTACGCCTGATCGGCGATCGCCGCGATCCAGTCGGGCAGTTCGCCGATGCGGGACAGGGAGACGTAGCGGGGCTCGTTTTCGGGGGCTTCGGCCAGTTCGTGGGCCCAGGTGACATGGTAGGGGATGTGGACGCCGAAGGCGCCGGCGGCGATGGCGGGCAGGACGTCGGACTTCATCGAGTTGCCGGCCATGACGGCCTCGGCCGCGCCCGTGCCGTGGCGGGTGAAGACACGGTCGTAGGTGGCGCGGTCCTTTTCGGAGACGATCTCGACGGCGCTGAAACGGTCGCCCAGGCCTGAGGCGGCCAGCTTGCGTTCCTGGTCCAAGAGGTCGCCCTTGGTGATCAGGACGAGGCGGTATTTCTCGGACAGTTCGGCGACGACCTCGTCGACGCCGGGCAGGGTCTCGACCGGGTGGGCCAGCATCTCGCGGCCGGCGGCCAGGATCTCGCGCACCACCTCGGGCGGGGCGCCGCCGTCGCACAGCTCCATCGCCGTCTCGATCATCGACAGGGTGAAGCCCTTCACGCCGTAGCCGTAGAGGCGCAGGTTGCGTTGCTCGGTCTCGGCCAAGCGCGCCTCGATGGTCGCGGCGTCGCCGTGGTCGTCCAGCAGATCGACGAACCGCGCATGGGTCAGGCGGAAGATCGTCTCGTTGTGCCAGAGGGTGTCGTCGGCATCGAGGCCGACCGTGGTGATGCTCATGCCGCGCCCCTATCATGGGACGACGGCGGAGGGGAGACGGCATGAACGGATCGGCGGTGGTGATCGGGGCGACGGGCGGGATCGGCCGGGCGATGGTCGAACGGATCGTGAGCGGCGGAGCGTTCGACACGGTCTGGGCCGTGTCCCGTGCGGGCGCAGACGTGGCGGGCGCGCAAGGCTTGGCGGCCGATCTGGAGGACGAGGCCAGCCTGGCGCGGGCCGCCGAACGGATCGGCCAGGGGGCGGCTCCGACCCTGATCGTCGTGGCGACCGGGGTGCTGCACGACGGGTTTCAGCCGGAACGGAGTCTGCGTCAGCTCGATGCGGATCATCTGATGCGCGACTACCGCGTCAACGCGGTCGGGCCGGCGCTGGCGGCGAAACACCTGCTGCCGTTGCTGCCGCGCGATCGGCGGGCGGTGTTCGCGGCCCTGTCGGCGCGGGTGGGGTCGATGTCGGACAATCGGCTGGGCGGGTGGCACGCCTATCGCGCGTCCAAGGCGGCGCTGAACATGATCCTGCGCAATCTGGCGATCGAGATGGGGCGCAGCCATCCGCAGGCGGTGATCGCCGGCCTGCATCCCGGCACAGTGGATACGGACCTGAGCGCGCCGTTTCAGAAGGGGGTGGCCGAGGGGCGGCTGTTCACGCCGGAGCATTCGGCAGAACGTCTGCTGGCCGTGCTGTCGGGCCTGACGCCGGCCGACAGCGGCGGGGTCTTCGCCTGGGACGGGGCGCGGGTAGCGGAATAACGCGCAGTCGTGACTTGAGCGAAAGGAGCGTCTGGCGTCAGATGCCGCCTATGCGCCTCAGAGGTTCCGCCCGGCTTTTCAGCGTTCTGTTGCTCAGCCTGCCGCTGTGCGGCGGGGCCATGGCCATGCCCTCCAGCTCGCCCCTTGCCGCCCTGGTCGCGGTCGCGCCGACGCGCGAGCGGGCGCGGCTGAACCAACGGGTGTTCGACCGGGTGTGGACCGAAGTCCGACGCGGCTATTACGATCCGAGCCTGCATGGCGTGGACTGGGACGCGGCGCGGGCGCGGTTCCGGCCGCAGGCCCTGGCGGCGTCGGACGAGCGGGGGCTTTACCGGGTCATAAACGCGATGCTGGACCTGCTGGACGACGGTCACGCCGCCGCCAGCCCGCCGGCCGCCGTGCGCCGCCAGGAGACGCAGTACGACCGCCGCGCCGTCATGGGGATGACGCTGATGCGGGGTGAGACGCCCGACGACTGGACCGTGGAGCGGGTTCGGGCCGGGTCGC
Source organism: Brevundimonas sp. FG128 (assembly GCF_057809775.1). Lineage (NCBI taxonomy): Bacteria > Pseudomonadati > Pseudomonadota > Alphaproteobacteria > Caulobacterales > Caulobacteraceae > Brevundimonas > Brevundimonas sp. FG128. The sequence goes on from NZ_JBMDKP010000001.1 coordinate 213,574, forward strand.
CGGCCGAGGCGGCGGGCGTGGAGCTGGGCTGGACGCTGAACACGGTCGATGGCCAGCCGTGGGGGCCGGACATCGAGGCGCGCGAGGGACAGACGGTGCGGCTGGTCCTGACGGACGAGACGGGCCAGCGGCGCGAGGCGACGCTGACGCCGCGCGTCATGGAGGCGATCGAACCCTTCACGGCCGACAAGTCGCGGCCGGGGGTGCTGGTGCTGAGGGTCGAGGAGTTCGATCAGGGGCTGGGCCCGTGGATGGGCGGGGAGCTGGAAGGCCTGTCGGCCGATGTCGATGTGGTGCTGGACCTGCGCGGCAATCCGGGCGGCCGTCTGTGGGAGGCGGAATCGGTGCTGACCTGTTTCCTGCCGCGCGATCAGGCGTGGGCGACGCGGACGGGGCGCAACGGTCGCGGCGTCGTGTTGCGGGCGTCGGGAAACTGCGGCGACCAGCGCGACCCGGCGGCCAACGACGTGGCGGTCCTGGTGGACCAGGGCAGCCGCAGCGCCGCGGAACTGACCCCGGCGGCCCTGCAGGAGGCGCGGCGCGGCATCGTCGTGGGCGAAAAGACCGGCGGGTCGGTGCTGATCGCGCAGGAGACCAACCTGCCAGACGGAGGGCGGCTGACGCTCAGCCGCGCCGACTTCGTCACGGCCGGCGGCGTGCGGCTGGAAAAGCGCGGCGTCACCCCCGACGTGGCGGCGCCCCGGACCGTCACCCAGCGCCGCGCCGGCGAGGACCCGACGCTGGAGGCCGCCATCGCCGCGCTTCAGGCCGAGGATCGGGCGCGGGCCGAAGTCCCCGTCAGCGGAATCTAGATCCGTTCAGCAGCATTTGAAGCCGCCCGCGCCGCCGAAGCGGCGTTGCTCGTGCAGGCGGAAGAAGGCGGTCTTGTCCAGCGGCGGCTGGTCCGGATGGGTCGCCGCCGCGTGGCGGACATAGGCGTCGTAGTCCGGCTGGCCGATCATGGCGCCGGCCGTGCGCCGGACGCCGCGGCCCCACCGCGAGGCGGTGTCGCGGCACAGGCAGAGCAGGTCCTCTTGGCGAGCATCAGGCACGGGCCACGTCCGCCGCGTCGTCGGCCGCCGTCAGTTCATGGCTTTCGGGATACTCCCGCACGGTCGGCCGGTTGTTCAGATAGGCCTTGCGGCAGGCGAGCACGCCATAGACGACCATGGTGATCACCACGAACAGGAAGCCCGCCGTCAGGGTCGAGTTGACGTAGTCGTTGACCACGATCCGGTGCATGTCGCCGGCGGTCTTGGCCGGGGCGATCAGTTCGCCGGCGCCCAGGGCCTCCTGATACTTGCGGGCGTGGGACAGGAAGCCGATGCGGACGTCCGGGTGGAACAGCTTCTGGAAGCCGGCCGTCAGGGTGCAGATCAGCAGCCAGGTCGCCGGGACGACCATGACCCAGGCGAACTTCTCGCGCTTCATCTTGAACAGGACCACGGTCCCCAGGATCAGCGCGACGGCGGCCAGCATCTGGTTGGCGATGCCGAACAGCGGCCACAGGCTGTTGATGCCGCCCAGCGGATCAACCACGCCGGTGTAGAGGAAATACCCCCACAGGGCGACGGTGAGCGCCGTGGCGACGACATTGGCGCCCCAGGACTTGGTTTCGCGCATCCGGGGCACGGCGACGCCCAACAGGTCCTGAATCATGAAGCGGCAGACACGGGTGCCGGCGTCGACCGTGGTCAGGATGAACAGGGCCTCGAACAGGATGGCGAAGTGATACCAGAAAGCCATCATGGCCTTGCCGCCAATGACGCCCGACAGGATGTGGGCCATGCCGACGGCCAGGGTCGGGGCGCCGCCTGCGCGCGACAGGATGGAATGCTCGCCCACGTCGCGGGCCAGTTGTTCCAGCTCGCCGGGGGTGATGTGGAAGCCCCATTGGGCCACGGCGGCGGCGGCCGAGACCGCATCGTTGCCTATGACGGCGACGGGGCTGTTCATGGCGAAATAGACCGCCGGGTCCAGGACCGTGGCGGCGATCAGGGCCATGACGGCGACGAAGCTTTCGCACAGCATGGCGCCGTAACCGATCAGCGGGATCTGGTTTTCATTTTCCAGCAGCTTGGGCGTCGTGCCCGACGAGATCAGGGCGTGGAAGCCCGACACGGCGCCGCAGGCGATGGTGATGAACAGGAAGGGGAACAGGGCGCCGGCGAAGACCGGGCCGGTGCCGTCGATGAAGGGGGTGACGGCCGGCATCTGCAGATGCGGACGCACGATGATTATGCCGATGGCCAGGGCGACGATGGCGCCGATCTTCAGGAAGGTCGACAGATAGTCGCGCGGCGCCAGCAGCAGCCAGACCGGAATGACCGAGGCGATGAAGCCGTAGACCATCATCAGGATGGCCAGGGTCGGGCCAGTCAGGGTGAAGGCCGGACCCCAGAACGGGTCGGCCGCGACATGGCCGCCGCCGATGATGGCCAGGATCAGCAGGACGACGCCGATGACCGAGATCTCGCCGACGCGGCCGGGGCGCAGGAAGCGGGTGTACAGGCCCATGAAGATGGCGATGGGGATGGTGGCGGCGACGGTGAAGGTTCCCCAGGGGCTCTCGGCCAGGGCCTTGACCACGACCAGGGCCAGAACGGCCAGGATGATGACCATGATCATCAGGACGCCGACCTGGGCGATGATGCCGGGGATGTTCCCCATCTCGGTGCGGATCATGTCGCCCAGCGATTTGCCGTCGCGGCGGGTGGACATGAACAGGACCATCATGTCCTGCACCGCCCCCGCCAGCACCGCGCCGACCAGGATCCACAGCACGCCGGGCAGATAGCCCATCTGGGCGGCCAGCACCGGCCCGACCAGCGGCCCCGCGCCGGCGATGGCTGCGAAATGGTGACCGAACAGGACGTTCCTGGGCGTCGGCACATAGTCGAGCCCGTCGTTGCGGCGCATGGCCGGCGTCAGGCGCGACGGCTGCAACTGCATGACCTTGTTGGCCAGGTAGCGGGCGTAGAAGCGATAGGCGATGGCGTAGGTGCAGACGGCGGCGACCACCATCCAGACCGCGCTGATGCTCTCGCCCTGATGCAGGGCGATGATGCCGAGGGACACCGCTCCCAGGATGGCGATGGCGCCGAAAATTATGGGTGTGCTGAGTTTGCCCACGACAGATCCCTCCCGGCCGGCTGACTGCGGCCCTCCCCTCTGATTTGCACCACAATGCGGGACAAGGCCAATCGACCAAAGTCGTAGAAAGGCGGTGTCAGACGTCTACTCCCCATTTCATGGGGAGGCGGCTCGGAGCGGAGCGGAGCGACGGAGGGGCTGTTCGCGTCATCACTGGCGTTTGTGAGGCTTCAAGAGCCCTCCACCACGCTACGCGCGGTCCCCCTCCCCACAAGTGGGGAGGAGACGGTCGCTAAGCCCGGACCACCTTCACCCGCCCGGCGGCTTCGCGGGCCCGTTCGCGGGCTTCATCGACATCGGCGCCGCGCGCGGTAGCGACGCCCATGCGGCGGCGTTCATAGGCTTCCGGCTTGCCGAACAGGCGCAGGTCGGCGGTGGGGACGGACAGGGCCTCAGCCACGCCTTCGAAGGCGACGCCTTGCGCCTCCATGCCGCCGTAGATGACGGCGCTGGCGGCGGGTTCGCGCAGGGTCACGTCGACGGGCAAGCCCAGGATGGCGCGGGCGTGGAGAGCGAACTCGCTCATGGTCTGGCTGGCCAGGGTGACCAGGCCGGTGTCGTGGGGGCGGGGCGAGACCTCGGAGAACCAGACCTGGTCGCCCTTCACGAACAGCTCCACGCCGAAGACGCCGAGACCGCCCAGGGCGTCGGTGACCTTGCCGGCGATGTCTTGCGAGGCGGCAAGCGCAGCGGGGGTCATGGCCTGGGGTTGCCAGCTCTCGACATAGTCGCCCTTGACCTGGCGGTGGCCGATGGGGGCGCAGAAGTCGGTGCGGGTCTCGCCGTCGGCGCCGCGCGAGCGGACGGTCAGCAGGGTGATCTCGAAGTCGAAATCGATCCGGCCCTCGACGATGACGCGGGCGCCGGCGACGCGGCCGCTGTCCTGGGCGTAGGTCCAGGCGTCGGCGATCTCATCGGCGCTTTCGACGAAGGATTGCCCCTTGCCGGACGAGGACATGACCGGCTTGACGAAGGCGGGATAGCCGACGGTCTCGGCGCCGGCCGCCAGTTCCTCGGCTGAGCCGGCGAAGGCGTAGGGGCTAGTCGGTAGGCCAAGCTCTTCGGCGGCGAGACGGCGGATGCCCTCGCGGTTCATAGTCAGTTGCACGGCGCGGGCGGTGGGGATGACCACGGCCAGGCGGGCGGCCTCGATATCGGCCAGAACCTCGGTGGCGATGGCCTCGATCTCGGGCACGATGAAGTGTGGGGCCTCGGCCAGGATGACGCCGTTCAGCACTTGAGGATCGGTCATCGGGATGACGTGGCTGCGGTGCGCGACCTGCATGGCGGGGGCGTTGGGGTAGCGATCGACGGCGATGACCTCGACGCCGAGCCGTTGCAGCTCGATGGCGACCTCCTTGCCGAGTTCGCCGGAGCCGAGAAGCATGACGCGGACGGCGGTGTCGGAGAGGGGGGTGCCGAGGGTCATCGTCTGCTCCACAAGCTTCCCTCTCCTGTTGGGAGAGGGCTTGAGCGCACGGCGGCGAAGCCGTCGTTCTTGCGCGAAAGGGTGAGGGTCGGGTGGTGCGAACTGGCCTACCGGCCGACCCTCATCCGGCCCTGCGGGCCACCTTCTCCCAACGGGAGAAGGGCCGGTTGGTTACAGCCGCGCCTTGACCGCCGCGACGACGGCGTCGGCGGTGATGCCGAACTTGTCGTACAGCACTTCGGCGGGTGCCGAGGCGCCGAAGCCGGTCATGCCGATGAAGGCGCCGTCCTCGCCGATGAAGCCTTCCCAGCCTTGCTTAATGGCGGCCTCGACGGCGACGCGGATCGTGCCGCGGCCGATGACCGAGGCCTGGTAGGCGGCGTCCTGTTGCTCGAACAGTTCGAAACAGGGGACGGAGACGACGCGGGTCGGGACGCCTTCGGCTTCAAGCGTCTCGGCGGCCTTGAGCGCCAGGGCCAGTTCCGTGCCGGTGCCGAACAGGGTGGCCTTGGCCTCGCCCGAAGCGGCCTTGATCTCATAGGCGCCCTTGGCCGAGAGGTTTTCCGTGCCCGCGACGGTGCGGACGGCCGGGGTCTTCTGGCGCGACAGGGCCATGGCCGAGGGTGAGGTCCGGGTCTCCAGCGCGATCTTCCAGCATTCCATGGCCTCGACCGTGTCGGCGGGGCGGAAGACCAGCAGGTTGGGGATGGCGCGCAGGGCGGCCAGATGTTCGACCGGCTGGTGGGTGGGGCCGTCCTCGCCCAGGCCGATCGAGTCGTGCGTCAGGACGTGGATGGCGCGGACCCCCATCAGGGCGCCCAGACGGATGGCCGGGCGGCTGTAGTCCGAGAAGACCATGAAGGTGCCGGCATAGGGGATGACGCCGCCGTGCAGGGCCAGGCCGTTCATGGCGGCGGCCATGCCGAACTCGCGGATGCCCCAGTTGACGTAGCGACCTTCATACGACGGCGCGTCCAGGATCGGGGTGCCGGCGACGAAGGTGTTGTTAGAGCCGGTCAGGTCGGCCGAGCCGCCGATCAGTTCGGGGATGGCGGCGAAGACCTGGTCCAGGGCGGCGCCCGACGACTGGCGCGTGGCCTGGGCCGGCTGGGTCTCGATCAGTTCGGCGATCTTGGCGTTCAGGGCGTCGAAGGCGCCCTCGGGCAGGTCGCCCTTCATGGCGCGGGTGAAGTCGGCGGCCTGACCCGAGGCGGCCAGGCGGGCCTCCCACTTCTTGCGGTCCTTGGCGCCGCGACGACCGACCTTGGCCCAGGCGTCGGCGATGGTCTGGGGCATTTCGAAGGGCTCGTGATCCCAGGCCAGGCCCAGGCGGGTGGCGGCGATCTCGGCCGCGCCCAGGGCGGCGCCGTGGGTCTTGTGGCTGCCTTCCATGGTGGCGGCGCCCTTGCCGATCTTGGTCTTGCAGGCGATCAGGGTCGGCTTGTCCTGGCGGGTCGCCCATTTCAGTGCGGCCTTGATGGCGTTCATGTCATGGCCGTCGATGGCCTTGACCGCCCAGCCGGCGGCCTTGAACCGGGCCTCCTGGTCGGTGGTGTCCGACAGGCTGACCTTGCCGTCGATGGTGATCTCGTTGTCGTCCCACAGGACGTGCAGCTTGTTCAGCTTGTAGCGGCCGGCCAGGGCGATGGCTTCCTGCGACACGCCTTCCATCAGGCAGCCGTCGCCGGCGACGACCCAAGTGCGGTGATCGACCAGATCGTCGCCGTATTTGGCGGCGAGGTGACGCTCGGCCATCGCAAAGCCGATCGAGGTGGCCAGGCCCTGACCCAGCGGACCGGTGGTGACCTCGACGCCGGGCATGTGGCCGTATTCGGGGTGGCCGGCGGTCTTGGAGCCCCACTGGCGGAAGTTGGACAGTTCTTCCTTGGTCGCGGCCTTATAGCCGGTCAGGTGCAGAAGCGCGTAAATCAGCATCGAGCCGTGACCGGCCGACAGGATGAAGCGGTCGCGGTCGGCCCAGTCGGGGCGGCTCGCGTCGAACTTCAGGAACTTCGAAAACAGCACCGTGGCGACGTCGGCCATGCCCATGGGCATGCCGGGGTGGCCCGACTTGGCCTTCTCGACGCCGTCCATGGCGAGGACGCGAATGGCGTTCGCCATCTGCTCAGGGGTGGCCTTGGGAGCGGTTTTGGCGTCGGTCACGGCGAGACCTTTCGTCGGAATGCGGAAATTCAGGGGCGCGCCGCCTTTACCCCGACGCGTCCTCGGGTTCTATACGGAATCTGAAGGAGCGACCGATGGCAGACGCCACCACGGCCGCACGGGCGCGTATCGACCGCGCCCTGGCCGAACTGGAACGCAAGGTCCTGGAGCTGAAGGCGCGCCCCGCCTCGGCGCCGGCGATCAGCGACGACGACCTGTTCGCGCCCCGTTCTTCGGATTCGGGGGCCGGGGATCAGCGCGTCGCCGAGCTGGAGGCCGCCGGGCGCGAGGCGTCGCAGGCCCTGGCCCGGGCGGCGGCGGCGGTGCGCGAGGTCCTGAGCCAGGACAACTTGGCCCAGGACGACGACGAGACCGAAAGCGAGGCCGGCTGATGGCGACGGTGACGGTGGAAGTCAACGGGCGGCCCTATGCGGTGGGCTGCGCCGACGGTCAGGAAGAGCGGGTCCGCATCCTGGCCAAACAGTTCGACAACCAGGTGCGTCAGGTGGCCCAGGACGTGGGGCACGTCGGGGACCTGCGTCTGTTTTTGATGTCCGCCCTGATCCTAGCCGACGAACTGCACGAGGCGCGCCTGAACGGCGGCAAGGCGGGCGCGTCCTCCTTTGCTCCGGCGCCGGCTTCGACCGACGGGGTCGCCGAGGCGCTGAACGCCGTCGCCGCGCGGATCGAGAAGATCAGCCAGGGGATCTGATCAAGATTTGATCGTGGGCGCTGGCGTAAGGCGTGGCGAAGGCCTATCTTGCTCGACGGCGGGTCTTGCTGCGGCCCACGTCGAAGGCATACATTTCCTCGCGACCTTAATTCACTCAAAGGGATCTGTCCCTGTCCGGGCTCGAGGGCCTGGGCATATGGAGCCCACCTGGCTACCCAGGTTCGAGAGGATTTAAACGCCCTTCACGGTTCTTGCGGCGCCGCCAACCTTCTCTCTTTTTTGTGTGCTACCGCTCGCCGCGCGGCGGCTCGCTGCCTGAGCACGTTTGTGCGCTATCGCTCGCGACGCGGTTGCTCCCTGCTTGAGCGCGCTTTGTGTGCTACCGCTCGCCGCGCGGCGGCTCGCTGCCTGAGCGCTTTCGTGTGCTATCGCTCGCTGCTTGAGCGCGGCGGGTGTAAGGCGGCGCAATGATCCAGGACAAGCATGAGTTCCGGTCCGCCGCGCGGGCGCTTCGCAAGCGGCTGGCGGAGATCGATCCGCTGGCCGCGTCGCGCGCGGCGGATCATGCGGACGCCCTGCCTCCCGCCGAGATCGTGGCCCTCTATCGCGCCATGGGGTCTGAACTGGATACCGATGCTCTGGCCGTGACGCTGGAGGCCGCCGGCCGTCGGCTGTGCCTGCCGGTCGTGGTCCAGCGCGACGCCCCAATGGAGTTCCGCGCCTGGTCGCCGGGCGAGCCGCTGGAACTGGACGCCGCAGGATGCCCCGCGCCCCTGCCGTTGGCGGAGGTCGTCACGCCCGATCTGATCCTGACGCCGCTGCTGGCCTATGACGATCGGGGCGGGCGCCTGGGCCAGGGGGGCGGCTACTACGACCGCACCTTCGCCGCGCGCCCGGATGTCACCCGCATCGGCTTCGCCTACGTCGGCCAGAAGGTCGAGCGGCTGGAGCTGGAACCGCACGACATCCGACTGCATGGAGTTCTGACCGAGGCGGGCTATGCGGATTTTGGCATATCCCATTGACATATACGCGCGTTGGGGCGATATCGACACCATGAGCCCCCCGCTGAAAGCCACAGTCTTCAAGTCCAATCGCTCGCAGGCCGTGCGACTGCCCAAGGCCGTCGCATTCCCAGACGATGTGAAGGAGCTGCGCGTCATCAAGGAAGGCAAGAGCCTGCGCCTGGTGCCGCTGAATGCCCTGTGGGACGACTTCTTTGATCGGCCGGGCATCCCCGATTGGCCGGATCGCGAGCCCCAAGGCGAATGGCCGGAACGCGAGCCGTTCTGAGGTGACGGATTACTTGCTTGATGCAGATATCTGCATCCATGTTCTGCGTCGGCGCGGGCCGGATTTGCGCGATAAGTTCGCCGAGGCGGTGGGTCGGATATCGATGTCCACCGTCACACTGACCGAACTGCTTGTCGGTGTGGCCAAATCGCAAAACCCTGTCTTGCGGCATGAGGAGTTGCTGAGGTTCCGGGCGCGTCTGGACCTTCTGGACTTCGACGAACAAGCCGCAGCCCACGCATCGGATATCCGCGCGAGCTTGGAACGGAGCGGGCAGAAAATCGGGCCGCTCGATACTTTACTGGCTGGCCAGGCGCGCAGCCTTGGCCTCACGGTCGTAACAGCGAACATCCGGGAGTTCTCGCGTGTCGAGGGCCTGCTGGTCGAAAACTGGCTTGGCCAGGGACAAGGCTTTCACGAATGAGACTGGCATTTTTCGGCGACGTCATCGGCAAGTCCGGCCGTGACGGGATCAGCGACCATCTTCCGGGCCTGAAGCGCGATCTGAAGCTCGACTTCGTGGTGATCAACGCCGAGAACGCGGCGGGCGGGTTCGGCATCACCGAGAATACGGCGCGTGAGTTGTTCATGGCGGGCGCGGACTGTCTGACGCTGGGCAATCACTCGTGGGACCAGCGCGAGGCCCTGACCTATATCGTGCGCGAGCCGCGTCTGATCCGGCCGGCCAACTATCCGCGCCTGATGGATGCACCGGGCGCCGGGGCCAATCTGTTCGAGACCCATTCGGGGCGCACCGTCCTGGTGATGAACGTGCTGGGCCGGGTGCATATGGACCCGATGGACGATCCGTTCGGGGCCGTCGAACGCGAGCTGGCGGCCGCGCCCCTGGGGGCTGTGGCCGATGCGGTGATCGTGGACATGCACTGCGAGGCGACCTCGGAGAAGATGGCCATGGGGCATTTCTGCGACGGGCGCGCCTCGCTGGTGGTCGGCACCCATACCCACGTCCCGACTGCGGACTGTCAGATCCTGCCCGGCGGCACGGCCTATCAGACTGACGCCGGCGGCTGCTGCGACTATGACAGCGTCATCGGCAACGAGAAGGAAGAGCCCTTGCGGCGCTTCACCACCCGGATCTCGGGCGGGCGCTACATGCCCGCGTCCGGCCCGGCGACGATCTGCGGCGTCTTCGTCGAGACCGACGACAAGACGGGCCTGGCCACGCGCGTCGAGCCGATCCGCGTCGGCGGCCGCCTGTCCCAGGCCGTGCCCGTCCTCTGAGCGTCAGGCCAGGTTCAGCGTGTTCGAACCGGCCTCGACCACCATGGTCTGACGGGTGGTCAGGACGCCGTCGCGGGTCGACACCTTGTCCAGCACCTTGAACTGGGTGGTCCAACGTTCCGGCGTCGCCTCGCACACCAGATAGCCGCGCTGGGTGTTGCGGAACTTCAGCTGGGGATTGGCGGCCAGGAACCGATCGTAGTCGGCCCGGCGGTCCACGCCGTCGCCGCCCGAACTGATCGAGGTGCCGACGAACTCCACCGCGATGGGCGCGCCTTCCGGCTGACTGCCGTCCAGCCACAGGCCGCCGGCGTAGTTCTGATGCTCGTCGCCGGTCAGGACCACGACATTGTCGATGCGGCGGTCGCGGATGTGGCCGAGCAGGCGGTTGCGCGGCACGCGATAGCCGGCCCAGCTGTCCGTATTCACGCCCTGGCCGCCGGAGGTGTTGCGGTTCAAGTCCATCATCATGACCTGCTGCGCCAGAGCCTTCCAGCGGGCGCTGGACCGGTCGAGGTTGGTCAGCAGCCAGGCTTCCTGGGCGTCGCCCAGAACCTGAGCCTCTTTCGCATTGATGCCGGCGCAGGTGGCGTTGAAGCGATCGTCGCACGGCTGATCCGAGCGGAACTGGCGGGTATCGAGGAAGGCGACGTCCAGCAGGTCGCCGTACTGGGCGCGGCGATAGGCCTGCATGGCGACGCCGCGCGGGAAGGCCGACTTCCGCATCGGCATGAACTCGTAGAAGGCCTGCATGGCGGCGGCGCGGCGCAGGTCGAAGATCTCAGGCGGGGTGTCGTCCTGATCGCGGTCGCCGACCCAGTTGTTGTCGATCTCGTGGTCGTCATAGGTGCAGAACCACGCGGCCGAGGCGCGCGAGGCCTGAAGGTCGGTGTCGGCCGTGTACTGGGAATAGCGGCGGCGGTAGTCGTCCAGGCTGTAAACCTCGCCGCCCAGGTGGACACGGGTGTTGTCCTGCGGGCCGGCGCCCGACTGATAGACGGGGTTGCCGCGCCCTTCGTAGATGTAGTCGCCGTAGCAGAAGACGAAATCCAGATCCTCTTCCGCCATCTTGCGGTGGGCGGTGTAGAAGCCGCTCTCATAGGCCTGACAGCCGGCGACGCCGAACCGCACCGCGTCGAGCGACGACCCGACCACGGGCGCGGTCTTGGCGCGACCCACGCCGCTGCGCTCGTCGCCGCACTGGAAGCGATAGAAATAGGGACGGGCGGGCTCCAACCCCTCGACCTCGACGTGGATGGAGTGGCCCAGTTCGGGGCGGGCGATCGCCTCGCCGGAGCGGACGACGGTGTTGAAGCCGCGGTCGGCCGCGACCTCCCACTTCACCGCCACGGGGGCGTTCGGCATGCCTGACCCATAGGCCAGGGGATCGGGGGCGAGGCGGGTCCAGATGACGAAGCCGTCAGGCAGCGGATCGCCGGCCGTCACGCCCAGTCGGAAGGGGTTCACGTCGAACACGGCCTGGGCCAGCGCCGGGCCGCCGTTCGACAGGGCCAGGCCCCCGCCGAAAGCCGCCAGTATCGAACGGCGCGAAAGGACGAGGCTGGTCATGGATCGCTTCCTGAGTTGAAGCTCGGCCTTATCGTTGCAATGTGACAAATTTGCTGGCGTTGGGGACGTCTTCGAACGCCGGGAAACTTCGATGGGCCGAGGTCAGGCCGCCAACCGCTGGCGGGCCTGCACCAGGGTTCTGCGGACCTGCGCCAGTTCGGCGGCGCGTCGGGCCGGGGTGTGGGTTTCCATGACGTAGCGTTGGCCGTCGCGCGCCAGGGTCGCCCGTTCTTGCGGGTTGCGGATCAGCTGGTCCATGGCCTGGGCCAGGCTCTGCGGCGTGACCGCATCGACATAGAGGGCGTGCTCGCCGCTGGCCTCGCGCAGGCCGCCGCGACCGGACGAGATCAGGGCCGCGCCCGCCGCATGGGCCTCGACCGCCGTCAGGCCGAACGGCTCCGCCCAGACCGAGGGGGTGACGGCGATGGCGGCCGACTGCATCTGTTCGCGGACGTCGGCCAAGGGAGCGGACCGAAGGACCGTGACGCGGGCGCCGTAGCGGTCCAGCGGGGCGATATGGGGCGCGGCCCATTCGGCGTGCCTGTCCCAGTCGTTCAGCATCAGCACGGCGCGCCAGTCGGGGTGGGCGTCCAGCACCTGGGGCAGGGCGGCGCACAGCACGTCCAGACCCTTTTCCGGCATGGCGCGACCGGCGAAGGCGATGACCGGCTGACGATCCTCGACCGGGGCGAACCAGGATGCGGCGTCGATGGCGTTGGGCACGGCGTAGGCGCGATCAGCGAAGCGGGGATAGGCGCGCCCGAACGCTAGCCGCTCGGCCTCGCTGACGAACACGATGCCGTCCATGCGGGCGTAACGCGAGGCGTAGCGCCAGCGGTCCAGCGCATGTCTGGCCGGCTTGAACGCGTTGTGCCGATACAGAAGATGGGCGGCGTCGGGAAAGCGGGACGAGACGGCCAGGGCCTGTTTCACATGCTGGTGGTATTCGATAAGGTCCGGCTGGAACGCCTGTAGCGCGGAGACCAGCGCGCGCTCGCGGTCGCGGCCCGGCAGGGCGACGACGCCCGGCGCCTTGTGGTCGTCGGCCCCCTCGCAGCAGAAGATCTGCGTCTCGTCGGGCCCGGTTGAGACCGCAAGCGTGCGCACGACCGTCTCCATCGAATTGGGTCGCGATTCCGAGAAGAGGCAGCCTGGAGGCAGCAGGACGGCGATGCGCAAGGTGTCATCCGAAGAGGCGTTGTCGCGGCCTATAGGCGGTTTGGCGTCCGGCCGCGACGGTCTTGTTCACGTCAGGGGCGACGCCGCGCCCTTAGCCGCAATCGCATCGGCTCGCGGCTGCGCAGGGTGATCTGATGGACGGGGCGGGGTTCGACCGTCGTCAGGGGCTCGACGTCGGCGGCGCGCAGGATGGAGGCCAGGGCGATCAACGCCTCCTGGATGGCGAAGGCGGCGCCGATGCAGACACGGGGACCGGCGCTGAAGGGGATGTAGGCGTAGCGGTCCACGGACTTGCGATTCTGCGGCAGGAAGCGTTCCGGCCTGAAGGCGTCGGGGTCGTCCCACAGCAGGCTGTGGCGTTGCAGGATCCACGGCGAGATGATGACGGTGGCGCCGGCCTTGATCGGCTGGCCGCCGATCTCGTCGTCGGCCAGGGCCTTGCGGGCCATGGTCGGGGCGGGCGGGAACAGGCGCATGGTCTCGTCCAGAACGGCGCGGGTCCAGGGCAGGGCGTCGGCCCATTTGGGGTCGGAGACGTCGAAGGCGTCGGCTTCGGCCTGGAGCCGGGCCAAGTATTCTGGCTGCCGCGACAGCAGGTGCAGGGTCCAGCCCAGAGCGCGGGCCGTGGTCTCGTGCCCCGCCAGGATGAAGGTCAGGATGTTGGCGGCGACCTCTTCGTCCGAAAGGCCGGGACCGCCGTTCTCGTCGCGGGCCAGCAGAAGGGCGCTGAGCAGGTCGTCGGGGGCTGCGTCGCCGGCTTCGATGCGGGCGCGGCGGGCCTCGACCAGTTTGGTGACGCGCTGTTCGAAGAATCGGGCCGAGCGGAAGCTGGCCAGACGGCCAAGGCGCGGCGCCCAGTCCGGGGCGCCCAGCACGTCCAGCGGATCGATGCGCGCTCCGTTTGCCAGGAACTGGTTCAGGGCGCGCTCGAACCCGCGCGCCTCGCCGCCCAGTTCGTCGGAGAACATGGTGGCGGACAGGATGTCGAAGGTCAGGCCGGACATCTCGGAATCGATGTCGAGCACCCGCCCGCGCGCGGACAGGGACCAGCCAGCCACGCGCGCGTGACAGACCTCGGCCATGCGGGCGTTCAGGGTGGCCATCTTGGCGGGGGTGAAGAGCGGGGCCAGGATGCGGCGCGCGCGGCGCCAGGTGTCGCCTTCGGTCAGCAGCAGGCCCTCGGCCAGCATGGGGCCCAGCACGCGGCGTTGCAGGTCGCCCTTCTCATAGTTGGCGGCATTCTCAGTCAGGACGTGGCGGACGCCCTCGGGGTGGCTGACCACCAGGATTTCGCCGAAGGCGCTGTTGCCGTGCAGTTGCGGCTCGGTGAAGTGCCGCTCCGACCACATCTGGATCGGGTCGCGCCAGCTGATCCACAGAAAGGGAAGCAGCGACAGGGGCTTGCCGGTCCGCCGGGGCGGTATGGCGGGGCGGAAGATGGTGTCGGCCGTCGTCGCGTCCATAGGACCGTCCCTTAAGCAAGTCGCCGGCTCAGCCGGGCGCATCGTCCCTGAAACGTTCTATCTGGTGCATGCGTTCATGCAGGATCGTCACGATCCCGACGGCGCCGTCCGACAGGGTGCGCCAGTAGATGTAATGATGCTCGCATCGTGTGTAGAACCCATCGACGCCGAACTCGGCAGGGATGGCGCGCCATGCGACCCGGCGGGCCGCGATGTCCTCGAAACAGGCGAACAGGCGACGGATGTAGGTCTGCCCTTGCGCCTCGCCCCAGGTCTCGCAGCTGTAGGCGTAGATGTCGTCGAGCCGACGACTGGCCGCTTCCTGAATGCGAAAGTCGGCCACGACGCTCAGCGTCGGGCGTTGCGAGCGAAGACGGCGTCGGCGTCCAGAGCCGTATAACTGGACTCAGGCGCAGCGAAGGCCGCCGTCAGTTCAGCCTTGAGCCGTTCGAAACTCGCCGCCTCCACCCGCTCGCGGTCGCGTCTGATGAGGTCACGGACGTATTCGCTGACGTTCTCATAGGCGCCGTCCCTGCCCACGTTTTGTGAAACGAAGTCACTCAACGGGCCGGTGACGCGGACGTTCAAGGTCATAGAGTTCGGCATGACGCTCTCCTCGTTCCTCAATATGAGGAATATTGAGGACGCTGCAAGTGGCGTCTATCCCTATCAATGACGTCAGCGCGGGCGTGACGCCCGGCCGATAACACCCAATAGCCGCGCCATGTCTTCAGCGGCCAAATCCTTCGCACGTTGGCTTGAGGCTGCGGGCTTAGGAACAGGGGCCGCGGCCGCCGCTGCAGCCGTTTGAGAGGCTCTCTTCTTTTCGCGCCGCTCGAACAGAAAGCGTTGAAGACCCCAGACAAGGTGAGGCGTCCACGGCTGGCCGCAGGCGGTTGTCTTCCCCGACTTGTTCAGCAGGCCGGCGACCTCGTTGGGTCGGGTGAAGCCGCCCTTGAAACAGGCGCGGAGCAGAGGGTCGAGCTCATCCAGGAACGCCTCCTTGGAGCGATCGCGAAAGGCGAAATGCTTCAGCTCGTCTCTGGTGATCTGTGACGGCTTGGACGACGGTCTTCCGGCAGGCCGCTCCGGCTTATGCGCCCGGGCGCGTCCAGTCGGCGTCGCCTTGGCCTTGGAGGGACCCGCCCGTTTTCCACCGCCGAGATAGGGTCCTTTAGCCATCCTCACTTCGCTGGCGCGGATGTCGGCGCCCAGGCCTTCATTTCGGCGATCTCGCGCGTCTGGGCATCGACGACGCTCTGGGCCATGCGGCGGATTTCGGGGTCGCGGCTGTCACGCAGGGCGACTTCGGCCATGGCGACGGCGCCTTCGTGGTGGGCGATCATCTTGGCGACATATGCCTGGTCGACCGTCTGGCCGGATGCGGCGGCCATCTTTTCGTGCATCTCGGCTTCGGACGCAGCGAAGGCCTGATCGCCGGGCGTAGGGCCGACCTTGCCGTGACCGGCGTGGCCGGCGGCCTGGGTCTCGGCCGTGGTGCGGGTCGCCGCCGCATGGTTGGCGGCCGACGTGTCGCGCAGCGCCTGCTCCACCGGGTCGCCGCCGCCGTCGCAGGCGGCCAGCAGACCGAGCAGAGCGAGGGGGGCGAGGACGCGGATCATGCGGCGTCGCCCAGCCAGCCCGGCATCCAGCCTTCGTGCCATTCGCGCAGATGGGCGACGGGGATGCTGAACAATTCGCCTTTGTCGCCGCGAGAGGCGAAGGCGTCGCCGCCGGCGTGGCCGACGACCGAGGCGTGCAGGCCGGCGGCCTGGGCCTTGGCGATCAGGGCGTCGGCGTCGGGGACCGCGACCAGGTAACGGGCCTGATCCTCGCCGAACAGGAAGATGTGGGCGTGGGTCGCGCTGGAGGCGTCCAGGGTCACGCCGACGTCGGAGGCCAGGGCCAGGTCGGCGGCGGCGCCGATCAGACCGCCGTCCGAAAGGTCGTGAACCACGGTCAGGTCGCCGGCCTCGATCAGATCGCGCACGAAGTCGCCGGTCTTCTTTTCCAGCTTCAGGTCGACGGGGGGCGGGGCGCCGTCCTCGCGGCCCAGGACCTCGCGCAGATAGATGGAGGCGCCCAGTTCGCCGACGGTCTGGCCGATCAGGACCAGGGTGTCGCCCGCCGCCATGGTCGAGAAGTTGGTCACCACGTCATAGTTGGGCAGCAGGCCCACCGCGCCGACAGTCGGGGTCGGCGGAATGGCGACGCCGTTGGTCTCGTTGTAGAGCGACACGTTGCCGCTCACGACCGGGAAGACCAGTTCGCGGCAGGCCTCGGCCATGCCGTCGATGGCGCGGACGATCTGGCCCATGATCTCGGGGCGTTGCGGATTGCCGAAGTTGAGGTTGTCGGTGATGGCGATGGGGCGCGAGCCGACGGCGGTCAGGTTGCGCCAGGCCTCGGCCACGGCCTGTTTGCCGCCCTCGTAAGGGTCGTTCTGGACATAGCGCGGGGTGCAGTCCGAGGTCACGGCCAAACCCTTGTCCGTGCCGTGGACGCGGACCACGCCGGCGTCGGCGCCGGTGGCCGAGTCCTGAAGCGTGTCGGCCATGACGTGGCGGTCGTACTGTTCCCAGATCCAGCGTTTGGAGGCCATGTCGGGGCAGGCGATCACCTTCATCACCGCATCGGCCCAGTTTTCGGGCGCGGGAATGTCGGAAGGGTTCAGCCTGGGCTGGAGCTCTGGCTGGACCCAGGGGCGGTCGTACAGGGGGGCGTCGTCGAACAGGGGCGCCAGGGGTACGTCGCAGACCGTCTCGCCGTGATGCTTCAGCACCAGACGGCCGGTGTCGGTGGTGACGCCGATGGTGGCGGCGTCCAGGCCCCATTTCTTGAAGATGCGTTCGCCGTCGGCCTCGCGGCCGGGCTTGAGGACCGCCAGCATCCGCTCCTGGCTTTCCGACAGCATCATCTCATAGGCGGTCATGCCCTCTTCGCGCTGGGGCACGGCATCCATGTTCAGCTCGATGCCGACGCCGCCCTTGCCGGCCATTTCGACCGAGGAGGAGGTCAGGCCGGCCGCGCCCATGTCCTGGATCGCGGCGACGGCGCCCGAGGCCATCAGTTCGAGGGTGGCCTCGATCAGCAGTTTCTCGGCGAAGGGGTCGCCGACCTGGACGGTGGGGCGTTTCGATTCCGACTCATCGTCGAACTCGGCCGAGGACATGGTCGCGCCGTGGATGCCGTCGCGGCCGGTCTTGGAGCCGAAATAGACCACCGACAGACCCGCCGAGGGCGCGGCCGAATAGAAGATGCTGTCCGACTTGGCCAAGCCCACGCACATGGCGTTGACCAGGATGTTGCCGTTGTAGCCGGCGTGGAAATTGGTCTCGCCCGCCACGGTCGGCACGCCCACGCAGTTGCCGTAACCGCCGATGCCGGAGACGACGCCCTTGACCAGCCGCTTGGTCTTTTCGTGCGACGGGTCGCCGAAGCGCAGGGCGTTCAGCAGGGCCACGGGCCGGGCGCCCATGGTGAAGACGTCGCGCATGATGCCGCCCACGCCCGTCGCCGCGCCCTGATAGGGTTCGATGTAGGAGGGGTGGTTGTGGCTCTCCATCTTGAAGATGCAGGCGTCGCCGTCGTCGATGTCGATCACCCCGGCGTTCTCACCCGGCCCGCAGATGACGCGGTCGCCGGTGGTCGGGAACTTGCCCAGATGGATCTTGGAGGATTTGTACGAGCAGTGCTCGGACCACATGACCGAGAAGACGCCCAGTTCGACATGGTTGGGCTCTCGGCCCAGCCGGTCGAGGACGACCTGATATTCATTGGGGGCCAGGCCGTATTCGGCGGCCAGTTCGGCCATCGTTTTGACGGGGGTCTTTTCAGGAGCGCTCATGGGCGGCGCTTCTAGCCGCAGATGGGCCAAATGTCAGCCCGCAGGAACATCGAACATCGCCGGTGGTTGATTTCGACGACAGTCACAGGAGCCGACCATGACCGATACGCCCATCGACCCCGCTGCAACCCCCGAAGACGACGACCTGCCCGAGATCGCCGCCGACGATGCCGGCGCCTCCGCCCTGGCCGAAGAAGTGCAGAACCGCGCAGAAGACGGCGAGGAGGACGCGGCATGAGCAAGCCCCACACCGACCGCATCATGCCGGCCTCTGGTCAGCAGATGGATCGCTCGAACGATCCCGAAACCACCGCCGAAATGGACGCCGCCGCGCCGGAGGCCGCAATGGCCAGCCGCCGTCAGCGGTTGACGGGCTCGGCGGTCGGCGTGGGCAGCGTCGGCTTCGATGAGAACGGCGCCTTCGACGTGGGCGCCGACAATCACGCGCCGCAGGGCGACGCCGTCACCGATACGACCAAGCCCTGAGCCTTAGCGGGCGCGCTCGACGCCCGGCCGCAGGCGGAAGGTCAGCAGCAGCCCGCCGATCAGCAGGACGATGGCTCCGGCCAGAGCAGTGAAGGCGACGGCGGACTTGTCCGCCTGTTCCGCGACGAAGGCGCCCAGCAGGCCCCAGGCCGTCGGCAGCGGATAGGCCATGGTCCGCAGAACCGCTGTCGCCGCCAGCGCGACAACCACCACAGCCACGATGGCGACGATGGCCCACAGGCTGGGCGACAGGGCGGCGGGCAGGGCGTCGAACGCCGTCACCGTCGTGATCAGGTTTAGCGGCGCCGCCACCGTCAGCCAACCCGCGAGGGCGGCGAGCGGCCAGACCAGCAGGATGCGCTCGCGGTCCATCAGCCGTAGCGCACGGATATGGCCCGACACCGCCAGCAGCGGCAGCAGCAGGGCGATCAGCGAGGCGAAGATCACCCCCACGCTGGCGGCCTTCAGGTTCAACGCCGCCACGATGATCCAGAAGCCGATGCCGAAGAAGGCGACGGCGGACGGCAGGCCCATCCGGCTCAATAACGGGCTCTCCCCGGTTTGCGGCAGGGCCTGGCGGATCGCATAGGCCAAGATGCCGACATAGATCAGGCCCCAGATCGAGAAGGCGTAGCCCGCGACCCGCAGGGTGCTGTTTCCGTCAGCCGCGAACTCGGCCTGGGTCAGGCCCAGCCCGGCCAGGTTCTGAACCAGGGGCACGACGATGGCGAAGACGGCGGCGGCCAGCACCACGAGACGGCGGCTGCGCTGGCGGGGCGTGGGGCGGATGATGGAGGACATGAAGGTTCCCGTGCGACGCTTATCGGCCCTTTACGCACCGGACCGTCAGAAGGTTCATCCCGCGCCTAAAGAAAAGTGAAGCTTGCAATGGTGAACGGCGGCCTCATCCTGCGCGCCATGAAGAACAAAACTTGCCTTCTTCGCCTGTGCCTTGCGGCCTTCGCGGCCCTTGCGTTCGCGGGCGAGGGGCGGGCGCAGACCACGACCCTGACGCCGCCCGTGCAGGTGGCCTGGACGCGGGTGCGCGCCGCCCTGACGCCCGAGCAACAGGCCAATGAAGTGCGCAGCTTCCTGTCGGCCTTGGCCTCGGCTGAGGGTCGGTCGACCCTGCCGCCGCTGGATGCGCGCGATATCGCCTCGGGCCGCGCGGTGTCGCTGGACGATCCCGCCCTGCTGCAACGCCCCCAGGCGCACGAGATCACCGTGACCGTCGGCGGCCAGTTCCTGATCTTCCGCCCCCTGTCGCGCGCCAGTCTGGAGCCGTTTTTCGGTCGGTAGGAACAATCGCCGGGACCGAACGGTTGTCAGGGTCAGCCTTCAACACAGGAAGACACCATGGCCGATCCCGACACAGACGACACGCCCTCGCTGGAAGACGAGGTCGAAGCCAACCTGGCCATCGAACAAGGCCTGGGCGTCGGCGCCCGCGAACTGGCTGCCCAGCGCGATCCGGGCGGCGTGGTGACCGAGGACGAAGACCCGGAAATGGAAGACGGCGCTTCCGTCACCGAAGACGAAGGCTAAGGGGCTATGCGGCGGCTCAAGCCGCCGCGTAAACGCTCTGGAACAGGGTCGCGCCGTCGGCCGAGCCCAGTTCGGCCTCGAAGGCCCGGTCGGGGTGGGGCATCATGCCTAGCACATTGCCGCGGCTGTTCTGGATGCCGGCGATGTCGTTGACCGAGCCGTTGGGGTTGTCGACGTAGCGGAATACGACCTGGCCGTCGCCTTCGATGCGGGCCAGGGTCTCGGCGTCGGCGAAGAAGTTTCCGTCGCCGTTGCCCTGGGTCATGACCACCTCGCGCTGGCCCTGATAGCCGGCGGTGAAGCGGGTCTGGCCGTTGGCGACGGTCAGGGCGATGGGCTTGCAGACGTATTTCAAACCCTTGTTGCGCAGCAGGGCGCCGGGCAGCATGCCGGCCTCGCACAGGATCTGGAAGCCGTTGCAGATGCCGACCACGGCGACGCCATTGTCAGCAGCTTGCTTGACTGCCTGCATCACCGGCGACTGGGCCGCCATGGCGCCGCAGCGCAGATAGTCGCCGTAGGAAAAGCCGCCGGGAATGACGATCAGGTCCAGGCCCTGGGGCAGTTCCGTCTCGGCATGCCAGACCATCGAGACGGGCTCGCCGGTGGAGCGTTCGACGGCGACCTTGCAGTCGCGATCACAGTTGGAACCGGGGAAGACGATGACGGCTGCGCTCATGGCGCGGGCCTCTAGCACCGTTTTCGGGAAATGTCAGTGGGCGGGTTCGAGAAGTCCCAGCCGCGTCTCGATCCGGCCGAGGCGGGCGTCCTGACGATCGACGATCTGATACAGGTTGGAGACGTCCTGGTTCAGACCGTTGAGGTGCAGACGCATGGCCTGAAGCTCGCCCTTCACGTCGGCCATATTGCCGTCGATACGGTCCAAGCGTGTCTGCATGGACTTGAGCACTTCGTAGATCAGGTCATTGGTCACTTCGGCCATGTCTCACTTTAACAGAATGGCTGGCGGAGTGAAACGCTCAGGTTGAGGCCGTCACGCGCGCCCGGCCTGTCAGCCAGGCCACCAGGAAGATGGCGAATCCGCCCAGCGACAGGCCCACGCCGACCCAGGCGGTCGAAGTCCAGCCGTAGCCGGCCGCGATGGCCATGCCGCCCAGCAGGGGGCCGATGGCGTTGGCGGTGTTGAAGGCCGAGTGGTTCAGCGCCGCCGCCAGGGTCTGGGCGTCGCCGGCGACATCCATCAGCCGGGTCTGCAACACCGAGCCCAGGCCGCCGCCGCCGCCGATCAGGAAGACGACGCCCATCACCGCCCACAGGTTTGACGCCGCCAGGGGATAGAGCGCCAGGGCCGCCGCGCTCCACAGCAACAGGCCGCCGGCCGCCTTGAACCCCACATGGTCGGCCGCCCAGGCGCCCAGGATATTGCCCAGGAACATGCCGACCCCGAACACGGCGAAGACCCAGGGCAGGACCTCTGCTCCCACGCCCGTCACCGCCTGCAGCGTCGAGGCCAGATAGGCATAGACCGCGAACATGCCGCCGAAGCCGACAGCGCCGACGCCCAGCGTCAGCCAGACCTGGCTCCGTTTCAGCGCGCCCAGCTCGCGCCAGGGGCTGGCGTCGGGATGGGCCGGATCGCGTGGGGCGAACAGGGCGACCAGGGCCATGGTGATCACGGCCAGCACGCCCACGATGGCGAAGGTCCAGCGCCAGCCATAGGCATGGCTGATGATGTTGACGACGGGCACGCCCAGCACCGTCCCGACCGTCAGTCCCATCAGGATGGTCGAGACCGCCCGTGTGCGGAA
This sequence comes from Brevundimonas sp. FG128, assembly GCF_057809775.1. Classification (NCBI taxonomy): domain Bacteria; kingdom Pseudomonadati; phylum Pseudomonadota; class Alphaproteobacteria; order Caulobacterales; family Caulobacteraceae; genus Brevundimonas; species Brevundimonas sp. FG128. The sequence goes on from NZ_JBMDKP010000001.1 coordinate 235,385, forward strand.
ATGCAGCGGCACGATGGAGGCCGCGACCAGGGCCGCCACCCCGAAATAGGCCCCGTGCGGCAGGCCGCTAAGGAAGCGGAACACCAGCATCCAGCCATAGGTGGGCGCCAGCGCGCTGAGCACGTTGCCGATGGCGAACAGGGCCATGAAGCCGATCAGCAGCAGCCAGCGCGGCAACCGCGCCCCCAGCACCGCCAGGATCGGCGCCCCGACGACGACGCCGGCGGCATAGGCGCTGATGACATGGCCGGCGGTCGGCGCATCAACGCCCAGGCCAGCGGCGAAGTCGGGCAGGATGCTCATGGCCGCGAACTCGGTCACGCCGATGGCGAAGCCGCCCATGGCCAGGGCGATCAGCACGAGGGCGACCGCCCCGCGCGAGCGGACGGGAAGGGCGGTGTCGAGGGCGGCGTCTGTCATGTTGCGCTGCAAACTAATCAGCGTTCATGACGCGACAAGGGCGACGCCGCCCGATCGCGATCACGCTTTGTTTTCGTAGGTGGCCGTGATCGAGGCCTTGGCCAGGGTGTGGAAGTGCAGGTTGAAGCCGAACACGGCGCCGGAATCGTCGGCCGTGACGTCCAGCCGCTCCGTATCCACGGCGAAAACGGTGAAGATATAGCGGTGCGGTCCGTGGCCGGGGGGCGGGGCGGCGCCGCCGAAGCCGGCCTTGCCGTAGTCCGTGCGCCCCTGCACCGCGCCATGGGGCAGGTCGCCGTCGGGCGATCCCGCGCCGGTGGCCAGTTCGGCGACATCGGCGGGGATGTTGGCCACGGTCCAGTGCCAGAAGCCCGAACCGGTCGGGGCGTCGGGGTCGTAACAGGTGACGGCGTAGCTCTTCGTGCCCTCCGGCGCGCCCGACCACGCCAGATGGGGCGAGGTGTCGCCCTTGGCATGCACCTGGGCATCGGACAGGACGCCTCCGTCCTGAACATCGCGCGAGGTGAGGGTGAAGGTCATGCGTCTCTCCGTTTCGTGATCGTCAGTTAAACGGCGTCGGATGACGAGACGTTGCACTGCGACATTCTGTCACTAGCTGTGTTGTCGATAGGGTCAAGACGAGGATGGGCGCATGCTTCAATCCCTCATCGACAGGATATTCCGCACACGGGCGATCGCCGTGAGGCTTCCTGGCGGCCGCACGCTGAAGGCGGGGCCTGGCGAGCCGGAACTGACCGTGGTCATCGACGATGCGCGGACGGCCCTGGCGATCGGGGCGAACCCGGAGCTGAAGCTGGGCGAGGCCTATATGGCGGGCGCGCTTCGGATCGAGGGCGGATCTATCTACGATTTCGTGGCGCTGGCCGCCTCGCAACTGGCCCGCGCGCCGCGGCGGCTGGGGCCGGGCTGGCGTCTGCGCCGGGCGATCGAACAGGCCAACGACCGCGCCCATGCGCGCGCCAATGTGCATCACCACTACGACCTGACGGTGGACTTCTATCGCCTCTTCCTGGACGCGGACTTGCAATATTCCTGCGCCTATTTCGAGACGCCGGAAGCGACGCTGGAGCAGGCGCAGATCGCCAAGAAGCGGCGGCTGATCGACAAGCTGGTGCTGTCGCCGGGTCAGCGGGCGCTGGACATCGGCTGCGGCTGGGGCGGCCTGGGCCTGTCGCTGGCCGAGGCGGGGGCCCGCGTCACCGGCGTGACCCTGTCGACCGAACAGCACCGCACCGCCAATGCGCGGGCGGGCGAACGGGGGCTGGCCGATCGGGCCGAGTTCCGGCTGCAGGACTACCGCGACCTGAACGAGCCGTTCGATCGGATCATTTCCGTGGGCATGTTCGAACACGTGGGCGCGCCGAACTATCAGGAATATTTCGATACGGTGGCGCGGCTGCTGAGCGACGACGGGGTGGCGGTGGTCCATTCCATCGGCCGCAAGGGGCCGCCCAGCCGCACCCAGCCGTGGGTCCGCAAATACATCTTTCCCGGCGGCTACATCCCGGCCCTGTCCGAAGTGCTGCCCGCCATCGAGCGCGCCGGCCTGTGGGTCACGGACATGGAGGTGCTGCGGCTGCACTACGCCGAGACGCTGCGGGCGTGGCGCACGCGGTTCCTAGCCCGCCGCGACGAGGCCGTGGCCATGTACGATGAGCGGTTCTGCCGGATGTGGGAGTTCTACCTCGCGGTCAGCGAGGTCGCCTTCCGCGAACTGGGCCAGATGGTGTTCCAGCTCCAGTTGACGAAGCGACCGGACGCCGCGCCGCTGACGCGGGACTATCTGTGCCGATGAGGCGGCGGCTTCACGCCGCCTCGATGCGGTAGCCTTCGATCACCGTATTGGCGAGCAGTTGCTCGCACATCTCCTTGGCTTCGGCCTGGGGGTCTTCGGCGCCGGCGAGGTCGAACTCGATCAGCTTGCCGACGCGGGCGTTCGAGACGCCCGTCCAGCCCAGGCCCTGCAGGGCGCCTTCGACGGCCTTGCCCTGAACGTCCAGGACGCCGGGCTTGAGGAAGACGTGAACCTTGACCTTAGCCATTAATGCAGCCCTCCCTGGATCACCGTCGGCATGCCCTTCATGATGCCCAGGCGACGCGCGACTTCGGTATAGCTTTCGATGACATTGCCCAGATCGCGGCGGAAGCGGTCCTTGTCCAGCTTCTCGCCGGTGGTGGTGTCCCACAGGCGGCAGCTGTCGGGGCTGATCTCGTCGGCCAGCAGCACGCGGCTGAAGTCGTTCTCCCAGACGCGGCCGAACTCGATCTTGAAATCGACCAGGGTGATGCCGACCGCGCTGAACATGCCCGACAGATAGTCGTTCACGCGCACGGTCATGGCCAGCATGTCGTCCAGCTCCTGGGTCGAGGCCCAGTTGAAGGCGGTGATGTGCTCTTCGGTGACCATCGGGTCGTTGAGCTCATCCTTCTTGTAGTAGAATTCGATGATCGAGCGGGGCAGGGGCGTGCCTTCCTCGATGCCCAGGCGCTGGCTCATGGAGCCGGCGACGATGTTGCGGCAGACGACTTCCAGCGGAATGATCTCGACTTCGCGGATCAACTGCTCGCGCAGGTTCAGGCGTTTGATGAAGTGGTTGGTCACGCCGATGCCGTTCAGGCGCGACATGATGAATTCGCTGATCTGGTTGTTGACCACGCCCTTGCCTTCGAGGACCGCCTTCTTCTGCGCGTTGAACGCGGTGGCGTCGTCCTTGAAATACTGGATCAGGGTGCCGGGCTCGGGTCCTTCGTACAGGATTTTGGCCTTGCCTTCGTAGATCTTCTTGCGCTTGCTGTTCATGGTCCGGTCCCGGCTTACGGGCGCCCTCCAGAAACAAAAATCGCGCGGCCATTTTTGGATGGGGAAGACCCGGTCCTGGCGGCGCGTTTCGGAATCGTTCGGGCAGTCAATCTCGTTCGGCGTCTCCTTAGCCGAAGGCGGCCCCCGATACAAATAAGGATCAAGTCGGCCGGAAAGGCTGGGGAGACATCGCCCGCCAGACTCAAGTCTGGTTGCGTTCATGGATGGGCGGGCTATAGACGGCGCTTGCCCCGAGGTTAGCGGGGCGTACGGAGCTATGCTGAGCGAAATGACGACCTTCGACGATCGGGAAAAGGCCTTCGAGGCCAAATACGCCCTCGATCAGGAGCAGGAATTCAAGGCCATCGCCCGGCGCAACAGGATGCTGGGTCTGTGGGCGGCCGAGAAGATGGGCCTGTCTGCCGAGAGCGCGGATCAATACGCCGCCGCCATCGTGCGCGCCGACATGGAGCAACCGGGCGACGAGGACGTGTTCCGCAAGGTCGCCGGGGACTTCAAGGCCTCGGGCCTGTCGGTGTCGGAAGGCGAGATCCGCTCCAAGATCGACGAACTGGCCTCCATCGCCCGCGAACAGATCCGCGCCGGCGAACCGCGCAGCGAATAATCATCAGAGACATCGGCCTTCGGGCCTGATCGCCAGACGTCGAAAGGGCCGCACCCGGGGGAAAGTGCGGCCCTTTCTTGTGGCCGGGGACGTTGGGGGAAAGTCTCACCCGGCCGGCTGTTTGCGTCTCGCGCCCCTCAATAACACAAGCGCCGAGATTTGGTTTCAGCCCGAAATGGGTGAGACCGATTATTTTTTAAGGCATCAGAACCGTGTCCACGACGTGGACGACGCCGTTGGACTGACCCACGTCCGCCTGGGTGATGGTGGAGGTTCCGCCCTTGGCGTCGGTGATGACCCAGGTGTTGTTCGGGCCGGCCGAAACCTTCAGCTCTTCGCCCTGGACGGTCTTCAGCGTGGCGGTCCCGCCGTTGGCCTGGGCCTGGGCGGCGATGTCGGCGGCGGTCAGACGGCCGGAGACCACGTGATAGGTCAGGATTTTGGTCAGGTCGGCCTTCATCGCCGGCTGCATCAGGCTGGTGCGCGTCGCTTCGGGAATCTTGTCGAAGGCGGCGTTGTCGGGCGCGAAGACGGTGAACGGGCCGGGACCCTGCAGCGTCTCGACCAGACCGGCGGCCTGGACGGCGGAGACCAGGGTGGAGAGGTTGGACGCCTTGGAGGCGTTGGCGACGATGGTCTCGTTCGGGCTCATGGCCGCGCCGCCTACCATCGGATCGGCGGTGGGAGCCATCGCGGCGCCGTCGGCCGGGGCCATGGCGGTCGATTCCGCCGGCGTCGTGGCGGCCGGCTCGTTGTTGCCGCAGGCGCCCAGCGCCATGAGCGCGCCGCCGGATACGGCGACAAGCATGAGATTGCGAAGATTGGTCATTGGATTTCGTCCCTTTAAGCCCGCTCTCTTGGCGGTAACGGGAACGTTACGCGCGAAACCGCACAATGGATGCATGCCGCGCGACAAGACATCGCAGCTTCACCATTCAGTCTTCGAACACGACCGTCTTTGTGCCGTGCAACAAAACGCGGTCCTCTAGATGGCGGCGAACGGCGCGCGCCAGCACGCGGCGCTCGATATCTCTCCCCTTGCGGATCAGATCTTCGGGCGTGTCGCGGTGGCTGATCCGTTCGACGTCCTGTTCGATGATAGGGCCTTCGTCGAGGTCTGCGGTGACGTAGTGGGCGGTGGCGCCGATCACCTTCACGCCGCGCGAATGGGCCTGGTGATAGGGGCGGGCGCCCTTGAAGCCCGGCAGGAAGGAGTGGTGGATGTTGATGCAGCGTCCCTCCAGCCGGCGGCTGAGGTCGTCGGACAGAACCTGCATGTAGCGCGCCAGTACGACCAGTTCCGTTCCGGTCGTCTCGATCAGCCGCAGCAGTTCGGCCTCCTGCGCCGGCTTGTCCGCACCGCTGACCGGCAGATGGTGGAAGGGCAGGTCGCCCAGATCCACATGGCCGATCAGTTCGCGCGGGTGGTTCGAGACGACGGCGGTCACCTCCATCGGCAGTTCGCCGATCCGCCAGCGGTAGAGCAGGTCCGCCAGGCAGTGGTCGAACTTGGACGCCAGAATCATCACGTTGCGCGGTTCCGGTCCCCGAAGCGTCCAGTCCATGGCGAACCGTTTGGCGAGCGGCGCGAAGGCGTCGCGGATGGCGGTCTCTGCGTCGCCGTCCGTCGGCTCGAACACCACCCGCATGAAGAAGGTCGCGCTGGAGGCGTCGCCGAACTGCTGGGCGTCACTGATGTTGGCGTCCCGCTCCAGCAGGAAGGCGGAAACGGCCGCGACGATGCCGTGGCGGTCGGGGCAGGAAAGGGTCAGGATCATCAGGCGGCAGGCTTATCCGGGAGAAACTTCCCCAGTATGGCCCAGCTGTCCGCCTTTGCCGACAAGGATATTGCATGTGCGGGGCTGGATGACGGCAGATCGACCAGCGCGAGCCCATCGAGATCGGCCAGAATGCGCCGCCCCAGCCGGGCCGCCAGCCCGCCGTTGAAGGCGACCGCGCGCAGCTCGGGCAGGCTTGCGACCAGACCCCGCAGATCGGCCGCCTCGGGCGACCGGATCGCCGCGTCCAGACTGCCCGACCGATCGGCGGACGCGATCACGTCCCACAGGCCGACGCCGCGCGCCTTCAGTCGTTCGAGCCGTTGGTCGTAGGAGAGGGCCGCCAGGCCTTCGCCCAGCACCCCGCCGATCAGGGGCCAGAAGCCGTTGCGCGGATGGGCGTAATATTGCGCGGCCTTCAGCGACGCGTCGCCCGGCAGGCTGCCGAGGATCAGCAGGCGCGTGTCCGCATCGACGACAGGGGCGAAGCCGATGCGGCGGCTGTCGTTCACGCGTCTCCGAACACCCGCTTGAACACCACGTCCACATTCTTGGTGTGATAGTCGAGGTCGAACAGGGCTTCGAGCTGATCGGCGGGCAGGGTGACGCGGTCGTCGGCCTTCAGGAAGTCGATGAAGACCCCTTCGCCGCGCCAGACCTTCATGGCGTTCTCCTGAACCGCGGCATAGGCGTCTTCGCGCGAGATGCCCGCCTGGGTCAGGGCCAGCATGACCCGTTGCGAGTGAACCAGGCCGCCCAGGCGGTCGATGTTCTTCTGCATGTTCTCGGGATAGACGTTCAGCCGCTCGACCACATTGGCCAGTCGTTGCAGGGCGAAGTCCAGGTGGATGGTGGCGTCGGGGCCGATGCCGCGCTCGACCGAGGAGTGGCTGATGTCGCGCTCGTGCCACAGGGCGACGTTCTCCATCGCCGGCGTCACGGCCGAACGGACCAGGCGGGCCAGGCCGGTCAGGTTCTCGGTCAGGATCGGGTTGCGCTTGTGCGGCATGGCCGACGAGCCCTTCTGGCCCTTGTCGAAGAACTCTTCCGCTTCCAGCACCTCGGTGCGTTGCAGGTGGCGGATTTCGACGGCGAGGCGTTCGACGGAGCTGGCGACGACGCCCAGGGCGGCGAAGAAGGCGGCGTGGCGGTCGCGCGGAATGACCTGGGTCGAGACCGGCTCGACCTGAAGGCCCATCTGGTCGGCGACATATTGTTCGACCGCCGGATCGACATTGGCGAAGGTGCCGACCGCGCCCGAGATGGCGCAGGTGGCGATCTCTTCCTTGGCGGTGATCAGGCGGCGTTTGGCGCGCTGGAACTCGGCGTGATAGCCGGCGAGCTTCAGGCCGAAGGTCACGGGCTCGGCGTGGATGCCGTGGCTGCGGCCCACGGTCGGGGTGTATTTATGCTCCTTGGCGCGGGTCTCCAGCGCGGCCAGGACGCGGTCGACGCCGTCGATCAGCAGGTCCGAGGAGCGGGCCAGCTGGACCGCGAAACAGGTGTCCAGCACGTCCGACGAAGTCATGCCCTGGTGCAGGAAGCGGGCTTCCTCGCCCACGATCTCCGACACATGGGTCAGGAAGGCGATGACGTCGTGTTTGGTGGTGCGCTCGATCTCGTCGATGCGGTCGGCGTCGAAGGTCGCGTCCTTGCCCTTGGCCCAGATGGCGTCGGCCGCCTCCTGGGGGATGACGCCCAGCTCGGCCATCTTGGTGGCGGCGTGGGCCTCAATCTCGAACCAGATCTTGTACTTGGTCTCTTGCGACCAGAGGGCGGCGGCGACGGGGCGGGAATAGCGGGTGATCATGGGCGGGTCGTGTCGGTCTCAAGGGGCTCGGAGTCAAGGTTTGCGGGGCGTCGCCGATTGACTTTGACCGCTCCTGTCCCTGATTGGACGCGCTTTTCAGACCCGAAGGCGGGTCGACAGGAGACCGGCCATGGAACTGATCATCGGACCTCGCGCCTATTCGACCTGGTCGCTGCGCGGCTGGCTGGTGATGAAGGCGACCGGCGCGGACTTCACGGTCATCGACGCCCGTTACGACACGGCCGAGCACAAGGCGGCGCTGGAGGCCCTGTCGCCGTCCGGCTTCGTGCCGGCGCTGCGGGTCGATGGCGAGGTGATCTGGGACACGCTCGCCATCGCCGAATGGGCGGCCGAGACCTATCCCGAGGCTGGGCTGTGGCCCGCCGATCGCGCGGCGCGCGCCGTCGCCCGATCGGCGACGGCCGAGATGCATTCGGGCTTTACCGCCTTGCGGACCTTCTGCGGCACGGGGCCGGATCATCCGATGGTCGGCGAGGCGCGGGCCGAGACGCCGTCAGACCCGGCGCTGGATCGCGACCTGGCGCGTCTGGTTTCGCTGTTCCATCAGATGCGCGGCCGTTTCGGCGCGGCGGGTCCGTGGCTGTTCGGGGAGCGGTCCATCGCGGACGCCTTCTTCACCCCGGTCGCGGCGCGGGTGCGGCATTTCCAGATCGACCTGGCCGATCATGGCGACGACGGCGTGGCGGCCACCTATCTGGCCGCCCTTCTGGTGCATCCCGACTTCCGTCAGTGGGAGATCGAAGCCCTGGGTTAACGGGCGACAACCATCCCGGCTGACGCTGCGTTAAGCCGACGCCGTTATGCCGAAATCAGGGAACGCACGTTCCGCGGAGAGGGCAGATGACGGGACCGGCCATTCCTACGATCCCGGCCAAGCCTGTCTCAGGCCGCCCGACGGACCGTCGCCCCCTGATCAATCCGATAACGGGCTATGGCCTGGCCATCGTCATCAGCGCGGCCTTCTGGGCCAGCCTGTTGTTCGTGATCTTCTAGCGCTTACTGCGCGCCGGCGACGGTGGTCGTCTCGGCGATCAGCACCGGCTCGGCCTGGGGCGGCGGCGCGACATAGTCCAGTGCGATCGGCACGGCCTTGGCGCCCGAGGCCAGGGCGTCCAGCGTCTTCAGCGGGCCGCCGAACAGGCGCTGGTAGATCCAGTAGCTGGCCACGACCTTTTCGACGTAGTCGCGGGCCTGGGGCACGTCGATCGTCTCGATCAGCAGCAGGGGATCGGCGTCCGGCCCCAGCTTGCGCACCGCCGCCAGCATCGGGCCCGGCCCGGCGTTGTAGGAGGCCACGGCCCGCAGCAGGTCGCCCTGGAAGGCCGGCAGGGCCAGCATCCGGTTGATGTAGGTCTGGCCCAGACGCATGTTCACCGCCGGGATCAGCAGCTTGGACGGGTCGGAGACGAAGGTGCGGTCCCCGGTCATCTCGGCAGCCGTCGTCGGCATGACCTGCATCAGTCCATAGGCGCCGACGCTGGAGCGGGCGTTCGGATTGAAGTCGGTTTCCTTGCGCGCCAGGGCGTAGACCAGCGCCTTCTCGATGACGAAGCCGCCCTCGGGCGCAAGGTCCGGCATCGGATAGCGGGTCGCGTCGATGCGGGTCGCCTCCGCGCCGCCGGCCGGCATGATGGCGCGCGCCAGGGCCGTCCACATCTTGGCCGCATCGCCGACGGCGGTGCGCAGGCCCGACCGCAGCTCGGTCTCGGCGTCGTCGCGGCGTCCGACCTCGTAGAAGGCGACGGTGCGCTTGGCCCGGGCGTCGGTCTGGACGAAGGCTTCCAGCGCGGTCGGCTCGACGGCGGCGCTGGGGGGCACATAGGCGGCGCGGCGCAGGCGCGGCTCGGCCTCATAGGGACGCGGCCCCAGGTTCTCGATCGTCGGCTCTTCGCCCAACTGACGCAGGGCGATCTGGCCATAGAAGGTGGCGGGCCACTGGGCCGACAGATGCAGGTAGTCGGTGACGCGATCCTGACGGCCCGACTGGGCGGCGGCGCGGGCGGTCCAGTAGGCGGCGGCGGCGCGGACCCAGGGGTCTTCGGTCGGATCGTTGGCCACGCGTTCGAAGGCGGCGAAGGATTCGTGGAACTGGCCCAGCCGCCATTCCGCCAGGCCGACGGTCCACCAGTCGCCGATCTGGCGGCCCATGGCCGAGGCGCCGGTCATGTCGTCGTTGTTGTAGGCGACGCGCGCCGCCTTCATCGGATCGTCGATCCCGCCGCCGCCTGAGACCGCGGTCACCAGACTGTTCCAGGTGCGGCCGATCACGCCGCCGGGCCGCACCGGCTCGGGCGCGCCGTCGGGGCGACGACGCAGGGCCAGCGTATAGACGCGGTCCGCGCACGGCAGGTCGCCATAGGTCTCCAGCCAGGCCGTCAGCTCTTCATAGGTAGCGACGTGGTCGGGGTGGAACAGGGTCTCGAACTCGACCTGGCCCAGCAGAACCCGATCATGCGCCTGACGCGCGGCGGTGCGGGCGGCGTCGATGTCGCCGCGTCTCAGGGCGTCGAAGGCGGTGGTGTAGGACAGCCGGTCGGCGGAGCTGAGGGCTGTGGGGCGGGTGGAACCAGCGTTCGATTCGCTCGTTTCACCATAAGGCGTCTCTGCAATCGCCGCGCCCGAGATGGCGCTAAGGGCGAGTGCGATCGTCGGCGCAAGAAGCGCGCGGCGGAACAGATACATAAGCGGCGGCCCCCTCGTTGGCGACGCCCCGGACTTCAGCGGAGCGTGTATGGCGATCGGTCGTCAGCATGCGAGCATGCAACTGTTAGCCTTGTTCTTCAACCGAGTCCGTTTCAAGGCGAACGGCCAGCGAAAGCAGGTCGCTCCACACTTGACGCTTGGCCTGGGGTTGCCGCAGCAGGAAGGCGGGATGCAGCGTGGGCATGACGGGGGCGGACACGGCGCCTTCGTTCAGACGCCATTCGCGCCAGTTTCCGCGCAGCTTCATGATGCTGTCCTCGGCCTGAAGCACCGACTTGGCCGAAGCGGCGCCCAGCAACAGGACGGCCCTGGGTTTCAGCAGAGCAAAGGCGCGCTCCACGAAGGGGGCGCAGACGGCCTGCTCCTGCGGACTGGGCGTGCGATTGCCCGGCGGGCGCCAGAAGACGGTGTTGGTGATGAAGACCTTGTCGGTCAGGCCCGCCGCCGCCAGCATCCGGTCCAGCAACTGGCCCGCCTTGCCGACGAAGGGCTGGCCGGCCCGGTCCTCCTCGCCGCCCGGGCCTTCCCCGATGATCATGACGGGGGCGTTCGGGTTGCCGCGTGCGAACACAGATTGGGTCGCGCCCAGGCCGCGCAGGGGGCAGCCCTCGAACGCCGCGATGGCGGCGGCGAGGTCCTGAAGGGTCGCCGCGCTCGCCGCCAGTCGCCGGGCTTCGGCGACGGCGTCTTCGGCGTTGACGCCGGCCAGGGGCATGACGACCGAGGCCGTCGCCTTCTGCACCGCTTTGACGGCCGGCGGCGGCGCTACATGGGTGTGATCGACGGGCGCATCGGCATAGCAGGCGTCCACACCCGCATCCCGCCAGAAGGCGAGCAGGCTTTCGACTGCAGCGATGTCATGGGGTTGCGCGTTCATGTCTCGGGCTACCGATAAGCCTTGACCGCCCTCGCGTCACCTTCCGATAAGCGGCATAACCACACAGATAACCGGGATTCAGGGGAAACCATGGCCGAAGACGCCATCGAAGGCGGCGCGGAAAACGCCCGTCAGGAAGCCATCATCGACAATCTGGCGCCGCTGGAGGCGCTTGAAGGCGTCGAACGCGAGGTCATGGAATATGATGTCGTGATCGTCGGCGGCGGCCCCGCCGGCCTGTCGGCGGCCATCCGCCTGAAGCAGCGCGCGGAAAAGGACGGCAAGGAGATCACCGTCGCCGTGCTGGAGAAATCGGCCGAGATCGGCGGGCACATCCTGTCCGGCGCCGTGATCGATCCCAAGGCGCTGAACGAGCTGTTCCCCGACTGGAAGGAACGCGGCGCGCCGCTGGAGACGCCGGTCACCAAGGACAAGTTCCTGCTGCTGGGTCCGCAGGGCGAACTGCCGCTGCCCATGCCGCTGCTGCCGCCCTTCATGCACAACCACGGCTGCTACATCGCCTCGCTGGGCAATGTGTCGCGCTGGCTGGGTGAACAGGCGGAAGCCCTGGGCGTCGAGGTCTATCCCGGCATGGCCGCCAGCCATGTGGTCTGGGAAGAAGAGACGGGCCGGGTCAAGGGCGTCGTCGCCGGCGTCTTCGGCATCGACCGCGAGGGCAAGCCCACCGACGACTTCCAGCCGGGCATCGAACTGCACGGCAAATATGTCTTCATCGCCGAGGGCGTGCGCGGCTCCCTGGCCAAGACCATCATCGCCAAACACAAGCTCCAGGACGGCAAGTCGCCGCAGAAATACGGCATCGGCCTGAAGGAAATGTGGCAGGTGCCCGCCGAACAGCATCAGCCCGGCCTGGCCCAGCACACGACCGGCTGGCCGCTGGACGAACATACCGGCGGCGGCAGCTTCCTGTATCATTTCGGCGATCGCTATGTGGCCATCGGCTATGTTGTTCACCTGAACTACAAGAACCCGTTCCTGTCGCCGTTCGACGAGTTCCAGCGGTTCAAGCATCACCCGTCCATCGCCCCGCATCTGGAGGGCGGCACGCGCGTCTCCTACGGCGCCCGGGCGATCACCGAGGGCGGGTTGCAGTCGATTCCGAAGCTATCCTTCCCCGGCGGCGTCCTGATCGGCTGTTCGGCCGGCTTCGTGAACGTGCCCCGCATCAAGGGCAGCCACAACGCGATGAAGACCGGCATGCTGGCCGCCGACGCCGCCTATGACGCCGTTCAGGCCGGGCGCGCGGGCGACGAACTGGTCGAATATCAGACCGCCTTCGAAAAGAGCTGGGTCTATAAGGAACTGTCGGTCGTCAAGAACGCCAAGCCCCTGCTGTCCAAGTTCGGCACGACCCTGGGCGGGTCGTTCGGCATGTTCGACATGTGGTGCCGCACCCTGCTGGGCGGCTGGTCGCCGATCCCGACTTTGCAGCACGACAAGACCGACGCCGCCTCGACCGAGCTGGCGGGCAAGCACAAGGAAATCCGCTATCCCAAGCCGGACGGCAAGCTGTCGTTCGACAAGCTGTCGTCGGTGTTCATCTCCAACACCAACCACGCCGAGGACCAGCCCGCCCACCTTAAGCTGCTGGACCCGTCCAAGCCGATCCAGGTCAACCTGCCCAAATACGGCGAACCGGCGCGGCTGTACTGCCCGGCGGGCGTGTACGAGGTCGTCTATGCGGACGAGGTCGCCAAGACCGATCCGCGCTTCGTCATCAACGCCCAGAACTGCGTCCACTGCAAAACCTGCGACATCAAGGATCCGTCGCAGAACATCGTCTGGACCACGCCCGAGGGCGGCGGCGGTCCCAACTATCCGAACATGTGACGGAACAGGGCAGGGGCGCGTTCCGCCCTTGCCCGCCGCCGCAAAAGCGTGAAGGGTCGAGGCATGATCGCCTCCTGTTCGCGCCTGTTCGCCGCCTCCCTGACCGTCCTCGCCCTGGCCATGGCCGGGCAGGTTGCGGCCCAGCAAATACCCACGCCGACCACACCGGCTCAGGACGGCCCGGCCGCCATGCCGCCCGCCGTCATCCAGGAACCGGGCGCGCCCTTGCCCGGCCAGGACGCCGCCCCCGTCCCGCACATCATCATCACCGACACGCCGGCGACGCCGCCCATCCCGGAAGTCTGGGCGCCGATCCCGACAAACGCCGAGGGCCGCAGCGCCTATGGACTCTACCTCGCCGGCAAGTTGGCCCTGATGCAGGGCGAGGGGGCGACGGGCGCCGACTATCTCGCCCAGGCCGAGCGGCTGACGCCCGAACAGCCGCGCCTGCGCGAACAGGCCTTCACCTCGGCCCTGCTGACGGGCGACCTCGATGTGGCTGCGGCCTTGGCGCCGTCCGGAGAGGGCGCCTCGCCCGCCTTCGTCGAGGGCGGGCGGCTGGTCCAGGCGGTCCAGGATTTCGTGCGCGGCGACGCGGCGACGCCCAATGCGGCGCTGGCCGAGCGCCCCATCGGCGTCCCCCATGCGCGCGCCGGCCTGCTGGTCTCGCCGTGGATCGCGGCGGCTGCGGGCGATTGGGACCGGGCCCTTCAGCCCGCACCGACCAGCGGCGACGCCCTGACCCTGGCCTTCGCGCGGGTGAACCGCGCCGCCCTGCTGGAGAAGCACCGCGACTACGCGGCCGCCGAGACCGAGCTGAAGACGCTGGCCGACACCCCGAACGCCGGGGCTCTGTTCAAACGGCCCTATGGCGAGTTCCTGGAACGTCGTGGTCGCCGCGACGACGCCGTGGCCCTGTATGAGGCGGCGATGACCATCCAGCCGGTCGATCCCGGCATCGCCCGCGCGCTTCAGCGCATCCGCGACGGCGGTCGTCCGCCGGTCCTGCCCGACTTCCGCGAAGGCGCGGCGCAAAGCCTGACCACCGCCGCCGCCCAGGCCTCGGCCGAACGCGGCAACGAGTTCGCCGCCGTCTATCTGCGGCTCGCGCAGAACCTGAAGGACAACGACGAGACGGAGTATCAACTGGCTCAGGTCCTGTCCCGCGCCGGCCTGAAATCCGCCGCGCGCAGCGCCCTGTCGCGGGTGGGAACCGACAACCCTCAGCTTTACGCCGCCGCCCGCGCCCAGCTGGCGATCGGCCTGGAAGAGGACGGCCAGTCGGACGACGCCCTGGTCGAAATGCGTCGCGCCGCCGCCGCCGAACCGCAGGATCAGCGCATCGCCCTGGCCCTGGCGGGGCAGCTGATCCAGCTGAAACGCCACGAAGAGGCGCTGGCCCTGCTCGACAGCCCGGTGCTGAACACCGCCGATCAGGGGGCGGGGGTCCATTTCCTGCGCGGGGCGACCTATGAGGCGCTGAACCGGACGTCGGAGGCCGAGGCCGAGCTGTGGGCCGCGCTTCAGGCCGCGCCGAACGACGCCGACATGCTGAACTATCTGGGCTACCTCTGGGTGGACAAGGGGCTGCGGGTTCAGGAAGGCGCCGAGATGATCGCGCGCGCCCATGCGCTGGAGCCGGAGAACGGCAACATCCAGGACTCGCTGGGTTGGGCCCAGTTCAAACAGGGCCAGTACGAGACCGCCGTCGACACCCTGGAACAGGCCGTCGACAAGGAGCCCGCCAACGCCGAGATCAACGACCACCTCGGCGACGCCTATTGGCGGGTGGGCCGCCAGCGCGAGGCCGTCTGGCTGTGGAACCGCGTCCTGGTGCTGGAGCCCGAGCCCGAGCGCCGGGCCGAGGTCGAGCGCAAGATCGCCAATGGGCTGGATGATGCGAACGGGGGCCAGACCGCCACGCCCGCCACGCTGTAAGACATGCTTCGGACGGCATTGGCCCCGGCCAAGATCAATCTGTTCCTGCACGTCGGAGCGGTGGACGCCGACGGCTATCACCCGCTGGCCAGCCTGGTCGCCTTCGCCGATGTGGGCGACCGGGTGTCGGTCGAGCCGGCCGACCGTCTGTCGTTGAGCGTCACCGGGCCGTTCGGGGCGGGGCTGGCCGGGGAGCCGGACAATCTGATCCTGCGCGCCCTCCGGCGGCTGGGAGACGCGACGGGCGCTGGCGAGCCCCGGCTCAAGGTCCTGCTGGACAAGCGGTTGCCGATCGCGGCGGGGCTGGGCGGCGGATCGTCGGACGCGGGGACGGCGCTGAAACTGGCCCAGCAGGCGCTGTCGCTCGACATCGACGATGCGGGGCTGGAGATAGTCGCGGGGGTGATCGGCGCCGACGGTCCCATGTGCGTGCGCGCCCGCTCAGCCTGGGCCGAGGGGCGGGGAGAGGGGCTGACCGACGAACCCCGCCTGCCGCCGTTGCCGGCCGTGCTGTTCAACCCCGGCGTCCCGTCCCCGACGGGGGCCGTCTATCGCGCCTATGACGCCGGATCGGTTCACGCCGCCGACAGGCCGGCGCCGCCCGCCCACTGGTCGGTCGCGGGCGTGATCGACTGGCTGGGCGCGCAAAGAAACGACCTTCAGCCCCCGGCCGTGGCCCTGACGCCCGTCATCGCAGAGGCCCTGGCCGCCGTGGCGGCGACGAAAGAGGTCGCGATGACCCGGATGTCGGGTTCCGGCGCCACGGTGTTCGGCCTGTATCCGACGCCGGCGGCGGCGAATGCGGCGGCGGCGGCCCTGGCCGCCGCACATCCGACGGCCTGGGTGACAGCAACCCATCTGGCTGCACAGTAAACCCGCAAGGTTTGTGACCGAATATCGGCGGTCATGGCTCCAGAACGCCCATGCCGCCTAGGTTTCGCCGTGTTCATCACAAAAGTTACAGTTTGTTTCAAAATCTCGGAACCGGATCGCTGGTATCCGATTTGAGTCGGCAGTTCCGATGACTGGAACGGGTCGTTCCTCCCCAGGATGCGATCCTCAAACAGGAAAAAGGATACAGCCATGCTTCGTGCAAATTTGCTTGCCGCCACCGCCGTGGTCGCCCTGATGGCCGCGCCCGCCTTCGCCCAGGAGATGACGCCTCCGACCACGCCTAACCCGGCCGCCCAGACGCCGGCCCCGGTTCCGCAAACCGATCCGTCCATGCCGGCCTCGCCTGCGGCCGCTGCGCCCATGACGCCGCAGACCGCGCCGGCCCCGGCGACGACCACCGCCCAGGCCGCCACGCCCGCCGCCGGTGAGTCCGTCGTCGATGTGCTGAAGTCCAGCGGTCAGTTCACCACCCTGCTGGCCGCGCTGGATGCGGCCCAGTTGACCGAGACCCTGGCCTCGCGCCCGGCCATTTCGATCTTCGCCCCGACCGACGCCGCCTTCGCCGCCGTGCCCGAGGCCGAGCGCACCCGTCTGATGGATCCGGCCAACGCAGCCGAGCTGCGTCAGCTGCTGCTGTATCACGTCATCGTCGCCGACGTGTCGCCCGACCAGATCGAGGGCAAGAAGGGCGGCGTGCCGACCGCCGCCGAGAGCCAGATCCTGCTGGACGGCACCGGCTCGGCCATCAAGGCTGACGCCGCCACCGTGGTCAGCGCCGAGCTGGACGCCTCGAACGGCGCCGTCTATCCGATCGACCAAGTCCTGAACCCGGCCAACTCCATGGCCGCCATGGGCGATGAGGAGGCTGCGGCCCCGGCTGAGGCGGCGCCCGCCGACGAAGCCACGCCGGCTGAAGCGACGGAAACCACCGCGCCGGCCATGCCGGGCGACACCGCCCCCAGCGGCGAGCCGGCCGCTGCGACCACCACCACGGCCTCGCCGCCGGTGCCGAACACGACGGACGGCCAGGTCGATGATACTGCGGCCACGCCGCCGGTTTCCACGCCCGACGCCGTCGACGGCGCGACGGAAGGCGATACGACGCCGCAATAAGGCTCGACCCACGCGCCATGAGCGTGTTGAAGCAGAAGGCGGCGGGCCCTATGGTCCGCCGTCTTTTTTGCAGCCCTCCCCACGAGCCCGATTTGACCACCTCGACCGAGCCGCTCGCGTTCCAGGACCTGATCCTGACGCTCCACCGCTACTGGGGCGAGCAGGGCTGCGCCATTCTCCAGCCGTATGACATCGAGGTCGGGGCAGGGACCCTGCACCCCGCCACGGTGCTGCGCGCGCTCGGGCCCCGGCCGTGGAAGGCCGCCTATGTCCAGCCCAGCCGCCGCCCCGGCGACGGCCGCTATGGCGAAAACCCGAACCGCCTCCAACACTATTACCAATACCAGGTCATTCTGAAGCCGAACCCGGACAACCTTCAGGAGCTGTATCTGGGTTCGCTGGCCGCCATCGGGATCGATCCGAAGCTGCACGATATCCGCTTCGTCGAGGACGACTGGGAGAACCCGACCGTGGGGGCCTGGGGCCTGGGCTGGGAGGTCTGGTGCGACGGGATGGAGGTGACGCAGTTCACCTATTTCCAGGGCGTGGGCGGCATCGAGGTCGATGTGGTCTCGGGCGAGCTGACCTACGGGCTGGAGCGTCTGGCCATGTATGTTCAGGGTGTGGACAATGTTTACGATCTCAAGTTCACCAAGGAGGGCCTGACTTACGGCGAGGTCTTCCTGGAGAATGAGCGCCAGCAGTCCGAGGCCAACTTCCACGGCTATGACGTGGACGGGCTGAAGCGCCGGTTCGAGGACATGGTGTCTGAAGTTCAGCGCCTGCTGGACATGCGCGGCCCGCAAAACCAGCCCCTGGTCCTGCCCGCCTATGACCAGGTCCTGAAGGCCAGCCACCTGTTCAACCTGATGGACGCCCGCGGCGCCATCGCCGTCGCCGAACGCCAGAGCTACATCGGCCGCATCCGCGACCTCTGCAAAGCCTGCGCCCTGGCCTATGTCGAAAATGAAAAGGCCGCGTCGTGAGCACTGTTTCCGGAATTCTCTCCTTCGATCTGGCCGACATCAATCTGGAGCAGCACCCCGGCGAGGCGATCTCGCTGTTCTCCAGCGGCCGCGTGGAAATCGAAGGCCAGGAGTCGTGGGCCGAGGTTCGCATCGTCCGCCCCGCCGGTGATCTGAGCGGTAATCTGACTTCGCAGCCCGGCGGCTGGCGCGGCGTGGTCGTGGTCAGCGACGAATGGTTCGCCATCCTGCAGACCGCCTTTTTGGCCCCGCGCCCCTTCCTGCTGAACATCGCCTTCAGCGCAGAGCCGGGTGCGGCCGACGCGTCGCTGGCCCTGCGCGACGTCGCCCTCACCTTGATGCGGTCTGCCGCCACGACCGAAGAGTCCGCCGACTGATGCCCCAACTTCTTCTCGAAATCTTCTCCGAAGAAATCCCCGCCCGCATGCAGCAGGGCGCCGCGCGCGACCTCGACCGCATGGTCTCCGACCGGCTGAAGGCCGCCGGCCTGACCTGGGACGCCCTGACCACCTACGCCGGTCCGCGCCGCCTGACCCTGGTCATCGACGGCCTGCCCGACGCCACGCCCGACCGTGAGGAAGAGGTCAAGGGTCCCCGCGCCTCCGCCCCCGAACAGGCGCTGGAAGGCTTCCTGCGCAAGACCGGCCTGACCCGCGACCAACTGACCGAGCGTGACTGCGTCCTGTTCGCCGTCCTGTCGTCCAAAGGCCGCGCCACGACCGATCTGGTCGCCGAGACGGTGGACCAGGTCATCCGCACCTTCCCCTGGCCCAAGTCGATGCGCTGGGGCTCTGGCACCCTGCGCTGGGTGCGGCCGATCAAGCGCATCCTGTGCATTTTTGACGGCAAGGTCGTGCCGTTCGAGATCGACGGGATTCAATCCGACGCGATCACCGAGGGGCACCGCTTCCTCGGCTCGGGCCAGCCGCTCAAGGTCAGCGATTTCGTCGACTATCGCACCCAGCTGGAAAGCAATTTCGTCCTGATCGACGCAGCCGACCGCAAGCTGCGCATCCTGGAACAGGCCAAGGCCGCCTGCGCCGCGCGGGGTCTCGCCTTGGTCGATGACGACGGCCTGCTGGACGAGGTGGCGGGGCTCGCCGAATGGCCGACCCCGATCCTGGGCGACATGGACCCGCAGTTCCTGGCCCTGCCGCCCGAGGTCGTGCGCCTGTCGATGAAGGTGCATCAGAAGTATTTCGCCGTCCGCGATCCGTCAAAAGACGGCCTGGCCCCGAACTTCCTGGTCGTCGCCAATGTCGAGGCCACCGACGGCGGCAAGGCCCTGGCCGCCGGCAACAGCCGCGTGCTGAGCGCCCGCCTGAACGACGCCCGCTTCTTCTGGGACGAGGACCAGAAGGTCGGCTTCGACGCCTGGAACGCCAAACTGTCCGGCGTCACCTTCCACGCCAAACTGGGGACGCTGGCCGAACGCGTCGAGCGCATCGCGGCGCTTGCCCGCGAGATCGCTCCGCTGGTGGGCGCTGATCCTGAAGAGGCGTTCGAGGCCGCTCGCCTGTCCAAGGCCGACCTGCTGTCGGGCATGGTCAGCGAATTCCCTGAACTGCAGGGGATCATGGGCGGCTATTACGCCCGGATTTCTCCTTCTCCCCTCGGGGGAGAAGGTGGCTCGCGGAGCGAGACGGATGAGGGGGCTGTGTCCGCCTCTTCGCCCTCGACCGCCGAGTCCGCGTCCGGCAGCCCCCTCATCCGAGCGGCTTCGCCGCCCACCTTCTCCCCCGAGGGGAGAAGGGACCGCATCGCCGACGCCGTCCGCGACCACTACAAGCCGCAAGGCCCCGCCGACACGGTCCCGACCGCGCCGGTCACGGTCGCCGTCGCCCTGGCCGACAAGCTGGACACCTTGGTCGGCTTCTTCGCCATCGACGAAAAGCCCACGGGGTCGAAGGATCCGTATGCTCTGCGCCGTGCCGCGCTGGGCGTGATCCGGCTGGTGCTAGAAAATGGGGTTCGACCGAAGCTGCGTGTTATCATTCAGCGCCAACAGCTTCGCATTCATAGTGCGATCGGCAAGACGCTGGCAGCAACCCACGTTCAGACAACCGCCACTGAACTCGCGACTACCAAAATTGACAGATTGCGAGTTGAGCTCGGGCGGTCGGATGCTGCCATGGCGAGGTCTTCAGATCTTCTCAATGATCCTGAAACCGTCTGGGAAGGCGATGACGAATATGGTTTGGTGCCTTTCCTCGCCGACCGCCTGACGGTCCTGCTCCGCGACCAGGGCCAGCGCCACGACCTCGTCGCCGCCGTCTTCGCCCTGGGCGACGACGACCTCGTCCGCATCGTCCGCCGCGTGGAAGCGCTGGCCGCCTTCCTCGCCACGGACGACGGGGCCAATCTGCTGGCCGGCTACAAGCGCGCGTCCAACATCCTGCGCGCCGAGGAGAAGAAGGGGCCGCTGCCGACCGGCATGGTCCAGACCGGCCTGCCGAACCAGCCCGAGCCCGAGACCGTCCTGGCCTTCGCCGTCGGCGCCGCCCGCACCGCCGTCGAGGCCGCGCTGGAGACCGAGGACTTCGCCGCCGCCATGACGGCCCTGGCCGCCTTGCGCGCCCCGGTGGACCGGTTCTTCGAGGACGTGCTGGTCAACTCCGACGTCCCCGCCGAACGCGACAACCGCCTGAAGCTGCTGGGCCAGGTGCGCGACGTGATGGGCCAGGTCGCGGACTTCGGTCAGATCGCGGGGTAGGGGCCGCATCCCCGCCTCCCTCTCCCATTGGGAGAGGGCTTGAGCGCACGACGGCGAAGCCGGCGTTCTTGCGCGAAAGGGTGAGGGGCGGGTGGTGCGAGTTGGCCCACCGGCCGACCCTCATCCGGCCCTTCGGGCCACCTTCTCCCACTGGGAGAAGGAGTGCTGAAAACCTGGGCCAGGAAACCGGTTACCCGCTCACGCATTGTTACATCCGCCATGGCCAAGCCGGTTCCTCCGCGCTAGATCGTGCTGCATGTGCGAGCGGGGGCAACCCGCCGGACGATCCGAAAAGCTCAGGGACTGCAATATGACCAAGTGGGTGTACGGCTTCGGCGGAGGCTCCGCCGACGGCGACGCGTCGATGAAGAACCTTCTCGGGGGAAAGGGCGCGAACCTCGCGGAAATGTCTTCGCTGGGTCTGCCGGTCCCTCCGGGCTTCACCGTCACCACCGAGGTCTGCACCCACTATTACGCCAACGGCGAGACCTATCCCGCCGACCTGGAAGCCCAGGTGAAGGCCGCCCTTGATCAGGTCGAGGGCATCGTCGGCAAGACGTTCGGCGACGTGAACAACCCGTTGCTGGTCTCGGTGCGCTCGGGCGCGCGGGCCTCGATGCCGGGCATGATGGACACCGTCCTGAACCTGGGTCTGAACGACGAGACGGTCGAGGGTCTGGCCAAACTGTCGGGCGACCGCCGCTTCGCGTTCGACAGCTATCGCCGCTTCATCACCATGTATTCGAACGTCGTGCTGGGCCTCAGCCACGATGATTTCGAAGAGGTGCTGGACCAGCACAAGGACCGGCTGGGCGTCACCGTCGACACCGATCTGAAGGCCGAGGACTGGCAGAAGGTGGTCGCCGACTACAAGGTCGTGGTCGAGCGCGAGCTGGGCCATCCCTTCCCGCAGGATCCCAATGACCAGCTGTGGGGCGCCGTGGGCGCCGTCTTCGCCAGCTGGATGAACGACCGGGCCAAATTCTATCGCCGCATGCACGACATCCCCGAGAGCTGGGGCACGGCCGTCAGCGTCCAGTCGATGGTGTTCGGCAATATGGGCGAGACCTCGGCGACCGGCGTGGCCTTCACCCGCAACCCCTCGACCGGAGAGGCGCGCCTGTACGGCGAGTTCCTGATCAACGCCCAGGGCGAGGACGTGGTCGCGGGCATCCGCACGCCGCAAAGCCTGACCAGGATCGGCCGCGAGGAGATGGGCGAGACCGCCCCCTCGATGGAAGAGGCCATGCCCGAGGTGTTCGGCCAGTTCGTCGAGGTGGTGAACACGCTGGAGAGCCATTACCGCGACATGCAGGACATCGAGTTCACGGTCGAACAGGGCCGGCTCTGGATGCTGCAGACCCGCAACGGCAAGCGCACGGCCAAGTCGGCGCTGAAGATCGCCGTGGATCTAGCCGCCGAGGGCGTCATCACCCAGGAAGAGGCGATCAGCCGGGTCGAGCCGTCGGCTCTGGACCAGCTGCTGCACCCGACGCTGGACCCCGATGCGGCCCGCACTGTGGTCGCCGCCGGCCTGCCGGCTTCGCCCGGCGCGGCGACCGGCAAAATCGTCTTCGACGCCGACGAGGCCGAACGCATGTCCGGCTTGGGCGAGGCGGTCATCCTGGTGCGCGAGGAGACCAGTCCTGAGGACATTCACGGCATGCACGCGGCGCGCGGCATCGTCACGGCGCGGGGCGGCATGACCAGCCATGCCGCCGTCGTGGCGCGCGGCATGGGGCGCGCCTGCGTCTCCGGCGCCGGTGAAATCCATATCGACGAGGCCAAGGGCACGTTCACCGCGCGCGGCCGCACCTTCAAGACCGGCGAGATCATCACCATCGATGGGTCGAAGGGCGAGGTGCTGGACGGCGCCGTGCCGATGATCGAGCCCGAGCTGACCGGCGACTTCCAGACCCTGATGGCCTGGGCCGACAAGGTCCGCCGCCTGAAGGTCCGCGCCAACGCCGAGACCCCGCTGGACGCCAAGACCGCGCGCGGCTTCGGCGCCGAGGGCATCGGCCTGTGCCGCACCGAGCACATGTTCTTCGACGACACCCGGATCGCCGCCGTGCGCGAGATGATCCTGGCCGACGACGAGGCCGGCCGCCGCACCGCCCTGGCCAAGATCGCGCCGTTCCAGAAGTCGGACTTCGTCGAGCTGTTCGAGATCATGGCCGGTCTGCCGGTGACGGTGCGCCTGCTGGACCCGCCGCTGCACGAGTTCATCCCGCACACCGAGGAAGACATCGACGCCCTGGCCGCCTCGTCAGGCATCGACGCCGACAAGCTGAAACGGCGCGCCAAGGAACTGCACGAGACCAACCCCATGCTGGGCCATCGCGGCTGTCGCCTGGGCGTCGCCTATCCCGAGATCTACGAGATGCAGGTCCGCGCTATCATCGAGGCGGCGCTGGAGGTGCAGAAGACGTCGGGCCAGGCCCCGCTGCCGGAGATCATGCACCCGCTGGTCGCCCTGGGTCTGGAGATGAAGTTCTTGCGCGAACTGACCGACCGCACCGCCAAGGCTGTGTTCGAGGAGACGGGCGAGAGCATCGACTATCTGGTCGGCACCATGATCGAACTGCCGCGCGCCGCCATCCGCGCGGGGGACCTGGCCGAATACGCCCAGTTCTTCAGCTTCGGCACCAACGACCTGACCCAGACGACCTTCGGCATCAGCCGCGATGACTCGGGCCGGTTCCTGCAGGCCTATCTGGACAAGGGCATCTTCGAGACCGACCCGTTCGTGCGTCTGGACCAGGACGGCGTCGGCGGCCTGATCGAGATCGCCGCCGAGCGGGGTCGCGCGGTGCGGCCCGAGGTCAAGCTGGGCATCTGCGGCGAACACGGCGGCGATCCGTCGTCCATCGCCTTCTGCGAGAAGGCCGGTTTGGACTACGTCTCCTGCTCGCCCTACCGCGTGCCGATCGCGCGTCTGGCGGCGGCGCAGGCGGCACTGAACGTGGAGCGCGAAAAGGACCGCTAAGCCTTCTGCACAGCAGGAACGAGAAAAGGGCGGCCTCTGCAGAGGTCGCCCTTTTTCTTTGTCACAAAACCGCCAATCTTGGCGGAACGACGTATGTGTCCCGACGTCCACAGGCATTCGGCGTGTTTCCGGGCCTCTGGAACAGATGAAGTCCTGACCTATTTAAGCACTCGCTGGATGGGGCTGATGATCGGTTCGGTCATCACATCTAGGAGTTAATAAGAAACAATGCGTAACATTCTTCTCGCCGCCGTCGCCGTTTCCGCAATCGCCGCTCCGGCTTTTGCTCAAACCAATCCCGAGCCGCGCGGTTACGGCTCGCTGGGCTACACTCATCTTGAAGGCGACAATGCAACGACGGGCGCCGTCACCGGTCGTCTGGGCGTAAACCTGAACCGTTACATCGCCGTCGAGACTGAAGCCTCGGTCGGTGTGAAGGACGACGACTTCACCGCTGCGGGCGTCGACGGCTCGATCAAGCACGAGTGGGACGCCGCCGGTTACGTGGTCGGCAAATATCCGGTCGGCGACAAGCTGGAGCTGTTCGCGCGCGGCGGTTACGGCCACACCGAGCTGAAGCAGGAGTTTCCGGGCGCCAACACCGACGTGGGCGGCGACAGCTGGAACTACGGCGCCGGCGCCAACTACTATCTGGATGGGGTGAACGGCGTGCGGGCGGACTGGACGCGCCGCGACTATCGCGATGACGCCGCCACCGAGGCGGACGCCTATTCGGTAAGCTACATCCGTCGCTTCTGATCCCGACGCTCAGACCGACGCAACGAGGCGCGCTCCGCAAGGAGCGCGCCTTTCGCATTCAGGCGGCGGTTGTCAGGCGAAGTCGCCGGCCAGGGCCCAGCGTTGCGAGCCTTCGCCGAACGGACGGGTGAACCAGTCACGATACTGTTCGAAGGCTTCGATGATCTTCTGACGCAGGTCAGGCGGGTTCACGGCCTCGCCGCGCTGCCGTTTGAGCGCCGCCACGCAGTCCACGACCACATTCTGGTGGGCCGAACCGCCCATGCTCTTCAGCACGGCGGCGATATCCTGGGCCAGGCTTTCCAGCACCGTTTTCGGTGTCGTCTGAGCCATCTGGGAACTCCCCTGTTCTCGACAAGCCAATGCGTTGCAAAATCCTGTGACGGATTCAAGCGTGGCCGACGCGATTATCATCTGGAAAAGGGATTAACTTGGCGTAACGCCGGTCCCGAACTTTGGTTTCCCGCCCCTAGCCGCGTTTCCTGACGAAGACCGTCCCGGCGGAATAGCCGGCGCCGAAGCTGCAGATCAGACCGGTCTCGCCGGGCGCAAACCCGTCGTTGTGCAGGTGGAAGGCGATGATCGACCCGGCCGAGGAGGTGTTGGCGTAGTCGTCCAGGATGATGACGTTCTCGCCCGCCGAGGGCTCGCGCCCCAGCACCTTCTTGCCGATCATCGTGTTCATGTTGATGTTGGCCTGGTGAAGCCACAACCGCTTCAGGGCATGTGGATCAAGGCCCAGTTCGCCGGCGTGATCCACGATCATGTCCGACACCATCGGCACCACGTCGCGGAACACCTTGCGACCTTGCTGGATGAACAGCTTGTCGTTCTGGACGCTGTCGTCGGCGGCTGGGGTATCCAGATGCGCGGTGTCGCGCGCGTTGCGGTTCAGGAAGCCGAAGTTGTTGCGGATATTGTTCGAGAAGGTCGTCTTCAGCCGCGTGCCCAGCACGTCCCAGCCGCCCGGCCCCGCCGTCTCGGACGATTCCACGATCACCGCCGTGGCCACGTCGCCGAAGATGAAATGGCTGTCGCGGTCGGTGAAGTTCAGGTGGGCAGAACAGACCTCGGGGTTGACCATCAGCACCGCCTTGACCGAGCCGCCGGCGATGAAGTCCGTCGCCGTCTTGATCCCGAAGGTCGCCGAGCTGCACGCCACATTCATGTCGAAGGCGAAACCCTCGATGCCCAGGGCCTGCTGCACCTCGATCGCCATGGCGGGATAGGCGCGCTGCATGTTCGAGGCGGCGCACAGGACGGCGCCGATCTCGCTGACCGGCTTGCCCCAGGCCGCGATCGCCTGACGCGCGGCCTTGACCGCCATCTCGGCCAGGATCGAGATCTCGTCGTTGGAGCGTTCGGCCAGGTTCGGGGCCATCCGCTCGGGATCGATGATCCCGGCCTTGTCCAGCACGAACCGGCTCTTGATGCCCGACGCCTTCTCTATGAACTCGGGCGAGGAGTGGGCCTTGGCCTCCAGTTCGCCGGCCTCGATCTGGGCGGCGTGGCGGGCGTTCCAGCCGTCGGCCCAGGCGTTGTAGCTGTCGACCAGTTCGGCGTTGGAGACCGACTGTTCGGGGGTGAAGAGGCCGGTGGCGGCGATGACGGCGTGGGTCACTTTGTTCTTGTCCTATCGCTCGACGCGCGGCGTCTCGCTGCTTGAGGATGTCTTGGTCTGTTTGAGGACAGTCCGTTTCCTATCAGAACGCGTCAATAGGACGGCGGCGGCCTGCGGTCGAGACTGGCGATGATCCCCGCAGCCCAGCGCTGCACCTGACCGCGCGGCGCCTTGGGCGTGGGCTGGTCGCGCGCCGCGATCAGGGCCTGGACGAGGTCTTCCGCCTCGCAGGGCCAGCCCGACGGCGTGACATAGATCGGATAGTGGACCAGGGCCGCCAGGATCAGATGATCCACGCTCGCCCGGCGGGTGCGGCGCGCAAACGTCAGCCGGTCGTCGGTCAGCCCCCATCCCGCATAAAAGGGCCGCCCATAGACCGACACGGCCTTGCCCCGCATCAGGGCCTCGAACCCGGTCAGCGAGGTCAGGGTCGCCACCCGCGCGCAGGCGTTCAGGCAGTCGATGATGTCCAGCCCATCCGCGCTCGCATCGACCGACGCCATCGCCGAGGCGTCCAGCCGCCCCGGCCGGTTGCCCGCCAGCACGTCGGGGTGATTGCGATAGATCAGGAAGGCGTCGGGATGGTCCGCCCGCGCGGCCTCGACCAGGGCCGAGTTGGTGGCCAGGTCCGGCTCGCAGCCCAGCAGGATCGACTTGTCGTTCTCGACCTGGCCGACGACCAGCAGGATGTCGCGATCAGCAGGCCAGTCAGCTGGCGCCTGGCCCTTCAGATTGTATTTCGACAGACCGGCCTGGACGATGCGCGCGCCCAGCGCTGCGGCGCGCGCCACTTGGTGGGGCGTGGCCTCGGTCGCCTCGATCAAAGTCTCCAGCCGCGATGGGCGCGACGGGTCGTAATAGACGCCCTGGTCGTCCAGGGCGACCGAGAGGGCGCCGACGAAGTCCGACCCCAGGCCGCGCGAGCGGATGAAGCCGTCCTCCATCCGCACCGTGGGGCCATCAAACGCAGCCGCCGCCTGTCGCGTCGCGTCGCTCTCCTTGCCCGCCCACCAGATCAGCCGGCCGTTGGTTTCGGTCGCATGGGCGGCGGCGCGCGACGGCGACATGAAGTATCGCATCGTCGCCTTGGGCGAGTTCAGGAGGCGGCGCACCGGAGGCCGCTTGGCCGGCGCAAACCCCACCGCCGACCACGACCCCGCCAGCCGCTCGGCCCGGTCGCGCAGCGCGATCAACCGCTCCAGCGCCTGCTCGGCCTCGCACCGCTCACCGGTGACGGGATCGACATAGCGGCTGTAGGCGATCAGGGCGGCGGCGGCGACCTGTTCGATGGAGCGCGCTACGCCGCGTCGGCCGGTCTGAACCGCATCGGTCGTCAGGCCCCAGCCGGAATAGAAGGGCGCCCCGAAACACCGCACCGGCAGGCCGCGCAACAGGGCCTCGAACCCCAGGGCCGAGGTGACGCAATAGACCGCATCCACCGCCGCCAGCAGGTCGGCGGGCCGCACGTCCGTGTCCACCAGGGTGACCCCGGCCAGGTCGGTCACGCAGCCGCGCTTGCGACCCGCCGCCACGGCCGGGTGGCGTTTGACGATCAACTGGGCGTCCGGTTCGTCGCGGCGGGCGGCGGCGATCATCTGGTCGAAGCTCTGCGCCGTCGCCAGACCACAGGCGATGGAGGCGTCGCCGAACGTCTGGTCCACGATCAGCACGCGCCGACCGGGCTTCAGCAGGCCCGGATCCAGCGGCCCGCCCATGTTCGTCTTGGACACGCCTGACGCCACGATCCGGTCGATCAGCCCCCGCGCACGGGCGGTCATGGCCGGGTCGCACCAGTCGTCGGCCGTCTGGATCAACTGCTCAAGACGGCTGGGCCGCGTCGCATCGTAATAGACGCCCAGATCGTCGACGATCAGGCTCAGGCTGGTCGCCCCCGCCTCGCCGATCCCGACCGATCTCAGGAACCCGTCCTCCAGCGCCACATAGGGCCGGCCGTTCTTCTGCGCCCACCGCCGCCCCGCCGCCGCCGTCGGCTTCATCCCCCAGCCCAGCACGGCCTGCACATCGTCCCCCGGCAAGCGACGCAGGTCGTAGTCAGGCAGGAAGACGTCGAGAAACGGAACCTTCAGGACGCCGGGCGCGCAGACCCAGGCCGGAATTGTCGAAGGCGTGTCGGCAGGTAGGGTCAAGGCGGGTCCGCTAAGTTTCGACGCGAGGTTTAGGGCGGTTGCGTGAAGGCGGCTAGGCCCCTTGCGCCCGCGCCAGCAGCGCCTTCGCCTGGTCCAGATGCAGCCGCTCGACCATGGCCCCGTCCACGCGGATCGCGCCCTGACCTTCGGCGTCCGGTTCTGCAAAGGCGGCGACCACCGCGCGGGCCTGGGCGATCTCGGCGTCCGACGGGGAGAAGGCGGCGTTGGCCCCGGCGATCTGGGCCGGGTGGATCAGGCTCTTGCCGTCGAACCCGTACAGCCGTCCCTGCAATGCCTCGGCCACCAGGCCGTCAGCATCGTCGATCCGATTGAACACCCCGTCGATGGCCAGCAAGCCATTGGCCCGTGCGGCGGCGACCAGCAGGGCCAGCCACGGTTTGAACGGCTCGCGATCCGCAGACGCCCCGGTCCCCAGCGTCTTAGCCAAATCGTTGACCCCCAGCATCAGCCCGTCCAGCGCCCCATCTGCGGATGCAATGTCGGCCAGGGCCATCAGGGCGCGCGGCGTCTCGATCATGGCCCACAGGGCGCAGCCCTTGGGCAAGCCGGCCGACAGGGCGTGGATCGCCTCGGGCGTCTCCACCTTGGGCGCGACCACCAGCGACGCCCCCGCCGCCTTCATCGCCGCCAGATCGTCCAGCCCCCACTCGGTGTCCAGCCCATTGACCCGCACGCCCAGGCGCGGTCCGAACCCGCCGCCCCGAAACGCCTCGACGGCGGCGGCGCGCGCGGCGGCCTTGGCCTGGGGCGCCACCGCGTCCTCCAGGTCCAGCACGGCGACATCGCAATCCAGCGTCCGCGCCTTCTCGATCGCCCGCGCATTGGAGGCCGGCAGATAAAGGACGCTGCGGACCCGGTCGCTTCGCATCAGACGCGGCCCGTCACGGGCACCAGGGCGCCGGTCATGGCCCGGCTCTCGGGCGAGGCGAGGAACAGGATCACCGCCGCCAGATCGGCCGGCGCGACCCAGGTCGCCGGATCGGCGTCGGGCATGTCCTTGCGGTTGGCGGGCGTGTCGATGATGGAGGGCAGGACGGCGTTGACGGTGACGGATGTGGCCTTCAGCTCCTCCGCCAGGGCCTGGGTCAGGGCGTGGACCCCGGCCTTGGCCGCACCATAGGGACCCATGCCGGCGCCGGCCTTCAACGCGGCGGCCGACCCGACATTGACGATCCGACCCTCGGGCGAGGCCTTCAGCGCATCCAGCGCCGCGCGGCTGGCGTTGACGGCCGTCGTGACGTTCAGCGCCTGCATCCGCGCCCAGGCCGGTTCCGCATCGTCGGTCGTCTGCCAGACGAAGCCGCCGGCGATGTTCAACAGGGCGTCCAGCCGCCCGAACCGGGCGATGACCGCATCGACGGCCCCTTGCGCCTGGCCCGCGTCCGTCAGATCGACCCCGCCGACCTCCAGCACGCCCTGCGGCACGGGATGGCCTGTCGCATGATCGATGACCGCGACCTGCCAGCCGGCCTTCAGCGCCGCCTCCAGCACCGCCCGGCCCAGGACGCCATGCCCGCCCGTGATTGCGACTGTCCGCTGTGTCATCCGATCCTCCATGTCGCCGGGGACCATAGAGCCGGGGGCGGCGGGATCAACCGGCCGCGAACACCTTCGCCATCAACCGCTCCAGCGCCGCCTGATCCTCGGTATCGAAGGCGGCGGGCGTCGTCGCATCCACATCCAGCACCGCGATCAGCGCGCCCGACGCGTCCAGCACCGGAACCACGATCTCGCTGGCCGAGCGGCTGTCGCAGGCGATGTGACCGGGAAAGGCATGAACGTCCTCGACCAGCTGCGTCTGGCGCGTCGCCGCCGCCGTCCCGCACACCCCGCGCCCGAACGCGATCCGCAGACACCCCAGCGTCCCCTGATACGGCCCGACCACCAGCTCGTCTTCCTTGTCCGGCGCCACGACATAGAAGCCGGTCCAGAAATAGTGCGCGAACGCATCCGCCAGCATCGACGCCACCGTCGCCATCCGCGCCGTCACGTTCGGCTCCCCCTCCAGCACGGCCAGGATCTCCTCCTCAACCTCCAGATAGCGCGCGGCCTTGTCCGAGGGACGATCGGTGCGAGCGACATAGGCCATGGGGAAACTCCGAGAGGGAACAGGCTGGCGATATAGGCGAGCGGCCGGCCGAAAGGGAGGGGCATCATCAATCGCTGCCCCTTGGTGCGGAACGCTTCCGAGCGCCGCCGTGTTGGTGCTGAGAGACAACGACGGAGTTCGTCGCGTGGAATCGATCCCCTCACGATCGCTGAGCCTGATCGCCGCCCTGATGCTGTCGGCTGCGGCGGCAGGCTGCGGTCAGGACGCCGGCTCCCCAGCGGCAGAAGCGGAACCTACGCCGACTCCCGCGCCGTCCGCGCCAGAGCCGACACCAGCGCCTGCCAAAACTGCCAGCGCCGACACGAGCCCCGAGACTTCGCCGACGGCGTCGCGCAAGCAATGTTATCTTTCTGTCGATGGCGACGTTCTGCTCGACGACCCCTGCTTGGTCTATCCGTTCGGCGACGGCGGCTACACGATGAACGCCTGGTCCGAGGGCAAGCCGAAGAACTCTCACTTCGCCGTGGTGGTCTTGTTGGCCGATGGCTCGGCAGACGCGACCTGGAATGCCGACCCCGACGACGACAAGGCCGGCGACCGCTTGGGGACTGTGCGCCAGAACGGCGACTGTTGGATCAACGACCGGGCGCGCATCTGCGTGAATTGAGCGAAGTGTGGTGACAAGCGTTGGTAGGCCCGGAGGGACTCGAACCCCCAACCAGACCGTTATGAGCGGTCGGCTCTAACCATTGAGCTACAGGCCCCCAAGGCGCGCCTCGGCGGAAGGGGTCTCGCCTAGCAGGCGCGAGCGCGGCTTGCCAAGCGGGGGCGGACAAGAAGGCGGTCTTTCGGCGATTTCACGAAGATGAACGGAAACTGCCAGGGCGCACGGGCGTTCGTTCAGGCGAGAACGGCCAAGGTCGTTGCAACGGATCGGCGAAGGCGCCGTCCTGGATCGCTTACGGAGAAGACCGCATGACCCGCACACCCGCCGCCCCGATGAAGACCGTCTCGCTGAAGACCCTGGCGGTGGGCGGAGCCGTCGCCGCCGCCGCCTTCCTGGCCGCCGCCACGCCGCGCGCCATGGCCCAGACCGCAGATCCGTCCATGGGAACCATGCACATGATGCAGCCTGCGCCGTCGCTGAACCTGTCGGCCTATGGCGAGGTCAAGGCCGCGCCCGACATGGCCACCATCACCTTCGGCGTCCAGACCGAGGCCGTCACCGCCCAGGAAGCAATGCGCGACAACGCTGCGCAGATGACGCGCGTCGTCGCCGCCCTGCGCCGCGCCGGCATCGCCGAGCGCGACATCCAGACCTCGGGCCTGAACCTGTCGGCGCAATATGACTATGTGCAGAACGAACCGCCCAAGCTGCGCGGCTATCAGGCGGTCAACCGCGTGACGGTGGTTATCAACGACCTGACCAAGGTCGGTACGACGGCCGACGCCGTGGTCGCCGCCGGCGTCAACCAGATCGACGGCATCAGCTTCGGCCTGAAGGACCCCACGACGGCCGAGAACCAGGCGCGTCAGTTGGCCGTGCGCAATCTGCAGGCCAAGGCTCAGCTGTACGCCCAGTCGCTGAACGTCCAGCTGTCGGGCATCCGCAACCTGACCGAAGGCGGCGGCTATTCCGCCCCGCCGCCGGCCCCGATGTACGCCGCGCGCGCCATGGCGGTCCGCGACGAAAGCACCCCGGTCGCCGCCGGCGAACTGACGGTGCGGATCGACATCACGGGCGTCTACGACATCGCCCGCTGATTCCATCGGCCGAAACGAAGAAAGGCCCGCCGGCGACGGCGGGCCTTTTTTGCATTCTGTGGGGCGTGGAGGGCCCCTCCACCGCTTCGCGGTCCCCCTCCCCACGATGTGGGGAGGAGACGCGGCTAGGCGTGTTTGATCTCGTTGGCGTCGTCCAGCAGAACTACGTTCGGGTTCCACTGGCGGGCTTCTTCCTGGGGCATCTGGCCATAGGTGACCACGATGACCCTGTCGTTCTTCTGGACCAGGCGGGCGGCGGCGCCGTTGACGCCGATCACGCGCGAGCCGCGCGGAGCCTCGATGGCGTAGGTGGTGAACCGCGCGCCGTTGGTGATATTCAGCACATCGACCTGTTCGTGCGGATATATGCCCGCCGCGTCCAGCAGGTCCATGTCGATGGCGATCGATCCCTCATAGTCGAGATCGGCCTGGGTCACCGTGGCGCGGTGCAGCTTGGACTTCATCAGGGTGACCAGCATGGCGCGGTCTCCAAATATACGCGGGGCGCAGGCCCTCGCTCTCAGGCGGCTCATATAGGGATTTTAGAGGCCCGCATCAATCGGGGCGCCGCGCCGCAGCAAACGGTTTGCGGGTGCGAACGCGAAGGCCCGTCGGATATTGCGCGACCTTCATTTGACGACGGCCCGCGTCCCCCTATGCTGGCGCGGCCATTTCCGGCCTGCGAGCGCGCGTTTCCCCACCGATGAAGCAATTCTTCCTGACGGTCCTTGGTGTCTTCACCGGGTTGATCCTCTTCCTCGTCGTCATTCCCGTTGTCCTGCTGACCGTCGCCATCGCCTCCTCGTCCAAGCCGACGACCCCGGCGAACACCGTGCTGGAACTGGACCTGCGCGGCGGGATCAGCGACCAGCCGTCGTCCAATCCGTTCGCGGCCTTCGGCGGTTCGGGCCTGGCCCTGACCCAGGTCGTGGACGGCCTGCATCAGGCCCAGGGCGACAACAGCGTCAAGGCCCTGCTGATCCGCCTGCCGGAAAGCGGCATGACGCCCGCGACCGCCGACGAACTGCGCCAGGCCATCCACCGCTTCCGCGCCTCGGGCAAGCCGGTCATCGCCCACAGCCAGGGCTTCGCGCCCGTCGGCGCGGTCATGTCCACCTATATGGTCGGGGCCTCGGCGTCGGAACTGTGGATGCAGAACACCGCCGGCTTCCAGGCCACGGGCTTCTCGGCCGACAGCCTGTTCCTGGGCCGCGCCTTCGAGAAATACGGCGTCAAACCGGACTTCGAACAGCGCTATGAGTACAAGAACGCCGTCAACGAATACACCCAGAGCGACTATACTGGCCCGCACCGCGAGGCGATGACCGCGTGGATGACGTCCATCTACGACAGCGCCTTGGCCAACGCCGCCAGGGATCGCAAGACGACCGCGCCGGCGCTGAAGACGATCATCGAGGCCGGCCCCTATTCGGCGCCCCAGGCTCTGGCCAACCGACTGATCGACAAGGTCGGCCAGGTCGAGGAGGCCGAGGCCGCCATCAAGACCCGCGCAGGCAAGGGCGCCGAGATCGTCGAGTTCGGCGACTACGCCAGCCAGAAGGGCGAACGCACCGGATCGGGTAAGAACGCCATCGCCATCGTCGGCGGGGAGGGGGCCATCGTCACCGGTCGTGGCGGCGGCGGCAGCTTCGGCGGCGGATCGTCCATCCATTCCGACGACACGGCCGAGGCCATCTACGACGCCATCAAGGACAAGAGCGTCAAGGCCATCGTCTTCCGCGTCTCCTCGCCCGGCGGCTCGCCGGAAGCCTCGGAACAGATCCTGGCCGCCGTGCGCGCGGCGCGGGCGGCGGGCAAGCCGGTGGTGGTCTCCATGGGCGCCTACGCCGCCTCGGGCGGTTACTGGGTCAGTTCGGAAGCTGACTGGATCGTGGCCCAACCCTCGACCCTGACCGGCTCGATCGGCGTGTTCGGCGGCAAGTTCGTGCTGGCCGATGCGCTGGGCCGGTTCGGCGTCGACATGCGCGAGCTGACGGTGGGCGGCCAGTACGCCGACGCCTTCTCGCCGACGCAGGAGTTCACGCCGGAACAGCGTGCGGCCTTCGCCGGCTCGATGGACCGGATCTACGACGACTTCATCGCCCGCGTGGCCACGGGCCGCAAACTGTCGCCGGACCGTGTGCGCGAGATCGCCAAGGGCCGTGTCTGGACCGGGGCCCAGGCCCTGCCCCTGGGCCTGGTCGATCAGCTGGGCGGCGTTACCGAGGCGGTGGCCAAGGCCAAGGCCCTGGCCAAGATTTCCGCCGGCGAATCCGTGCGCTTCAAACGCTTCCCCGAGCCGCAATCGACCTGGGAGGCGATC
Source organism: Brevundimonas sp. FG128 (assembly GCF_057809775.1). Classification (NCBI taxonomy): domain Bacteria; kingdom Pseudomonadati; phylum Pseudomonadota; class Alphaproteobacteria; order Caulobacterales; family Caulobacteraceae; genus Brevundimonas; species Brevundimonas sp. FG128. Next base: position 269,609 of record NZ_JBMDKP010000001.1, read on the forward strand.
TCGGACATGTTCGGCGTCCAGACCGAGGCGGCCCAGGCCCTGGTGACCCTTGGCGGCGTCATGGCCGATCCCCAGGCCCAGGCGGTGATGCGCCGGATCGAGGGCGAGCGGATGCGCAACGAAGGCGCGGTGGTGCTGGCCGATCAGCCGTTCTTCTGACGCAAAGCTGCGGCGTCATCGCACGCAGCCGTGAGGCGACCATCCATTGACCGCAGGACCCTATGGACCGACATTGCGTGTCAGGCGTTCCTCGGATCGCCTGAAAGGATGATCCATGTTCCAGCCTGAACGTCTCGCCACCATCGGTTTCGCCGCCCGCCGCCGTCCCAATGGGATCGTGGCCTCCGTCATGTGGGTCGCCGGCATGATCGCCGCCGTCTGCGCCATGGCCGTGGGTGCGGTGCTGGCCGTCGTCACTGCCGCAGCGGTGGCCGTGATCGCCCTGATCGCAGGCGTGCTGGTCTTCCTGGTCGGACTGGTCATGCGGACCCGTCGCAACACGACCCTGCGCCGCCGCAATGGCGATCCCGACCTGATCGAGGCGCACAAGGTGGACGGCGCCTGGGTCGCCTACGGCTGGGAACGCAACGGCCGCTGAGCTGGCCCTTCCCATGACCGCCTACATCGACGCGCCTTCGCCTAACTTCGACGCGCGCCGTGCGCCGCCCGACATGCTGGTTCTGCACTATACGGGCATGCAGACGGGCGAGGCTGCTCTGGCGCGTCTGCGCGACCCCAACGCCAAGGTCTCGGCCCACTATATGGTCGAGGAAGACGGCCGCATCTTCCATCTGGTCCCCGAGGAACGTCGCGCCTGGCACGCCGGTCGCGGCGTCTGGCAGGGCGAGGACGACTGCAACGCCGCCTCCATCGGCATCGAGATCGTCAATCCGGGCCACGAGTTCGGCTACCGCGCCTTTCCCGAGGCCCAGGTCGCGGCGCTCATCGCCCTGATCGACGACATCCGCAGTCGCTGGAGCATTCCAGACAACCGCATCATCGCCCATTCCGACCTGGCGCCGGATCGCAAGACCGATCCCGGCGAACTCTTTCCCTGGAAGCAACTGGCCGAGGCCGGCCATGGCCTGTGGTTCGAACCGGCCCCCGAACGGATCCAGGCCCTGGGCGGCCTGCTGCAAAAGGGCGACCAGGGCATCGGCGCCATGGTCCTGCGCGCCGGCCTGCACCGTCTGGGCTACGGGCTGAAACCCGGCGGCCACTATGACGCCGACACCGAAACCGCCGTCCGCGCCTTCCAGCGCCACTGGCGACCGACCCGCGTCGACGGCGTCGCCGACGGCGAAACCCGCGCCCGCCTGGTCGGCCTGCTCCAACTCGCCAGCGCCGAGAGCGTCACGGGCGTATTGAATTGACGTTCGCGCCGCTAACGCGCATCTAGCGCGCGCCAGACGGCTGGGCGGTCGCGGCAGGGTTCGCCCTTGTCGAGGAAAGTCCGGGCTCCACGGTGAAAAGGCGGCGGATAACTTCCGCCCGGGGCGACCCGAGGGATAGCGCCACAGAAAGCAAACCTCCGGCCTTGCGAGGCCGGTAAGGGTGAAAGGGTGGGGTAAGAGCCCACCGCGTGCCTGGCAACAGGGACGGCATGGCAAGCCCCGCCTGGAGCAAGACCAAATAGGGACATCGCGCGGGGTTCGCTTCGCGGGGCTCACCGCCTCAGATGTCCGGGTAGGTCGCGAGAACCGTTCAGCAATGGACGGTCCAGAGGAATGATCGTCGCCGATCCAGGCTTCGGCCTCGGAGCGGAACAAAACCCGGCTTACAGGCCGTCTGGCATACTTTTCTGAGGGCCTATCGCGCTTCGCGCTGCTTGAGGCCGATTTTTCCTGGGCCTATCGGCCTTCATCCGACTTGAGGGCCGGTGGGTGGGGTTAACGCCCGCCAATGCAGCGGTGGTTTGCGCGTCGCCTTGGTCCGCGTTCGGATTATCCCCGCATTTCAGCGTTCTGGCGGCGCTCCCGCAGGTTTGCGGTCGTTAACTTCTTGTCTGTGCAGGGAAGGTTAGAACGCTTCACACCCTGTGAATACTTCGATTGTTCCGTGTATGTTCCTGGCGACGAGGCGTGCTTAAGTCGTCACACGTCAAAACATGGTTAAATCTCGACCATGATCCCATTGAGGCCCATTCTGTCCCATGCTATCCCATTCCCATGATTTGGGGCTGAGAGGCGGGCGCGGCGGGCGTTCGTCAGGCATCTAGGGACGGGCCGAAGGGTCCGATGGGGCAGGGCGTGTTTCTCTCGACCTACGAGAAGCAGCTGGACGGCAAGCGCCGTCTCTTAATCCCCAATGATTTCCGCACGACCGAAAACGGCGCGGCCGGCGGCGTGTTCATCTTCCCCTCGATCGAAGCGGACTGCCTGGAAGCGGGCGGCGACCGCCTGTTCGCCGTCTATGCCGAAATGATCGAGGCCCTGCCGTTCGGCTCCGAGGAACGCTCGGCGCTGGAGTGGCAGGTCATGGGCGAGCAGGTGCGCCTGGCCTATGATTCCGGCGGCCGCATCACCCTGCCCGAAGCGCTGTGCAACGAAGCTGGCCTGGACGACACCGTCGTCATCGTCGGCCTGAACGACCGTTTCCAGATCTGGTCGCGCGAGAAATGGGCGGCCCGCCGCGCCGAACAGCGCGCCCTGGCCAAGGCCGGCATGGCCCAGATCGGCGCCTTGAAGCTGGCGGCCCAGATGAAGCTGGCGGGAGGCGGGTCGTGACCGACGTCTCCACCAATGCACCCCACGCTCCCGTCCTGCTGGCCGAGGTGATCGAGGCCCTGTCGCCCGGTCCCGGCGACGTCGTGATCGACGCCACCTTCGGCGCCGGCGGCTATACCCGCGCCATACTGAGCGCCGGCGCCCACGTCATCGGACTCGACCGCGACCCGACGGTCCAGCCGCACGCCGACGCTGTCGCCAACGACTTCCCCGGCCAGTTCCAGCTGATCCGCACCCCGTTCTCGGGGCTGGCCAACGCCTTCGCCGAAAGCGGCAAGCCGAAGCTGAGCGGCGCCGTGTTCGACATCGGCGTCTCTTCGATGCAGCTTGACCAGGCCGAGCGCGGCTTTTCCTTCATGCGCGACGGGCCGCTGGACATGCGCATGTCCGACGACGGTGCGACCGCCGCCGACATCGTCAACACCTGGGACCACGGTCCCCTGGCCCACATCTTCAAACTGTATGGCGAAGAGCGTCAGTCGGGCCGCGTCGCCACCGCCATTCTGCGCCGCCGCGTCGAGCGACCCTTCGACCGCACCCTGGATCTGGCCGAGGTGGTCGAAAAGGCCCTGGGCGGCCGTCGCGGCGCGCCCATCCATCCGGCGACGCGGGTCTTTCAGGCCCTGCGCATCGCGGTGAACGACGAACTGGGCGAGCTGGAGCGCGGTCTGGAGGCCGCCGAGGCGACCCTGGCCCCCGGCGGGCGTCTGGCCGTCGTCACCTTCCATTCGCTGGAGGACCGCATCGTCAAGGCCTTCATGACCGAGCGCACGGGCAACAGTCCTGCCGGCTCGCGCCACGCCCCCATGGCCGTCGATCCACGCAAGCCGAGCTTCACGCTTCAGTTCAAGGGTGCGCGCGAGGCCGGCGACGAAGAGCGCTCGACGAACCCCCGCGCCCGCTCGGCCAAGCTGCGCGCCGCCGTCCGCACCGACGCGCCGGCCTGGGGCCCGATCGGCGGGAGGGGCGCGGCATGACCACGACCCCCTTCGCCTACAGCCGGTCCATGCTCCAGCGCCTGTTCGACTGGAAGGTGCGCGGCGTGCGCTGGGTCGAGATCATCGGCGCGGCCCTGGTCGCGGTGATGATCGTCTCGGTCTATGCGGCCAAGGCGTCGGCGGCGCGAGAAAGCGCCCGCATCGCCCAGCTGGAACGCGACATCCGCGAGAATGGCCAGCGGGTGCGCCTGCTGCGCGCCGAGGTAGCCCGCCTGGAGCAGCCCGCGCGTCTGGAGGCCCTGTCGCGCCAGATCGGCATGGCGCCGGTCGAAGTGCATCGCCAGGCCACGGAAACCCAGCTTCCCGCGCTGAAGCCGGTCCCCGCCGCGCCCGCGCCTACACCCGCGCCTGCAGTCGCGGCGACCGCCCCCTCGCCGGAGGCGGCGCAATGAGCGTTCAGGACCACCGCTACCACCGGCCGGCGCCCGGCGTGGATCTGCAGGGTCGGCTGTCGCCCTTCTGGCGCTGGCTGTCGGAAACCGTCTGGCGGCTGGAGCACGGCTTCGAACGCGCGCGCGCCGATGCGCGGCCCGAAGAGGACACGCGCGTCCGCATCTTCCTGATCCTGATCGTCTTCTCCTGCGTCTTCGCGGGTCTGGCCGTCGGCGCCTCGTACAAGGCCCTGTTCGCCCAGACGGGCGGGCGCTGGACCGGCGCCAATCCCAACGCCCTCGTGCGTGGCGACCTGACCGACCGCAACGGCGAACTGCTGGCCACCAACCTCACCCACTACGGCCTCTATATCGATCCGGCCGAGGTGTGGGACCGTGACCTGGCCATGCGCCAAATCCGCAAGGCCCTGCCGCGCGCCCAAGCGTCGCGCCTGCGCCGCGTGCTGAGCGGCGAGCGTCGCCTGATCGTGCTGAACGGCCTGACGCCCCAGGAGAAGGCGGCGGTACACGCCCTCGCCCTGGGCGGCGTGACCTTCGAGCCCGAGGATCGCCGCGCCTATCCGCTGGGTACGTCAGCCGTCCACCTGATCGGCGACGCCGACACGGGCGGCCGGGGCATTTCCGGCGCTGAACTGGCCTTCAACGACGAGATCCGCGCGGCGGGCCAACGGGGCGAGAGCTTCCCCCTGTCCATCGACCTGCGCGTCCAGGGCGTGCTGGAAAACGAACTCGCCGCCGCCGCCGTCAAGGCCCAGGCCAAGGGCGCCGTGGGCATCGTCACCGACGTCCAGACCGGCGAGGTCCTGGGCATGGCCAGCTGGCCCAACTTCACCCAGGCCGACCGCCGGGCCGCGCCGGAAGGTGCAACCCTGAACCGCGCCGTCTCGGGCCACTACGAGATGGGGTCGGTGTTCAAGACCTTCACCGTCGCCGCTGGTCTCGACACGGGTCGCGCCGACATGAACACACTGTTCGACGCGTCCCAGGCCTTCCAGATCGGCGACCGCAAGATCAAGGACTTCCACGCCCAGAACCGGGTCATGACGCTGGAGGAAGTCTATCTCCACTCGTCCAACATCGGCACCTCGCAGCTGGCGCTGCAGATGGGGCCGGACACGATGCGTAGTTATTTCCAGCGCCTGGGTCTGCTGGACGCCTCGACCATCGAGCTGAAGGAATCGGCCCGACCCGTGGCGCCGCGCCGCTGGGACAACTCGACCCTGGCGTCCCTGTCGTTCGGTTACGGCATCATGATCACCCCGGCTCAGATGGTTCAGGCCATGGGCGCCCTGACCAACGGCGGGCGCATGGTGCCGCTGTCCTTGCGCAAAGGCGGCGCGCGTGGCGCCCAGCCCCAGCAGGTTGTGACCGAGGAAACCTCGCGCACCATTCTGGACCTGCTGCGCCGCAACGTCGTCAAGGGTTCGGGCGGGTTCGCCGATGCGCCTGGCCTGCGGGTCGGGGGCAAGACGGGCTCGGCCAACAAGCTGGTCAACGGCCGTTATGATCCCAGCCGTGCGCTCGGCTCCTTCGCGGCGGTCTTCCCCGTCGACGGCCCGCTGGACGCCAAACGCTACGCCATCTTCATCCTGATGGACGAGCCGGGGACCTATCCCAAGACCGGCGCCTATGTCGCCGCGCCCGCCGTGCGCAATGTCGCCGATCGGATCGCCGGCTTCCTGGGCGTCGAACGCCACGCCGACCGCTGGCGCACGGCCACGGGCGACAAGCTGCCGCAATATCAGGACGTGCAGGGAGACGGGCTGTGAGCGCCCTTCGCCTGTCCGACCTGCTGCGCCGCGACGTGACGTCCGACCCCGTCATCACCGGCGTCACCGCCGACAGCCGCAAGGTCGCCCCTGGCGCCCTGTTCGTCGCCCTGCCGGGCACGGCCGCCGACGGCCGCGCCTTCATCCCGCAGGCCCTGGCGCAAGGCGCCGCGGCGGTCCTGGCCCCAACCGATACGCCTGATGGCGCCGCGCCGGTCCTGGTCACCTCGGGCGATGTGCGCCGCGCCTACGCCATCGCCGCGCGCGGCTTCTACGGCGTCCAGCCCAAGACCTGCGTCGCCGTCACCGGCACCAACGGCAAGACCTCGGTCGCCACCTTCTGCCGCCAGATCTGGGCCGGCGTCGGCCACAAGTCCGCCAGCATGGGCACCCTGGGCGTCATCGGTCAGAAGGGCGAGCGGACCTACGCCCTGACCGGCCCCGGCCTGACCAGCCCCGACGCCGCCGAGGCCGCCCGCCTGATGGCCGAACTGGCTGCAAAGGACGTGACCCACGTCGCGCTGGAGGCGTCTTCGCACGGCATCGACCAGCGCCGGATGGACGGGGTGGCGCTGAAGGCCGCCGCCTTCACCAACCTGACCCAGGACCACCTCGATTATCACGGCACGATGGAGGACTATCGCGCCGCCAAGATGCGCCTGTTCGAGACGCTTCTGCCGCGCGGCCGCACCGCCGTTCTGAACGCCGATTCCGACGCCTATTCCGCCTTCGCCTCGGCCTCGATCATGGCCGGACTGGGCGTGATGGGGGTGGGCGAGCGCGGGCGCGACCTGACCCTGATCGGGCGTCGTGCGACGCCGGAGGGTCAGCGCCTGACCCTGGACGTGCGTGGCGATGTCCGCGAAATCCTGCTCCCCCTGGCCGGCGCCTTCCAGGCCTCGAACGCCCTGGTGGCGGCGGGTCTGTGCATCGCCGCGGGCGATCCCGCCGACGCCGTGATCGGCGCCCTGGAAGGCCTGACCGGCGCCCAGGGCCGCCTGCAACGCATCGGCGGCGCCGAGACCGGGCGCGGCGAGGTCTATGTCGACTACGCTCACACCCCCGACGGGCTGGAGACGGTGCTGAACGCGCTTCGTCCCCACGCCACGGGTCGCCTGATCGTGGTCTTCGGCGCCGGCGGCGACCGAGATCGCGGCAAGCGTCCGCTGATGGGGTCCATCGCCGGCCGTCTGGCCGACGTCGCCATCGTCACCGACGACAATCCGCGTTCGGAAGAGCCCGCCGCCATCCGCGCCCAGGTCCGCGCCGGCTGCGCCGACGCCATCGAGATCGGCGATCGCCGCGCCGCCATAGAAGCGGCCGTGGAGATGATGCGCGACGGGGATGTGGTGGTCATCGCCGGAAAAGGGCATGAACAGGGCCAGATCGTCGGCGGAACGACTCATCCTTTCGACGACGCCACCGTTGCGTCCGAGGCCCTGTCTTTGAATGCCTGATCCTACCGCCCGCCCGCTCTGGACGGCCGCCGAAGTCGCCGCCGCTACGGGCGGCGTGCTGCACGGCGACGACCGGCCCATCACGGGCCTCACCTACAACAGCCGCGAGATCGTCCCCGGCGACCTGTTCCTGGCGCTGAAGGGCGCGCGCGACGGGCATGAGTTCGCCGCCTCCGCCTCCGCCGCCGGCGCCGCGGCCGCCCTGGTCGAACACGCCGTCGAGGGCGGCGCCTATGTGGTGGTTCCCGACACGCAGCACGGCCTGGAAGCCCTGGGCGTCGCCGCCCGCGACCGGGCCCCCCATGTCAAACGCGGCGCCGTCACCGGCAGCGTCGGCAAAACCAGCGTCACTCAAGCCATCAAGGCCGGCCTCGACCTCGCCGGGCCCGCGCACGCCTCGATCAAGAGCTACAACAACCACATCGGCGTGCCCCTGACCCTGGCCCGGATGCCGGTCCAGACCCAGCGCGCCGTGTTCGAGATCGGCATGAATGCGCCCGGCGAGATCGCGCCCCTGTCGCGCTTCGTCGCCCCCCACGCCGCCTGCGTCACCACCGTCGGCCCGGTCCATATCGAGGCCTTCGCCGACGGCGAGGCCGGCGTTGCGCGCGAGAAGGCCTCCATCTTCCAGGGTCTTGTCCCCGGGGGTGCGGCTGTGGCGAACGGCGACGTCGCCTTCTCGGCCGTGCTGTGCGATGCGGCGAAGTCCGTCGGCGCGCGCCTGCTGACCTTCGGCTCGGACGCCGGTCATGACGCCCGCCTGCTGGATTTCCGCGCGGACGCCGAGGGCGCATCGGTCGCCGCCGAACTGTTCGGGCAGCGGATCGACTATCGCCTGGCCCAGTCCGGCGCCCACTGGGGGCTGAACAGCCTGTGCGTCCTGCTGATGCTCGACGCGCTCGACGTGCCGCTGGACACGGGTCTTGAGGCCCTTGCCGGGTTCCAGCCCCTGGCCGGACGAGGCCAGACCCGCACGGTCACCACATCGGGCGGCGCCTTCACCCTGATCGACGAAAGCTACAACGCCAATCCGCTGTCGATGGCCGCCGGGTTCAAGACCCTGGGCGCACGCCCCGCTTCCGGCCGCCGCATCGTGGTGCTCAGCGACATGCTGGAGCTCGGCGACCAAAGCCGCGCTCTGCACGAAGGCCTGGCCACCCCGATCGACGCGGCGGGTCTCGATCTGGTCCACGCCGCAGGGCCCGAGATGCGCTGGCTCTATGAGGCTCTGCCGGTGTCGCGACGCGGCGTCTGGCGTCAGACATCCGCCGAACTGGCGGCCGAGGCGTCGCTGTTGGTCGCGCCGGGCGACATCGTCATGGTCAAGGGCTCGAACGGGTCCAGGGCCTCGCTGGTGGCCCAGGCCCTGGCCGATCTGCAAGGCGGCGACACGCCGTCTCCCACGCGATAGGGAACGAGAATGTTTTACCTGCTCTATCTCTATTACGCCGACGTCGCGCACCAGTATCCGCTGCTGAACCTGATCCAGTATCAGACGGTCCGCACCGCCCTGGCCCTGGCCACCGCGATGATCGTGGCCGTGGCGATGGGCAGCCGCTTCATCAACTGGATGCGCGCCAAACAGGGCCGGGGCCAGCCGATCCGCGACGACGGCCCCGTCTCCCACCTGTCCAAGGTCGGCACCCCCACCATGGGTGGTCTGATGATCCTGGCCGGCATCGGCGTGGCGGTCCTCCTGTGGGGCGACCTGACCAATCCCTATATCTGGATCGTGTCGGGCGTGACCGCAGCCTTCGGACTGCTGGGCTTTATCGACGACTACGCCAAGGTGACCAAACAGACCTCGGCCGGCCTGACCTCGAAACAGAAACTGGTCGCCCAGACGGTCGTAGCCGTGATCGCCGGGGTGCTGACCGTGCTGTGGATGACGCGCTCGCCGACCTCGCCGGGGCTGGAGACTTCGATCGCCTTTCCCTTCTTCAAGGCGGTGCTGCTGAACGTCGGCTGGTTCTATGTGGCCTTTGCTGCCTTCACCATCGTGGGCTTCTCCAATGCGGTGAACCTGACCGACGGCCTGGACGGCCTGGCGACCGTGCCGGTGATGATGGCCGCCGCCGCCTTCGGCGTGATCAGCTATCTGGCCGGCAACTTCGTCTTCTCGGAATATCTGCAGATCCACCACGTCCCCGGCTCGGGCGAACTGGCCATCTTCTGCGCGGCCATGATCGGCGGGGGCGCGGGCTTCCTCTGGTACAACGCCCCCCCGGCCAAGATCTTCATGGGCGACACCGGTTCGCTGGCCCTAGGGGGCGCCCTGGGCGCCATCGCCGTCACCACCAAGCACGAACTGGTTCTGGGCATCGTCGGCGGCCTGTTCGTGGCCGAGGCGGCGTCGGTCATGATCCAGGTCGGCTATTACAAGCTGACCAAGAAGCGCATCTTCCTGATGGCGCCGGTCCACCACCATTTCGAGAAGCTGGGCTGGCCGGAATCCACCGTGGTCATCCGCTTCTGGATCATCGCCGGGGCGCTGGCGCTGATCGGCCTGTCGACGCTGAAGCTGCGGTGATCCGATGATTCCCGTTCCCGGCTATGAGGGCAGGCGGGTTGCGGTCTTCGGCCTGGGACGGTCGGGGATCACGGCCGCGCGCGCGCTCCAGGCCGGGGGCGCGATCCCCATCCTGTGGGACGACGGCGTCTCGGGCCGGATGCAGGCCCAGGCGGAAGGCTTCACGGTCGAGGACCTGACCGCCGCCGACTGGTCCGACTTCGCCGGCCTGGTCCTGTCGCCCGGCGCGCCCCTGACCCATCCACGCCCGCACTGGACCGTGGACAAGGCGCGCGAGGCCGGCGTCCCCGTCATCGGCGACGTCGAACTGTTCGCCCGCGCCCTGGCCGCCCTGCCGAAAGACCAGCGGCCCCGCGTCGTCGCCGTCACCGGCACCAACGGCAAGTCCACCACCACCGCCCTGATCGGTTGGGTGCTGAAGTCGGCCGGCCTGACGGTCCATGTCGGCGGCAACATCGGCATCGGCGTCCTGGCCCTGCCGGCCCCGACGGCCGACGGCGTCTATGTCATCGAGGTCTCCAGCTACCAGCTGGACCTGACCACGACCTTCGCCCCCGACGTGGCGATCCTGACCAACATCTCGCCAGACCATCTGGACCGCCACGGCGGCATGGAGGGCTATGTCGCGGCCAAGGCGCGGATCTTCGCGGCCCAAGGACCGGATGCGGTGGCCCTGGTCGGCGTTGATGAAAGCTGGGGACAGGGGATTGCATCCCAACTGTCCCAGCAGGCGATCACCATCTCCACAAATCCTTCTCCCCTCGGGGGAGAAGGTGGCTCGCGGAGCGAGACGGATGAGGGGGCTGTCAGCCGCGAGAACGCTCCGACCAATATTGCGACGGAACCACCCCCTCATCTGAGCCCTTCGGGCCCACCTTCTCCCCCGAGCGGAGAAGGCTATGTTGCGCAGCCGGGTACCGTTCTGAAAGACGGCCAACTGATCGCCGACCTCGCCGCGGTCCGCTCGCTTCCCGGCCGCCACAACGCCCAGAACGCCGCCTTCGCCTATGCGACCGCCCGCGCCCTGGGCGTTTCCCACGACGCCGCCGTCGCCGGCCTGCTGTCCTTCCCCGGCCTGGCGCACCGGATGGAGGCCGTCGGCCGCCTCGGCCCGGTACGCTTCATCAACGATTCCAAGGCCACCAACGCCGACGCCGCGCGTCAGGCCCTGTCCTCCTACCCGTCGGTCTTCTGGATCGCGGGCGGCAAGCCCAAGGACGGCGGCATCGACGACCTGACCGACCTGTTCCCGCGCGTGGCCAAGGCCTATCTGATCGGGGAGGCGGCCGAAGCCTTCGCCGCCACCCTGGGCGACACGCCCCACGTCATCTCGAACACCATGGACGCCGCCGTGGCCGCCGCCGCCGCCGACGCCGCATCGGCCGGCGGAGACCAGATTGTCCTTCTGTCGCCCGCCTGCGCCAGCTTCGACCAGTATCCAGATTTCGAGGCGCGCGGCGAAGCCTTCCGCGCCGCCGTGCTCAACCTCGGCGCAACCCCGGAGACGGCACGATGAGCGCCTCCTACACCCCCGCCTTCTCGCGCAACGACCAGAGCCCGGTCGCCCAGTGGTTCTGGACCGTGGATCGCGGCCTGCTGGGCGCGGCCCTGGCGCTGATGGGCCTGGGCGTGGCGCTCAGCTTCGCCTCCAGCCCCGCCGCCATCCTGGCTGATGAATCGATCACCGATCCCTTCCACTATTCCTGGCGGATGATGGTCTTCTCGGGCGCGGGCCTGGGCCTGATGCTGACCAGTTCGCTGCTGTCGCCGCGCGGGGTACGCCGCATCGCCGTCCTGGCCCTGTTCGGCGCAATCCTCGTGATGATGGCCCTGCCGTTCATCGGCGATACGGTGAAGGGGGCGGCGCGCTGGGTGAATTTCGGCCCGTTCAGCCTGCAACCGTCCGAGTTCGCCAAGCCCGGCCTGATCGTCTTCGCCGCCTGGATGTTCGCCGAGGCGCAGAAGGGTCAGGGGGTGCCGGGCGTGACCATCGCCTTCGGCTTCTACGCCCTGACGGTCTGCCTGCTGCTGATCCAGCCCGACATCGGCCAGACGCTGCTGATCACCACCACCTTCATGGCCGTCTTCTTCATGGCCGGGGTGCCGTTCAAATGGATGGCGGTCCTGGCCAGCGCGGGCATGGCGGGGCTGGTGTCGCTCTACTTCGTCTTCGGCCACATGCGCGACCGCCTCAGCCGCTTCTTCTCGCCCGAGACCACCGACACCCACCAGATCGACAGCGCCGCCGAGGCCATTCGCGCCGGCGGCCTGCTGGGCCGGGGCGTGGGCGAGGGGGTGATGAAACGCCACGTGCCCGACCTGCACACCGACTTCATCTATTCCGTCGGCGCCGAGGAGTTCGGCCTGATCCTCAGCCTGACCATGATCGGCCTTTACGCCTTCATCGTCATCCGGGGCATGCGCCGCGCCATGAAGCTGACCGATCCGTTCGAACAGACGGCGGCGGCGGGCCTGTTCATGCTGATCGGGCTTCAGGCCTGCATCAACGTGGCGGTGAACCTGAACCTGATTCCGACCAAGGGCATGACATTGCCCTTCATCAGCTACGGCGGCTCGTCCATGCTGGCCATGGGCCTGACCATGGGCTTCGCCCTGGCCCTGACGCGGCGCCGCCCCGGCGCCTACGAACCCGGCGCCAGCCTGCCGGGAAGACGCCGGCGGTTGCTGTAGTCACTGGAATTCCGTCATTCTGGGCCTTGTGCCTAGGGTCCGTAGACTCCGCCTAATCCGCTCGGACTCGTTCGGTCTATACCGGGCGTATGGGTCCTCGCTACCAGGGCGAAGATGACGAGAAGGTTAGTCATCACAAGGTAGAGGGAAAAAGAACGCGTTTTCAGCGTCGTATACTTTTTTCAGGGCAATCGACCTAGCACGCCCCAAAACCGTGCGATCCTGTCGCCGACCATTCTCGACCCCACCGTTCACCGCCGATTTCAGACGAATTGCACTATTCAGACGGTGTTTTTCCACGCCTCCACCGTCTGAACTTCAGACGTTTCAGACTATTCAGACTCTCTTTTTTCGGAGCCCGCCCCATGACCAAGCTCTGCGTCGTCGCCGCCGGCGGCACCGGCGGCCATATGTTCCCGGCCGAGGCCCTGGCGCGCGAGATGGCGGCGCGGGGCTGGCGCGTGGTGTTGGCGACCGATCATCGGGGCGAGCAGTACGCCCACGCCTTCCCGGCCGAGGAACGGCTGGCGCTGGACGCCGCCACCGGCTCCGGCCCGCTGGGCCTGATCAAGGCGGGCCTCGCCATCTTCAGGGGCGTGGTCCAGGCGCGCACGGCCTTCGACCGGCTGGGCGCCGACATCGTCGTGGGCTTCGGCGGCTACCCGTCCGCCCCGGCCTTGGTCGCCGCCGTCACGTCCCAGCGGCCGACGGTGATCCATGAGCAGAACGCGGTCCTGGGCCGCACCAACCGCATCCTGGCCCCCTATGTCGGCCAGGTCGCCTCGTCCTTCCCGACGCTTGAACGGGCGCCGGCCAAGGTCCAGGGCCGATCCCACGTCGTCGGCTCGCCGGTCCGCGCCGAAATTCGCGCGCTGTTCGACCGCCCCTACGTCGCCCCTGCCGACGACGCACCCGTCCATGTGCTGGTGACGGGCGGCAGCCAAGGCGCCCGCATCCTGTCCGAGACCACGCCCCGCGCCCTGGCGGCCCTGCCGGAGCCCTTGCGCCGCCGCCTGAAGGTGCAGCAGCAGTCACGACCCGAGACGCTGGAGGCCGCGCGCCAGATCTATCTGGAGGCCGGGATCGAGGCCGAGGTCGCCCCCTTCTTCCGCGACATGGCCGAGCGGCTGTCCAGGGCGCATCTGGTGGTGGGGCGCTCGGGCGCCTCGACCTGCGCCGAACTGGCGGTCGCCGCCCTGCCGTCCGTTCTGATCCCGCTGAAGATCGCCACGGACGACCACCAGCGCCTGAACGCCAAGGCCCTGACCGACGCCGGCGCGGCCGAGGTCATTGCGGAAGACGACCTGACCGTCGAACGTCTCGCCGCTGTCCTGAACGCCGTCCTGTCAGACCGCGCCCGCCTGTCCGCCATGTCCGCCGCCGCCCGCTCCGTCGCCATCCCCGACGCCGCCCAGCGCCTGGCCGACCTGGTCGAGGCGACGGCGGGGCGCCCATAATGTCTCCTCCCCACTTGTGGGGAGGGGGACCCCGAAGGGGTGGAGGGGCTCTTGAAGCGCCACAGGCGCCTGCGATGCGGTGCAGAACCCCTCCGTCACGGCGCAAGATGCGCCGCGCCACCTCCCCATCGCTTCGCGATAGGGAGGAGACCTCAACCCTCTCGGACCTGATGCGTTAGGAAGCCCATGCCTCCCGAAATCATCGCCGTCACCCGCCAGATCCGCGACCTGTGGCGCCAGTTCGACTGGCTGCCCGAATGGGCGGTCATCGGTCTGGTTCTTCTGGTGTTCGTCGGCGGCGGCTGGCTGACGCACAAGATCGCCTTCGCCATCCTGCGCCGCGTCGTGAAGAACAAGGACGTCTTCTGGCGCGGCATCGTCGAACGCGCCCGCACCAAGCTGCGCGTCCTGATCATCATCATCGGCGTCGGCATCGGCGTGACCGTCTCGCCGATGGACCCCGGCCCGTCCCAGGACATCCGCAACGTCCTGCAGTTCCTGTTCGTCCTGACCCTGGGCTGGCTGGCCTCGGGGGTGCTCGACATGTGGTCGGTGATGCACCTCAAGCGGTACAATGTCGCCGTCGAAGACAATCTGCTGGCCAGGAAACACCTGACCCAGACCCGCATCCTGCAGCGGGTGGCCAAGGTGGTTCTGTTCATCGTCACCGTCGGTCTGGCCCTGATGACCATCGCCGGCTTCCGCCAGTGGGGCGTCAGCCTGCTGGCCTCGGCCGGCGTCGTCGGCATCATCGCCGGCCTGGCGCTCCAGCCGATACTGACCAACATGGTCGCCGGCATCCAGATCGCCCTGACCCAGCCCATCCGCCTTGACGACGCCGTCATCGTCGAGAACGAGTGGGGCAATGTCGAGGAGATCACCGCGACCTATGTGGTGGTCAAGCTGTGGGACTGGCGCCGCATGGTGCTGCCCCTGTCCTATTTCATCACCAAACCCTTCCAGAACTGGACGCGCGAGAACGCCCGCCTGATCGGCTCGGCCTTCTTCTACGTCGACTACGAGGCGCCGATCGACCGGCTGCGCACTGCCTTCGAGGGGATCGTGAAGTCGTCCAAGCTGTGGGACGGCGACGTCCAGGTCATGCAGGTCACGGACATCACCGAGCGCGTCCTCCAGGTCCGCTGCCTGGCCAGCGCCCGCTCGGCGGGCGTCGCCTTCGACCTGCGCTGCGAGATACGCGAGAAGCTGATGGCCTTCATGCGGGACGAATGCCGCGAAGCCCTGCCGCGCGACCGCATCGAGTGGCCGCAAGGCGAGGAGAGGCCGGTCAGTCCGCCAGCGCCGCCTGGCCCCGACGGATTGCTTCGTCCAGCGTGAGCGTCTCGGGACTGATCCTGTCGCCACAGGCCACGGCCAGCAGTTCCGCCGCATCGCCGCCGGGCGCGGCGGCATAGGCCGGGGCCGGATCGGCCGTCGCCGGGCCCTCGGTCCCGTCCGCCTTCAAGGAAGAGAAGTCCAGTCGGTCCGCCGTCTTCGCCCGGCAGTCGAAGGCCCACCGCGACCAGCCCCCGACATAGGTCACGTCCCCCACCTTGAACCCCGCCTCCGTGACCTGAAGCTCGCGCATGTGGGCGATGTCGCCCTTCTGTTCGATGGAGGCCACGTCGGCATAGATGGCGAACCGGCCGACGCCGGTCTCGACCAGTTGGGGATCGATCAGGGCCAGCAGCAGGGCGATCATGCGACCAGGTTCTCCGCCTGATGCAGGTCCACGCTGACCAGCTGGCTCATGCCGCGTTCGGGCATGGTGACGCCGTAGAGGCGGTCCATCCGGCTCATGGTCACTGGGTTGTGGGTGATGACGATGAAGCGGGTGTCGGTGCGGCTGCGCATCTCGTGCAGCATGCGGCAGAAGCGGTCCACATTGGCGTCGTCCAGCGGGGCGTCGACCTCGTCCAGCACGCAGACCGGCGCAGGGTTGGCCAGGAAGACGCCGAAGATCAGGGCCGCCGCCGTCAGGGCCTGCTCGCCGCCGCTCATCAGGCTCATGACCGACAGCCGCTTGCCGGGCGGGCAGGCGTAGATCTCAAGCCCCGCCTCCAGCGGATCGTCGCTCTCGACCAGTTTCAGCTCGGCCTGGCCACCGCCGAACAGGGCCTCGAACAGGCTCTTGAAGTTGGCGTTGATGACGTCGAAGGCGGCGACCAGCCGCTCGCGGCCCTCGGCGTTCAGCTCGTCGATGCCGTCGCGCAGCTTGGCGATCGCCTGGGTCAGGTCGATCCGTTCCGACTTCATGCTGTTCAGCCGGTCGCCGTATTCGACGGCCTCGTCCTCGGCGCGCAGGTTGACGGCACCCAGGGCCTCGCGTTCCCGCTCCAGCCCGTAGAGCAGGCTCTCGGCCCCGGCCGCGTCGGGCGGGCGGGCGATGGCGTCGTCGGTCAGTTTGCGGCCCAGTTCGTCGGGCGACATCTGGGCCGTCTCGCGCAGGGTGGTCTCGGCCTCGGTCAGCTTCTCTGCGGCGGCCTCGGCGCGGGCGGACAGGCCGGCGCGAGCCTCGCGGGCCTGCGACGCGGCGGTCTCGGCGGCGCGGGAGGCGCGGTCGGCGTCGGTCGCTGCGGTTTCGGCCAGAGCCATGGCGTCCGATGACGCCTGTTTGCGCTGTTCGGCGGCGGTCAGCGTGTCCAGCAGCTTGCCGCGCTGTTCGGCGAAGCCCTGGGGCGCGACCTCGGCCTGTTTCAGCTGGGCGGCGGTCTTGTCCGCGTCCTTGGCCAGGGCGGCGATGCGGGCGGCGCTGTCCTTTGACCGCGTCACCCAGCCATCGCGGGCGCGGGTGAGGCTGCCGTGGCGCTGTTCGCGGCCCTGGCGGTCGCGCGCCTCGGCGTCGCAGTCCGAGCGCGCGGTCTGTGCGGCGAGGCGGGCCGTGTCGGCGGCGGCCCGGGCGGCGGTCAGCTCGTCGCGCAGGGCCGACAGAGTCTCGGACGGGGCGTCGGTCGTCTGGGCGGCGTCCAGCGCGGCTTGAGCTTCGGCCACCTCGGCCGCAAGTCGGGTCACGGTGTCGTCCAAGGCCTGGGCGCGGGCCTCCCGCCGGGCCTGGTCCCGGGCCAATGTCTCGACGCGGTCGCGGGCGCCGGTCACGGCCTTCTCGGCGGTGAAGGGCCTGAGGCGGACGGTCTTCACCGCCTCCTCGGCGGCGCGGAAGGCGTCGGTGGCGGCCTTCTGCTGGGCCTGGGCCTGATCTAGGGCGGGTCTGCCCTTGTCGATCTCGGCCTCCAGCTCGGCCAGCCGCGTGCGCTGGGCCAGGCGGACGGCGGCGGGGCGGGGCGCCTCGGCGCGGCTGACGAAGCCGTCCCAGCGATAGAGGTCGCCCTCGGTCGTGACCAGGCGCGCGCCGGGCGGCAGGGCCTTGGCGAGGTCCGCCGCCTGCGCGTGGGACGCGACGCCGCACAGGGCAAGGCGGGCGCTCAGTCGCTCGGGCGCCTGGACATGGTCGGACAGGGGCGTGACCCCGGCGGGCCAGGACGGGGAGGGCGCGTCCGCCCCGCCCCAGTAGGCTGCGGCCTTCGCGTCCAGCGCCGCGTCCAGATCGTCGCCCAGGGCGGCGGCGAGGGCGGCCTCATAGCCCTTGTCGGCGCGGACCTTGTCGAGCGCAGGCGGATGGTCGCGCTTGCCGGTGACCAGCAGCTGGGCCAGGCCCCGCGCCTCGGTCTGCAACCGGCCCAACCGGTCCTCGGCGGCGCGGGCGGCGGTGCGCGCCTCCTGCTCGGTTCGGGCCAGGTCGCCGCGCTTGACCTCGGCCGCCTCGACGGCCTCGCGCGCGGCGGTCAGTTCGGCCTGGGCGGTCTCCAGCGCCTGGCGGGCCGTTTCCAGTTCCGGCGTCTCCAGCGGACCCAGGGCCTCGCGTTCGCGCTTCGCCTGATCGTGCTGGCCGGTAACGCGGGCCAGGCGAGTTTCGGCGTCGCGCTTGCGCGCCGTCTCGGCATTGGCGCGGGCTTCGACGGCGGCCAGGGTTCCGGCCAGCCGTTCGACCTCGCCGTCGGCGGCCTTGCGGGCGTCCTCGGCGGCGGCCAGGGCCTTGTCCAGTTCGGGGCCGCGTTCGGGGGCGGCGGCGATCTCGGCCTTCAGCTTCGTCAGTTCGTGGTCCAGGCGGTCCAGTTCGCGCTGGGCGTCGGCGGACATGTTGGTTTCACGCTCGACGTCGGCGGCGATGCGGGCGGCCTCGGCCTTGAGCCGGTCCACCTCGGCGCGGGCGGCCTGTTCGGCCATGTCGAGCCGGTCGCGCTCCAGGCTGGCCCGGTGCAGCAGGGCGGAGGCGACGGCGTCCTCCTCCCGCGCGGGCTTCAGGGCTTCCTGAGCGGTCAGGGCGGCGGTCTGGGCGGCGGCGGATGCGGTGGTGGTCTCAGCGACCGCACGGTCGGCGGCGCGCAACTCCTCGGCGGCGGCTTCGGCGGCCAGTCTGGCGTCGTTCCAGCGGACGAACAGCAGCGCGGCTTGAAGGGCGCGGATCTCGGCGGAGATCTTCTTGTATTTCTCGGCCTGGCGGGCTTCGCGCTTGAGCCGGTTCAGCGCCGTCTCCAGCTCGCGGCCGATGTCGTCCAGCCGGTCCAGATTGGTCTCGGCCGCCTTGAGCCGCAGCTCGGCTTCGTGGCGGCGGGTGTGCAGGCCGGCGACCCCGCCCGCCTCTTCCAGGATGCGCCGCCGGTTCTGCGGCTTGGCCGCGATCAGTTCGCTGATCTGACCCTGACGCACCAGGGCGGGCGAGTTGGCGCCGGTCGAGGCGTCGGCGAACAGCAGCTGGACGTCGCGGGCGCGGACCTCCTTGCCGTTGATGCGGTAGGTCGAGCCCTGGCCCCGGTCGATGCGGCGCGACACCTCCAGCATGGGGCTGTCGGTGAAGGGCTGGGGCGCGCGGCGTTGGGCGTTGTCGATGGTCAGGCTGACTTCGGCATGGCTGCGCGGGGGGCGGCCCGAGGCGCCGGCGAAGATGACGTCGTCCATGCCCTGGCCGCGCATGGCCTTGGCCGAGTTGGCGCCCATGACCCAGCGCAGGCTTTCAAGCACATTGGACTTGCCGCAGCCGTTGGGGCCGACGACGCCGGTCAGGCCGGATTCGATATGCACCTCCGCCGGGTCGACGAACGACTTGAAGCCGACGAGCCGGAGGCGCTGGAACTGCATCGTCCTGGCGGACTACCGGAGCAGAGGGTCGATGGCGGCCGAGAGGGCGTCCAGCGAGTGGTCGGCGACGGCCGTCCCGTTGACGAAGAAGCTGGGCGTGCCGGTGACGCCGGCCGCCTCGGCGCCCGCGATCTGGGCGTCTAGTTCAGCGCGGATGGTCGGGCCTTGCAGGCAGGTCTCGATCTCTTCACGCGTCTTGCCGCTGGCGGCGATGCCGGCCGCGAACCAGGGCTGAGGGCCTGTGGTGCGCAGGTTGGCCTGGTCGCGCATGAAGACCGCCGCCACGTCGAAGTAGCGTTCGGGCGCGGCGCACAGGGCCACCGCAGCGGCGGCGGCGGCGACATTGGCGGGCTGGGTCGGCAGGTTGCGGTGAACTAAGCGGACCTTGCCGGTGTCGATGTATTTGGCCTTGAAGGCCGGCAGCACGGTGTTGTGGAAGTCTGCGCAGTGCGAGCAGGTGAAGGAGGCGTATTCGATCACCGTCACGGGCGCATCGGCGCGGCCCAGGACATGATCCTGGGCCGTGACAGGCGGGGGAGCGTCGGCGGCGAAGGCCGGCGCCGCCAGAGCCGTGGCGGCCAGGGCGGCGAAGACCGACAGGGCGAGGGCGGCGCGGCGGATCATCCTACTTGGCCAGTTCGGCGTCGATGGCGGTGGACAGGTCGGCCAGGCTGGCGCCCTCGCCGCCGGGCGAGATGACCTGGGTTTCGTTGACGTAGAAGGCCGGGGTGCCGGTCACGCCCTGGCTGCGGGCGGCCTGGACGCGGGTCTCCATGGCGGCGACGGCGTCCTTGTCGGTGACGCAGTCGTTGAACTGCTGTTCGGACAGGCCGGCGGCCTGGGCGGTGCGCAGCAGCCAGTCGCGCGGCGATGAGGTCAGCATCTCCTGCTGGGTGGCCATCAGCTGGTGGACGACGTCGAAATACTTGTCCGGGCCGGCGCAACGAGCGACCAGGAAACCCGCGGTGGCGGCGTCGATCGGCGGGGTCGGCAGTTCGCGGAAGACGTAGCGGACCTTGTTGGTGTCGACGTATTTGGCCTTGAACGCCGGCCAGGTGTTCTTCTGCCACAGGGCGCAGTGGGGGCAGGTGACCGAGGCGTATTCGACCACGGTGACCTTGGCGCCTTCCGGCGCGCCCAGGCCCATGTCGCCCTCGGCAGCGCCCTTGGATCCGCCGCCGCACGCGGCCAGGGCCATTGTCGCCAGGGCGGCGCCGGTGATGGCCGCACGACGGCTCATGCGGGCGAAGCGGGTTTCAGTGTCGGCCATGGGACTTCCTTGATCGGATCGTTGGCGAATGGTGGCGCGATTCCCCCGGAACAGCGCAACCCGAGACTTGTCGAGAACAGGTGCGGCGAAGATTGGGCAGCATCCAACGCCGATACCTCATTCAGGGCCGGAAAGCCAAGCGGGCGACCAGGACACCGCGACCCTGGCGTCGAGCCGTCCATCCGAAGGGGTTGGAGGCCTTATGAACTTGTTCATGGACCGACGACAAAGTGCGCCGATGATCTCACGCGACCGTCTTATCGTCCTCGCCGCCGGCCTTCCGGGCATCCTCGGATTTGGGTTGGCGATCGCCATCTCACGTGACCTGACCGTCTCGATGGTTGTCGGGGGCGTCGCGTCTCTTGTCGGGGCCGGGATATCCTTGACGCCTCCGGTTCGCGAGGCCCGGATGCGTTTGGTGCGCCGGAAATATCCCGACGCGTCATAGTTCAGCTCGTCCTGGCCGGCGGTCGTACTTTCAGTCGCGGTCGTTCGAACGCGACAGGGTGGCGCGGCCCAGGCGGGCCAGGGCGGCCTTGAGATTGTCGGGGACGGCGGCGATGGAGGCGGCGAGGTCGGCCTCGGCCTGGGCGGGCAGGGGGGCGGGTTTGGCGCTGCGCGCGGGGCGAGCGGCGGGCGCCTTCAAGGGGGCGACCGGCCCCTGGGCGATGCGCAGGCGATCGACCGATCCGGCGCCGAGGAACAGGTTCACGCGGGCCAAGATGTCTTCCGACTGGTGCTGGATCAGCAGGGCGGCGGCGCCGGCGACGCGCAGCTCCAGCACGCCGGGCTGGCCGCCCTTGCCCTTGGTCAGCTTTTGCGGGCGGGTGACGCGGGCTAGGCGGTCGCCGACGATCTCGCGCCAGCGGGGCTCCAGCGCCCCTGCGCCGCGTCCAAACTGATCGTCCAGCTTCTTGATCAGCGGCGTCAGCGCCTTGCCCGCGCGCGGCGCCGGCCGGGGGACCGGACGGGTGCGGCGGCGAGACAGGATCTCGCGGACCTCGGCGTCTGTGGGCAGCGTGCGGCGCATGGGTCTATATAGCCCGGTCCATGGCTTGCGTCTCTCCCGACATCGTCCTGATCCGATCCCGGCTGCTGGCCTGGTATGACGCCCATGCGAGGAGCCTGCCGTGGCGGGCGGCCGTGGGCGCGGCGCGGACAGAGCCGTATCGCGTCTGGCTGTCCGAGGTCATGCTGCAGCAGACGACCGTGCCGCATGCGACGCCCTATTTCCACGCCTTCACCACGCGCTGGCCGACGGTCTCGGATCTGGCGGCGGCAGAGGATGCGGAGGTTATGGGGGCCTGGGCGGGGCTGGGCTACTACGCTCGCGCACGCAACCTGCTGGCTTGCGCGCGGGCGGTGGCGGGCGAGCATGGCGGGGTGTTCCCGGATACGGAGACCGGATTGCTGGCCCTGCCGGGGGTGGGCGCCTATACGGCTGCGGCGGTGGCTTCCATCGCCTTCGACCAGGCGGCCAATGTGGTGGACGGCAATGTCGAGCGGGTCATGGCGCGGCTGTTTGCGGTCGAGACGCCGGTCCCGGCCGCGCGGCCCGAGCTGAGGCGGCTGGCGGGGCTGTTCATCACGGACGAACGGCCGGGCGACTGGGCGCAGGCGTTGATGGACCTGGGGGCGACGGTGTGCCGGCCCAAGTCGCCGTCGTGCGGGGCTTGTCCCGTGGCTAGCGAATGCCTGGGTTTGGCGAGCGGCGAACCCGCGCGGTTTCCGCTCAAGACCAAGAAGGCGGATCGGCCGCACCGGCGGGGCGTCGCCTATGTGCTGGTCGATGCCGAGGGGCGGGTCGCGGTGGAGACACGGTCGGACAAGGGCCTGCTGGGCGGGATGCTGGGCCTGCCGACCAGCGAGTGGACGACGGACGCGCCGACGGGGGAGCCGCCGATCAAGGCCGACTGGCGCGAGGCGGGGGCGGTGGAGCACGTCTTCACCCACTTCAGCCTGACCCTCACGGTGATGACGGCGCGGGGCGAGGCGGACGGCTCCTGGCGCTGGATGCCGGTCGAGGCGGCGCGGGCGGCCTTGCCCACGGTGTTCGCCAAGGCGCTGGATCGGGCGAGTGCGCCCGACTTTTTCACATAGGGCTCACCGCAGGGTGCGGATCGAGACCTTGCCCTGCTTGTGATTGGGGATGACGACGGCGCGGCCGCCCGCGTGCTGGATGTTCAGATCGACGACGGCGTCGCCCAACTCCAGGCCTGCGATCCTCAGGCGGTCCAGGCCGGCGGGCAGGACCGGATCGGCCAGGTCGATCGTCTGGGTCCAGGCGTCGATGGACAGGCCCAGGGTCGCCTGCAGCATCAGGAAGACCGAACCCGCCGCCCAGGCCTGGGGCAGGCAGGCGACCGGATAGGCGATGGGCGGCTCGCCCGGTTCGCGGGGGAAGCCGCAGAACAGTTCGGGCAGTCGCAGGTGGAAATGGGCGGCGGCGGCGTAGATCTCGGCCAGGATGGCGGCGACGGCGTCGCGCTCGCCATAGTTGGCCATGCCGGCGGCGGCCATGGCGGTGTCGTGGGGCCACACCGAGCCGTTGTGATAGCTCATCGGATTGAAGCGGGCCTGGCCCAGCTCCAGCGTGCGGATGCCCCAGCCGGTGCGGAACTCGGCCGACAGCAGGCGTTTGGTGACGCGACGCGCGCGCTCCAGCGACGGCAGGCCGGTGAACAGCAGATGTCCGGCGTTGGAGGCGATGGCGCGGCACTGCTCGCCGTCGCCGTCCAGGGCGACCGCATAGAAGCCCTCGTCCTCCATCCAGAACTTGTCCTCGACCAAGGCGCGGACCTGTTCGGCGCGCATCCGCCATTCGGTCGTGCGGTCGTCGTGCAGCCGCTCGCCCAGGTCGGCCAGGGCCTTCCAGGCGGCGAAGGCGTAGCCCTGGACTTCCAGAAGCGCGATGGGCCCCTTGGGGAAGCGGCCGTCGGCGTGGAAGATGCTGTCTTCCGAGTCCTTCCAGCCCTGGTTGGACAGGCCGGTGTCGGCGCCGCGCTGATAGTCGATCAGGCCGTCGTTGTTGCTGTCGCCATAGTCACGCATCCAGTCGGCGGCGGCGATCAGATTGGGCCAGAGCGTGCGGATCAGGTCCAGATCGCCGGTGCGGCTGGCGTAGGCGCCGGCCAGGGCGACGAACAGGCAGGTCGTGTCGACCCCGCCGTAATAGAGGCCGAACGGCACCTCGTGCAGGACGCTCATCTCGCCGCCGCGCGTCTCGTGCATGATCTTGCCGGGCTGACTGTCCTGGAACAGCGAGGTCTCGGTGGCTTGGCGGCTGGCAAGGTAGGTCAGGACGCCCTTGGCCAGGGACGGGTCCAGCCACAGCATCTGCCAGGCGGCGATGATGCCGTCCCGCCCGAACGGGGTCGAGAACCAGGGCGTGCCGGCATAGGGATAGGGGCCGGTCGGCAGGTCGGTGGTCAACAGGGCCATGTCGGCGCGCGACTGATCCAGCCAGTCGTTGAAGCGTGGACTGCGCGGACCACGCACCGAGGCGCCGCGACGGCGTTTGGCGCGCATGGCCAGCCGGGCCTGGATGGCGTTCAGCCGCCAGCGGGTCGCGTCCGGCGCCTCGCAGGAATCGACGCCGCATTCGATGAAGAGGTCCATGGCCCGACCCTTGGGCAGGCTGAACATGAACTCGGCGCGCTGGTGGGTCAGGCGGGCCGGCGGTTCGGAGAAGGCCAGACAGCTTGAGCGTTCGACGTCGTCCAGGCCGGTGTAGCGGAAGGTGACGCGGCGGCCGTCGCTGGTGGGGGTGTGGATGGTCCCGCGCTTGGCTCTCGGCGTGCCGCGCACCTGGAAGATGTCGGCGAAGTCGGCCCCGAAGTCGAAGGCCAGCGGCAGAAGAATGTCCTCGACGCCGTGGTTGACCATCTGGATGCGCTCGAACATCCGCCGGCCCCACAGGAAGCGACGACGCTCGATATGCAGCACCCCGGCCGGGGCGGAGCGCCCACCCATCGGGGGCAGGGGACGGTTGGTTGTGTGGCAGGAGAAGAAGACATTGTCCTGGCTGACGCCCGATGAAAGGCGCGACGGCTTCAGCAGGCCCACCGTCATGGTCCAGCGCGACAGGACGCGCGTGTCATTGACGAACAGGCCGTCCGCGCCGCCCTTCATGTCGCCCCAGCCGTCTGCGACCAGGAAGGTGTCGCCGTCCTTTAGCGCCATCAGCTGTTCAAGGCCGGAGGCCTCGACGGTTTCACCAGCCGTCAGCTGGGTGGAATAGGCGTCGTCCATGCGGTCTCTTCCCCGTCGCGTTTGAGGCCTTGGCCGAACGTATCACACCCGAATGCGGCGCTGAGGGGCCGCTTGGCAGATGAAATGAAACAGGCGGCGGAGAGTTCATCTCCGCCGCCT
The DNA here is from genome assembly GCF_057809775.1 of Brevundimonas sp. FG128. Taxonomy (NCBI): domain Bacteria; kingdom Pseudomonadati; phylum Pseudomonadota; class Alphaproteobacteria; order Caulobacterales; family Caulobacteraceae; genus Brevundimonas; species Brevundimonas sp. FG128. The sequence goes on from NZ_JBMDKP010000001.1 coordinate 294,406, forward strand.
GTTTTTCTTGGACATTCGCGCCCGGTCGAGCTCAGGCTATGGCGGCGAAGCTGCGATCCTCGCTGAGGGGCCGCAAGGGCGTGACCACGTCGTTCAGCGCAGCTTCGGCGAAGGGGCGCCGCGCCAGAAGGTCGCCGTAGACGTCGAGGTAGCGGCGCGCCATGGCCGTGGCGGAGAACCGCAGGTCGAAGCGGGCGCGCACGGCCTCGCGGTCCAGCAGGTGGGCGCGGCCGGCAGCGGCGACAGCTTGTTCCATCGTGTCGACCAGGAAGCCGGTGGCGCCGTCCTCGATGATTTCGGGTGTGGAGCCGCAGCGGAAGGCGACGACGGGAGTGCCGCAGGCCATGGCCTCGATCATCACCAGGCCGAAGGGTTCGGGCCAGTCGATTGGGAAGAGCAGGGCGTCGGCGCCTCCCAAGAAGGCGGACTTCTGGTGGTCGCCGATTTCGCCGATGAATTCGATCAGGGGATTGCCCTCGACCATTGGGCGGATGGTTTCCTCCCAATAACGTTTGTCGGCGGCGTCCACCTTGGCGGCCATCTTCAGGCGCTTGCCGAGCTTGGTGGCGATCTCGATGGCGCGGTCGGGGCGTTTCTCGGGCGAGATGCGGCCCAGGAAGGCGAGGTAGCCCTCCGACCTGGGCGAGAACAGATACTGTTCGCCCGGCATGCCGTGATGAACGGTCGCCTTCCAGTTGGCGAAATGCAGGGGCTTGCGCTGGTCGTCGGAGATGGAGACCAGACCGAACTCGCTCCAGCGGGCGTAGACGCTGGGCAGGTCCTTCATGTCCAGGCGGCCGTGCAGGGTGGTAATGGTCTTGTCCGCATACTGCCGGAAAAGCGGGAAATGGATCATGTCGGTGTGGAAATGGATCACATCGAAGTCGTCGGCGCGGTCCATAACCTCGCCCAGCATGGACAGGTGGGCGGCGAGGTCGGATTTCAGCGGGGCGGGATCGAGGCGGATGGCCTGATCGCGGACAGGCACCAGGCGCGCCCGGGTGTGGGCGTCGGCGCTGGCGAACAGGGTGACGTCATGGCCGAGATCGACAAGCGCGTCAGTCAGGTGGGCGACGACGCGTTCGGTGCCGCCGTACAGCTTTGGAGGGACGGCCTCGTAAAGCGGTGTGACCTGCGCGATCTTCATGATGTCTGTGCTCCGACCCGCCCAGCAGGGGCCGCAGAACACAATGATCCCGCAACTGCGAAGTTCCGTCGCGGCATGACGAATTTTCACTTAGGTTTCGGGCGGTTACGGCGAAGCTGGCCCCGAGTTCTCGATGCGATTCCGTACAGTTGGGCGCCAGTTGGGGCCTAAGTGGTTGAAGTGACTGGGTGCGACAGCCTGTCGCACCCAGTCACATCGCTGCGCGTACCTCGGACCGCAGGGCGTCGATGGACTTGAAGCCCTGGTCGGTCTTGAAGCGCCAGTAGGTCCAGCCGTTGCAGGCGGGCGCGTTCTCGAACAGGGCGCCCAGCTTGTGGATCGAGCCGCTCAGCGAGCCGGACACCAGGGACCCATCGGCGCGGACCCGCGCCTCGCGCTCGCCCTTGGGGCAGTACAGGCGGTCGCCGGGTTGCAGCAGGCCGGCTTCGACCAGGGCGCCGAAGGGCACCTTGGGTTCGGCGCGTTTGGAGCCGGTGACGATCAGGTCTTCGGCGGTGGCGGGAATGACCGAGGCGATGCGGGCCTGGGCGACATCGGCATAGGTCTCGTCACGCTCGATACCGATGTAGTGGCGGCCCAGACGTTTGGCTGCGGCGCCCGTGGTGCCCGTGCCGAAGAAAGGGTCCAGGATCACGTCGCCGGGACGGGTGGCCGACAGCAGGACGCGGTGCAGCAGGGCTTCTGGCTTTTGGGTCGGATGGGCCTTCTTGCCGTCGGCGTCCTTGATCCGCTCTTCGCCGGTGCACAGGGCGAACGTCCAGTCGGAGCGCATCTGGGTGTCTTCGTTGAAGGCCTTCAAGGCGTCGTAGTTGAAGGTGTAGCGCTTCTGCTCGCGCGAGCGGGCGGCCCAGATCAGGGTCTCGTGGGCGTTTGTGAAACGGGTGCCCTTGAAGTTCGGCATCGGGTTGGACTTGCGCCAGATGATGTCGTTCAGCACCCAGAAGCCCAGGTCCTGGATCGCCGCGCCCAGGCGGAAGACGTTGTGATAAGAGCCGATCACCCAGATCGAACCCTCAGGCTTCAGCACACGACGGCATTCCGTCAGCCAGGCGCGGGTGAAGGCGTCGTAGTCGGCGAAACTGGCGAACTTGTCCCAGTCGTCATCCACGGCGTCGACCTTGGAGTTGTCGGGACGCAGCAGGTCGCCGCCCAACTGCAAATTATAGGGGGGGTCGGCGAAGACCATGTCCACCGAGGCGTCGGGCAGGCTTTTCAGCACCTGGATGCAGTCGCCACGATGGATGACGTCCCTGGCGAGGACTGGGGTCTTCAGATCGGACATGGAAAGCGGCCCCGCAACAATGAGACCGCTATGGTGAATCCTTGTGGTTAAGGTGGGGTAACCGGCGCGAAGCGATCGCGCCGGTTCCGTTTTTCCCTAGGCCAGCATGCGCACCTTGGGCTCGCGATCCCACTGACGAGTGCGTGCGGGGGCGAGGAAGGCGTCGGCCGCCTTGGACAGATCGACCACGCCCGCGTCCGGCTCGACGCCGGCCTTGTCCAGCAGGGGCTGGGCCTCCGGCGTGTGGCCGATGGCCTTCAGGTGCCCAAAGGCGTCCTTGGCGAAATCGACCGCCGCGCCTTCCTTCATCAAGTGGGCGCAACCGTCGTCGGACAGGACGATGGCGACCGCGTCGAAAAGGACCGACGGGCTGCCGGCCAGCTGGCCGTCGGCGGCCAGGGTCTTGCCGCCCTTCATCTTGGCGCCGCCGATCTTGGGCGCGACAATAAAGACCGACCCGCCGTCGCCCTCGACCGTCGCACGCACGGCGTCGACAACCGCGCCGTCCGAGCCATCGGCCACCAAAATGGCGACCTTTCGTCCCTTCAGCGTGTCGGGATATTTTCCGACGATGCGCAGGGCGGGCGATTCGTCCATGTCGAACGGTTCGGCGGCGGCGTCCGACGCCTTGGGCAGCGGCAGGTTCAGGCCGTCGGCGACCCGCTGGGCCAGGGTCTCATCGACATTGAGCAGGTTCCCCAGGATGCGCTCGCGGACATGCGGCAGCGACACCTTGGACAGTTCGAACACGATGGCGCTGGCCAGGTGGGCCTGTTCGATCTCGGTCTGCGAGCGGAAGAACAGACGCGCCTGGCTGTAGTGGTCGGCGAAGCTTTCCACGCGAAGCCGCACCTTTTCGCCCTCCACCGGGACGGCGGCGCTGCGGAAGCCGCCCTTGGGATCCTCGCGGGGGCCGCCCTCTTCGCCCGCATCGGCCAGGCTGTTGGGTTCGTAGTTGGCCCGGCCCATGAAGACCTGGGTCTGCATGTGGCCGTCGCGCTGGAAGTTCTGGAAGGGGCAGCCCTTGGCCCGGTTGATGGGGATCTGATGGAAGTTGACCGTGCCCAGGCGCGACAGCTGGGTGTCCTGATAGGAGAACAGCCGGCCCTGCAGCAGCGGGTCCTCCGAGAAGTCGATGCCAGGCACGATATTGGTCGGCAGGAAGGCCACCTGTTCGGTCTCGGCGAAGAAGTTGTCGGGGTTGCGGTTCAGGACCATGCGGCCGACCACGCGGATCGGATGCAGTTCTTCCGGGATCAGTTTGGTGGCGTCCAGAATGTCGAAGGGCAGGGCGTCGGCCTCTTCCTGGCTCAGCAGCTGCACGCCGAACTCCCACTCGGGGAAGTCGCCCTGGTCGATCGCCTCGAACAGATCGCGGCGGTGATAGTCCGGATCGGCGCCGGCGATCTTGACCGCCTCGTCCCAGCAGGTGGATTGCGTGCCCAGCTTGGGCCGCCAGTGGAACTTGACGAAGGTCGGCTTGCCGTCGGCGTCGACCAGACGGAAGGTGTTGACGCCGAAGCCCTCGATCATCCGCAGGGAGCGGGGAATGGCCCGGTCCGACATGGCCCACATGATCATGTGGGTGCTCTCAGGCATCAGGCCGATGAAGTCCCAGAAGGTGTCGTGCGCGCTGGCGGCCTGGGGGTAGCCGCGATCGGCCTCCATCTTTACCGAATGGATCAGGTCGGGAAACTTGATCGCGTCCTGGATGAAGAAAACCGGGATATTGTTGCCGACCAGGTCCCAGTTGCCTTCGGTCGTATAGAATTTGACCGCGAAGCCGCGCACGTCACGCGGCGTATCGACGGAGCCGGCGCCCCCGGCCACGGTGGAGAAGCGGGTGAAGACCTCGGTCTTCTTGCCGACCTCGGTCAGGATCTTGGCGGTGGTGTAGTCGGCCAGGCTGTCGGTCAGTTCGAAATAGCCGTGGGCGGCCGAACCCCGCGCATGGACGATCCGCTCGGGGATGCGTTCGTGGTCGAAATGCTGGATCTTCTCGCGAAGGATGAAGTCTTCGAGCACGGTGGAGCCGCGGGGGCCGGCCTTCAGCGAGTTCTGGTCGTCGCTGATCGGGGCGCCGTGATTGGTCGTCATGCGGGTCTGCGGCGTCGAGGCGGTCTGGTGCAGTTCGCCGGCATTGCCGAGCGTGGTCGCCACGGCGGGAGTGGGGGGCTTTGCCATCTGAAAATCCTCGGGGTCATGGCGCGGACGAGGCGTCCGGACGCGCATTGATCAAGGAACGCGGGCGCGGCGGCGAAGTTCTGTGCGGCAGCGCGCAATCGGCGTCTGCGCGCCTCACATAAAAGTGCGTTCGGACGACGCCGCGCCCTTCGCAGGGGACGAAGCCGCGTCTATGACGCTTCGATGATCGCTCGCCTTCGCCCCGTTCCGTTCGACCTCGGTCCCGTCCATTTCGTCGGCATCGGCGGCATCGGCATGAGCGGCATCGCCGAGATCATGCTGAAGATCGGCTATTCGGTTCAGGGCTCGGACGCCAAGGCCAGCGCGAATACCGAACGGCTGGAGAGCCTGGGGGCCAAGATCTTCATCGGCCATGACGCCGCCCATGTGGGCGAAGGCGTCTCGGCCGTGGTCTATTCGACGGCGGTCAAGGCCGAGAACCCGGAGATGAAGACGGCGCGCGCGCGGCGGATTCCCCTGGTGCGGCGCGCCGAGATGCTGGCCGAACTGATGCGGCTGCAATTCTCCATCGCGGTCGGCGGCACCCACGGCAAGACGACGACGACCTCCATGGTGGCGGCCCTGCTGGATGCGGCGGGCCTGGACCCCACGGTGGTCAACGGCGGCATCATCAACGCCTATGGCACCAACGCCAAGGTCGGCGACGGCGACTGGATCGTGGTCGAGGCGGACGAGAGCGACGGCAGCTTCCTGCGCCTGAAATCGACGGTCGCCATCGTGACCAATATCGACCCGGAACACCTGGATCACTACGGCGACTTCGACGCCGTGCGGAAGGCCTTCGTCGATTTCGTGGAGAATATCCCCTTCTATGGGTTCGCCGCCGTCTGCCTGGACCATCCCGAGGTGCAGAAGCTGGTGGCCTCGATCGATAACCGGCGGCTGGTGACCTATGGCGTCAATCCCCAGGCCATGGTGCGGGCCGAGGGTTGCGAGATGGGGCCGGACGGCGCCCGGTTCGACGTCGTGATCCAGAACGGCGAGACCCACCGGATCGAGAACCTGCACCTGCCGATGGCCGGTTGGCACAATGTCTCCAACGCCCTGGCCGCCATCGCCGTGGCGCGCGAGCTGGACGTGTCGGATGACGCGATCCGCGAGGGTCTGGCCGGGTTCGGCGGGGTCAAACGGCGTTTCACCACCACGGGCGTCGTCAACGGCGTGCGGATCGTTGACGACTATGGCCACCACCCGGTCGAGATCGTCGCCGTCCTGAAGGCCGCCCGCCAGGTGGCCGAGGGACGGGTGATCGCCGTGGTCCAGCCGCATCGCTACACCCGGTTGCGCGATCTGATGGAAGACTTCTCGACAGCCTTTTCCGACGCCGACAGCGTGATCGTCGCCGACGTCTATCCGGCGGGCGAGCAGCCGATCGAGGGGGTGGACAAGCACGCCCTGGCCGACGGCATCCGCCGCTATGGCCACCGACAGGTGCAGGCGCTGGAGAACGCCGCCGTCCTGCCGCGCCTGATCAAGGAAGAGGCGCAGTCCGGCGACGTGGTCGTGCTGCTGGGCGCCGGCGACATCACCAGCTGGGCCTACGGCCTGCCGGCGCAGTTGGAAGCGCTGGAATGATGGTCACCCTCTCCCGTGGGGAGAGGGCTTGAGCGCACGAGAGCGAAGCGATCATTCCGGCGCGAAAGGGTGAGGGGCAGGTGGTGCGAACTGGCCCGCCGCCCGACCCTCGTCCGGCCCTGCGGGCCACCTTCTCCCACTGGGAGAAGGAATGTGAGAAGAGGAACCAATGACCTGGCGTGACAACCTTCCTTCCGTGCGCGGCAAGCTCCTGCGCGACGAACCGCTTGCGCCCTTCACCTGGTTCCGCGTGGGCGGGACGGCGGAGGCCCTGTTCATCCCGGCGGACGCCGAGGATCTGGCCGACTTTCTGAAGGCGCTGGACCCGGCCGTGCCGGTGACGGTGCTGGGCGTCGGCTCGAACGTCATCGTCCGTGACGGCGGGGTCGAGGGGGTGGTGATCCGCCTGGCCGGGCGGCCTTGGGCGCAGATCACGACGGACGGCGATACGATCACGGCCGGTGCGGGCGCGCTGGATTCCATGGTCGCCAAGGCCTCGGCCAAGGCGGGGATCGCCGGGCTGGAATTCTATGCCGGCATTCCCGGAACCATCGGCGGCGCCCTGACCATGAACGCCGGCTGCTATGGTTCGGAAACCAAGGACGTGCTGGTTTCGGCCTGGGGACTGAACCGCAAGGGTGAGCGGGTCGATTACGCCCTGGCCGACTTCGGCTACACCTATCGCCATAGCCAGGTGCCGGCCGACATTATCTGGGTCGAGGCGATCTATCGCGGCGCGCCCGACGCGCCCGAGGCCGTCGCCGCTCGCATCAACGAAATCACCAGCCGCCGCGAGACCACCCAGCCGATCCGGGAGAAGACGGGCGGCTCGACCTTCAAGAACCCGCCCGGCCATTCGTCGTGGAAGCTGGTGGACGAGGCAGGGTGGCGCGGGAGGCTGCACGCCGAGCCAGCACCGTATGGGGGGGGCGGGGCGATGTTCAGCGATCTGCACTCCAACTTCATGATCAACCCCGGCGAGGCGACCGCCGCCGACATCGAGGGCCTGGGCGAGGCGGTGCGCGCCGATGTCCTGGCCAAGATCGGCGTGCAGCTGGAGTGGGAGATCAAGCGGATCGGTCGGCCGACCTAACCACAAAATTTCAATCGCGGAGGCGAGAAGGTTGATGGCTTGTTAAACATGTAGGCCGCAATCGGAGACGTCATGGCCCGCGCTTTCACAGACCTTCATGTCGCCGTCCTGATGGGCGGCCTTTCCGCCGAGCGGGAGGTGTCCCTATCGTCCGGCGAGCAGTGCGCCCAGGCGCTGGAGCGGCAGGGCGTGCGCGTCAGTCGCGTGGACGCCGGGCGCGACCTGGCCAATGTGCTGTCCGGCCTGATCAAGCCCGATGTGGTGCTGAACTGCCTGCACGGCGCCTGGGGCGAGGACGGCTGCGTTCAGGGCGTGCTGGAGACGCTGCGGATTCCCTATACCCATTCCGGCGTGCTGGCCTCGGCTTTGGCGATGGACAAGGACAAGTCCAAGGCCGTGTTGCGCGCGGCGGGCATCAAGGTGCCGGGCGGCGGCCTGTATGACCGCCACGAGGTCGCCAGCCGCCACGTCATCGACCCGCCCTATGTGGTCAAGCCGAACGCGGAAGGCTCATCCGTCGGCGTCTTCCTGGTGCGCGAGGGCGCTAATCGGCCGGTGGCCGAAGTCGGCGAGCCGGGCTGGACCTATGGCGAACAGGTCGTGGTCGAACCCTATATCGCCGGCAAGGAACTGTGCGTCACTGTGCTGGGCGAACCGGCCGGGCCGCGCGCCCTGACGGTGACAGACATCACCCCGACCAAGGGTTTCTACGACTACGAGGCCAAATACGCGCCGGGCGGGTCTGTTCACGTCCTGCCTGCTGTCCTGCCGGCCGCTGTGTTCGAAAAGGCCCTGCGCCAGGCCGAGGCCGCGCATCTCGCCATGGGGTGCCGGGGCGTGTCACGATCCGACTTCCGTTATGACGATGTTAAGGACGATCTGGTCCTGTTGGAGGTCAATACTCAGCCCGGTATGACCCCGACTTCGCTCGCTCCCGAGCAGGCCGCCTTCACCGGGATGAGCTACGACGATCTGGTTCGGTGGATGGTGGAGGACGCCTCATGCCCGCGGTAGTTCGCGGCGGTCGGCGACAGAGTTCTAATCAGGCTCCCCAACGCGGCGCGGCTCCCAAGGGCGGAGGTCGGTCGCGTGGCGGGGCCAAGAACGCGTCCGCCATTCCCGGCAAGATGGCCGCCATCGGCCGTGTCGATATTTCGCCCCGCACCGCCGTGATCGCCCTGGGCGCCGGCGCGCTGTTGCTGGTCGGGGTTCTGGCCACGGGGGCGCGCGCCGAGCGGATCGGCGCCTCGGTCTCGCACGGGGTCGATAATCTGACGGCCGGCATGGGGCTGACGCTGAAGCGGGTGCACATCACCGGCGCCTCGCCCGAGGCCGAGCCGGCGATCCAGCAGGCGCTGGGTCTCTACTCCGGCCAGCCGATCACCAGCCTGGATCTGGACGCGATTCGCACGCGGGTTCAGGGCGTGGGCTGGGTCAAGGAGGCGCGCGTGGTGCGCCTGTTGCCCGACACCCTGATCGTCGAGGTCAAGGAACACGACCGCCTCGCCGTCTGGCAGGAGGCCGGCCAGATCAAGGTCATCGATGCGCGCGGTCAGGTCATCGACGGGGCCGATGCGCGCCGATATCCGACCCTGCCGCTGGTCGTGGGCAAGGGCGCCGATGTCGCGGCCGGCGAGATCCTGCCGCTGCTGGCCCAGCGTCCCCGCCTGATGGGGATGGTGGACGCCCTGGTGCGCGTGGACGAGCGCCGCTGGGATCTGCGTCTGAAGGACGGCAGCCTGATCCAGCTGCCCGCCACCGAACAGGAGGCGGCCCTGATCCGCCTCGATGCGCTGGATCAGCGCGAACGCCTGCTCGACCTGGGCTTCGCCCGGGTCGATCTCAGAACCCCGGACGAGGTCGCGGTGCGACCTGCCGGCGACGCCTAGGAACGCCAAGATCATGACCAAGCAACGCGGAGCGGCGAACGATCAGGGTCGGGGCATGGATCCTCGCGCCGGTCGCGCGCCCGTGATCGCCGCGTTGGATATCGGCCAGTCCAAGGTCTCGTGCTTCATCATGAAGCCCGACGGCGTGCGCCACGCCGACCGCACCATCCGCGTCGCGGGCGCAAGCCATGTCCAGTCCAAGGGCGTGAAGGGCGGAGCGATCATCAATATGGACGAGGCCGCCCAGGCCATCGGCCACGCCGTCGAACGCGCCGAGCGCGCGGCCCAGAGCCCGGTCTCCGGCGTCGTCGTCACGACCGCCATCGGCCAGATGGCCAGCCACCGGGTGCAGGCGCGGGTGTCCCTGGGCGCCAATCCGGTCGGGGACGCCGACCTGGCGCGCGCCATCGGCATGGCGCTCGCGCAGATCCGTCTGCCCAACCGCCGCCCGATCCACGTCCTGCCCATCGCCTGGTCGGTGGACGGCGCGCGAGGAGTGCATGATCCGCGTTCGATGCGCGGCGGCTCGCTGGGGCTCGACCTGCTGGTTGTGTCCATGGCCGAGAACGTCTTCACGACCCTGAGCCATTGCCTGGAGCTAGCGCACCTGGACCTACAGGGCGTGGCCGCCGCGCCCGTCGTGTCGTCTCTGGCTGCGCTGGAAGAAGACGAAATGGACCTGGGCGCCGTCTGCATCGACATGGGCGGTGGCTCGACCAGCGCCGCCGTATGGGGCGGGCGCAGCTTGCTGCATATCGAAAGCCTGAATGTCGGCGGCGATCACGTCACCTCCGACATCGCGCGGGGCCTGTCCACGTCCAAGGCAGGCGCCGAGCGTCTGAAGACCCTGCACGGCTCGGCCATGGCCAGCGCGAACGAGGACCGCGAGATGCTGGAGGCCCCGCCGCGCGGCGAGGACGCCTCGGCCGGCCCGGTCATCGTCCCGCGCGCCATGCTGAAGACCGTCATCGCCCCTCGCGTCGAGGAAACCCTCGAACTGCTGCGCGACCGGCTGAAGAACGCCGGCGTAGGCCTCGAGCCCGGCGCAGGCCTCGTTTTGACCGGCGGCGCCAGCCAACTGAACGGCGTGCGCGAACTGGCGGTGCGGGTGTTCGACCGCCCCGTCCGCCTCGGAAAACCTCAACGGGCGCCGCATTTGGCCGACGCCGCGTCTGGTCCCGCCTTCTGCGCCACCGCCGGCGTCCTGCTCCGCGCCGCCTATGGTCCGCGGGAGGCGGTCTCGGCCCGCAAGCTGATGGCGCGGCAGATCACGGCTGCGGACGCACCACGAATCCACCATGGCAATGTGGTCGGGCGCGTGGCGGGGTGGTTGCGGGATAACTTGTAAGGCTTGGTGGATACGTCTGCATATTTCTGCGGCCACGCTGGAATAAGGGCCTTCACTTAGGTCCGACTCACATTATCGCCCTAACCTTCTCTTAACCTTCATGGGTGCAATCCTTAACGCGCTCATAACCAAAGCGATTCGGCGGGGGCGATCGGTTGGTTGGAAGGGGCGGGTCAGCAGGTCGGAAAACAGAAATGTCGCTCTCATTGGTCAAGCCGCAACACACTGAACTGAAGCCCCGCATCGTCGTGTTCGGCGTCGGCGGCGCCGGCGGCAACGCCGTGAACAACATGATCGACGCCGGCCTCGAAGGGGTCGAGTTCGTCGTGGCCAACACCGATGCGCAACACCTCAGCTTCGCCAAGACGGATCGCCGCATCCAGCTGGGCGAGACGATCACCCAGGGCCTGGGAGCCGGCGCCCACCCCGAAGTCGGCATGAACGCCGCCGAGGAATCCGCCGACGAAATCCATCAGCACCTCGAAGGTGCGCACATGGTCTTCATCACCTGCGGCATGGGCGGCGGCACCGGCACCGGCGCGGCCCCCGTCATCGCCAAATGCGCGCGTGATCGCGGCATCCTGACCGTCGGCGTCGTGACCAAGCCCTTCACCTTCGAAGGGCGTCACCGCATGCGCCTGGCCGACGCGGGCGTCGCCGAGCTGCAGCGCTATGTCGACACCCTGATCGTCATTCCCAACCAGAACCTGTTCCGCGTCGCCAACGAACGCACCACCTTCGCCGACGCCTTTGGCATGGCCGACCAGGTGCTGCACTCGGGCGTGCGTTCGATCACCGACCTGATGATCCTGCCCGGCCTGATCAATCTGGACTTCGCCGACGTCCGCGCCGTCATGTCCGAAATGGGCAAGGCGATGATGGGCACGGGCGAGGCCTCTGGCGACGACCGGGCGCTGCTGGCCGCCCAGAACGCCATCGCCAACCCGCTGCTGGACGAGACGTCGCTGAAGGGCGCCAAGGCCGTGCTGGTGAACATCACCGGCGGTCTGGACATGACCCTGCTGGAAGTCGACGAGGCCGCCAACGCCATCTCGGCCGAGGTGGACGGCGACGCCAACATCATCTTCGGCGCGGCCTTCGATCCGGCCCTGGACGGCAAGATCCGCGTCTCGGTGGTCGCCACCGGCATGGACGAAGGCGAGATCAAGCGTATCGAGCCCATCGCCCCGCCGGCCGCCAGCGCGCCGCTGGCCGGACATGACGCCCGCCGCTCGGCCGGCGGCCTGTACGGCGCCCAGCCGTCGCGGGCGCCGGAACCGTCGCGCGATACTTACCGCGAGCCGGTCCGAGCGGAAGCGCCGCGTGCGCCCCAGCCCCGCATCGAGGCGGCGCCGGTCGTGCCGACCTTTCAGGCCCCTGCCGCCCGCGAGCCGGAACCTCGCCCCGAGCCGGTGATCCGCGTCGCCGAACAGCAACCACGCGCCCTGGACCCCATCGTCGATCCCTGGGTCGAGGAATATGAGACCCGCGCCCCCGTCGCGCCGAGAGCCGCGCCGCAGGGCGATCTCTACGCCGAACGCGCCGCGCCCGCGCCGGCGCAGCCGCCGGTCGAGGAGGCCTACGACGATCGCGATCACCGTCGCAGCGGCTGGAGCCTGTTCGGTCGCGGCAAGCGCACCCAGCCGCATCCTGAGTCCAGCTATGCGCCGCAACCCACGCACACGCGCGGTGTGGCCCAGCCGGTTCAGCAGCCGGAACCGGAGGCGGGACAGGCCGATGACGACCTGGAAATCCCATCCTTTCTCCGCCGTCTGGCCAACTAAACAACCCAAGTGACGATGGAACGCCCCGGAGCCCGGCTCCGGGGCGTTCTTCATTTCAGGCGGTGTCCCAGAGCGAAACAATCCGAAACCGGACTTTGATTTCGTCCTTGCGGCATGCCCGCTAAAGGGAATGCGGGGCGTAATCCGCATGCGATGCGGCGCGCATAACGAACAGCGAGTTTGAGTTTGTCGGTCAGGAACGACCATCACGAACGCACCATCGTCGCGCCGGCCATCATCGCCGGCGTCGGGGTGCACACCGGCCGCCGTGTTCGGCTGGCGGTTCGGCCTGCGCCCTCGGGCACGGGCATCGTCTTCGTGCGCACCGACATCACCGATCGCGACAACCGTATTCCGGTGTCTGGCGAGGCCGTCGTCGACGCCCGCCTGAACACCATGATCGAGAACGGCGCGGGCGTTCGCCTGTCGACCATCGAACACCTGATGGCCGCCTTCGCCGCGCTGGGCGTGTCGAACGCCGTTGTCGAGGTGGATGGGCCGGAGCTGCCGATCCTGGACGGGTCGGCGCTGCAGTTCGTGCGCTTGCTGGACCGGGCGGGGTTCCGTCCGCAACCGACGCCGCAACGCTATATCGAGATTTTGGAGACGGTCCACGTCACCGAGGGCGACAAGCACGCGGCCCTGCTGCCGTGCGACCGTTACGAAATGCGGTTCGAGATCGACTTCCCGTCGGCGGTGATCGGCAATCAGGTCATCGACTTCGTCGTGGACGAGCCGACCTTCCGCAAGGACATCATGGCCTGCCGCACCTTCGGCTTCGCCCATGAGGTCGAGGCCTTGCGTCAGGCGGGCCTGGCGCGCGGCGGCTCGCTGGAGAACGCCGTGGTCATCGACGGCGACGACATCCTGAACCCCGGCGGTCTGCGCATGGAGCGCGAGTTCGTGCGTCACAAGGCCCTGGATGCGATCGGCGACCTGTATGTTCTGGGCGCGCCGCTGCTGGGCCGTTATGAGGGCTATAAGGCGGGTCACGCACTGAACAACCGTCTGGTGCGGGCACTGATGGCTGCGCCGCATGCGTGGCGCGAAGTGACGCGGGTGCCGGAGTTGGCTCGCGCGGGCTGAGGGCGGGCAACGCTTTCTGCGCCCCTACAGTCGCGCACTTTTTGAATCCACCACCCCTATTAAATCGTCATCCTAGGCCTTGTGCCTAGGATCCATAGACTCGCTCGAAGATGGTGCGCACTGCCGCCGACACCGGGATTCTGGATCCTAGGCACAAGGCCTAGGATGACGGCTTAGAAGGGGCGCGAGGCTTTGGTCAGACCCCGATCACGCTGATCAACCGTCCGAAATCCGGCTCGCCGTGCTGGAAGGCGCGCCGGTTGGAGAAGAAGCGCTCCGCGTCCGCACAGGTGTCGTGGCCGGTCCAGACGGCCTGGCCGACGCCGGCTTGCTGGAGGCGCCACAGGACGAAGCCGGGCAGGTCGAACTGGCGTTTGTCGTCGGTCTCGCCGGGCTGGAAGAAGCGGTCGGCGCCGGGATCGTGGTGGGTGAAGCGGTCCTCGAAATCGACGCCGACCTCATAGCTGGCGGGGGCGATGCACGGGCCGACCACGGCCAGGGTGCGGCGGGGATCGGCGCCCAGGGCCTGCATGGCAACGACGGCGGAATGGATCACGCCGCCTAGAGCGCCCTTCCAGCCGGCGTGGACGGCGGCGACGATACGGGTCTCGGGATCGGCCAACAGCACGGGCGCGCAGTCGGCCGTCAGGACCGAACACAGCAGACCAGGCTCGGCCGAGACGACGGCGTCGCCTTCGGGCCTGTCGCCATGCCAGGGGCCCTCGGCGACGCGGGCGACGGCGGAATGGATCTGGTAGCAGCCGTTCAAATGGTCGGCGTCGGCATTGAAATGGGCGGCGACGCGGCGGCGATTCTCGGCGACGGCGGCGGGATCGTCCTGTGAGCCGACGCCTGCGTTCAGGCCGTCGTAGATGCCGGTCGATACCCCGCCCGCGCGGGTGAAGAAGCCGTGGGCGATGCCGGCGGCGGTCAGAAGCGGGTGGGTGATGGGGGCCAGATCGCTCATGCCCCCACCTATATCAGGCGTCCCAGCCGGGCACGACCAGGGATCGGGGCGCAAAGATCGCGGCGGTCTTGAACAGGGTTCCCATCTGGTCGTCGCCGGTCAGGCGGTCGAGCTGGCGTGCGATGACGGCGGCGGCTGCGGGCCGGCTGGTCGTTAGGGCCTCTGCGCGGGCCTGGATGCCCAGCAGGCGCAGGAACTCGCCCTGGGACAGGCAGCCGGTGACGTCGGCGCCGGTGCGGACGGCGGCCTCCATGACCAGGGGGAAGTCGGCCCATTGAGTCAGGTCGGCTTCGCCCGGCGTCGATAGAGGATCGACCTTCTGGTGACGACGCAGGGCCTGGAGGGTGTCTCCGGCCTCGGGCCGGGCGCGGCCGTAGTCGATCAGCAGGGCGGCGCCCGAGGCGGCCTTCATCAACAGGCCCAGGTCGCGGCCGAAGAGGGCCTGCTGTTCCGAGATTTCCAGGATGCCGCCCGGCGCGATATTGAAGTCCGGCTTGTGGAAGCCGCCGGAGATGGCGGTCAGGCCGAAAATCAGGTCGCCGTCGTCGGAGACGCCGATGCGGCGTTCGGCCCAGCCGCCGTCCGTGCGGACGAACTGGCGCGCGGGCATGCAGTCCAGCACCTCGTTGGCGATCAGAATGACGGGGGCGTCGGTCTCGATCCGCGTCAGGTCGCGCACCCAGCGGGGCGACAGGTCGGCGCCGGCCAGGGCCTTGGCCTGAAGATCGCGCAAGGGGGCGCTGGGTTCGATCAGGATGAGGTCGCAGGCTTCGAGGAAGCCAGGAACCAGGCGGGCGGCGCGCAGGGCGTCGCTCATCAGTGTGCCGTCGCCGGGGCCGACCTCGACCAAGCGGAAGCGTTCGGGCGCGCCCAGCCGGTTCCAGGTCTCGACCGCCCACAGGCCGATCAGCTCGCCGAACATCTGGCTGACCAGGGGGGCGGTAATGAAGTCGCCGCGCGCGCCTAAGTCGGGACGCGAGGCATAGTAGCCGCCCTTGGGATCGTGCAAGCAGCGGGTGACGTAGTCGGCGACCGTCATCGGCCCCGTCAAGGCGATCTCGCGCGCCAGACGGGTCTTCAGGGTTTCGACATGGCTCATGCTGCGACGGGGGGCCGTTTCCAGGCGCGCCAGATCAGCCAGGCGCCGATCAGGATCATCGGGATCGACAGCATCATCCCCATGGTCAGGCCCAGTGGGAAATCGGGCATTCCGAAGTCGGGCTCACGCACGTTCTCCAGTGCGGCGCGGCACACCCCGTAACCGACCAGGAACAGGCCGGTGATGTAGCCCGGCTTCTTCAGCAGATCGAACTTCCAGATGCCCAGGGAGAGAATGGACAGCAGGACGATCCCCTCCAGCCCGGCTTCGTAAAGCTGGCTGGGGTGGCGGGGCGCATCGCCGGCGGGGCAGAAGCCGTACATCTGTTCGATACGGGCGTTGCAGAACCGGATGGCCCAGGGGACGGTCGTCTCGCGGCCCCACAGCTCGCCATTGATGAAGTTGGCCAGGCGGCCGAACATCAGGCCGATGGGCACGACGGGCGCGATCAGATCGCCCAGCCGCAGCATGTCGATCTTCTGGGCGCGGGAATAGAGGACGATGGCGAGGGCCACGCCCAGGAAGCCGCCGTGGAAGCTCATGCCGCCGGTCCAGAGCTGGAACAGTTCGAACCGTTCGCCCAGGGTCTGGCCCGTGAACAGCTGGCCGTACATGACCGGCTTGTAGAAGAGGGCGTAGCCCAACCGTCCGCCCAGGATGATGCCGAGCACGATCCAAAGCACCAGATCGTCCAGCTGGGTGGTGTTGATCGGCGGCTTGCCCGGCGCCCACAGACGCTGGGTCTTGACCAGACGAGCGGCGTACCACCAACCCAGCACGATGCCGGCGATATAGGCCAGGGCGTACCAGCGGATCGGAAGCGGTCCGAGGTGGATCAGAACCGGATCGAATTCGGGAAAGGGCAAGGGGCGTTCCTGTGCAGGCCTGTCTCTGAAGGCGGTTTAGCAAGCGTCGCCGCCTGCGTCGCCTGTGAAGAAGGATCACGACGCCTTGATGGCGCCTGCGAAGCAGCAGAAAGAAAGGTTTCGTTCACCATATTCGGTGAGCATCCGTTAACGACGTTGAGGTCGGAGCCGCCATGCAGACCCGCAATCCCATCCTGGACGAGTTCGCCAAACTGACCACGGGCGCCATGGGTCTGGCCCAGGCGGCGGGCGAAGAGGCCAAGACCGCCTGGCGCGCTCAGACCGACCGGATCGCCGCCGAGATGGACCTGGTCCGCCGCGACGAATTCGATGTTCTGAAGGACGAGATCGCCGCACTGCGGGCGGAGATCGCTGAGCTCAAGGCGGCGAAAAAACCCGCTGCAAAGCCCGCCGGCAAGCCTGTCGGGGGAACGTCCACAGATGGAACTCAACCCGGGGACGCAGCCGGTTGAGCCGAATCTGCGAACAGGCTTACCGTTCTGTTAACGACCGTGATTCTCACGGGCGCAGCTCGAATCGAGAGACTTGATGGACATCGCCCGGCCAGAGGAAATGGACGTGCCTTTCGACCCGCTCGAGGTCGTGGAGCATGTCCTGACGGCCGAGAACCTCCCGTTCGACCGCACGGACGACGGCGATCTGGCCTTTGCGCTGGCCGGCGACTGGAAGGACTACGAGCTGTGGTTCGCCTGGCGTCCTGAGGGCGATTGCCTTCAGCTGTGCTGCGCCCTGGACCTGAAGGTCGCCAAGAGCCGCAAGACGGCCGCCTATGAGCTGGTCGGCCTGATCAACCAGCGCACCTGGATGGGCCATTTCGAGGTCTGGGCCGAGGACGGGGAAATCGTCTTCCGCCATTCGCTGGCCCTGCCCATGGGCGAGCGCCCGACCCTGGCCCAGGCGGCGTCGATGATCGATGCGGCGATCGAGGCGGCGGATCGCTATTACCCCGCCTTCGACTTCATGGTGCGCGGGAACAAGAAACCACAAGAGGCGATCGACGCCTGCCTGTTCGAGACCGTCGGCACAGCCTGATGCCAAGCGCGGCGTCTATGTCCGGCCCTGTCGTCCTAGTGGGCTGCGGCCGGCTGGGGTCCGCCATTCTGGAAGGCTGGTTACTGACTGGGACGGTGGCGCCGGCCGATCTGATCATCCTGAGCCCCTCCGAGAAACCGGCCGCCGAGGCGGCGCGGGCCGGGGGCGCGCGGATCAATCCGCCGCTGGGGGCGCTGACCGAGGCGGCGGTGGTCGTGCTGGCGGTCAAGCCGGCGATGTGGCGCGAGGTGATGACGCCGCTGGCGCCCTTCCTGAACGGTCAGGCCGTGATCCTGTCGGTGATGGCGGGCTTGACGGCGCTGACCCTGGCGGAGGGGATCGGCGGCTGGCCGATCGTGCGGGTCATGCCGACGACGGGCGTGTCGCGTGGACGCGGCGTGGCCTCGGTCTGGTCAGCGGATGCGCGGGCGCGGGCGCTGGGTCGGGCCCTGTTCGAGCCGATGGCCGAGACGGTCGATCTGGCCGATGAGGCGCTGATGGATGCGGCGACGGCGGTGGCCGGGTCGGGGGCGGCCTATTTCTACGCCTTCACCGAAGCCTTGGCCCGCGCAGGCGAGGCGGCCGGGCTGGACGCGGCGACGGCTGACGTCCTGGCGCGGGCCACCCTGCGCTCGGCAGCGGATTCGATGGGCGATGACGGGCTTGAAGCCCTGATCGGCCGGATCGCCTCGCCCGGCGGCTCGACCCGCGCCGGGCTTGACGCCTTGGCGAAGGACGGCCGCCTGACGGCGATGCTGGACGAGACGGTCGCGGCGGCGGTGAGGCGCAACCGCGAGATGGGTCAGTAGCGACCCTGTTCGATCCGGTCGCCGAAGCGTTCGAAGGCGCGGTCGGCGTCGTGCCAGATGCCGAAGCCCCACACGTCGCGCAGGGTGGGCGAATAGTAGGAGAACTCGACCGGCCGGGTCTGACCGTCGGCCGTGACGATCTCACCCTTGATGGTGGCGCCGCCGATGGAGATGCTGCGGATCGGATCCAGGCCCGGCGTCTGGCGAACCTGTTCCATGGTCGGGCGGTTGGGCTTCAGATCGACCAGGACCAGATTGGCCGTGGCGCCGGGATAGCGTTGCTCCAGCGCCTTGCCGACCTCGGACTGAAGGCTGGCGATTTGTTCGTTGACCGCGCGGTCGCCCAGTTTCTGGACCTGACGCTGAAGTTCCGGGCCGACCGTGACGTTCACGGCGGGATTTTGCGCCTGGGCCATGGCGGCGACGGCGAGCGTCGCGGCCAGGGGGGCGAAGAAGGCAAGTTTACGCATCGAATTCATCTCCAAGCCCTGTCGAGTCCAAGATGACCACGCCGGCGCGGTTCCGCTAGGCCCCGACACCGGAATTGCGCGCAAAGGGGTCAGGCGCTCTCGACGAGCGTGACATGTCCCGGCACGCGGATGATCGCCTTCAGCCCGCCCATGTCGCTGCGGTCCAGGGTCACGTCGCCGCCGTGGCCGCGCGCCACGTCACGGGCGATGGCCAGGCCCAGGCCGACGCCCTTGCGGTTCTGATTGCGGGATTCGTCCAGGCGGGAAAAGGGCCGGAAGGCTTCGTCGTACATGGCCTCAGGGATGCCGGGGCCGTCGTCCTCGACCGCAATTTCCAGCCCGCCGGACGCCAGGGCGCGGGCGGTCAGCCGCACGTGTTCGCCATGGGAGGCGGCGTTGCCGGCCAGGTTCACCAGGGCGCGCTTGAAGGCGAGGGGGCGGACCGACGCGGTCAAACCCTCGGGCGCGGAAACCTGGACCTCAGCGCCAGCGCGCCGGGCGTCCTCTCCGGCCGCCTTCAGCAGATCGGAAATCGAGACCGGCTTGGGCGGTTCGCCGGCCTCGCCGCGGGCGAAATCGAGATATTCGTCGATCATATGCTCCATCTCGTCCAGATCGCCGCGCATGGCGGCCTGGCGCTTGAACGGCGGGGCCAGGGCCAGTTCCAGACGAAGACGGGTCAGGGGCGTGCGCAGGTCGTGGCTAACCGAGGCGAGCAGGGCGGTGCGCTGGTCGATGTGGCGCTGGATGCGGTCGCGCATGGCCATGAAGGCGACGGCGGCGGCGCGGACCTCGCGCGCGCCATGCGGCTTGAACCGGGGCACGGTCTCGCCGCGCCCGAAGGCCTCGGCCGCATCGGCCAGCCGTTCGATGGCGCGCACCTGATTGCGGATGAACAGGATGGCGACGCCCATCAGCAGGACCGTCGCCACCGCCAGCCAAAGGACGAAGATATGGGCCTGGGTCGCCACGGCGCGTTCGCGCGGAGCGATGATGCGCAAAACCCCCTGCGGTTCCTGCACCTGGATGTCGACATAGGCGGGGTAGCGGGTGGTGTCGAACCAGTAGGGCCGGTCCAGACGCGCGCTCAGCGCCCTGTCCAGCACGCGGTCCACCACGCCGATCGCGCCGCGCCGTTCCTCGGTCGGCAGGGTGCGGCCGTCCTGGAGCACGATGGACAGGGACATCGACCGTTCGGCGCGGTTGGCCAGCTTGTCGAGGTTGGCCGGACTGGGGTCGTCCTCATAGCTTTCAACAGCCCAGGCGATGTCGCCGGCCAGACCCTCGGACAGGCGCGCGGTCACCGTCTGCCAATGGGCGTCGAAGAAGACCCAGGTCACCGCCATCTGCATGACCAGGACCGGCAGGACGATGATCAGCAGCGACCGCCCCCACAGCGAGGTCGGCAGGCGCCGCTTCAGGAACCGCGGCCACAGATAGGCGGGCAGCAGCCGCATCGGATCAGTCGGGCGCCAGCATATAGCCGACGCCCCGCACCGTCTGGAGATAGCGCGGGTTCTTGGGATCGACTTCCAGCTTGCGGCGCAGGCGCGTGACCTGAACGTCCACGGCGCGGCCGGTGATGTCGGCGGTGTCGGGCGACAGGCTCATACGCTCGACCGGGGCGTGGGCGTGAAGCGCCAGCGTCTTGAGCAGTTGCGCCTCGGCCTCGGTCAGGCGTTGGGGCACGCCGTCGCGGATGAGCTCAAGCCGTTCCATGTCGAAGACGGCCGTGCCCAGCTTGATCTCGCGCGGGCCGATCGGCTTGCCGCCGGTACGGCGCAGGATGGCGTCGATGCGTAGCACCAGTTCGCGCGGCTCGAACGGCTTGGACATATAGTCGTCAGCCCCGCGCGACAGGCCCTCGATCCGGTCCTCCGGATCGCCCCGCGCGGTCAGCAGCAGAACCGGCGTCTTGGACAGTTCGGCCTTGTTGCGGACCCAGGACGTCAGGTCCAGACCGCTTTCGCCCGGCATCATGACGTCGAGCACGACCAGGTCGAACTCGATCAGCTCCATCATCCGCTTGGCGGCGGCGGCATGGGCTGCGCCGGTGACCCGGTAGCCTTCGCGCGCCAGAAATTCCTTCAGCAGTTCGCGGATGCGATCGTCGTCATCGACGATCAGCAAATGTCGGCCCACGCCTGGCCCGGCGATGGGCCCCGAGCGGCCATGCGAACGCGATTCCGTCATGCTCATGCGACGTTTCCCCCGCTCCGGGCGTTGACCTGAGCGATTCGTGAGGCTCTAAGACCATCAGTTTCGCGGGAGACGTATTTCAATGGCCTTCGTTCCTTTCGACGATCGTGACGGTTTCATCTGGGTGAATGGCGATTTCGTGCCCTGGAGGGAAGCGAAAACGCACGTTCTGACCCACGCTCTGCACTATGGCTCGTCGGTATTCGAGGGTGAGCGTATGTATGGCGGCGAAATCTTCAAGCTGACGCAACATTCGGAGCGCCTGAAGCGGTCCGCAAACCTGCTCGATTTCGAGATACCCTACAGCGTCGCCGAAATCGACGCCTTCTGTAAGGAAACCTGCGCCAAGAACGGCCTGACGGACTGCTATGTGCGTCCGGTCGCCTACCTCGGCCCTGAGCAGACCAGCGTTTCGGCCCTGAACAACAAGGTCCACTTGGCCATCGCCGTGTGGGACTGGCCCAGCTATTTCGACCCCGAGGTCAAGGCGCGCGGCCTGAAGCTGGAGTGGTCCAAGTGGCGCCGCCCCGATCCGGCGACGGCGCCGACGACCGCCAAGGCGGCGGGTCTGTACATGATCTGCACCATGTCCAAGAACACGGCCGAGCGTAACGGTTTCGCCGACGCCCTGATGCTGGACTGGCGCGGCTATGTGGCCGAGGCGACCGGCGCCAACGTCTTCTTCGTCAAGGACGGCGTGATCCACACGCCCAAGGTGGATCACATCCTGGACGGCATCACCCGCCAGACGGTGATCGAGATCGCCAAGGCCAAGGGCATCGAGGTCGTGGTGCGCGACATCCTGCCGGAAGAACTGTCGGACTTCTCGGAATGCTTCCTGACCGGCACGGCCGTCGAGGTGACGCCGGTGGCCGAGGTGGGCGACTATCGTTTCACGCCCGGCGCCCTGTCGCTGGACCTGATGGATCATTACGGCAAGCTGGTGCGCGGCCAGCTCTGAACCGGCCCGCGAACGGCATGATGAGGGCGGTCCCGAGGGGCCGCCCTTTTTCGTTTCGCTTGCCAGCCGCGTCACTTTGTCCTTGAAGCGAATGAAGACCGGCGGGCGCGCCGGATACGGGGATCGCCTTTCATGTTCAGCCTCCTGAACCTCCAGAGCCTGTTGGGTCTGGTCGTCATCGTCGCCGTCTGCTGGGCGATCTCGGAGAACCGGCGTGCGTTTCCGTGGCGGCTGGCCATCGGGGCCATTGCGGTGCAGGCGGCGCTGGTGCTGGCCCTGTTCGCTATTCCTGGCTCGCAGGCCGTTCTGGCCGCAGTGACGGGGGCGGTCGACGGCCTTGCGGTCGCGACCAACGAGGGCACCAAGTTCGTGTTCGGCTATCTGGCCGGAGGGGATCAGCCCTATTCGGTGGAGAACCAGGGCGCCCTGTTCACCTTCGCCTTCCAGGTGCTGCCGCTGATCCTGGTGATCTCGGCCCTGTCCGCTCTGCTGTGGCACTGGAAGATCCTGAAGTGGGTCACCCTGGGCTTCGGTTTCCTGTTTCAGAAGACGATGGGCCTGGGCGGCGCCTCGGCCCTGGCGGTGGCGGCGAACATCTTCCTGGGCATGATCGAGAGCCCCATCGTCATCCGCGCCTATCTGGACAAGCTGACCCGGTCCGAAATTTTCCTGATGATGGTGGTGGGGCTGGCGACGGTCGCCGGTTCGACCATGGTGGCGTATGCGACCATATTGGCGCCGGTGCTGCCCAATGCGGCGGGCCACGTGCTGGTGGCCTCTATCGTCTCGGCGCCGGCGGGCGTGCTGCTGGCGCGGATCATCATTCCCGAACAGCCCGGCATGGGCGGGGCGGTCGCGGACTATGATTCCGCGCTGAAATACGACAGCGCGATCGACGCCCTCGTCAAGGGCACTTCGGACGGCCTGATGGTGGTGCTGAACATCTCGGCGGTGCTGATCGTGTTCGTGGCGCTGGTGGCGTTGGTCAATGTGATGCTGGGCGGCTTTGTCGTGTTCCGCGAGCCGTTGACGGTCGAGCGGATCCTGGGCGTCGTCTTCTCCCCGGTCGCCTGGCTGATTGGGGTGGAGTGGAAGGACGCCGACGTTGCCGGCTGGCTGCTGGGCGTCAAACTGACCCTGACCGAGTTCGTGGCCTTCATCGACCTGGGCAAGGTTCCGGCTGGCGAGATGACGGAGCGGACACGGATGCTTATGACCTACGCCCTGTGCGGCTTCGCCAATATCGGTTCGGTCGGCATCACCGTCACCGGCCTGTCGGTGCTGATGCCCGAGCGGCGCGAAGAGGTGCTGGGCATGGTGTGGAAGGGGCTGTTCGCCGGCTTCCTGGCCACGTTGATGACGGCGGCGGTGGTCGGCGCCCTGCCGTCGGCGGTGTTCGGATAGGTTTCAGTCGATCATGGAGACGGCGTCATGAAACTCTACACCTCCTATCGCGCGCCCAATCCACGTCGGGTCCGTTGGGTCATGGCCGAGAAGGGCGTCACCGAGGTCGAGATGGTCGAGATCGACATCATGACCGGCGAGCACAAGAAGCCCGCCTTCCGCGACCGGGTGGGCGTGCCGCACCTGCCGGCGCTGGAGCTTAACGACGGGACGATCATTTCGGAATCCGTCGCCATCTGCCGCTATTTGGAGGCGCTCTATCCCGAACCGAACCTGTTCGGGCGCGATCCGCGCGAACTGGCGGTGGTCGAGATGTGGACGCGGCGGTGCGAGTTCTATCTGGCGACGCCGATCATGCTGAACGTCCGCCACACCCATCCCGCGCTGGCCGCGCTGGAGGCGACGCAAATGCCCCAGGTAGCGGACTACAATCGACTGTCGGCCGAACGGTTCATGCAGACGCTGGATCGACACCTGGCCGAACGGGCCTTCATCGCCGCCGACCGTTTCACCATCGCCGACATCGTCGCCGTCGTCGGCCTGGATTTCGCGCGTCTGATCAAATACCGGCCGCCGGCGGAGTTCGAGCATCTTGCCCGCTGGTACGACGCGTGCCGCGAACGCCCGGCGGCGAAGGCGGGGGTCTGAGGCCGATCAGCGTGGCGTGAACTTGCGGATGACGCCGGAGAAGGTCATCAGCAGGCGCTCGCCGGTGTTGATCTGGCCGCGCACGAAGATCAGGCTCTTGCCCGCCTTTGTGACCTGGCCGGTCGCCTCGATCAGTTCGCCGACATAGGCGCCGTCGATGAAGGTGGAGTCCAACTGCACCGTGACGCCCGAGGCGCCCTCCATTTCCTGATAAGCGATCTGGAACATGGCGATGTCGGCGAAGGTCATCAGACAGCCGCCATGCATGCGGCCGCCCGCGTTCATATGCTTCTGTTCGGCGCGGAAG
This sequence comes from Brevundimonas sp. FG128, assembly GCF_057809775.1. Taxonomy (NCBI): domain Bacteria; kingdom Pseudomonadati; phylum Pseudomonadota; class Alphaproteobacteria; order Caulobacterales; family Caulobacteraceae; genus Brevundimonas; species Brevundimonas sp. FG128. Next base: position 318,619 of record NZ_JBMDKP010000001.1, read on the forward strand.
GCGCAGCGCATGTGGCCGTCGGGATCAGGTCGGCCATAGAAGGGACCCACGACGGTGTCGAAGGTGTCGTGCAGATCGTAGGTCTGCCAGCCGGCGAACTCGCCCTCGGCGACGGTGATTTTCTTCGGCATGACGACTCGGCCTTACTTCTGGTCTCGCGGTGCAGCATATAGGCGCAATGAGCGATCCGATCGAAACCGCAATCCTGAACAAAATCGCCGCGCTTGAGCCCGGCAAGAGCATCGAGCCCGCAGAAGTGGCCAAGGCGCTACAGCCGGAACAGTGGCAGCGCATGCTGCCCAAGGTCCGCGCTATCGCGCTGAGCCTGATGCGCCAAGGCAAGCTGACCATCACCAAGAAGGGCAAGGCGGTCGATCCGGACGACTTCCGCGGCGTGACGCGCCTGCGTCAGGCGACCGAGGAAGAGACGGCCCTGGCCCTGAGCCGTCGTCCGCCGGTCGTCGAGGACGATGACGACTGATCTCGATGCCGTCCTGAGCGACATCCGCGCCTGCCGCGCCTGCGCGGGCGTGCTGCCGCATACGCCGCGCCCGGTGGTGCGGGTGTTTCCCGAGACGCGGCTGCTGATCTGCGGCCAGGCGCCGGGGCGGCGGGTGCATGAGAGCGGCCTGCCGTTCACCGACCCGTCTGGCGACCGCCTGCGCGACTGGATGGGCGTGGATTACGAGACCTTCTACGCGGATCATCGGATCGGGGTGGCGGCCCAGGCCTTCTGCTATCCGGGCACGGCGCCCCAGAAGAATGGAAAAAGCGGTGGCGATTATCCGCCGCCAACACGGTGCGCGGAGCTGTGGCGGCCGTCGCTGATGGCGGCGCTGCCGGGCATGGAACTGACCCTGCTGGTCGGCGGCTACGCCCAGGCCTGGGCGCTGGGCGACCGGGTCAAGCGCAACATGACCGAGACCGTGCAGGCGTGGCGGGACTATGCGCCCGCCCTGCTGGTCCTGCCGCATCCGTCATGGCGCAATACGGCCTGGTTGAGGAAGAACCCCTGGTTCGAGGCCGAAGTCGTGCCGTACCTGCGCGAGCGGGTGCGCTCGATCCTTGACGCCCCAATATCCGCTGATGCCGGCGCGCGCCGGAACACAGCGATTTCATCAGGCAGTCCATGGGACGAGTGATCGTGAACGTCTTCAAACGCCTTTCGCACAAGGCGGCGGGTCGCCGGACAATCTGGCCTGTCCTCGCCGCCCTGGCCCTGTCGGCCTGCGCGGCGCCCTATATCCAGCCACCTTTGACGCCGCCGGTCGATTTCGCCGGAGCGGGGATTGGCGATCATGCGCTGGTCATGTCGGACGGCGCGCGGCTGCCCTACATGCAATGGGGGCCGAAGGACCGGGCGCCGTGGGCGGTGATCGTGGCGCTGCACGGGATGAACGATCACGACGCCAGCTTCCGCCTGGCCGGGCCATGGTGGGCCGAGCAGGGGATCGAAACCTGGGCCTATGACCAGCGCGGCTTCGGCGCGGCGCCCGGACGCGGCGAATGGGCCGGAGAGCCGCGCATGACCGACGACCTGCGCGAGGTCACGGCCTTGGCGCGCGCGCGCTATCCGAACGCCATCGTCGCGGTGGTGGGCGAGAGCATGGGCGGGTCGGTGACGGCGGCGGCCTTCGGTTCGGACGATCCGCCCGACGCGGACCGGGTGGTGATGCTGGCGCCCGGCGTCTGGGGCTGGTCGACGCAAGGGTGGCTGAACTCGACCGCGCTGAACATCGCCGCGCGGATGGCGGGATCGAAGGCGGTGGAGCCGCCGTCCTTCATCGCCGACCGCATCGTCGCATCGTCCAATACGTTGGAGCTGTATCGCAACGGGCGCGATCCCATGAGCCTGCTGTCGACGCGGTTCGACACCATCTACGGCCTGGTCGATCTGATGGAGACCGCGTCGCGACGGCTGGGCCTGTCCAAGACGCCGTCGATCCTGATGTACGGCGCCCATGACGAGGTGGTGGAGCGCGGTCCGATGCGCCGGGCGCTGCGACAGGTCCCGGCGAACGCGACGCTGCGGACGGCCTGGTATCCCGACGGCTGGCACCTGTTGAACCGGGATTTGCAGGCGGAGGTGGTCTATCGCGACGTGGTCGCCTTCCTGCGCGATCCGAAGGCCGAGCTGCCGTCGGGCGCGCCGCCGGTCCTGCCCCAGCTGGAGCGACCTGCGCGGCGGTGAGGAAGCACGCGTAAACGTCTCTTAACGCCACGTTTACCATCCAGGCGGCATTTTCTGCCTAGCGGGGCGTCAGTGGTCTCCCGCGAGTTTGGGGCGGGGACGCGTGGGCGGCTTCACAGCGGCGTTGCAGAAGTTCGGGATCGGCCGTCTGGCCGCTGTCCTCGGCGTCGCCGCGGGCGTAGCCGCCGTGCTGGTCGCCGTCATGCTGCGCATGGGCCAGGCGCCCGACGCGCTGCTGTATTCCAACCTCGATCTGCGCGAAGCCAGCGAGATCACCGCCGCCCTTGAGCAGGCGGGCATCAAATATTCCTCCAAGGGCGACGGCTCGACCCTGATGGTCAATCGCGACGAGGTCGGCACCGCGCGGATGCTGGTTGCGGGCAAGGGCTTGGTCACGTCCGGCTCGGTTGGATACGAGCTGTTCGACAACCAGTCGGTCCTGGGTCAGACCGAGTTCCAGCAGCAGCTGAACGAGCAGCGCGCCCTGCAGGGCGAGCTGTCGCGCACCATCATGTCCATGCGCGGCATCACCGCCGCCCGCGTCCACATCACCATGCCGCGCCGCGAGATGTTTACCTCGGCCGCTGGGGAGCCCACCGCCGCCGTTCTGGTGGGGTTGGGCGGGCGCGATCTGACCGGCGATCAGGTGAGGGCGATCCGCAACCTGGTGGCCTCTTCGGTGCCGAACCTGAAGCCGGATCGGGTCACGGTCGCGGACCAGACCAACCGCACCCTGGCCGCAGGCAGCGACGACGAAGGCTTCAACTCGGCCTCGGCGGAAGAGGCCAAGGGCAATACCGAGGCCCAGCTTCAGTCGCGCATCAAGGACATCGTCGAGGGCGTCGTCGGCGTCGGCGCCGCGCGCGTCCAGGTGACGGCCGACATCGACCACAGCCGCTCGACCACCCAGGAGCAGAAGTTCGACCCGGACGGCCAGGTGGTGCGCTCGACCTCGACCAACGGTTCGCAGTCGTCGGACACGACGGGCCAGCCTGACGGCGGCGTGACCGCAACCAACAACATCCCCGGCGGAGCGCCGCCCGCGACGACGCCGGCCGGAGCGACCAGCGCCGAGAACACCGAAACCACCAATTACGAAATCTCCAACACCACCACGACCACGACCAAGGAGCCGGGCGAGGTCAAGAAGCTGGCTGTCGCCGTCGCCGTGGACGGCAAATGGACCCCCGCCGCCGACGGCAAGGGCGAGCCGACCTATGCGCCGCGCTCGGCCGAGGAGATCAACCAGATCAAGTCCCTGGTCGCCGCCGCCGCAGGCATCGACGAGACGCGAGGCGACAAGATCGAGGTGATCAACGTCCGCTTCAACCACGACACCGGGATTGCGGGCGGGTTGGACGAGAAGCCGCCGCTGCTGGACTTCTCCCAGGCCAACATCATGCGGATGATTGAGCTGGGCATCCTGACCCTGGTCGCCTTGCTGCTGATCTTCTTCGTCCTGCGTCCTCTGCTGAAGACGGCGGCGGGCGGGACAAACCTGCCGATGGTGATGGGTGCCGACGGCGTGCCGGTGACGACGGTCCAGACGACCGTCATCGGCCCGGACGGCCAGCCGCAGCTGGTCCAGCTGCCTGCGCCGACCGAGATGGAACAGAAGATCGACATCGCGCGGATCGAGGGACAGGTGAAGGCGTCGTCGGTCAAGAAGGTCGCCGACTTCGTTCAGGCCCATCCCGATGAGGCCGCCGGCATCCTGCGCACCTGGGTGGCGGAAGGCTGATGGCGAAGCTGGTCAACAAGAAGGTCGCCATCGACGACCCCAACAAGCTGACGGGGCCGGAGAAGGCCGCCGTCATCCTGCTGGCGCTGGGCGAGGAACACACCGCCCTGTGGGAGCGGCTGGACGACGACGAGGTCAAGGAGATCTCGCAGGCCATGGCGACGCTGGGCAATGTCAGCGCCGAGGCCGTCGAGGCCCTGATGATCGAGTTCGTCTCGGGCCTGTCGGGCTCGGGCTCGGTCATGGGCAGCTACGAACAGACCCAGAAGCTGCTGGCCGCCTTCCTGCCCAAGGATCGCGTCGACGGGCTGATGGAGGAGATCCGGGGTCCGGCCGGTCGCACCATGTGGGACAAGCTGGGCAATGTGAACGAGGCGGTCCTCGCCAACTATCTGAAGAACGAATACCCCCAGACGGTCGCCGTCATCCTGTCCAAGGTGCGTTCGGACCACGCCGCCCGCGTGCTGACCAGCCTGCCCGAGGATTTCGCCCTGGAATGCGTGCAGCGGATGCTGCGCATGGAGCCGGTGCAGCGCGAGATCCTGGACAAGATCGAGGCGACGCTGCGCACCGAATTCATGTCGAACCTGGCGCGCACGTCCAAGCGCGACAGCCACGAGATGATGGCCGACATCTTCAACAGCTTCGACCGCCAGACCGAGGCCCGGTTCATCGGCGCCCTGGAAGAGCGCAATCGCGAGTCGGCCGAGCGCATCCGCGCCCTGATGTTTGTGTTCGAGGATCTGTCCAAGCTGGATCCCGGCGGCGTCCAGACCCTGCTGCGCGGCGTGGACAAGGATTCGCTGGGCCTGGCGCTGAAGGGCGCCTCCGAAGGTCTGCGCGAGATGTTCTTCTCCAACATGTCCGAACGCGCCTCCAAGATCATGCGCGAGGACATGGAATCGATGGGACCGGTGCGTCTGAAGGACGTCGATGCGGCGCAGATGGCCATGGTTCAGGTCGCCAAGGACCTGGCCGCCAAGGGCGACATCATGCTGGCCGGCCAGGGCGCCGACGACGAACTGATCTACTGACATGACCGTATCCCCCGAAATCAGCCGTCCCTTCATCTTCGACACCGAGTTCGACGCGGACGGCACGGTGGTGCGTCCCGGCGCCTGGAAGCCGGCCAAACGTTCCTATCTGCCGGCCGAGGTGGAGGCCCTGGTGGCGCAAGGCCGTCTGGAGGCCCGCCAGCAGGCGCTGGGCGAGATCGAGAACATCCGCGCCATGGCGCTGAGCAACATCGCCCAATCGGTGGCTTCGGCCATGCCCACGCTGAAGGCCGTGGCTCAGGCGCACCGCGAACAGTCCGCTGACCTGGCCCTGGCCGCCGCTCGCGCCATCGGCGGAGCCGCGCTGGAGCGTTTTCCGCAGGCGCCGCTGAAGGCCGCGCTGGAGATGCTGGCGCAGGAGATCGACGCCTCGCCTCGCCTGGTGGTGCGGGCCTCGGGTCTGGACGACGAGGCGCGCGCCCTGATCGAACAGGCCTGCGCCGACAGCGGCTTCACCGGCGTGGTCGCCTTCCGTGACGAACCGGGCATGGCGCAGACGGCCTTCCAGCTGGAATGGGCCGACGGCCGCGCCGATCATGATCCCAAAGGGTCCGCCGACCGCGTCGCCGAAGCCCTGACCGCCGCCCTGGCCGCCGAGGCCGGCCACGCCGAATCCCTTCCCGTCGATAGGAGCATGTTCTGATGGCATCCGACGACCTGGCGCTGGAGGAGTTCTCCAGCCTTTCCGGCCCGCCGCCGATCGACGACCACGGCGACAAGACCGCCGCTGACCTGGCCACCGTCTTCGACGTGCCGGTCAACATCTCGGCCGTTCTGGGCAAGTCGCACATGTCGGTGGCCCAGTTGCTGAAGCTGAACAAGGGGTCGGTGCTGGAGCTGGACCGCAAGGTCGGCGAGGCCATCGACATCTTCGTCAACAATCGCCTGATCGCGCGCGGCGAGGTCGTCGTCGTCGACGACCGGCTGGGCGTGACCATGACGGAAATCATCAAGACCGAGGACAGCGGCGCCTAAAGGGCGACGCGTTCGAAATAGAGATTAGAGGAGAAGAACGATGCGTCTTCTGGTGGTAGGCAGACTGAGCGGGCAGCTCGCTTCGGCGGTGAAGATGGCCATGGCGCACGGCGCCAAGGTCAATCACGTCGAGCGCGCGGACCAGGCGACCGAGCAGTTGCGACGGGGGCAGGGCGCGGACCTGCTGATGGTCGACTACCAGCTCGACATCGCCGCCCTGATCGCCGCCAACGAGGCCGAGCGGATCACCATTCCAGTGGTGGCCTTCGGCGTGGACGCCGATGCGCGCGAGGCCGCCGCCGCGATCAAGGCGGGAGCAAAGGAGTTCATCCCGCTTCCGCCCGACGCCGAACTGATCGCCGCCGTCCTGTCGGCGGTCGCCGACGACGAAAAGCCGATGATCTCGGCCGACCCGTCGATGAAGGCCGTGCTGCAACTGGCCGACCAGGTCGCGCGCTCGGAAGCCTCGATCCTGATCACCGGCGAAAGCGGCGTCGGCAAGGAGGTAATGGCCCGGTATCTGCACGAGCATTCGCGCCGCTCTGAACGTCCCTTCATCAGCGTCAACTGCGCCGCCATTCCCGACAACTTGCTGGAATCCGAACTGTTCGGCCACGAGAAGGGCGCCTTCACCGGCGCCGTCGCGCGTCGCATCGGCAAGTTCGAGGAGGCCGACGGCGGCACCCTGCTGCTGGACGAAATCAGCGAAATGGACGCCCGGCTTCAGGCCAAGCTGCTGCGCGCCATCCAGGAACGGGTCATCGACCGCGTCGGCGGCTCCAAGCCCGTCTCGGTCAACATCCGCATCATCGCCACCTCGAACCGCGATCTGTCCAAGGCCGTGGCGGAAGGCGTGTTCCGCGAGGACCTGCTGTATCGCCTGAACGTGGTGAACCTGCGCCTGCCGTCCTTGCGCGAACGTCCGGGCGACATCGTCGTTCTGGCCGACCACTTCATCAAGAAATACGCCGCCGCCAACGGCGTGCCGGTCCGTCCGATCTCGGCCCAGGCGCGCCAGGCCATCGCCGCCCACCGCTGGCCCGGCAACGTCCGTGAGCTGGAGAACGCCATGCACCGCGCGGTGCTTCTGGCGACGGGACCCGAGATCGACGTGGACGCCATTCGCCTGCCGGACGGTCAGCCGCTGTCGGACAGCGGCATGGCGGGCCAGGCCTATGAGGCCGGGCAGGGCGGCATCGCCGCTCGCGCCGCCCAGGCCGCCGACGCGGTGACCCGCAGCTTCGTCGGTCAGACGGTGGCGGCGATGGAGAAGACGCTGATCCTGGACACCCTGACCCACTGCCTGGGCAATCGCACCCACGCGGCCAACATCCTGGGCATCTCGATCCGGACGCTGCGCAACAAGCTGAACGAATACGCCGACGAGGGCACGGCCATCCCCGCGCCGCAAAGCGGCGTCTCGGCCTCGGGCTACGCGGCCTGAGGATGGCGGCCGGTTTCGATCGCAGGACGTTGATTGGCGGCGCGGGCGCGCTAGCGCTCGCCGGCTGCTATCCGAAACGCGACGAATCCAAGACCGAGCAACAACAGCCCCTCCTGCTGGCGGACCTGGAGACGCGTCACGGCGGCCGGCTGGGCGTGGCCGCCATGGATGTCGGCAGCCAGCGCCGGGTGTCCTGGCGTGGACAGGAGCGGTTCGCCTTCTGCTCGACCTTCAAGGCCTTTCTCGCCGTCGCCACGCTTGAACGGGTGCAGCGCGAGGAAGAGCGGCTGGATCGGGCGGTGGCGATCACCAAGGCCGACATGATCCCCCATGCGCCGGTGACCGAAAAGGCCGTGGGGCGCACCCTGACGATCCGCGAACTGATGCAGGCGGCGGTCGAGGTCAGCGACAATCCGGCGGCCAATATCCTGATCCGTGAAATGGGCGGAATCGCCGTATGGCGTTCGTGGTGGCCGACCTTCGGCGACACCACCACCCTGATTTCGCGCCTGGAGCCGGACCTGAACACCGCCCTGCCCAACGATCCGCGCGACACCTGCTTGCCGGACCAGACCATCGCAAACATCCGCGAGCTGGCCTTCAGCGACCGGCTGACGCCCGCGCACGACCAGCTGATCAGCGGCTGGATGACGGCCTCGCCGACCGGGCCAAATCGCATCAAGGCCGGCGCGCCCGAGGGCTGGACCGTCGCGCACAAGACCGGGACCGGCGCGAACGGCGCGACCAACGACATCGGCATGCTGACGCCCCTGTCGGGATCGCCGGTGATCCTGGCCGCCTATTTCACGGAGGCGCCCGGGGCGACGGACGACCAGCGCGACGCCGTGATCGCCGAGGCGACCCGCCGGGCCCTGAAGGCGCTGGGCCGTGACTGATACGCCGATGATGATGAAGGACGGCATGGCGCGCCCCACTGGGCGCGACGTCCTGGGCTGGGTCAACCGCGGCGAAGTGCTGATGGCGGTCAGCGTCATCGGCGTGATCATGCTGCTGATCCTGCCAGTCCCGAAGATGCTTCTGGACCTGCTGCTGGCGATCTCGCTGGTCTCGTCCGTGCTGATCCTGATGACGGCCGTGATGATGAAGCGGCCGCTCGACTTCGCCATCTTTCCAACTGTGCTGCTGGTCTCGACCCTGTTCCGCCTGGGGCTGAACCTGGCCTCGACGCGGCTGATCCTGACGCACGGCCAGGAAGGCCACGACAGTGCCGGCCAGGTCATCAACGCCTTCGGCCAGTTGATGATGGGCGGCAACTTCATCATCGGGGTGATCATCTTCGCCATCATCCTGGTGGTGAACTTCGTCGTCATCACCAAGGGGTCGACCCGGATCGCCGAGGTCTCGGCCCGCTTCACCCTGGACTCCATGCCGGGCAAGCAGATGGCCATCGACGCCGACCTGTCGTCGGGCCTGATCACCGAGGACCAGGCCAAGCTGCGCCGCAAGGAGCTGGAGCAGGAATCGACCTTCTTCGGCGCCATGGACGGCGCGTCCAAGTTCGTGCGGGGCGACGCCGTCGCCGGCCTGATCATCACCTTCATCAACGCCATCGGCGGCATTCTGATCGGAACCCTGACGCACGACATGCCGGCGATGGAGGCCGCCAACACCTATGTCCAGCTGACCATCGGCGACGGTCTGGTGACGCAGGTGCCGGCCATCATCATCTCGATCGCCGCCGGCTTCCTGGTGTCCAAGGCCGGCGTCGAGGGCACGGCCGACAAGGCCATGGTGACCCAGCTGGCCACCAACCCCGTCTCGCTGGGCGTGGTGTCGGGCGCGGCCGGCCTGATCGGCCTGATCCCCGGCATGCCGCTGATCCCGTTTGCGGCCCTGGCGCTCGGGGCGGGCTTCATGGCCTGGAGGCTAGGGCGCGAACGGCTCCAGCCCAAACCGACCGAGGCCGAGCAGGCCGCCGCCGCAGCGGCCGCCAAGCCCAAGGAAGACGTCGAAGAGCCCATCTCCAACATCCTGACCATCGACGAGGTCAAGATCGAGCTGGGCTATTCTCTGCTCAGCCTGATCAACGATCTGGAAGGCCGCCGCCTGACCGACCAGATCCGCGCGCTGCGACGCTCGCTGGCCCAGGAATACGGCTTCGTCATTCCGCAGGTGCGGATCCTGGACAACATGCGCCTGGCGACCCAGGGCTACGCCATCCGCATCAAGGAGATGGAGAGCGGCGCGGGCGAGGTGCGACTGGGGCATCTGATGGCGATGGACCCGTCGGGGCGTCAGGTCGAACTGCCGGGCGAACATATGCGCGAACCGGCCTTCGGCCTGCCGGCGACCTGGATCGACGAGAGCCTGCGCGAGGAGGCGACGTTCCGCGGCTATACGCTGGTCGATCCCTCGACGGTGCTGACCACCCACCTGACCGAGATCCTTAAGGACAATATGGCGGACCTGCTGTCCTACGGCGAGGTGCAGAAGCTGCTGAAGGAACTGGGTGTCGAGGAGAAGAAGCTGGTCGAGGAACTGATCCCCGGCGTCGTCACCGTCACCACCCTGCAACGCGTGCTTCAGGCCCTGCTGCGCGAAAAGGTGTCGATCCGCGACCTGCCGGCGATCCTCGAAGGCCTGGCCGAGGCGGCCCCCCACAGCACCAGCGTCACCACCCTGGTCGAACACGTCCGCGCGCGCCTTGGACGCCAGCTGTGCTGGCAGAACAAGGACGGCGAAGGGGCGCTGCCCATCGTCACCCTGTCGCCCGAATGGGAGGCGGCCTTCTCCGAAAGCCTGATCGGCAATGGCGAGGACAAGCAGTTGGCCATGGCGCCGTCGCGCCTGCAGGATTTCATCCGCGCGGTGCGCGACACCTTCGAGCGGATCGCCATGACGGGTGAAAATCCGGTGCTGCTGACCGGTCCGATGACCCGTCCCTATGTCCGCTCGATCATCGAGCGCTTCCGCGGCCAGACCGTGGTCATGAGCCAGAACGAGATCCACCCCAAGGCGCGGTTGCGTACGCTGGGCCAGGTCTGATCGCACGGCCGCGAAGGCGGCAGTCGAGAATGGCGTTTGACGCCGCGCCGGGCGCCGCTAAAGCTTCGTCGCCATGACGCCCAGCCCTCGGTCCCACTGGTCGCGATTCCGCGATTTCACCCGCACGCCGTCGCTCGCGCGATCGATTTCAGCCATGTTGATCCTGGCCTTCGGGCTATTGATCGTGGTCAATGTGACGACGTTCGTAATGATCCAGCGCACGGCGGCGGTGAACGACACCATCGAACACGCCCAACGCATGCGTAGGGAATCGCGCACGCTTCTGATCGCGATGCTAAACGCCGAGACCGCCCAGCGTGGCTTTCTGCTTACCGGGCGCAGCGATTTCCTTCAGCCGTACCGGGAGGCGCGGGCGGAACTGGAGCCGGCGCTGGCCTTCCTTGACCAGGGCGCCGTCGAGGATCCCACGCTGAAGGCGCCGATCGCCCTCATCCACCGTCACGCCGACGAAAAATGGGCCGAGATGGATGGAACCCTCGTCCTGGCTCAGGAGGGGCGGATCGGGCAGGCGATCCAGGCCGTCCGCTCTGGCGAAGGCAAACTGTATATGGACAGGCTGCGCGCGGCCGTGGAGGCCTTCGACGCGATCAAGTCCGACCGCATCGCGGAACGGACGCGGACGTCCGAACAATTCGGCCTGCTGACGGTGATCATGAACGCCATGACGGGCGTGCTGGTGATCGTGCTGGCCTTGCTGTCGGCCTGGATGGTCCGTCGCTATGTCGCCGAAATCCAGAGCGCCCGCACGGCTCTGGATGCGGTCAACGCCGGGCTGGAGGATAAGGTGCGCGAGCGGACCGGCGACCTGATGCGGGCCAACGAGGAAATCCAGCGCTTCGCCTATATCGTCAGCCACGACCTGCGCGCCCCCTTGGTCAATGTCATGGGCTACACCTCCGAACTGGAGCAGGCCGGCAAGGTCATCAACCAGGCGATCGAGGAAGCCGAGACCCACAGGACGGTCGATCCCAATGTGGTCATGGCGGTACGCGAGGACATGCCCGAGGCCATCGGCTTCATCCGCGCCTCGACCGAGAAGATGGACCGGCTGATCAACGCCATCCTGAAACTGTCGCGCGAGGGCCGCCGCAACCTGTTGCCCGAACCGCTGGACATGACCGCCATGGCCCAGGCTGTCGCCGACAGCGTCCACCACCAGACGGAGGCTTCAGGCGCGCGGATCGAAGTGCAGGCCCTGCCCGACATCGAGAGCGACCGTCTGTCGATGGAGCAGATCGTCGGCAATCTGATCGACAACGCCGTGAAATATCTGGATGCGGATCGCCCTGGTGAAATCGTCGTCTCGGGCGAGGACGTGGCGGGCGGCTGGGTCGTCTATCGCGTCGCCGACAACGGCCGCGGCATCGCCCCGCGCGACCATGAGCGAATCTTCGAACTGTTCCGCCGGTCGGGCAAGCAGGACCGGTCGGGCGAAGGCCTGGGACTGGCCTTCGTCAGGAACAGCGTGCGCCGTATCGGCGGCACCATCGACGTGGAGTCCGAGCTCGGTAAGGGCTCGACTTTCCTGCTGAAATTCCCCAAACGACTCATTCTGTCGGAACCCGGAGGCGCGCTGTGACGCAACCCGTCAAAATCATCATGGTCGAAGACGATCATGGCCACGCCAAGCTGATCGAAAAGAACATCCGCCGGGCCAATATCAACAACGAAATCAAGCATTTCGATGAGGGCGGCGCGGCGCTCGACTATCTGTTCAGCGACGAGATCCTGGCCAACGGCCCGCTGCTGATCCTGCTGGACCTGAATCTGCCGGACATGTCGGGCACCGACATCCTGGAGAAGGTGAAGGGCAACGACCGTCTGAAGCGCGCGCCCGTCGTGGTGCTGACGACGACCGACGACAAGGTCGAGATCCAGCGCTGCTACGACTTGGGATGCAACGTCTACATCACCAAGCCGGTCGATTATGAATCTTTCGCCGGCGCCATCCGTCAGCTGGGCCTGTTCCTGTCCGTCATCCAGGCGCCGGAGATCGAGTGATCGAGACGCGCCCGCTCATCCGCCTGCTCTATATCGACGACGACCGGGGCCTGTCCCGGCTGGTCGAAAAGGAGCTGGGGCGTCACGGCTTCGCCGTCACCTGCGCCCCTGATGGGGACGCGGGGATGGAGCTGCTGCGCCAGAATGACTACGATGTCTGCGCCCTGGACCACTATATGCCGACGCGCGACGGCCTGGACGTGCTGCCCGAGATCATGGCGCTGAACGCGCCGCCGCCGGTCGTCTATGTGACCGGCGCGCAGGAGGGGCGGATCGCGGTGGCGGCGCTGCGCGCGGGCGCGGCCGACTATGTCATCAAGGACGTGTCGGAGGACTTCACCTCCCTGCTGCGCTCGGCGCTGGAAGACGCCGTGCTGCGCCGCCGGCTGCAACGCGAGAACGACCTGGCCCAGGAGGAAATCCGGCTGGCCCGCGACCGGGCCGAGGCGATGCTGCGCGAGGTCAATCACCGCGTCGGCAATTCGTTGCAGCTGGTGTCCAGCTTCATGTCGCTGCAGATGCGCCACATGACCGACCAGGGCGCCAAGGATGCACTGCGGGAATCGCAGGCCCGCATCGAGGCGGTCGCCCATGTCCATCGCCGCCTCTACACCTCCGGGGACATGAGCCAGGTGGCCATGGACGAATACCTCGAAGGGCTGATGGACGAGCTGTCCAAGTCCATCGGGCCGGACAGCGGCTCGCCGCGCCTCACGCTGGACGCCGCGCCCTTGTCCGTGACGACCGACCAGGCCGTCTCCATCGGCGTCATCGTCACCGAACTGGTCACTAACGCCGTCAAATACGCCTATGCGCCGGGGCAGGGCGGAGAAATCCGCATTCATCTGCGGCGCGAAGGCGAGAACCGCGTGGCGTTGACTGTCGAGGACGACGGCCCCGGCATGGGCGATGGAACGCCCAAGGGCACGGGTCTGGGCGGCAAGATCATTTCCGCCATGGCGTCGGGCCTGCGCTCCGCCGTCGAGTTCGACGGTGCGCACAAGGGCGTGCGTGCGCGGATGGCTTTCGACCTCTAGGGGCGATAGCGCATCATGCTGCAGTTCGGCGTTCGCAAACCCACCCTGGATTACCGCCATCGCAAGACGGCGTTCGGCATCGTCGCGCGCGACGGGCTGATCGCTAGCGTGCGGGTGGAGCGCGAAACCGGCCCCTATTTCGATCTGCCCGGCGGCGGGATCGACGGCGAGGAAACCGAGGTTCAGGCCCTGATCCGCGAGTTCGTCGAGGAGACGGGGCTGACCATCGCACCGCTGAACCGCATCGCCGAGGCCAGCCAGTATTTCCTGCGTTCGACGAATGAACCGGTGAACAACATCGGCGCCTTCTGGACCGCGACGGTCACGGCCGAAAATCCGGATGCCAAATGCGAGGACGATCACACCCTCGTCTGGCTGGATCCGACCTTCGCCCTGTCGCGCCTGCGTCACGACGCCCATGCCTGGGCAGTGGCGGTGTGGCTGCGTCGCGCAAGCTAGGCCTTACGGAACAAGCCCTTCTGCTTTCTCGTTTATTCCTCGACTAGCGACGCCGTCCTGGCGAAGCCGGAACAAGGAAACAACCGATGGCTGATCATGACCGTATCGAAGGCGCCGCCAAGAACATGGGCGGCAAGATCAAGGAAACGGCCGGCAAGGTGACCGGCGACTCCAAGCTGCAGGCTGAAGGCAAGGCCGATCAGGTCGAAGGCAAGGTCCAGAACACCGTCGGCGGCGTCAAGGACAGCCTCCGCGATAAGGCCTGATCCAACCCGATAAATGATCGAAAACGCCGTCCGCGAAAGCGGGCGGCGTTTTCATTTGCGCTCAATCCTTGTCCTTGTCGCCCCAGAGGGTGAGGGACAGGCCCTTGCTTTCAGCGTCGACCGGACGGCACTCCGAACTGAAGCCCCCCTCGACCGGGCGTGGACGGCAGTCCATCTCGCGCAGGGCGGACGGCGCCGTCGCTGCACGCGACTGAGGCCCGCACTGAACCGAATAGGCCGAGCCGTTCCCCGCCGCCTGCGTCATCTGGCAATCCCCCGCCATGCCGGCGGGACGCAGGGCCTCGGGCAGGTCCGGTCCCAGCGCCAGAGCCAGTTGTTCGCGCACCTCGGCCTGGCAGGCCTCCATCGACTTGGCGCCGCGCACCAGCGGGCTGCAGCGGGCGCGTTCGAAGCCGAAGGGATCGGCGATGCCCCATGCCGGGACCGAATGATGGACCGGCGCCTGCGCCGCGACGACCGGCTCCGGCGCAGGCGTATCCCAGACGACCGTCGGGGCGGATTGCTGCAAAAGAACCAAGGCGAAGACGGCGGCGATCATCGTTGAAGCCCCTGGGTGCTGTCGGCGGCGGCGTTCGCCCCGATCCCGACCCTACCTTGTCAGCGCCCGCATCGCCTTGTCGAGCCCCTCGATGGTCAGGGGGAACATGCGTTGGTCCATCACCTCGCGCAGCAGGCCGACGGAGGCGGTGTAGTTCCAGTAGCGTTCCTGAACCGGGTTCAGCCAGATCGACTTGTCCCATTGCTGACGCGCCCGCTTCATCCAGACCGCGCCGGCCTCCTCGTTCCAGTGCTCGACCGAGCCACCGGGCATGGTGATCTCATAGGGGGACATGGTCGCGTCGCCGACGAAGATGGCCCGCCAGTCGCCGGGGTATTTGTGCAGCAGGTCCCAGGTCGCGATCCGCTCGGTGTGCCGCCGTCGGTTGTCCTTCCAGACGCCCTCGTAAAGGCAGTTGTGGAAGTAGAAGAACTCCAGGTTCTTGAACTCGGTCTTGGCGGCCGAGAACAGTTCCTCCACCAGCTTGATATGGCCGTCCATCGAGCCGCCGATGTCGAGGAACAGCAGGACCTTGATCGTGTTGCGACGCTCTGGCCGCATCCGGATGTCCAGCCAGCCCTGGCGGGCCGTGCCGTCGATCGTGCCGTCGATGTCCAGTTCTTCCGCCGCCCCCTCGCGCGCGAACCGGCGCAGACGACGCAGGGCCACCTTGATGTTGCGCGTGCCCAGTTCGACCGTGTCGTCCAGGTTCCGAAACTCGCGCCTCTCCCACACCTTGACCGCCCGGCCATGCTTGCCGTGCCCGCCGATGCGCACGCCTTCGGGATTATAGCCGCCGTGGCCGAAGGGGCTGGTCCCGCCCGTACCGATCCATTTCGAGCCGCCGGAATGGCGTTCGTGCTGCTCCTCCAGCCGCTGTTTCAGCGTCTCCATCAGCTTGTCGAACCCGCCCAACGCCTCGATCTGGGCCTTCTCCTCGTCGGTCAGGTATTTCTCGTTCAGCAGCCGCAGCCAATCCTCAGGGATGTCCGTGGTCAGATCCTCGCCCGCGCCGACCGACTCCACCCCCTTGAACACGGTCCCGAACACCTGATCGAACCGGTCATAGTGTTTCTCGTCCTTGACCAGCACCGCACGCGACAGGTGATAAAAGGTCTCGACCTCGCGTCCGGCCAGATCGCGATCCATGGCCTCCATCAGATGGAGCCATTCCTTCATCGACACCGGAACCTTGGCGTCGCGCAGGGCGGTGAAGAAGGGCAGGAGCATCAGAGGTTTTCGAGCGCTTGCGCCAAACGGGGCACTTCAATGCTGGCGATGGCCCAAATGACGCTGAAGTCGGTTGATCCGTAATCGTGCGCCAATCGGTGACGAAGGCCCAACATGCCGCGCCAGTCGATGTCAGGGAGCTTTCCAGTGACGGCAGATGACAACTTTCCTGCGGCCTCTCCGATGATCAAAAGCCTAAAAGCCGTCGCGTCCCGTCGCAGAGAATCGGCTTCGAACGCGTCGGATGAAAGTCCGTCGATGTAGCGCGCAATCAAGTCGGTCGATTCGCGGATATCCGCCAAAAGGCCGCGATCTGCGCGGTCAGACCTCAACACAGTCCCTCAACGCGGACGCGCGAACGTGGGGGTTGCGGAGGCCCTTCGACGTAAGGAGGTCAACTTCCTTGCCGACCTTGTCCGTCAATTCCTCGGCGAGGCTATAGAACCGCAAACCCAGCGGTTGCGACAAGTCCACCAACAGATCGACATCGCTGTCCGGTCCGGCCTCATCGCGGGCGTAGCTGCCGAACAGGCGCAGGTTCACAATGCCTTGCTCTTCGAGCCAGGGCTTCAGGTCGCGCAGCTTTTCCAGCAATTCGGCGCGGGTCATATCGACAACATAGTCTATCCGCGTCGCAAGATGAACTCATGGTCGCGCCAGGCGCCGACGGGGTAGTCGTATTCCCCGGCCTTTTCGAAGTCGTAGGCGGCATAAAGGCGCTGGGCCTTTTCGTTGCCGCTCCAGACGCCGATCCACAGCGGGCCTTGGGTGTGGGCCTGCATCCAGTCCAGCGACAGGGTCAGCAGCTTCGTGCCCAGCCCCAGACCCTGCGCGGCCTTGGACACATACAGGCGGCGCAACTCCATATGCTCCGGTTGGGCCTCTGGATGGGGCAGGCCGTTCGGGCCGGCGTTGGCGAAGGCCAGCAGTTCGCCGTTTCGCTCGGCCACCCACCAGGCGCAACCTGGTTCGGCGAGTTTTTTCCGCGTCGGCTCGGGATCGAAACTGGCGTCCAGGAAGGCCTTCAGATCGGCCTCGGGATAGAGAATGCCGAACCCCTCGACGAAGGTGTCGATGAAGGTCTGGCGGCCCAGGGCGCCCAAGGCAGCGGCGTCGTCGAGGCGGGCAGGGCGGATCACGATCTCGGTCATGATCCGCCCATAAAGGCTGACATCAAAAGCCGTCCAGCGCGATCTTGCCGATGGTCGCGCCGCTTTCCAGCCGGCGGTGACCCTCAAGCAGATTTTCGACCGACAGCACGCCGAGGTTTTCGGTCAGGGTGGTGCGGACGGCGCCGGCGTCCACCAGGCGCGAAACCTCCGTCAGCAACCTGTGCTGTTCGATCATGTCGGGGGTCTGCTGCACCGGTCGAGTGAACATGAACTCCCAGACGAAGCCGGCCGCCTTCTGCTTCAGCAGTTCGACCGGCAGCCCCTTGAAGTCGTCGATGGCGCCGATCACGCCCTGCACCGCAAGCGCGCGGGCCAGGGCTTCGAAATGGGCCTGTGTGTGGGTCAGGGATGCGATATATTTCGGCGCGCGCTCGCTGGCCGCCGTCAGGGCGTCGTCGATCGGGCCGGAGTGATCGATCACCGCGTGGGCGCCCAGGTCCAGGCACCATTGACGGGTTTCGGGACGCGAGGCGGTGGCCACGACACGCAAGCTGGTGACGGCGCGGGCGATCTGGATCAGGGCCGAGCCGACGCCGCCGGCGCCGCCGACGATCAGCAGGCTCTCGTCCTCGTCCTTGCCGGCTTTCAACCGGTCGAACAACAGCTCCCAGGCCGTGATGACGGTCAAGGGCAGGGCGGCGGCCTCTGCGAATGTCACGGACTTGGGCTTGGGGCCGACGATTCGTTCGTCCACAGCCTGGCGTTCCGCGTTGGAGCCTGGCCGGTCGATCTGGCCGGCATAGAAGACCTCGTCCCCGACCTTGAACAGGCTGGCGTCGTCGCCGACGCCGATCACCACGCCGGCCGCATCATAACCCAGGATGCTTGTCTGGCCTTCCTCGGGCTGGCGGCTGGCGCGCACCTTCGTGTCCACGGGGTTCAGGCTGACGGCCTTGACCTGAACCAGCAGGTCGCGTGGGCGCAGGATCGGTTCGGGCGCCTCGAAGGCGACCAGGGCGGCGGGGTCGGTCGCGGGGCGGGGGCCGGTCGTGCCGATGGCCTTCATGACGATCTCCTCGGGCTTGTTTCGTCGCCTTGCAAATCGGCTTGCGATAGGCTGGCCGCAAGGCGCATCTGAGAAATGATCAACCCGCCATGAACCCTCTGCCGATCTTCACCCATCCGTCGATGCTGACCCATGCGCCGGGCGCAGGCCATCCTGAAAGTCCCGAGCGGCTGAAGGCGGTGCTGGAGGCCTTGGCTGACGCAGGGCTCGCGGGCGACCGACGCGGGGCGACGCCGGCCGAGGTCGAAGATCTGGAGCGAGTGCATCCGGCAGCCTATGTCGCGCGCCTGCTGGACGCATCGCCGGTCGAGGGGATGATCCAGCTTGACGCCGACACCGTGCTGTCGCCCGGCAGCGTCCCGGCGGCGCGGCTTGCGGCGGGGGCGGCGATCGACGCGGTCCGGGCCGTGGCGCGGGGCGAGATGAACCGCGCCTTCGCCGCCGTGCGGCCGCCGGGACATCATGCGGAGCCCGACCAGGCGATGGGCTTTTGCCTGTTCTCGTCCGTCGCCATTGCGGCGCGCGTGGCTCAGTTCGAGGGGATGGCGCGGGTGGCGGTGGTGGATTTCGACGTTCACCACGGCAACGGCACCCAGGCGGCGTTTCAGGCTGACGACAGCCTGTTCCTGGCCTCCATCCATCAGATGCCCCTCTATCCCGGCACCGGCGCGGCGTCGGAGACGGGCGTCGGCAATATCGTCAACGCTCCGGTGGAGCCCCATGCGGCGCGCGAGACCTGGCGGGCGACCTTCGCCGGCGGGCTGATGCCGGCGCTGGAATCGTTTCGCCCGGACCTGATCCTGATCTCGGCCGGATTCGACGCGCATCGCCGTGATCCGCTGGCGCATCAGTCGCTGGAGGCCGAGGATTTCGCCTGGGCGACCCGCGCCGTTCTGGAGGTCGCGCGAAAGACGTGTGCGGGCAAGGTTGTATCGGCGCTCGAGGGCGGTTACGACCTTGAAGGACTAGGCCGCTCCGCGGTCGCCCACGTCGCCGCGCTCGGGGAGGACTAGGACGCTTAACGCCTTGAAACCAAAGGCCCGTCCGCTCGTCATGTCAGCCCCAGCTCTGTCCCTCGATTCGACCGAAAACGCCGCGCTCCCGGCGCCCGCGTCAGCGCCCTCCGGCGCGCTTACGGCGGTGCGGCCCGGCGCCATCACCCTGACGCGCCACGGCGAGCCGGCCCTGTCGCGCAAATGCCTGATCACGGCGCGCCAGTACGGCGACTGGTGGGCGAAATACGAGATCGGCGGGCTGCTGGCCGGTCAGACCCCGCCGGCCGAGCTGGTCGCCACGGCCCAGGGCGCCGGCGCCATCTACGCCTCGACGCGCCAGCGCGCGCAGGAGACCGCCGCCGCCGTCGCCGCCGGGCGCGAGGTGATGTCGGACGTGATGTTCATCGAGGCGCCCCTGCCGCCGCCGCCGGTGCCGGAATGGATCAAGCTGTCGCCGAAATGGTGGGGCGTGGTGTCGCGCTTCTGGTGGCACGCCTTCGATCACCATGACGGCCAGGAAACCCGCGCCCAGGCCGAGGCCCGCGCCCAGCTCGCGGCGCAGAAACTGATCGACCGGGCCGAAGGCGGTCAGGACGTGCTGGTCTTCGCCCACGGCTATTTCAACCATATGGTCGGTCGCGCGCTGAAGGCGGATGGCTGGAAACTGGTCCAGAACCAGGGCTTCAAATACTGGTCGCAGCGGCGTTACGAGAAACGATAGCCGCATCCGGCGTTGATGCGGCACGAGCGGGCCTTTAGGGTCCGCCCCATGACCGACACCGCCGCCCCCATCCCCGCCGATCTCAGCTTCGAAGACGCCCTGCAGCGCCTGGAGACCATCGTGTCCCGGCTGGAGTCCGGCCAGGCGCCGCTGGAGGAATCCATCGCCCTGTACGAAGAGGGCGCCAAGCTGAAAGCCCACTGCGAGGCGCGGTTGAAGGCGGCGCAACTGCGTGTCGAGAAGATCGTGGTCGGACCCGACGGCCAGGCCAAAGGCGTCGAGTCGGCGTCGTTCGAATGAGCCTTCGCCGCGTCAGCCCGCGCACGGCCGGCTGGTCGTCTTGAACCGCGTCATCGCCGCCAATTCGCCCGAGCAGGCGGTGATCGACCGCGTGGGCGAGGTCGCGGACCTGGTCACGGTCGCGCTGGACGAGCTGTTGCCGCGCGCGGAAGGCCCGGAATCGCGGCTGACCGAGGCGATGCGCTATGCGGCGCTCGGGCCCGGCAAGCGGTTGCGGCCCTTCTTCGCGCTGGAGGCCGCGCGTCTGTTCGACATCGACGAGCGGTCGGTGCTGCGCGCCGCCTGCGCCCTGGAATGCGTCCACGCCTACAGCCTGGTGCACGACGACTTACCGTGCATGGACGACGACGACGTGCGCCGGGGCCGCCCCACCGTCCACCGCGCCTATGACGAGGCGACGGCGGTGCTGGCGGGCGATGCGCTTCAGACCGCGGCCTTCGACATCATCCTGCACGAGGACACCCACGACGACGCGGCCGTGCGGTGCGAACTGGCGGCGCGCCTGTCGCTGGCGTCCGGCGCACGGGGCATGGCGGGCGGCCAGATGATCGACCTGCTGGGCGTGCGCGACGACCTGGGCGGCGTGGCCCGGATGCAGCGGCTGAAGACCGGCGCCCTGTTCGCCTACGCCTTCGAGATTCCTTTGATCATCGCCGACGCGTCGATGTCGCATCAGCACGCCCTGATCAGCTTCGCCCACGACGTCGGCCTGGCCTATCAGATCGTCGACGACCTGCTGGACGCCGAAGGGTCGGCCGAGGAAATGGGCAAGGCGGCGGGCGGTAAGGACGCCGCCCTGGGCAAGACCAATTTCGTCACCCTGCTGGGGCTGGATGCGGCGCGGCAGAGGGTCGCACACTTGGCTTCCCAGGCCCGATCCCACCTCGAACCCTTTGGTCACGAGGCCGAAATCCTCAGGGCCAGCGTGGACTTTGTGCTAAAGCGCCGGTCCTGATACGAAACGTTGATCCGACCTTCGGGTTGATCAATCAGACTTCCAAGGTTTTTCGGTTGATGCCCGACACCCCCCTGCTCGACACCGTCAAGTTTCCCGCCGACATGCGGAGCTTCGACATCGCCCAGCTGAAACAGCTGGCGCAGGAGGTGCGGGCCGAGACGATTGATGCGGTGTCGGTGACGGGCGGCCATCTGGGCGCAGGCCTGGGCGTGGTCGAACTGACGACGGCGCTTCATCACGTGTTCGAGACGCCCAAGGACATCCTGATCTGGGACGTCGGGCATCAGTGCTATCCGCATAAAATCCTGACCGGACGGCGCGACCGCATCCGCACCCTGCGCCAGGGCGGCGGCCTGTCGGGCTTCACCAAGCGCAGCGAGAGCGAATACGACCCGTTCGGCGCCGCCCACGCCTCGACCTCGATCAGCGCCGCCCTTGGCTTCGCCGCCGCGCGTGATCAGAAGGGCGAGAAGAACCGTGTCGTGGCCGTCATCGGCGACGGCTCCATGTCCGCCGGCATGGCCTATGAGGCGATGAACAATGCGGCCGAGGCGACCAGCGGCCAACTGATGGTCATCCTGAACGACAACGACATGTCGATCGCACCCCCGGTGGGCGGGATGAGCGCCTATCTGGCCGGTCTGGTGTCGGGCGGGGCGTATCAGAACGTCCGGCGGCTTGGGAAATCCGTGGCCCAGCACCTGCCTCGCCCGTTCCGCAAGGCGGCGAAGAAGGCCGAGGAATATGCGCGCGGCATGGTCACCGGCGGCACCTTCTTCGAGGAGCTGGGCTTCTACTACGTCGGTCCCATCGACGGGCACGACATGGACAATCTGGTGCCGATCCTGAAGAAGGCGGCCGCCATCGAGGACCGGCCAGTCCTGGTCCACGTCGTGACGCAGAAGGGCAAGGGCTACGCCCCCGCCGAATCCAGCGCCGACAAGCTGCACGCCGTGGTCAAGTTCGACGTGGTGTCGGGCAAACAGGCCAAGGCCATCTCCAACACGCCCAGCTACACCAAGGTGTTCGGGACCGAGCTGATCAAACACGCCAAGATCGATCCTTCGATCGTGGCGATCACGGCGGCCATGCCGTCGGGCACGGGGCTGGACCTATTCGGTCAGGCGTTCCCTGAGCGCACCTATGATGTCGGCATCGCCGAACAGCATGCGGTGACGTTCGCGGCCGGGCTGGCGGCGGACGGGATGAAGCCGGTCTGCGCCATCTATTCCACCTTCCTGCAACGCGGTTACGACCAGGTGGTGCACGATGTGGCGATCCAGTCTCTTCCGGTGCGGTTCGCCATGGACCGTGCGGGTCTGGTCGGATCGGACGGGGCGACCCATGCCGGGTCGTTCGACATCGGCTTCATGGGCGCGCTGCCCGGCATGGTGCTGATGGCCGCCGCCGACGAGGCGGAGCTGGCGGCGATGATCTCGACCAGCTTGGCCATCGACGACCGGCCCAGCGCCTTCCGCTATCCGCGCGGCGACGGCGTGGGCGTTGAGATTCCCGAGCTCGCCGCCCCGCTGGAGATCGGCAAGGGCCGGATCGTGCGCGAGGGGACCTCGGTCGCCATCCTCAGCCTGGGCACCCGCCTGCAGGAATCGCTGAAGGCGGCGGACATGCTGGCGGCCAAGGGCGTGTCGGCGACGGTGGCGGACGCCCGGTTCGCCAAGCCCTTGGACGCCGACCTGATCCTGCGTCTGGCGCGCGAGCACGAGGCTCTGATCACGGTCGAGGAAGGCGCCATGGGCGGCTTCGGCGCCTTCGTGCTGCAACTGCTGGCCGAGAAGGGCGCGCTGGACGGCGGGCTGAAAATCCGCACCCTGAACCTGCCCGACGTCTTCCAGGATCAGGATGCGCCGATGGCCATGTACGCCCAGGCCGGTCTGAACGCTGACCACATCGCCGCCGCCGCGCTTCAGGCCCTGGGCGTGTCCGCCAGTCAGGCTGTCCGCGCCTAACGTCCTCAGGCGCGGTCGCGAATCCGCATCGCGCCGCGCTCGCCCGTCTCCACCTCGAACCGGCCGGTCGCGCGGATCAGGTCCGACAGTTTGGCGTAGCCGTAGGTGCGCTGGTCGAAGTCGGGATAGGCGTTGCGCAGCCGATTGCCGATACCGCCCACCGCCACCCAGCCGTCGCCGTCCTCGTCCATGTCGGCGATGATCGCAGCAATAAGGCGCGCCGCTTCCGATGGTTTGCGCTTGGTCGCCGGCGCCTCGGCCACGGGCGACTTGGCGCCGGCGTCGACCGGAACAGGCGCGATCAGGTTCTCGGTATAGATGAAGCGGGTGCAGGCCTGGCGGAAGCTTTCGGGCGTCTTCTGCTCGCCGAACCCATAGACATCGACGCCTTCCTCGCGGATGCGCGCGGCCAGCCGGGTGAAGTCGGCGTCCGACGACACCAGGCAGAAGCCGTCGAAGCGCCCCGAATGCAACAGGTCCATCGCATCGATGACCAGGGCGATGTCGCCCGAGTTCTTGCCCTTGGTATTGGCGAAATTCTGCTGGGGCTGGATGGCGAAACGGGCCAAGACCCGCGTCCAGCCGGCGATCTGCGGGCTGGCGAAGTCGCCATAGATGCGCCGCGCCGAGGCCTCGCCCAGGGTGGCGATCTCGTTGAACAGCGCCTCGGCGATGCGGGCGGAGGCGTTCTCCGCGTCGA
Source organism: Brevundimonas sp. FG128 (assembly GCF_057809775.1). Lineage (NCBI taxonomy): Bacteria > Pseudomonadati > Pseudomonadota > Alphaproteobacteria > Caulobacterales > Caulobacteraceae > Brevundimonas > Brevundimonas sp. FG128. Next base: position 342,423 of record NZ_JBMDKP010000001.1, read on the forward strand.
TCAGGACCGCGAGGCGCGGGGCCTTTTCGTCAGCCATGGCGGATGTCCTTTTCAATATGAGGCCTGAGCCTACAGCTGACCCATCGTATTGTCGTGATCAACGGCCTGTTTCTTCAGCCAGCCGACGAAGGCGGTCGCGCTGGGCGACGGCGGGCGGTCGCGGGGCTGGACGACGTAATAGGCGAACCCGACCGCTTCCGACCCGTCGGGGAAGGGCGCCACCAGCCGCCCCGACGCCAGGTCCGCCTGGGCCAGGGTGCGTTTGGCCAGGGCCACGCCGCGTCCCGATATGGCGGCCTCGATCAGCAACCCCGACTGGTTGAAACGCGATCCCCGACGCGGATCGGGATGGCGAATGCCGCGCGCCTTCAGCCACATGGCCCAGTCCGGGCGGCTGGGGTCGCCGTCATTGGACATGTCGTGCAACAGGGTATGGCCGATCAGGTCGCCCGGCTTGCGAATGGGCTTGTCGCCATCCATCAGCGACGGCGCGCAGACGGGCAGGACCGTCTCTGTCATCAGCCGATCGACCGTCAGGCCCGGATAGTCGCCGGGGCCATAACGGACGGCCAAGTCCACCTTGCCCTCGGTCAGGTCGGCCGGCTCCATGTCGGCCGAGATCCAAAGCTCGATTTCCGGGTGAGCGGTGTGGAAGTCGTCCATGCGCGGCATCAGCCATTTGGAAGCGAAGCCGGGCGCCACGCTGATCGACACCTGTTTGCGGCGCGGCGGCTCGCGCAACAGGGCCGAAGCGTCCATCAGCCGTTCGAACCCCTCGCGCAGCAGCGGCACGGAGGATCGACCCAGATCGGTCAGCTGAAGGCCCCGCGCCTCGCGCACGAACAACGGCCCGCCCACGATGTTCTCCAGCAGACGGATCTGCTGGCTGACCGCGCCGGGCGTCACCGACAGTTCGTCGGCGGCGCGCGAGAAGTTCAGGTGACGCGCGGCGGCCTCGAAGGCGCGGAGGGCGTTGAGCGGGAGCAGGGAACGGGCCATCGCCGTTAGAAATCCTATCAGCGAGACAAAGGCAATCTGGTTTGCGGGGCTGGATGCAGAAGTCGAAGGTCCGCGTCCTGCCGTTGTCCCTGTTTCCTCTCCCGACGGCCCTGAAAGCAAGACGATGCGTGTATTCCTCGCCTCCATCCCGCTGGAGGCCGCAAAGATCGTGATCATCGGCGGCGGCGAGCCCGCCCTCGCGAAGCTGCGACTGTTCCTGAACACCCCGGCCGAGGTGATCTGGTTCGCACCGGACGGCTCGCCGCCAAAGATCGAGACGCCTCTGACGGCGCCGGAGCCGGTGCTGCGCACGCCAGAGGCTGGCGACCTGGCAGGTGCGCGCCTGGTCTTCATGGCGCTGGACGACGCCCAGGAACTGACGCGGTTGGGCGCCGTGGCGCGGGCGGCGGGGGCCCAGGTCAATGTGGTCGACAAGCCCCATCTGAGCGACTTTCAGACTCCGGCCCTGATCGACCGGGACGAGGTGGTGATCGGTGTCGCCACCGGCGGCTCGGCGCCCATACTGGCGCGCGACGTGCGCTCGCGGATTGAGGGCGTGCTGCCGGCCGGTCTGGCCAATGTGGCCCGGCTGGCGCGCGAGCTGCGCGACACGGTCAAGACCAATGTGCCGGACTTCATGGCCCGGCGTCGGTTCTGGGAAAAGGCCTTCCGGGGACCGGCGGCCGATCTGGCGGCGGCGGGCCGCACCGCCGAGGCGCGGCGCGAGATGCTGCGTCTGCTGAATTCGGCCGCGCCGGAACAGGGCGTGGTCCATATCGTCGGGGCGGGCCCGGGCGACCCCGAACTGCTGACCTTGAAGGCGTTGCGCGTGTTGCAGGACGCCGACGTCATAATCCACGACCGTCTGGTGCCGGACGCCGTGCTGGAGCGGGCGCGGCGCGACGCCAAGCGGCTGTATGTCGGCAAGGCGCGTGGCGAACATTCGGTGCCACAGGACCAGATCGAGGCCCTGATGATCGAGGAGGCGCGCGCCGGCCACCGGGTCGTGCGGCTGAAGGGCGGCGATCCCTTCGTCTTCGGTCGCGGCGGCGAGGAGCTGGAGGCGATGCGTGCGGCGGGCGTGCCGGTCTTCGTGGTGCCCGGCGTGACAGCGGCCCTGGCCTGCGCGGCGTCGGCGGGGATCCCGCTGACCCACCGGGAGCACGCCCAGGCGGTGACATTCGTGACGGCCCAGGCCAAGCCGGGTGGGATCGATGCCGACTGGACGCGGTTGGCCGGGCCGAACCACACGCTGGCCATCTACATGGGATCGGACCGGGCCGAGGAGACGGCGGACAAGCTGATCGCCGCCGGGCGACTGGGCTCGACCCCCGTCGCCATCGTAGAGAACGGAAGCCGACCGGACGAGCGGGTTCTGACCGGCCGACTGGACGGGCTGGGCGCCCTGGTGCGCGGCGCCAATCTGACGGGGCCGGCCCTGTTGTTCGTCGGCGAGACGGCGGCGTTTTCGGCGGCCCAGCTGGACGTGCGAGCGGAGTTCGCGGCGTGAAGATCGTCACCGCAAACCGTCTGTCGGACGGCCGGGTCATCTATGCGGGCCTGGACAACCAGCCCGTCGAGGGCATCGACCAGGCCTCGGTGCTGGACGAGGCCACGGCCGAGATCGTGCTGGCCGAAGTCGCCGGACGACCCGATATCTTCGTCAATCCCTACGCCGTCGAGGTGGAGGGCCATACGCCGTCGGGCCGTGACCGGCTGAAGGAGCGCATCCGTTCGGCCGGGCCGACCGTGGGCCACAGCGTCGCGGGAGGCGTGGCCTGATGTACCGCTATGACGAATTCGACCACGCCCTGGTGCGTGAACGGGTCGAGGAGTTTTCCGACCAGGTCGCCCGCCGCGCGTCCGGCGCCCTGACCGAGGACGAGTTCAAGCCGTTGCGGCTGATGAACGGCGTCTATCTGCAACTGCACGCCTATATGCTGCGGGTCGCCATTCCCTATGGGACCTTCAACAGCCGCCAGATGCGCCGGCTGGCCAATATCGCGCGCACCTATGACAAGGGCTACGGCCACTTCACCACGCGCACGAACATTCAGTACAACTGGCCCGCCCTGACCGACCTGCCGGCCATGCTGCGCGATCTCGCCGAGGTCGAGATGCACGCCATCCAGACCTCGGGCAACTGCATCCGCAACACCACGACCGACGTCTTCGCCGGCGCCGCCGACGACGAGATCGAGGATCCGCGCCCCTGGTGCGAGATCATCCGCCAGTGGTCGACGATCCACCCGGAATTCAGCTTCCTGCCGCGCAAGTTCAAGATCGCGGTGATCGGCGCCGAGAAGGACCGGGCGGCGATCCGCACCCACGATGTCGGCCTGCAGATCGTGAAAGGCGAGGACGGCGGAACCGCCTTCCGCGTCTTCGTCGGCGGCGGGCAGGGGCGTCTGCCGCATATCGCGCAGGAAATCGCGCCGGCGGTGCCCGCGGCCGATCTGCTGGCCTATCTGACGGCCATCTTGAGGGCGTGGAACCTGCTGGGGCGACGGGACAATATCCATAAGGCGCGGATCAAGATCCTGGTCGCCTCGGTTGGGCTGGAGGCCTTCCGCGAGGAGGTGGACCAGCACTACGCCACCCTGCGCCATGAAGACCTGCGGATCCCTGAGGAAGAGGCCGAGCGGATCAAGGCCTATTTCGCCCCGCCGCCCTTCGAGGCCCTGCCTAAGGCCAGCGCCCCGTTCGACCGCGCCCTGCTGGCCGATCCGGACTTCGCCCGGTTCGCGCGCAATAATGTGCGGCGTCACCGCCAGGCGGGCTATGCCTCGGTGGTGGTGTCGCTGAAGCCGGTCGGGGGCGTGCCGGGCGACATTACCGCCGACCAGATGGACGCGGTTGCGGATCTGGCCGAACGTTACGCCTTCGACGAACTGCGCGCCGCCTATGAGCAGAACCTGGTCTTGCCGCATGTGAAGCTGGACGACGTGCCGACGCTCTGGCGGGCGTTGCGCGAGGCGGGCTTGGCGACGGCCAACGCCGATCTGGCGACGGATGTCATCGCCTGCCCGGGGCTGGACTATTGCAGCCTGGCCAACGCCCGGTCGATCCCCGTCGCCCAGGCCCTGTCGAAGCGGCTGGCCGATATGGACTATCAGGAGAGGCTGGGGCCGGTCCGGATCAATATGAGCGGCTGTATCAACGCCTGCGGCCACCACCACGTCGGCCACATCGGCGTGCTGGGCGTCGATCGGAAGGGCGAGGAATACTACCAGATCACCGTCGGCGGTTCGCCTGACGAACAGGCGGCCCTGGGCGACATCGTCGGCAAGAGCCTGCCGGCAGACGAGGTCGCGCCCGCGATCCAGCGGACCCTGGACCGCTATCTTGAAATCCGCGCCGACGGCGAGCGGTTCATCGACACGGTCCGCCGTGTCGGACCCGACCCCTTCCGCGACGCCATATACGAGACGCTCGATGCAACGGCTTGAAAGCATTCAGAACGGGCTGCGCCTGTCGGTGATGACCCCGCTGGAGGAGGTCGAGGCCGCCGCCGCCAACGAAGACACCCTGGTGCTGGAGTTCGAAGCCTTCCGCGACGGGCGCGGCTTCTCGCTGGCGGCGGTGCTGCGCGAGCGGGGCTATGCCGGGCGGCTGATTGCGGCGGGCAAGGTCTTGCCGGATCAGGCGCGGCATCTGCGCCGCTCGGGTTTCGACGCGGTGGAGTTGGCGGCGGGCACGGACACGGCGGCCTGGGACCGGATGGATCAGGCGTTCAGCGCCTCCTATCAACCCGCCGTCGATCCCGCGCCGACCATCTGGCAGCGTCGCCGTGCGGCGTCGAACGATCGCGATCTGGACGCGCTGGCGGACAGGCTGAATCGCGAGACGGCGGGCAAGGACGCATCCGGGATCGTGAAGGCGGCGCTGGACCCGGCGCTGGGTCTGCGGGTCGGCGCCATCTCCTCCTTCGGCGCCGAGTCCGCCGCCTTGCTCGACATCATCGCCAGCGAGAACAAGGACGTGCCGGTGGTCTTCCTGGAGACCGGCCAGCATTTCCTCCAGACCCTGTCCTATCGCACCCAACTGACCAAGGCCCTGGGGCTGAGCGACGTTCGGCTCGTGACGCCGGATGCGGATGAGAAGGCGCGGCTGGACGCCCGCGACGACCTGTGGCGGACCGACGCCGACGCTTGCTGCGACCTGAGGAAGGTGCGGCCTCTGGCGCGGGCGACGGCAGGGTTCAACGCCGTCATCACCGGGCGCAAACGCTATCAGGCCGCGACGCGGGCCAAGCTGAAGCCGTTCGAGGTGCTGGACGGGGTTCTGCGGATCAATCCGCTGGCGAACTGGGACGCCGACGACGTCGAGGCCTGGCTGGACGAGAACGACCTGCCGCGCCACCCGCTCGTCGAGCAGGGCTATCGCTCCATCGGCTGCTGGCCGTGCACGCGGGCGGTTCAGGACGGCGAAGATACGCGCGCCGGGCGTTGGTCGGGGATGGACAAGGTCGAGTGCGGCATCCACCTAGGCAGGCGTCAGGTCGCAGCCTGATCTTCTCCCGTTCGACCTCGCCTGAAAGCTGAAACGTGTCCGTCACATCGTCCGTCATCGACCTGATCGGCCATACGCCGCTGGTCCGCCTGAACCGCCTGTCTGACGAGACGGGCTGCGAAATCCTGGGCAAGGCCGAGTTCATGAACCCCGGCGGCTCGATCAAGGACCGCGCCGCCCTGTCGATCGTCCAGGGCGCGCGGGCGTCCGGCGCGCTGAAGCCGGGCGGGACCATCGTCGAGGGCACGGCCGGCAACACCGGCATCGGCCTGGCCCTGGTCGGCGCGGCCCTGGGCCATCCGGTGGTGATCGTCATCCCCCGCACCCAGTCGGAAGAAAAGAAATCGGCTATCCGCTCGCTGGGCGCGCGCCTGGTCGAGGTGGACGCCGCCCCCTTCTCCAGCCCCAACCATTTCGTCCATTATTCGGGGCGTCTGGCGTCTGAACTGAACGAGAGCGAAGAGGCGGGCGCCATCTGGGCCAACCAGTTCGACAACACCGCCAACCGCGACGCCCATTATATGACGACAGCGCCGGAGATCTGGGAGCAGACGGGCGGCAAGATCGACGCCTTCGTCTCGGCCGTCGGCTCGGGCGGCACCATCTCCGGCGTCGCCGCCTATCTGCGTGAGCGCAAGCCGGAGGTGAAGATCGCCCTGGCCGATCCTGCCGGCGCGGCCCTGTTCAACTGGTACACCTTGGGCGAGATGACGGGCGAGGGCTCGTCTATCACCGAGGGGATCGGGGTGGCGCGGATCACCGGCAATCTGGAGGGGTTCAAGCCGGACCACGCCTATCGGATCGAGGACGCCGAGTTCCTGCCGCTCCTGTTCGACCTGGTGAAGCACGAAGGCCTGTCGCTGGGCGGATCGGCCGGGGTCAATGTCGCCGGGGCCTTGCGGTTGGCGCGCGAGATCGGGCCGGGCAAGACCATCGTCACCTGCCTGTGCGATCCGGGTTCGCGGTATGCGTCCAAGCTGTTCAATCCGGAATTCCTGCAGTCGAAGGGCTTGCCGGTTCCGGGGTGGGCGTAAGAGCTCACCTCCCCGTTCGCGAAGGCGAATGGGGAGGACAGGTCGCGAAGCGACCAGGAGGGGGCGACTCTAACAGTTGTGGTGACCATGGCAGCGTCTGACACCAAGTCGCCCCCTCCTGGCGCTCGCTGACGCGATCGCCTGTCCTCCCCGCCGGCCTTCGCCGTCGGGGAGGTGATGTCTATTTCTGCTCCGCGATCCATGCATCCATCCGCTGGTCCAGCAGCGCCAGCGGCAGCGGGCCTTCGACCAGCAGCGCGTCGTGGAAGGTCCGCACGTTGAACTTCGGCCCCAGTTCGCGCTCGGCCCGCGCCCGGATTTCCCGCAGGCGGATCTCGCCGAGCTTGTAGGCCGTGGCCTGCCCGGGCCAGCCGATATAGCGCTGAAGCTCGGTCTCGATGTTGTGGGGCGCCAGGGCGGAGTTGTCGCGGAAACAGGCGCGAGCCTGTTCCTCGGACCAGCCCATCCAGTGCAGGCCGGTGTCGGCCACCAAGCGACAGGCGCGCCACATCTCGTAGGACAGGCGGCCGAACCGCTCGTAGGGCGTGCGATAGAAGCCCATCTCCTCGCCCAGATATTCGGCGTACAGGCCCCAGCCCTCGGTGAAGGCGCTGACATTGGCCTGGCGACGGAAATAGGGCTGGCCCTCGGCTTCTTGCTGCAAGGCGATCTGGATGTGGTGGCCAGGCACGGCCTCGTGCAGGGTCAGGGCGGGCAGTTCGTACAGCGGGCGCTGGTTGAGCTTCGACGTGTTGACGATGTAGTGGCCGGCGACGCCGTTCTGCATTGAGCCGCCGTTGTAGCGGCCGGTGGTGTAGTTTTCCTCGATCTGCGGCGGAACCGGCTGCACGTCGTAGGGCAGGCGAGGCAGGGTGGCGAACAGGGCGGGCAGGCCGCCGTCGGCACGTTTCGCCATCTCCGACGCCTTCTCGATCAGGGCCTCGCGCGTGGGGGCGTAGAACTGGGGATCGGTGCGCAGGAAGTTCAGGAAGCCGGCGAAGTCGCCGGTCCAGCCCGCGGCCTTCATCTCCACATCCATCCGGGCGCGGATGCGGGCCACCTCGGACAGGCCGATCTGGTGGATCTGGTCTGGCGTCAGGTCGGTGGTGGTGTGGCCGCGCACCAGATAGGCGTACATGTCCTTGCCGCCGGGGCGATTTCCCAGACCCGGTTCGACCGGGGCCTTGGGCAGATATTCGGTCTCGAGGAAACTCAGCCAAGCCTGACGCGCGGGCGCGATGGTCGCCGCCACCGCTGACGCAGCCTCGGCCTTCAGGCGGTCCTGCTCGGCCTGGGGCGCCGTCGAAGGCAGGGTGGACAGAGGCTTCAACAGCGGCTCGGCGTCCGGGGTGATCGCCACGTCGTTTCGCGCCAGCGCGAGCGCGCTCTCGGTCACCGAGCGGGCCTGGACCATGCCGGTTTCCAGACCCCGCCGGGCGTTCGCGGTGGTCTGGGCGTAGATGTCGCCGAAGCCCCGGATGCGACGGATATAGGCCTCGGCCTCCGGGACCGAGTTCAGCCGCGTCCCGCCGCCGATATAGAGCGCCCAGGTTCCGGGGCCGCCCTCGCTGTCGAACGCCAGGCGCGAGGTGTCGTAGTCCAGCCCTTCCAGACTGCGGTTCAGGGTGTAGAGCAGAAAGGCGTGGTTGATGCCGCCGGCGTGGGAAAGACTTGCCGGGTCGATGGCCTTGAGCCGGGCGACAAAGGCCTCCAACGGCGCGCGCTGGGCCAGTTCGAACGCCCGTGACAGGTCGGGAACGCGGCCCATCGCCTCGACGTCGCCCTCGCTGGCGGCGGTGAAGGGGTCGATCGACTTCAGATAGGTCTCGTAATCGACGATCAGGGCGTCCAAGGCGGCGTCCGCCGGCGCGGGCGCCACCGCAGCAGGCGGCGTTTGCGCGAGGGCGACCAGCGGCGATGCGCTGGCCAGCAAGGCCGCGACGGCCATATGGGAAAACTTCATCACGCCCCTCCTGTTGAACAGCACAGGCAAGCGGAGCGGGGGTGTCGCGTCAACCGCAGGCGGCGAAGAACTGCTCGATCCCGGCCTTGGCGCCGGGGTGGGCGGCGTAGATCTGGCGCTGATCGCCCGACCAGGACGCGATCCAGCCCAGGCGACGGAAGCGCTGGAACACCGGGTCTTTCGTGGTCGCGCGGGCGCTCAGCAGTTCGCCGTCATGCACGCCCGCCGGTTCGGAAGACGCGGCATAGCGTTCGGTGTCGCCGCCGGATTCCAGATGGATCTCGCGGGCGGGCTTTTCGCGGGTCGCGGTCAGCTCCAACGCGCCCGAGCCTGCCTGACAGAGCAGGTGCAGTTTGACCTCGTCGCTGTTGGCCACGCCATAGGCCAGGATGACGGTCTGGTCCTCGCGGTTCATGAACCAGTCGTAGCCGGGGATGGCCGCCGGCGCCGTCGTCGCTGCAACGTCGGTCGCGGTCGGGACAGGGGCGTTGGTCGCACAGGCGGCGAGGGCAGAGAGCGCGATCATGGGGGCGAACAGTCGTGTCAAACGCATGGGCGACCTTGTTATCCGGCGCAGAGGTCGGCGAAGCGGCGAAGCTTGGCCAGGTGGGGACGTTCGACGGTGATCGTATTGGCGTCATCGCCAACGGCGATGGTCATGCGCCCGTCCGCGACAAAGGCGGAAAAGGCGGGGTGATCGACGGGTATGGCCGTCTCCAGCTTGCCGCCGCGTCCGACGCGGGCCTCGCTTGTGGCGCTAGCCCCGCCAGCAGCGATGCGGGCGAAGCCGGCCGTGGGGTTCTCGCCATAGACCGCAACCCTAACGGCGCCCGATCCCGGCTGGCATTGCAGGGTGGTGCGCAGGTTGGCGGTGTCGGGAATGTCGTTGGCCAGCACCAACGGGCCGTCGCCCTCGTACAGGCTCCAGGTCCAGCCGCCCGCAGGCGCGCTCTGAAACGCGAGCGCCAGAGCGGCGTAAAGGATCAGGTTCATGCGTCAGCCCCAGCCGACGACGCGCATCGTCGCGTCGCCATCAATGTCGGCAAGCCGGGCTGCAACCACAATAGACCAGACAGCCGCAGCCTCCCCACATTGCCGTGAAGAAGCTGAACGCGGTTATCCGTTATCGGTTCACCGCAAGCTCGGCCGTCGCATCAGAACGGGCTGAACCGTTCCACCAGGCTCTGGGCCGCAGGCGTGGCCTGGACGCGGCTGATGTCGCCCCGTCCGCCGTAGGAGATGCGGGCCTCGGCGATCTGGGTGTGGTTGATGGCGTTGGCGGACGAGATGTCCTCGGGCCGCACGATGCCGGCGACGGTCAATTCGCGGACCTCGCGGTTGGTGCGCACTTCCTGCCGACCCTGGATCACCAGGTTTCCGTTGGCGAGCACGTCGGTGACGACGGCGGCGATGGTCAGCGAGACCTTCTCGGCCCGGGTGACCGAGCCGGACCCGGCGGCGTTCGATTGGCCCTCCATTCCGATCATGTTCGCCGGATCGTACCCGCCGGGCAGGATGCGGCCCAGGCTGCTTTCCAGGCCGAACAGGTTGGAGACGCCGCCCGAAATGTCGTTCGACCGCGAGCGCTGGGTCGAGTTCTGTGTCTGGGCGCGGTCGTCGATGTCGATCTTGACCGTCAGGATGTCGCCGATGTGGCGGGCGCGCTGATCGCCGAAGAAGGTGCGGGCGCCGGTGCGCCACAGGCTGTTGGCGCTGGCCGGCGCGGTTGAGGGCGCGGCCATATAGGCCTGCTGCACCGGCACCAGGGCGGCGGGATAGCCGATCGGGGCCAGTTCGGGGCCGCGCACCGTCTCTGCGACGGTCGAACAGGCGGCCAGCGGGGCCATGGTCGTTAGGGCGGCGAGGATCAGGACGGTCTTGCGCATGACGAGGTTTCCCTATCGGGCGGCGAACTGTTGGGGATTGGCGCGGGCGGCGTCGGCGCTGGGGCCGGCGATGGCCTGGCCAGGGCCGGAGGCGACCGCGTCGATAACGCGGTTGGAGGTGGTGTTCATGACCGCGACGGGCTCGCCCAGCCCGGCGTTGCGCATGGCCTTGCCCATCACGGCCAGGTTCACGCCGCCGACCTGGTAGGTGACGCGCACCATGTCGTTGCGGGCGATGACCTGCGGGGCGGCGCCCGGACGGTAGGCGGCGCGGGCGACCGGTTGGGCGGACTGGGCCGCAGCGGTCTGCGGGGTGTCGGATGCGGTCGGGACCGGTCCGGTGGAGCGGCGCACGGCGACGCGACGCAGACCGTTGGGGTTGCTCCAGACCAGGCCGGCCTGACGCGCCTGCGCCTGAAGCTGGCCGGCCTCCAGCACCACGGACGGACCGAACCGCTCGGCCACGACGACCCCGGATGCAGCGCCGGCGCCTTCGAACAGGTCGCCCAGGGTGACGCGGCCGTCGTCGTCGACGGGGTTGGCGCGCAGGACGACGGGATTGGCCAGGGCGGGGCCGGCCAGGGCGCAGATTGCGGTGACGAGAAGCGTGGTGCGGCGGATGGCGGTCATGATGTCAGCTCTTAACCTGGGCGGCGACCGACAGCATTTCGTCGGCCGTGCTGATGACCTTGGAGTTCATCTCATAGGCGCGCTGGGCCACGATCAGCGAGCTGATCTCGGACACGGCGTCCACGTTCGAGGCCTCGGTATAGGCCTGAAGGATCTGGCCGAAGCCGATGTCGCCCGGCGTGCCGACGATCGCCGGGCCCGAGGCGGCCGTCTCCAGCAGTAGGTTGTCGCCGATGGCTTCCAGGCCGGCTTCGTTGAAGAAGTTGGCCAGTTCGATCTGGCCGACGGTGGTCGGGTCCGTCTGGCCGTCCTGGGTCACCTGGACCAGGCCGGTCTTGGAGATCGAGATCTTGGTCGTGTCCTGCGGAACGGTGATGGCGGGTTCCAGCAGATAGCCGTCGTCGGTGACGATCTGGCCTTCCGGGCTGACCTGAAGGTTGCCGGCGCGGGTGTAGCCGATCTCGCCCGAGGACAGGGTGATCTGGAAATAGCCCTTGCCGTCGATGGCCATGTCGTAGGGGTTGCCGGTCGCCTGGGGCGTGCCCTGTTCGGTGACGCGATAGACCGCGCCGGCCTTCACGCCCGCGCCGATCTGGATGCCCGTCGGAACCACGGTGCCGGCGGCCGAGGACTGGGCCCCCATGCGTTCGACGTTCTGGTAAAGCAGGTCCTGGAACTCGGCGCGCTGCTTCTTGAAGCCCACCGTGTTCATGTTGGCGATGTTGTTGGAGATGACCTCCACGTTCAGCTGCTGGGCGGACATGCCCGAAGCTGCGGTTCTCAGAGCGCGCATGGTCCGGCCCTCCTTTAAGCGGCCTTGCCGAGGCGCTCGACGGCGCGACGGCTAAGGTCATTGGTGTTTTCGATCATCCGCGTGATGCTTTCGTAAGCGCGGCTGATCTCGACGAGATTGGTGATTTCCATCAACGGATTGACGTTCGAGGACTCCAGCGATCCCTGGTGGATCTGGGCGTCCATGGCCTCGATCGGCTGGGCGTTCGACGCGTTGCGATACAGGCTGTCCCCGCCCTTTTCGAGTACGCCCAGGGTCTCGAACCGCACGACCGACAGACGGCCCGTGATCTGGCCGTCCTGGGTGATGGTGCCGTCGCCGCCGACGCTGGGCGCGCCGAGGTTGGGGTCCAGCACGATCTCCGCGCCGCCGCCCAGAACCGCCTGACCCTGTTTGGTCGTCAGCCGGCCTTCCGGGTCCATGGTGAAGGCGCCGTCGCGGGTGTAGGCCTCGCCGTTCGCGCCGTCGCGGACCGTGAAGAAGGCGCCTTCGCCGGCGATGGCGAAGTCCAGGCTGCGGCCGGTCTGCTGCATCGAGCCCTGACCGAAGTCGCGGCCGACGCCGTTGTCCAGCACGAAGCTGGCCGAGGGGCGGATGGCGTCGTTGCGGGCGCGCTGGCCGACCTGGGCGCCGACCATCAGCTGTTCGACCTTGAAGCCGGTCGTGTTCGCATTGGCGACGTTGTTGGCCACGATGTCCAGCTCGCGGCGCAGCGTCATCTGGCGTGACAGTCCAATATAGGCGGCGTTTTCCACGAGAGGCGTGCTCCTTCGCCAAACCACCTCGCAACGACCGTGCCAACAGGGTTAATTCAGGCGGAATGCGGGTTTGAGCGCCTGTGGACATGGGAGAACCCGGCAAAATCTGCCGTTTGTAAACGTCACGTTAACCAAACCCGGTCGATCCTTCTTGTGAGGGATTCTCCGGGGCGCGCGCATGTTGAAGTTTGGCAAGAAGAAGGGCGAGGCGAACGCCGACGCCGCTCTGCCTGCCGTTCAGGACGGCGAGGGCGTCGAGGGCGCGCCCAAGAAAAAGAAGCTGCCGCTGCTGTTCATCATCGCGCCGGTCGCCTTGCTCGTGCTGGGCGGCGGCGGGGCGGCCGCTTTCTTCATGCTGAAGCCCAAGCCCGCCGAGGCGCACGGCGCTGAAGCCGAGGCCGGCCACGGCGAGGAAAAGGCCGAGGCCAAGGGCGGTCACGGCAAGGAAGAGAAGAAGGAAGGCGGCGGTCACGGCGGCGCAGAGGGCGAGGCGGCCGATCCGTCGCTGGGCGTCATCTCCGAGGGGCCTGACGGCGTCACCTTCTACACCCTGCCGGACATGGTCATGAACATTCAGTCCCCCGACGGCCGGCCGACCTTCCTGAAGCTGAAGCTGACGCTGGAGATGCACGACGCCGAGGTGGCGACCCATCTGCAGGAAGAGATGCCGCGCCTGCAGGACATGTTCACCGGCTTTGTGCGCGAACTGCGCCCCGAGGACCTGAGCGGTTCGGCCGGCACCTATCAGCTGCGCGCCGAAATCCTGCGTCGCGTCAATCTGATCGCCGCGCCGGGCAAGATCGACGCCGTGCTGATCGAAGAAATGCTGGTGAACTAGGCCATGACCGATGCGGCCCAGCTCGATCCGTTCGGCGGTTTAGGAGGCGACGCGGGCGACGCCCTGTCCGAACGCGTTCTGAACCAGGACGAGATCGACAGCCTGCTGGGCTTCGACCTGGGCGACGACGACGGTTCCGAAAAGTCCGGCATACGCGCCATCATCAACTCCGCGCTCGTCAGCTACGAGCGCCTGCCGATGCTGGAGATCGTGTTCGACCGGCTGGTGCGGTTGATGACGACGTCCTTGCGCAACTTCACCTCCGACAACGTCGAGGTGTCGCTGGACAACATCTCCTCGATCCGGTTCGGCGACTATCTGAACTCCATCCCGTTGCCGGCTATCCTCGCGGTCTTCCGCGCCGAAGAGCTGGACAACTACGGCCTGCTGACGGTCGATTCCAACCTGATCTATTCGATCGTGGACGTGCTGTTGGGCGGACGTCGCGGCACGGCGGCGCTGCGGATCGAAGGCCGGCCCTACACCACCATCGAGCGTGTTCTGGTGCAGCGGATGGTCGAGGTCGTGCTGAACGACGCCCGCCAGGCGTTCGAGCCCCTGACGCCCGTCCACTTCAACCTGGACCGGCTGGAGACCAATCCCCGCTTCGCCGCCATCGCGCGTCCCGCCAACGCCGCCATCCTGATCAAGCTGCGCATCGACATGGAGGATCGCGGCGGCCGGATCGAGCTGCTGCTGCCCTATGCGACGCTGGAGCCGATCCGCAAGATGCTGCTGCAGCAGTTCATGGGCGAGAAGTTCGGCCGCGACAACATCTGGGAAGGCCACTTGGCCACCGAGCTCTGGACCACCGAGACCGAGGTCCGCGCCGTCCTGGACGAGCAGATGATGCCCCTGTCCAGCGTGCTCGACCTGAAGGTCGGCGACACCCTGATGCTGAACGCCACGCCGGATTCGGAGGTTTCGATCCGCGCCGGCTCCATCCCCCTGACCACCGGCCGCATGGGTCGCAAGGGTCAGCACATCGCCATACGCGTCGAAGGGCCGGTCAATCCCGAAGCCGCCGCCCGCCTGGGAGTCAAAGTCTGATGGCCGGAATGATCATGGACGGGGTGCTGATGCTGCTGCTGGTCGCAGCGATCGGCTATGGGGTGAAGCTGGAACGCAAGCTGGCCGCCCTGCGCGCCGGCCAACTCGCCTTCGCCCAAGCGGTGTCCGAGCTGAACGGCGCGGCGGGCCGCGCGGAAAACGCGCTGGCGACCCTGCGCGCGTCCGGCCAGGAAACCGACCTGCTGCACGACCGCATCATCAAGGCGCGCGAGGTCAAGGCGCAGCTGGAGGTGCTGATCGCCCGCGCCCCGGCGATGTCCGCCACGCCGACGGCGCCGCGTGTCGCCGAAGCCGCCGTCGAACCGATCCGTCGCGCGCCGCAGCCGGCCGTGGAGGCGACGGAAGACGAGGAACGCGCCGAGCGCATGGCGGCCCTGGCCGAACGCATCCAGGGCCTCGCCGGTCCCTCCACCAGCCGCCGCGCGGCGGCCGCCCCTGCGGGCCGCGACAACGTCGCCGCCATCGTCCAGGCGCTGACCGCCGGACGGTCCGCTAACCATTCCGCCAAACAAAGCCTCAACGCCGCGCGTCGTAATCTCGACGACGACCTGTTCGCCGCCTGAGTTCGGAACCGCATTTCATGGCTCGCATACCCCGCCTTCTGCCCCTGATCGCCGTCGCCATCGGCGGGGTGATCGCCGTGCGCGCCGTGGGCGTCGCGCCGGGCCTGTTCGACGGCGCCAAGGCCTGGGCCGAGGAGGCCGCGCCCGCCGCCGCCGGCGCGCCGGCCAAGGCCGCCTTGCCGGGAACCTGCTCGGCCCTTTCGCCCGAGCAACTGGCCCAGCAGGCGGGCATCTCTCCCGCCGAGCTGAAGATCATCCAGTCGCTGTCGCAACGCCGCGAGGCGCTGGACGCGCGCGACCAGGACTTCGCCACCACCCTGCCGTTGATGGTGGCCGCCGAACAGAAGCTGGAGGCCAAGATCCAGGCCCTGGCCGCGCTGAAGGCCGAGATGAAGCAGATGCTCGGTCAGGTGGACGAGCGCGAGAAGGCCGAGATCGACCGCCTGGTCCAGGTCTATTCCGCCATGCGGCCCAAGGAGGCCGCGCCCGTCATGGCGACGCTGGAGGACCGGGTGCGTCTGCCGGTCGCCGCCGCCATGCGTCCGCGCACCCTAGCCGCCATCATGGCCCAGATGACGCCGGCCCAGGCCAAGGAACTGACCGAGAAGCTGGCCGCCCGCTTCCAGGCCCAGCAGATGGCCGCCCGCGCCGCCGCCGCCGAGGCGGCGACGCCCCCCGCAGCCACCCCGGCCGCCGCGCCCGCCGCGACCCCTGCCGCTCAGCCGACGCCTGCTGCAGCGCCGCCCGCCGCCCGCCCGACGCCCCGGCCCGCTGCGGCTCGTCCGCGTCCGGCCGCCCGCCCGGCTGCGACCCCTGCTCGCCGCGCCGCCGCGACGCCGGCCTCGACGCCTGCCGCCGGTCCCCAACCCTATCAGCCGTCCGGCGGCGCCAACGCCCAGCCGCGCCAGACGGTCCAGTAGCGGGTTTCGGTTGGCATCGGCGCCGGGCGCGGCTATCACCGCGCCTTCCCGAGACCCGAGCCCGTTCAACGCCATGTCCGACACGCCTCCCGACCGCCTCTCGGTCGATCCGTCCAGCCCCCACCACGACGCCGACGTGCTGCAACGCGGCGTGGGCATCCGCTTCAAGGGCGAGGAAAAGACCAACGTCGAGGAATACTGCGTCTCCGAGGGCTGGGTCCGTCTGGCCCTGGGCAACCGCGTCGATCGCAAGGGCAAGGCCCTGACGGTCAAATTGCAGGGTCCGGTCGAACCCTATTTCCAGAACGACTGACTCTTTCTAGGGTCCGGCTCTTCTCAGAGTTCGGAGCCTGTCCATGTCCATCCGCCTGCTGACCGCGACCGCCGTCGCCCTGGGTCTTGTCGCCTTCGCGCCAGCGGCCATGGCTCAGGATGCAGCGACGGTGGAACAGGCCATCGTCGTGCGCGACGCCGCGATGCGGTCCAACATCGCGATGGACTACGTCACTCAGCTGACCACCCGGTTCGGCGCGCGCCCAGCCGGCTCCAGGTCAGAGCAGGACGCCGCCGCCTGGGCCGCCGACTATCTGCGCGCCAACGGTTTCCAGAACGTCCGTATCGAACAGTTCCCGCTGGTCGGATGGGAGCGGGGCGAAAGCTCTGCCGCAATCGTCGGCGACAACGCTCAGGCCCTGGTCGCCGCAGCCTTGGGGCATTCGCCGGCCACGCCGCGCAATGGCGTCGAAGCGGAGATCGTGCGGTTCGCCTCGTTCGACGACCTGCAGGCCGCGCCTGACGCCGCCGTGCGCGGCAAGATCGTCTATGTCGATCTGGGCCAGATGCACCCCATGCAGGACGGCTCGGGCTATGGTCCCCAGACCCGCGTGCGTGGCGCAGGCCCCGGCGCGGCGGCGGCCAAGGGGGCGGCGGCCTTCGTCATGCGCTCGGTCGGTTCGGATGAAGACCGGATGCCCCACACCGGCACCACCCGCTACGTGGACGGCAAGCCGACCATCCCCGCCTTCGCCCTGGCCGCACCCGACGCCGATCAGGTCAGCCGCCTGGTCGCCCTGGGCCAGCCGGTGCGGATGCGCCTGACCTCCACCGCCCGCACCTATCAGACCCACAGCCAGAACGTGATCGGCGACCTGCCGGGCGCGACCCGCCCGGACGAGGTCATCGTGCTGGGCTCGCACATGGACAGCTGGGACCTGGGCACCGGCGCCATCGACGACGGGGCTGGCGGCGCCATCACGGTCGCGGCGGCCAAGGCCATCGCCGACAGCGGCCGCCGCCCGGCCCGGACCCTGCGGGTGATCTTCTACGGCTCCGAGGAAGTGGCCCAGCCGACCGCCGAGACCGGCAACGGCGGCGGCGTCTACGCCCGCAATCAGGGTGCGGCGCTGGACAAGCACATCATCGCCGGCGAGAGCGACTTCGGCGCCGACCGCGTCTACGCGCTTCGCCTGCCTGCGGGCGCGCAAGGTTCGGACTTCCAGAAGGCCGCCACGCGTGTCCTCTATCCGATCGGCGTCCTGGCCTCGGACCGGGTCGAGACCGAAGGCGGCGTCGATGTCGGCCCGATGGGCCCGCTGGGCGTGCCCTTCTTCGGCCTGGCCCAGGACGGAACCCGCTATTTCGACCTGCACCACACCGCCAACGACACCCTGGACAAGATCGACCCTGCGCAACTGAACCAGAACGTCGCCGCCTGGGCCGGCCTGCTGTGGCTGATCGCCGATTCCGACGTGGATTTCCGCGCGATGAAGCCAGCCGCGACCGTCGCGCCCTGAGACCGCTTGGCCCCGCCCGCCCGTTCTGGCTATAGAGCCGGACCGGCTCCGCGGGCGTGGCGAAACTGGTAGACGCAGCAGACTTAAAATCTGCCGGACGAAAGTCCTTGCCGGTTCAAGCCCGGCCGCCCGCACCAATCTCCCTGCGGTTTGCTGCGGAAAGGGACAAGCTCGGAAACGGCCGCCTCTCTGCGGGGTGGCGTCTTCCGGCTCAATCCTCTTCGAGGGCGGCCAGATAGGCGTGGATGGCCTGAACCACCACCGAGCCTTCGCCGACGCCCGCCGCTACGCGCTTGACCGATCCCGACCGAACGTCGCCGACGGCGTAGATGCCGGCGCGATCGGTCTCGTAGGGTGATGCGCCCGGCGCCTGTTCGGACGGCGCGCCGGTGATGACGAAGCCGCTTTCGTCCAGCGGCAGGCAGTCCTTGACCCAGTCGGTGTTGGGCCGGGCGCCGATCATGACGAACAGGGCGTGGGCGGGAACCTCGGTGACATCGCCCGTCCGGCGGTCGGTCCAGGCGACGGCGGACAGCAGGCGGTCGCCGTCCAGCCGGGTCACCTCGCTGTGGGGGTAGAGGGTGATGCGGGGCGAGCGGTGGATGCGCTGGACCAGATAGTCCGACATGGTCGCCGCCAGCCCTGATCCGCGCACCAGCAGATGCACATGGCCGACGTGCTGGGACAGATACATGGCGGCCTGGCCGGCCGAGTTGCCGCCGCCCACGACCACCACATCCAGCCCGCTGCACAGCTTCGCCTCCATCGCCGTGGCCGCATAATGGATGCCGTGCCCCTCGAACCGGTCGTAGTCGGGAACGTCCAGCTTGCGATAGCGGGCGCCGCTGGCCACCACCACGGCGCGGGCCTGGACGACCTGATCGTCCTCCAGCCGGATCGTGAACGGGCGGGCGGCGCAGTCCAGCGCCACGGCGGCGCGGGAGATGGCCATGCGCGTCCCGAACTTCTGCGCCTGAACCAGGGCGCGCCCCGCCAGGGCCTGGCCCGATATGCCGGTGGGAAAGCCCAGGTAGTTCTCGATCTTTGAACTGGTGCCGGCTTGGCCGCCGGGGGCCAGGGCCTCGATCACGGCCGTCTTCAGCCCTTCGGACGCCGCATAGGTCGCCGCCGCCAGACCGGCGGGACCGGCGCCGACCACCACCACGTCCCAGACCTCGGACGGGTCGAACCGTTCGGTCAGGCCCAGATGATCGGCTAGATCCGGCAGGCTGGGATTGGACAGCACCGAGCGGTCTGGCGAGATCACGACCGGCAGATCGTCTTCGCCGACCGCAAAGACCTCCATCAGATTGGCGGCCGCCGGGTCCGCCTTGGGGTCCACGGTGCGCAGCGGATAGGCGTTGCGGATGATGAACCGCTCCAGCCGCTGGGTGTCGCCGTCGTTGGGATCGCCGACCAGAACCACCCCCGCCTGACCATGATACAGGAACCCCATTCGTCGCAGGATGAAGGCGCGCATGACCAGTTCGCCGATGTCGGGCTCGGACGACATCAGGCGCGCAACGTCGTTGTGATGGACGCGGATCACGCGACCGTCTGTCGTTGACCGCCCCTCGACCAGCAGCGCGCGTTCCGACACCTGGTCCAGTTCGCCGGTGAACTGACGGCTCTGATGGGTGACCAGGATCTCCTCGGCGCCCTTGTCGTCCTGACGGACGATGGCGATCTCGCCCTCGACCACGACGAAGAAGTCGGCCCGGCGGTCGCCGCGGCGGAACAGGACCTGGCCTGCGGCGACGGCCTCCTCCTCGCCGTATTGGCGGATGCGCGCCATCATCTCTTCGCTCAGTCGGGGATAGACCTGGGCGGTGCGGGCGTAGGGATCTTCCGTGAAGACGAGGTCGGCGGATGACATGGCGATCCTTCCCGAGGGCGGCGGAGACCCCATCATGGCCCAGGCCAGCTTTCCACGCTTGTACAAAACCCGCGCGGCGCCAACCCCATACCAAAGGTTAGTCGGACAGGAACAAGTCGGTGGCCCGCCGACGATCGTGCGATGGCGGCCAGGGGCGCTGTCGGTCAGTTTGGGTGCAGGACAAAGCCCTGGAGGCCCTGATGACCGAAATGCTCGCGACCTTCCTTTCTAGTGGCGTCGTGACAGCCGCATGGCGGCCTGAACGGCCTTGCCATGGCTGCTCAAGGCTTTGCTTATCTGTCGCGCGATCGTCCAAGCGGAGTGGTATGATCCAAGACCGGCCTGTGCGCGCCGGCCAGTCTGTCAGCGTCGATTACGGCCGCGGCCGCACCGCGGGACCTGCTGGAGTCTGTGCCAATGACAGCGTTCGTATCCGACTTCACCCAGGCGTCTCGTCGCGGCCTTCTGGCCGGCGGCGCGGCGCTCGGACTTTCCTCTCTCATTCCTTCAATCGCTTCGGCGCGCGCCTCGGCGGCCCCGACATCCACATCAGGAGACGACACCATGGCCTACGTCACCACCTCGGACGGCGTTGAAATCTTCTACAAGGACTGGGGCCCCAGGGACGCCCAGCCCATCGTCTTCCACCACGGCTGGCCGCTCAGCTCGGACGACTGGGACGCCCAGATGATGTATTTCGTCCTCAAGGGTTTCCGCGTCATCGCCCATGACCGCCGGGGTCACGGCCGGTCCAGCCAGCTGTCGGACGGTCACGACATGGACCACTACGCCGCCGACGTCGCGGCCGTGACCACCCATCTGAACCTGCGCAACGCCGTCCACATCGGCCACTCGACCGGCGGCGGCGAGGTCGCCCACTATGTCGCTCGTCACGCCGACCGGGTGGCCAAGGCCGTTCTGGTCAGCGCCGTGCCCCCCATCATGCTGAAGACGGCCGCCAACCCCGGCGGTCTGCCGATCGAAGTGTTCGACGGGTTCCGCGCCAATCTCGCCGCCAACCGGGCCGAATTCTATCGCGCCGTCGCGGGCGGACCCTTCTACGGCTTCAACCGTCCGGGCGCGACGCAGATGCCAGCGGTGGTCGACAACTGGTGGCGTCAGGGCATGATGGGCGGCGCCAAGGCGCACTACGACGGCATCAAGGCCTTCTCGGAAACCGACTTCACCGACGACCTGAAGGCCATTCAGGTTCCGACCCTGGTCATGCACGGCGACGACGACCAGATCGTCCCCTACGCCGACGCCGGTCCCCTGTCGGCCGCTCTGCTGAAGAATGGGACGCTGAAGACCTACGCCGGCTATCCCCACGGCATGCTGACGACCCATGCCGACGTGCTGAACGCAGACCTGCTGGCCTTCATCCAGTCCTGATCGACCTGACGTGAAGACGCCGCCCGGCAGCGATGCGGGGCGGCGTTCTGCTGTCCGGACTTCAGAGGTTGGTGCGGGCCAGTTCCAGCACCTCGTCGCCGCGACCGTTCATGATGGCCTTGAGCATGAACAGGCTGAAGCCCTTGGCCTGTTCCAGCTTGATCTTGGGCGGGATGACCAGTTCCTGGCTGGCGGTGACCACATCCACCAGGGCGGGGCCGGGGTGGGCCAGGGCCTGGGCCAAGGCGTCCTCTAGCTGGTCGGACTCCTCGACCCGGAAGGCCTTGATCCCCATGGCCGTGGCCATGGCGGCGAAGTCGGGGTTCTGAAGGTCGGTGCCGGTGTCCAGGAAGCCGGCCGCCTTCATCTCCATGGCGACGAAGCCGAGCGAACCGTTGTTGAACACCACCACCTTCAGCGGCAGGCCCAACTGCGTCAGGCTGATGAAATCGCCCATCATCATGGTGAAACCGCCGTCGCCCGACAGGGAGATCACCTGACGATCCGGCGCGGCGGCCTGGGCGCCGATGCCTTGGAGCATCGCATTGGCCATGGAGCCGTGGTTGAACGACCCCAGCAGCCGCCGCCGACCGTTCATCTTCAGATAGCGCGCCGCCCAGACGGTCGGGGTGCCGACATCGGCGGTGAAGATGGCGTCGTCGGAGGCCAGGCGGCTGACGACCTCGGCTACATACTGCGGATGGATGGGCCGACCCTTCGCCGACGGCCGCGCCAGGTCATCCAGGCCTTTGCGCGCCTCGCCATAGTGTTTGCGCGCGGCGTCGAGGAAGCGCGACGAGCGTTCAGGCTTCAGCTGCGGCAGCAGGGCGGCGACGGTTTCGGCCACGTCCCCGACCACGCCCTGGGCCAGATGGGTGCGCTTGCCCAGGCTGGACGGATCATGGTCGATCTGGATGATCTTCGCGTCCGACGGATAGAAGTTGCGATAGGGGAAGTCGGTGCCCAGCATCACCAGGGCGTCGCAGTTCATCATGGCGTGATAGCCGGACGAGAAGCCGATCAGGCCGGTCATGCCCACGTCATAGGGATTGTCCCACTCGACATGCTCCTTGCCGCGCAGGGCGTGGACCACCGGGGCCTGAAGCGCCTCGGCCAGGGCCAGGACCTGATCGTGCGCGCCGGCGCAGCCGCTGCCGGCCAGGATGGTGACCTTGTCGGCGCCGTTCAGCAGTTCTGCCGTGCGCGCCACATCGGCCGGCGCCGGGCTGATGCGCGGCTTGCCGGGCGGGCTCCAGTCGGGCGAGGCGCCGTCGGGCGCCTGGGCCAGGGCCACGTCGCCGGGCAGGACGATCACCGCCACCCCGCCCTTGCCGACGGCGGTGTTCAGGGCGCGCGCCAGGACGCCCGGCATCTGGGCCGGATTGGACACCAGCTCGCAGAAGTCGCTGCATTCGCGGAACAGCTCCTGCGGATGGGTCTCCTGGAAATAGCCCAGACCGATCTCGGAGGAGGGGATGTGGGCGGCGATGGCCAGCACCGGAACCCGGTTGCGATGACAGTCGAACAGGCCGTTGATCAGATGCAGGTTTCCTGGCCCGCAACTGCCGGCGCAGACGGCCAGCTCACCGGTGATCGCCGCCTCGGCCCCGGCGGCGAAGGCGGCGGTTTCCTCGTGGCGGACATGCATCCACTGGATGTCGCCGAACCGTCTCAGGCTGTCGTTCAGCCCGTTCAGGCTGTCGCCCGTGACGCCCCATATTCGGCGCACGCCCGCCGAGGACAGGGTCTTGGCCAGCAGATCCGCGACGGTCATCGACATCTTCCGCTCCTGTTATGTTCGGGCCACCTTGCCAGACCAACACGCCGTGTCTTGTTTGGAAATGCGCAAATGCGCGAGCGGGCGCCGGCGTGCGGCGGCATCGACGCTTTCACGGGAGGGCGCCAGCGGTTAGTGACTGCGGCATGATCCAGGACGTTCCTCCCCCCGTCGTCGCCCCTGCCAGCCTGCCTGAAATCGTCGTCACCGCCGCGCGCCTGCCGCCGGCGGCGGCGGACGCCGCCTTCTCGGTGGTGCGGATCGATCAGGAAATCCTGTCGCGGTCCGCGCGGTTGGACGAGGCCTTGCAGTCCGTGCCCGCGGTCTCCCTGTTTCGACGCACGAACAGCGCCGCCGCCAATCCGACGACCCAGGGCATATCGCTGCGCGCCATCGCGCCGTCGGGCGCCGGCCGGACGCTGGTGCTGCTGGACGGCGTGCCGCTGAACGATCCGTTCGGGGGCTGGGTCATCTGGTCCCAGGCCAGCCCGGAATCGCTGGAAAGCCTGGACGTCATCCGTGGCGCGGGGTCCGGGCCGTATGGCGCCGGCGCCCTGACCGGCACGATCACCCTGCGAGAGCGCGATAAGGGCGGAGTGCTGGACGCCACCTTCGCCGAACGCGGCGGCGTGCGCGTGGCGGGATCCGGCTCGACCCGTCTGGGGCCGCTGGCGGTGACGCTGAGCGCCCTGCGAGAGACCAGCGACGGCTATGTGCCCGTGCGAGGATCGGCGGCGGGCGCGGCGGATACGCCGCTGGATCTGGACAGCCGCAGCGCGGCCTTGCGGGTCGATGGGGCGCTGGGCCAGGCCAACCTGTCGGTCCGGGCGGCGACCTGGGAGGAGGATCGCGGGTCCGGGTTGGCTGGAACGCGCGCCAACGCCAGCGGCCACAGCCTCAGCGCCACGGCAGCCCAGGCGCCGACGGCGAACGGCTATGGCTGGCGCTTGCAGGCCTGGCGGATCGACAGCGACCTGGCCAACAGTTCGGCCTCGGTGTCGGCCGACCGGGCGACCACCACCCCCGCCAACGACCAGTACAAGACCCCCGCGACCGGCTGGGGCCTGAACGCGGCCCTGCGTCGTCGTGCGGCGGACGTCGCGGGCGGACAGCTGGAGTGGGAGCTGGGCGCCGACGCCCGCTTCAACGAGGGCGAGACCAACGAACTGTTCAGCAATCCCACCGGCGTGGGCTTCACCAAGGGCCGTCGGGCCGGCGGCGAGACGTCGGTGGCCGGCGCCTATGTCGACAGCTCGTGGACGGGCGGCGACTGGCTGGTCGCCGGCGGCCTGCGCTGGGATCACTGGGAGAATACGGCGGGCTTCCGCTACGAATACAATCTGGCGGACGGCGCGCCCTTGCTGGACGAGACCGACCCCGACCGTTCGGGCGAGGTGGTCAGCGCGCGTCTGGCCGTGCGGCGGGATCTGGGCGGCGGCTATGCGGCCCGCGTCGCGGCCTATTCCGGCTTCCGCCCCGCGACGTTGAACGAGCTGCACCGCCCGTTCCGCGTCGGCAACGACATCACCGAGGCCAACGCCGCCCTGGAGCCGGAAACGCTGAAGGGCGTGGAAACCGGCCTGGCCTATGATCGCAACGGCGTGCGCTGGGGCGGGACGGTGTTCTGGAACCAGATCGAGGACGCCATCGTCAATGTGACCCTCGGGGCAGGCCCCGCGACCTTCCCGCGCGCCGGGTTCGTGCCGGCGGGCGGCGTGCTGCGCCAGCGCCAGAACGCGGGAACCATCGACGCCTGGGGCGTGGAGCTGAACGGTGCCGTGGACCTGTCGTCGGCCGTGTCGCTGAACGCCGCCGTGTCTTGGACCGACGCCGAAATCGACGGCGGATCGGCCGCCGCTCAGCTGACCGGACTGCGTCCCGCCCAGGCGCCGGAGTGGAGCGCCACGGCCGGGGCGGACTGGCGCGCCTCCGACCGCCTGACCTTGGCGCTGGCCGCCCGCTATGAGTCCGCCCGGTTCGACGACGACCTGAACAGCCGGGTGCTGGACGCCGCCGTGACGCTGGACGCACGCGCCGAATGGATGCTGGACCCGCGCGCCGCGCTGTGGATCGCCGCCGACAACCTGTTCGACGCCGAGGTCGAGGTGTCGGAAACCGGAACCGGCGTCGAAGGCTACGGCCCGCCGCGTACGCTCAGCGTGGGGATGCGCCTCAGCTACTGAGGCGCGGACAGGACCTGTTTCTTGCGCGTCGTCGCGATTTCGGCGGCTTAGCGGGTGAAAACGACCTTTATTCCTGTTGCGCGCGGCCCTAGGCGCGCTAATCGCTAGGCAGGGCCATCCCGGCCTCAGACCCGAACGACGAGCCTGTCATGTCCGAAGAATTCTACCGCATGAAGCGGTTGCCGCCCTATGTCATCGCCGAGACCAATGCGATGCGTGCGGCGGCCCGTGCGGCGGGCGAGGATGTGATCGACCTGGGGATGGGCAATCCCGACCTGCCGCCGCCCCAGCATGTGATCGACAAGCTGATCGAGGTGGCGCGCAAGCCCGACGCTCACGGCTATTCCCAATCCAAGGGCATCCCCGGCCTGCGCCGCGCCCAGGCCAACTATTACGGCCGCCGCTTCGGCGTCGATCTGGACCCCGAAACCGAGGTCATCGTCACCATGGGCTCCAAGGAGGGCCTGGCCAGCCTGGCCACGGCCATCGCCGAGCCGGGCGACGTGGTGCTGGCGCCCAATCCGTCCTATCCGATCCACACCTTCGGCTTCATCATCGCCGGCGCCACGATCCGCAGCGTGCCGACGACGCCGGACGAAAAGTATTTCGAGGCGCTGGAACGGGCCATGGCCTTCACCGTGCCCCGGCCAAAGATCCTGGTGATGAACTATCCGTCCAACCCGACGGCCGAGACGGTGGACCTGGCCTTCTACGAACGCGTCGTGGCCTTCGCCAAGGCGAACGACCTGTGGATCATCAGCGACCTGGCCTATTCGGAGCTGTACTACGACGGCAAGCCGACGGTCTCGATCCTTCAGGTGCCGGGCGCCAAGGACGTCGCCATCGAGTTCACCTCCCTGTCCAAGACCTACAGCATGGCCGGCTGGCGCATGGGGTTCGCGGTCGGCAACAAGAAGTTGATCGCGGCCATGACGCGGGTGAAGTCCTATCTCGACTACGGCGCCTTCACCCCCATCCAGGCGGCGGCCTGCGCGGCGCTGAACGGACCGCAGGACATCGTCGAGAAGAACCGCCAGCTCTATTATCGTCGCCGCGACGTCCTGGTCGAGAGCTTCGGCCGCGCGGGCTGGGACATCCCCAAGCCCGCCGCCTCCATGTTCGCCTGGGCGCCCTTGCCGCCGGCCCTGGCGCATATGGGCAGCCTTGAGTTCTCCAAACAGCTGCTGACCCACGCCAAGGTCGCGGTCGCGGCAGGCGTCGGCTATGGCGAGAACGGCGAGGGCTTCGTCCGCATCGCCCTGGTCGAGAACGAGCAGCGCATCCGCCAGGCCGCCCGCAACGTGAAGACCTATCTGAAGTCGATGGGCGTCAATGTGCCGCCCAGCCGCGAGGACTGAGAATGCCGTCTGGACTGATCGCGCTGCTGGACGATGTCGCCGGCATCGCCAAGATGGCGGCCGCCTCGATCGACGATGTCGGGGCTGCGGCGGGCAAGGCCTCGACCAAGGCGGCCGGCGTGGTCGTGGACGATGCGGCGGTGACGCCCCGCTATGTCACGGGCCTGTCGCCCAGCCGCGAGCTGCCCATCATCGGCAAGATCGCCCTGGGGTCGTTCCGCAACAAGCTGATCTTCATCCTGCCGGCGGCCCTGTTGCTCAGCGCCTTCGCGCCCTGGGCCATCACGCCCATCCTGATGTGCGGTGGGACCTATCTTTGTTTCGAGGGGGCGGAGAAGTTGCTGGAGGCCTTCGGGCACGGCGGACATGAGGATGACGCGCCGGTGCAGGGCGACCCGGCCGCCCTGGAGAAGACCACGGTGTCGGGGGCGGTCCGCACCGACCTGATCCTGTCGGCCGAAATCATGGCCATCGCCCTGGCCGATGTCGCCGCCCAGCCGATCCTGACCCAGGCGGCCGTGCTGGCGGTGGTCGGAATCACCATGACGGTGGCCGTCTATGGCGCGGTCGGCCTCATCGTGAAGATGGACGACATCGGCCTGCATCTGGCCCAGCGGCCGAACGGCGGCGTCCGCGCCCTGGGTCGGGGCCTGGTCAAGGGCATGCCGGTGGTGATGAGCGCGCTGTCCTCCATCGGCACGGCGGCCATGCTGTGGGTCGGCGGCGGCATTCTGGTCCACGGCTCCCATACGCTGGGGCTGCGCTGGCCGGCCGAGCCGCTGGAGCATCTGGCGCACGGCGTCGGCGCGGTGTTCGGACCCTTGGGCGGCGTCATGAGCTGGCTGACCACGGCGGTGGTGTCGGCCCTGATCGGGCTGATCGTCGGCGGCCTGGTCGTTGTGGTCCTGCAACAGATCGCGCGGCTGCGGTCCAGGGAATCGCACTAGGAAACCGCGCCGGCCGGCGCTGTCACGCGAATGCAATCCAGCGGGTCTAGAGGCCGGTCGCCTGTCGTTGGAGTCACCGAGCATGTCCGTATCGCGTATCGCCGCCGCCTTCCTGGCCGCCTTGTCGATGGGAAGCGCCGCCTGCGCGTCCGCCTCGGCGCAGCCGCCTCAGCAGCCCGATCCGCAGGTGTCCTCGACGGCCCTGGCGCCGCCGAAGCTGATCGTCACCATCGTGGTGGACCAGTTCAGCGCCAACCTCTTCAACCAGTTTCGCAGCCGCTACACCGGCGGCCTGCGTCGGCTGGCGGACCAGGGGCTGGTGTCGATCAACGGCTATCAGACCCATGCGGCGACCGAGACCTGCCCCGGCCACTCCACCATCCTGACCGGCATGCACCCGGCCGAGACCGGCATCCCCGCCAACGACTGGGTCGATCCGGCGACGGGCAAGGAGGTCTATTGCCTGTCCGCGCCGCAGAACACCCTGGCCCACGGCCGCAACGACACCGACAACGGCCCGGTCGGCCCCGACCAGCTGCGCGCGACGACCATGGGCGACTGGCTGAAGGCCGTCAGCCCCGACAGCCGCATCGTCGCCGTCTCGGGCAAGGATCGCGGCGCCATCAACCTGGCGGGCCATCAGGGCCAGGCCTTCTGGTTCACCGACGGCTTCGGCCTGACCACCTATGTCGCGCCCGGCGAGACGGCCCAGGCGAAACTGGCGCCGGTCGCGGCCTTCAACACCCGGTTCAACGCCTGGATGGCGGCCACGCCCGTGGCCTGGGATTATCAGCATGACGACTGCCGCGCCCTGGCCGGCGACTGGACCATTCGCGGCCAGACCTTCCATTCGACCCTGCCGCCTGCGGACCTGAAGTTCGACAACTCGCCCCTGCTGGACGAACAGACGCTGAAGGCCGCCGAATATCTGCTGGACAGCGAGCAACTGGGCCGTCGCGATACGGTGGACATGCTGGGCGTCAGCCTGTCGGCCACCGACCGGATCGGCCACGCGTTCGGCACCCAGGGTCCCGAGATGTGCGAGCAGCAGCATCGCCTGGACGAAGCCCTGGGCGCCCTCCTCGACAAGCTGGCCCAGGTTCCGGGCGGCGCCGTCGTGGTGCTGACGGCCGACCACGGCGGATCGGACTTCGTCGAGCGCCTGCACGACCACGGCTATCCCCAGGCCCACCGCGCCGACATGGCGATGTTCCAGACGGTGAACGCCGCGCTGAAGGCCCGTTTCAACCTGGACGCCGATCCGATCAAGGCGGGCGGCAGCGGCCTGATCGTCGCCGACGCCCAGGACCGCGCCTTGCCTGAGCCCCTGCGCACCCAGGTCGCCGAGGCGGCGGTCGAGCTGCTGCGCCAGCAGCCGGACACCGGCTACGCCGAGACGCGCGAGCGCGTGCTGGCCCTGGCGATGCCGAACACCGACCAGCCGGAAATGCTGACCCTGGCCGAACGCATGCGGCTGTCGGTGGTGGCGGGGCGGTCGCCCGACATCCTGTTCGCCTTCAAGCCCAACGTCTCGGCCGGCGGCCGCGTCGGCGGAACCCTGTCGGGCCACGGCTCGCCGTGGGAATACGACCGCCGCGTGCCGATCATCTTCTGGTGGCCCGGCGCCCAGGGCGAGGAGCGGTTCCTGCCCATCCGCACCGTCGACATCGCCCCCACTCTGGCGCACCTGATCGACCTGCCCACGCCCAAGGTCGAGGGGCGCTGCATCGACCTGAACGGCTTTGCGGTGGCCGGCTGCCCGGCGGAGGCGCGATAAACTCCTGTTTCGTGCTCGTAAACTCGTGTTTCCCATGCGGAAGGCGGCCTTACGTGCAACGGCTTTCATTGGCACAAGAGGGTCAATCGCCCTGGCGTCCCGTTCGGGTCGTCCGTGAGAGCCAACAGGAAACGTCATGAACCGAGCCCGCCGCGCGCGCATCGTCGCCACCCTGGGACCTGCGAGCCGTGCGCCCAGCACCGTCAAGGCGCTGGCCCAGGCCGGGGTGGACGTGTTCCGCCTGAACTTCAGCCACGGCTCGCATGAGGATCACGCCGCCGCCCTGAAGGCCGTGCGCGGCGCCGAATTGGCCTTGCAGCGTCCGCTGGGCGTGCTGGCCGACCTGCAGGGGCCCAAGCTGCGGCTGGGCCGGTTCAAAGACGTCGAGATCTCGGTCAAGCCCGGCCACACCATGCGTTTCGACCTGGACCCGACGCCGGGCGACGAGACGCGGGTGCAGATGCCGCACCCCGAAATCTTCAAGGCCCTGCGCACCGGCATGCTGCTGCTGCTGGACGACGGCCGCGTTCGCCTGCGCGTCGGCGAACGCGCCGACGACTGGGCCGATGTGACGGTCGAAAGCGGCTCCAAACTGTCGGACCGCAAGGGCGTGGCTGTGCCGGAGGCTGTCATTCCCGTCTCTGCCCTGACCCCCAAGGACCGCGAGGACCTGGCCTTCGCCCTGCGAATGGGCGTCGATTGGGTGGCGCTCAGCTTCGTCCAGAAGCCCGAGGACATGGCCGAGCTGAAGCGGATCGTGAACGGTCAGGCCGCCTGTCTGGCCAAGATCGAGAAGCCGGCGGCGCTGGCCGACCTTGAGGCCATTCTCGACTATTGCGACGGCGTCATGGTGGCGCGCGGCGACCTGGGCGTCGAACTGGACCCTGAGGACGTGCCGGTGGCGCAGAAACAGATCGTGCGCGCCGCTCGCAATCGCGGCGTTCCGGTGATCGTGGCGACCCAGATGCTGGAATCCATGACCAGCGCCCCGGCCCCGACCCGCGCCGAGGCGACCGACGTGGCCAACGCCGTCTATGAGGGCGCCGACGCCCTGATGCTGTCGGCCGAGACGGCGTCGGGCGACTATCCGCTGGAATCCGTCGGCATCATGAGCCGCATCATCGAACGGGTCGAACGCGATCCGATGTGGCCCAGCCTGATGGGCGCCGAACACGCCGGCATGGACGAGCATGATGTGGACGCCCTGGTCGGCGCGGCGCGCATGGCGGCCAATGCGCCGTCCACCGGCTGTCTGGTGGTGTTCACCACCCTGGGCGGCACGGCGCGGCGGATGGCGCGCGAACGGCCGCTGAAGCCGATCCTGGTGCTGACGCCCAATGCCAATACCGCCCGCCGTCTGGCCCTGGTCTGGGGGCTGGAGCCGCGGCTGGGCGACCAGCCGGATTCGCTGGAAGCCGTGACGGACGATGCGGTCAACAGCGCGGTCAAATACGGACTGGCCGAGCCGGGTCAGCGCATCCTGATCCTGGCCGGCACCCCGTTCGGGGCGCCGGGCGCCGCCAACCTGCTGCGCCTGGCCCATGCCCCGGCGGCGACGACCAAGACCCGCAAGAAGGGCTGAGGGGCCTCAGCCCGGATCGCGGCCCTGTTCCTCCAGCCGATCGGCCTGACGCTCGAGGTCCACAGCCTGGCCGGGCAGGGTGCGCGACAGGTTCAGCAGTTCGGCGTCGGTGACCGCCTGGCCGTTGGCCCGATTGCGCGCGATCTGTTGCGCACGATAGGCGGGGTCGCGTAGGCGCACGCTCTCCTCGCGCATCTGCACCGCGCCCTTTCGCATCTGTTCGGCGCCGGCGCGCATCTGGATGCGGGCGTCGGCCATCTGGATGCGGGCCTGGGCCTGGGCGCGTTCGCCGACCAGCCGGGCGCGGTCGCCTTCCATTCGAGCGCGCTGCGCCTCGACGCGGGCCTGGGCCGCCACGGCGCGCGCGGCCTGGTCGTGGACGCGTTGTTCACCGGCCAGACGTCGGGCCTCGGCGGCGCGCGCGCGGGCTTCGGCGGCCGCTGCCCGCTGCTCGGCGTCGGCGTCGCCGGAATAGCTGTAGCTGACGGTGTAGCTTTCGCCAGCCATCGGGACCGGGGGCGGGGCCGGCGGTGAAGGCGGAGCGGGCGGAGCGTGCGGAGCGTGCGGGGCAGGCGGCAGTGGTGGAGCGGGCGGCGCCCAAAGGGCCGCGACTTCCATCGGGGCAGGGGGCGCGGGCGGGGCCGGAGGGGCGGGCGGCGCAGGCGGCGCGGCGATGACGGCCGGGGGCGCCGGCGGCGCGACCCAGGCCTGGCGGTTCAGTTCCAGCGCCGCCAGGGGCGTGGCGACGCCGGCCAGGGCGGCGACGGCCAGGGCGACGGTCAGGGGGCGACGGCGGGCGGAGGGCGCGTTCATGATGCAGGCGATCCTTGTCTTGAGGGTTCGGGCGTCGGCCGCCATGGCGGTCGCAGCGTGAGGGGTGGGGCCGGCGGCCAGGCGCACCAGCGCCCGGGCGTAGAGGGCGCGGTCCACGGTCTGGAGCGCCAGGGCGTCGGCGGCCTCTTCCGACTGTTCGGCCAGGGCGGCGTGCAGACGCCAGACCAGCGGATTGAACCAGAACAGCGCCAGCGCCAGCCGCGACAGGACCAGGAAGACCCAGTCGTGCCGCCGCAGATGCGCCAGTTCGTGCGCCACGATGGCGGGGGCGGCCTGACGCTCGGCCAGGCTGGCGGGATCCACGACGATGAAGCCCGGCGCCATCCCCCAGCTCAGCGGACTGTCCAGCCGGTCGCTGGCGATCAGCAGGGGGCGTTTGCTGGCAGGCAGGGGCGCCAGCGGCGCGGTCCA
This sequence comes from Brevundimonas sp. FG128, assembly GCF_057809775.1. Classification (NCBI taxonomy): domain Bacteria; kingdom Pseudomonadati; phylum Pseudomonadota; class Alphaproteobacteria; order Caulobacterales; family Caulobacteraceae; genus Brevundimonas; species Brevundimonas sp. FG128. The sequence goes on from NZ_JBMDKP010000001.1 coordinate 374,320, forward strand.
TTCGGCGGCGGTCACCGCCCGGCCCTGACGCGTCCACCGATCCAGGGTGTGCAGGCCCAGGGCCAGTCGTCCGGCGACGGTGGCGACCCCGACCAGCCACAGCAATCCCGTCGTCATGGCCCACGACGGCCAGGGCAGGGCGGCGGAGACCTCGACCCCGGCGATGGGACCGATCTCCCCCGCCCACATCGGCACGGGGGCGCTCTGGACAGGCGGGATCGCCGGCAGCAGGGCCAGTCTCAGCGACGGCGCCAGCGCCATGATGATCGGCAAGGCCAGCAGCAGGCAGGTCGTGGCCCGCAGGATGTCCACCCGCTCCACCGGCCTCTGGGTCAGAAGCCGGGCGCAGGCCAGGCCGCCCCCGGCGACCAGACTGGACTTGACCAGCAGGGAAAGCAGCAGGGTCCAGGTCACGATTTGCGCTCCACGGCGTCGTCGATCATCCGCTCCAGGGCAGCGGCTTCCTGCGGCGTCAGCTTCTGGCCCATGCCCAGCAGGGCCGTGGCGGCGCTGGCGGCCGAACCGGCGAAGAAGGTGTCGATCATCCGCTGCAGGGCGCCGGCCGCCACCGCCTCGGTGCGCTGGACCGGGCCATAGACGAAGCCGTCGGGACCGGCTGCCCGCTCAATCAGGCCCTTGGCCTCCAGCCGCGACAACAGGGTGCGGACGGCCGAGTCGCTGATCGGATCGGACAGGGCGTTGCGGACGGCGGCGGCGGTGCCGCTCTCAAGCCGACACAGGGTCTCGAAGACCTCGCGTTCACGGCGGGGCAGGGATTCGATCACGACGCATTCCCATGGCTGGTGACGCTACATTTGTAACGCTACATGCGTAGCGGATTGCGTCGGGAATGAGGCGGGAAAATGAACTCGCGGTAGGGTGGGCTCTCTCACCTCCCCGTCGGCGAAGGCCGACGGGGAGGACAGGCGATCGCGTCAGCGAGCGCCAGGAGGGGGCGACTCGGTGTCTGAAGCCGGCGTGGTCATCATCACCGTCAGAGTCGCCCCCTCCTGGTCGCAAGCGCGACCTGTCCTCCCCCCGCGCCTTCGCGCGCGGGGAGGTGAAAGCTAGAGCGAAACCTCGCGCCCCTCGGCCGCGCTGCGCAATCCCGCGTCGATGATCCGCATGACGACCAGGGCCTGATCCGCCGTCACCGGCGGTGGAGCCTCCCCCCGAACGGCGTCGCGCATGGCGGCGTAGAAAGCGGGATAGTCGCCGCGCTCCGGCGTCGGAGCGGTGCGGACGGTCTCGCCCTCGATCTGTTTCGTCAGGACGCCGGGCGACGGGTCCAGGCCCCAGTCGGCGTCGCCGGGGCGCAGGCCAGCCTTGGACTGGCCCTCCTGGGCGTCGAGACCGTGTTTGACGAAGCTGCCGCCCGTGCCGTGGACGACGTAACGCAGGCTGGATTCGGCCGCGAGGTGGCTCATGTTCAGGATGACCCGCAGCCGGTCGTAGCGCAGCAGGACGTGGGCGTAGTCGATGGCCGTGGCGCCGACGCGCTGGGCCTGCAGATCGGCGTAGACGCCCAGCGGTGGGCCGAACAACTGCACCGCCTGATCGATCAGGTGCGGCCCCAGATCGGCCCAGACGCCGCCGTCCCTCTTGTCCTTCCACCGGTCGGTGACGGCGGGGCGGAAGCGGTCATAGTGGCTTTCGAACACGGCGATCTCGCCCAGTTCGCCCTGGTCGATCAGGCGGCGCAGGGTCAGGAAGTCGGCGTCCCATCGGCGGTTCTGGAAGACGCTGAACACGCCGGGCGATGCGGCCGCGACGGCGGCGACCGCTTCGGCGTCGGCGAGCGTCGCCGCAAAGGGCTTGTCCACCACCACCGACTTGCCGGCCTTCAGCGCGGCGATCGATTGTTTGGCGTGCAGGGCGTCCGGCGTGGCGACGACGATCAGGCCGATGTCCTCGCGGGCCAGGGCCGCGTCCAGGTCGGGCAGGACCTCGACCTCCGGCAGGTCGGCGTGAACCGCGTCAGGGCGCGACGAGACGACGGCCGCCAAGCGCAGGCCAGGCGTGGCCTGGATCAACGGCGCGTGGAAAGTCTGGCCCGCCAGGCCGTAGCCGACGACGGCGACGCCGATGGGAGGATGTGAAGTCATGTCAGTGCGGCCAGCGTTCCGTGAGGACCTCCGCCTTACCATCTCTGACGCGGACTTCCATGGCGGGCTCGGCCGGTTGACCGGCGGCGAACAGTTCGTAGATCACGCTGTCGTCCGTCTGACGGCTTTCGATGATGCGTTCGGGGGCGAAGGCGCCGGTCGCGGCGCGGGCGGTCGTCTGGACCGCCTGTGGCATGTCGGCGAAGGCGACGTCGCGCTGGATTTCCACCACCTCGAACCGGTCGCCTGTCTGCTGGATGTCCAGTTCGACCTCGGACCCGTCCGGCCGGGCGCCTTCGACATCGTAATAGACGCGCCCCTCGCGTTCCTTTCGTTCGACCTCGGCGACGGTCATGCCCGGCACGGTCTGCTGGATCAGCGCCACAAGCGCAGGCGGCAGATCGGCAGGCGACACGTCGGAGATCTGGGTCTCGGGGCCGGGCGGCAGGGCCGTCGGCGTGGCGTCGGCCTTGTCTTCTTGCGGGGGCGAGCAGGCGCCCAGCACAGCGGCTGCGGCGATGGCGAAAAGGGCGTGCTTCATCGGTCGTTCCTCCCGCGCCTTGCGCGCTTGTACGATCAGGAAGCGGAGGGCGGTAACCGGTGTCAAGTCCTGCACGTCCGTGGCGACGGCTTGTCGCGGCGCGAGGCCTGACGGCTTTAGGGGCGGTCGAAGCGCGGGCCATCCAGCACATAGGGCACCACGCCGCGTTCGTTCTCGGGCACGTGCAGGGCGCGGTCCAGGGGCGGGAAGGCGCGCTGGGTGCAGTCGGTGCGCTCGCAGATGCGGCAGCTGACGCCGATCCGGGCGGCGGGGCCGTTCAGGTCCAGACCGGCGGCATAGACCAGTGATCCGGCATGCTCGACCTCGCAGCCCAGGGACAGGGCGTAGCGGCGGTCGTTGGCCAGGTACGAGCCGCTGGGCTTGGACACTGAGCGGGCGATGGAGATGTAGCGCGACCCGTCGGGCATCTCGGCCAACTGCACCCCGATCCGGTCGGGCGTGGCGAAGGCCTCGTGGACGTTCCACAGGGGGCAGGCGCCGCCGAAGCGGGCGAACTGGAAGCGGGTGGCGCTGTGGCGTTTGGTGATGTTGCCGGCCATGTCGACGCGGGCGAAATAGAAGGGCACGCCGCGCCAGCCGGGCCGCTGCAGGGTCGAGAGCCGGTGGCAGACCTGTTCGAAACTGACTTGGAACCGGGTGCGCAGGCGGTCGATGTCGTGCTTCTCCGTCCGCGCGGCCTCCAGGAAGGCGCGGTAAGGCAGCAAAAGGGCCCCGGCGGCGTAGTTGGCCAGGCCGACGCGGGCCACGTCGCGCGCGGCCTGGGTGCGGAAGGCGGCCTGGTCCAACTCGGTCTCGATCAGGTCGCGGAAGGACAGCAGGGCCAGTTGGTGCGCCAGCTGGAACGACCGGGTGGCGCCGGGCTGCCAAGCGTCCAGGGAAAGTATGCGACTGGCGGGATCGTAGCGGCGCAAGGCCTCCTGACCGGCCACATAGACTGTCCGCACCCCGTGCCGGTCGGCCAGCAGGGTCTCCAGCGCCCGTTCGATCGGGCCGTCCTGGGGGACCGCTGCGGCCAGGGCCTCGGCCGCCGCGTCCAGGCTGTCGACGTAGTTGTCGCGGTAGTGGAAGAAGTCGCGGACCTCCTCATAGGGCAGCAGGGCGACGCGGGCGCCCAGTTCGTCGCGGCCCAGGGTGTCGTCCAGCGCCTTCACCCGCTCGTCCAGCTGGCGGAAGGCCTGGTGCAGGGCCAGGAACTGATGGGCCAGGCGCGGGGTGTTGGCGACGGCCTGTTTCAGCTCGGCCGCCGTCGGGGGCTCGGCCCCGCCGCTGACCGGGCCGGCGATGTCGGTGGTGGCCTCGCGCAGGTCGGCGATCAGCCGGGCGTCGCCCTCGAGATCGAACAGGCTGGCGTCGATATGGAAGGCGCGGGTCAGGGCGATCAAGACGCGCGCCGTCGCCGGCCGCTGATTGGTCTCGATCTGCGACAGATAGGACGGCGACAGGCCCAGCCGCTCCGCGCAGGCCTCCAGCGTCCAGCCGCGCGCCTCGCGGAGCTTGCGCAGCTTGGCGCCCAGAAAGAGTTTTTCGGCCATTCGCAGTTTTGCAGATCGAGCGATATCGCTTTGCTAGTGCGCACAGGTCCGCACGATTTGCAAAGTTGCGTTTGCCTTGCTGCGATGAACGCGCCAATCCAGGGGCGACGAACTGAAGAGAGGTCCGCCGACCGATGAGCCAAGCCATCCTCGAGGAACTGGAGCGCCGCCGCGCCGCCGCCAAACTGGGCGGAGGCGAAAAACGCATCGCCGCCCAGCACGCCAAGGGCAAGTTGACCGCGCGCGAACGCATCGACGTGCTGCTGGACGAGGGCTCCTTCGAGGAGACCGACATGTTCGTGGAGCACCGCAGCCACGACTTCGGGATGCAGGACCAACGCATCCCCGGCGACGGCGTAGTGACGGGCCGCGGCACCATCGGCGGGCGGCTGGTCTATGTCTTCTCCAAGGATTTCACGGTGTTCGGCGGCAGCCTGTCGGGCGCCCATGCGGCCAAGATCGTCAAGCTGCAGAAGATGGCCCTGACGACCGGCGCGCCGATCATCGGCCTGTTCGACGCCGGCGGGGCGCGGATCCAGGAGGGGGTCGAGAGCCTGGCCGGATACGCCGACATCTTTCTGCAAAACACCCTGGCCAGCGGCGTCATTCCCCAGATCAGCGTGATCATGGGGCCGTGCGCGGGGGGCGACGTCTATTCGCCGGCCATCACCGACTTCATCTTCATGGTGAAGGACACGAGCTATATGTACGTGACCGGCCCCGACGTGGTGAAGACCGTCACCAATGAGGTGGTCAGCCACGAGGACTTGGGTGGGGCGCGGGTCCATGCGGGCAAATCGGGCGTGGCGGACGGGGCGTTCGAGAACGACCTGGAGGCCCTGTCGGAGGTGCGCCGCCTGATCGGCTTCCTGCCCCTGTCGAACCGCGAAAAGCCGCCGGTGCGCGAGAGCTATGACGAGCCCGAGCGGGACGAGCCGTCGCTGGACACATTGATCCCGGCCAATCCGAACCAGCCCTATGACATGAAGGAGCTGATCCTGAAGGTGGTCGACGAGGCTGACTTCTTCGAGATCGGCGCCGACTTCGCCAAGAACATCATCTGCGGCTTCGGTCGGCTGGACGGCCAGACGGTCGGGATCGTCGCCAACCAGCCCCAGGTGCTGGCCGGGGTGCTGGACATAGATTCAAGCCGCAAGGCCGCGCGGTTCGTGCGCTTCTGCGACGCCTTCGACATTGCGCTGGTGACCCTGGTGGACGTGCCGGGCTTCATGCCGGGGACGAAACAGGAGTATGGCGCCCTGATCAAACACGGGGCCAAGCTGCTGTTCGCCTATGCCGAGGCGACCGTGCCGAAACTGACCCTGATCACGCGCAAGGCCTATGGCGGCGCCTATGACGTCATGAGTTCGAAACACCTGCGCGGCGACGTCAACTACGCCTGGCCCACCGCCGAGATCGCGGTCATGGGCGCCAAGGGGGCGGTCGAGATCATCTTCCGCAAGGAGGCCGGCGATCCGGCGGCCCTGGCCGCGCGCGAGGCGGAGTATAAGGACCGGTTCGCCAATCCGTTCGTGGCGGCGGGGCTGGGCTACATCGACGACGTCATCATGCCGCACGGGACGCGGCGTCGGCTGGTGAAGTCGCTGCGGACACTGAAGAACAAGGTCCAGGAGAACCCCTGGAAGAAGCACGACAATATTCCGCTATGACACATGCCAGGCCGCCCGAGATCGATCATTTTAACGCCCTACTGGAGAAGATGCTTCAGTACAAAGGGGATTCACGCGCCGCAATTGGCCCGATATCGGAAGATTTGTCTTCTATTACAGGGGTTGCGCATGCTGAATCTTCTTTTGCACTTTTCCAACTTATCGAGACGATTTGTGTCTTCATAGAAGAGGATATAATTGAGAATAAAAATCAACGAGCTGGACGTCGCCTAAAGGAAAGAATATTAGAATTATTTTCTTCCGACATGCTTGTTAGTAACTACGCGGAATATCAAAAATCGCAAAAACACAACATAAGTACGCTTGTGGATTTGATGTCATTTCTTGATCACCTAGAATTTGACGCCAAAAAGTTCACGGAAGCGCGGCCGGAAATTGAATCTGTATTGAGTAAACTTGAGGCAGCAGCGGCGGGCAATGGAGATTTGTCCGATGCTCAACGTAAGCTTGTTTTAGCTCAAGTTGCTCTGATCAAGCGGTCACTTGCGCGTTTTTCGGTAGATGGTTTGGGGCCGTTTCGTGATTCAATATTTACGAGCATAGGCCAGCTCACTATTGAGCTCAGATCTTCAGATAAAGGTCAAGCTTCTGCAATCAGGTCGGCGATAGACGATCTGATGCGTGCAAAGGACTTGGCAGAAATGGCCGGTGGCGCGTTGCGGCTCACTGGCCCCTACATTGCTGGCCTTATCACTGGTCCCGCAATCGGTTGACCCTGAATTATTCGAACATTTGAAACGATAGCCCTATGTTCTCCAAAATCCTCATCGCCAACCGGGGCGAGATCGCGGTTCGGATCATCAAGACCTGCCGCCGCATGGGCATCAAGACCGTGCAGGTCTATTCGGAGGCCGACGCCGGGTCGTTGGCGGTCGAGATGGCCGACGAGGTGGTGCTGATCGGGCCGGCGCCGGCGGCGCAGTCCTATCTGCTGGCGGACAAGATCGTCGAGGCGGTGCGCCAGACGGGGGCGCAGGCGGTGCATCCGGGCTTTGGCTTCCTGAGCGAGAACGCCGGGTTCGCGCGGCGGCTAAGGGACGAGGGCATCGCCTTCATCGGGCCGAACCCCGAGGCCATCGAGGCCATGGGCGACAAGATCAGCTCCAAGAAGCTGGCGGCCGAGGCGGGGGTCTCGACCGTGCCGGGGCATATGGGCCTGATCGAGACGCCGGAGGAGGCGGTCAAGATCGCCAACCAGATCGGCTATCCGATCATGATCAAGGCCAGCGCCGGCGGCGGCGGCAAGGGCATCCGCGTGGCCCATTCGGACGCCGACATGGCCGAGGGGTTCGCGGCGGTGAAGGCCGAGGCGCTGAACGCCTTCGGCGACGACCGGGTCTTCCTGGAGAAGTTCATCATCGACCCGCGCCACATCGAGATCCAGGTGCTGGGCGACAAGCACGGCCATGTGGTCCATCTGTTCGAGCGCGAATGTTCGATCCAGCGCCGCAACCAGAAGGTCATCGAGGAGGCGCCGTCGCCCCTGCTGGACGAGGCCACCCGCGCCGCCATGGGGGCGCAGGCGGTCGCCCTGGCCCAGGCGGTCAACTATGACAGCGCCGGCACGGTCGAGTTCGTGGCCGGTCAGGACAAGTCGTTTTATTTCCTGGAGATGAACACCCGGTTGCAGGTCGAGCATCCGGTGACGGAGCTGATCACCGGGGTCGATCTGGTCGAACAGATGATCCGTTCGGCCTGGGGCGAGAAACTGGCCTTCGAACAGAAGGACCTGAAGATCGACGGCTGGGCCATCGAGAGCCGGATCTATGCCGAGGACCCGTATCGCGGCTTCCTGCCCTCCATCGGGCGGCTGGTCCGCTACGAGCAGCCGGAGGAGGGCGATCACTCCAGTTCTGGGGGGGACTACACCGTCCGCAACGATTCCGGCGTCCGCGAGGGCGACGAGATCAGCATGTTCTACGACCCCATGATCGCCAAACTGTGCGCCTGGGGCGAGACGCGCGAGGACGCGGTGACGGGCATGGCCCGGGCGCTGGAGGACACCCACTTGTCGGGCCTGGGGCATAATGTGCCCTTCCTGGCGGCGGTGATGGATCAGGATCGGTTCAAGTCGGGGAACCTGTCGACCAGCTATATCAAGGACGAGTTCCCGGACGGCTTCCATGGCCTGCGCCCGACGGTGGAGCAGGAGCGGATCCTGATCGCCTCGGCCCTGGCTATGCACGAGGTCATCGCCGAACAGGACGGCGACCCGTCGGATCGCACCGACTGGATCGTGATGATCGACAAGACGCCGCACGGCGTCGGCCTGTCCTATGACGAGGACGAGGAGATGATCCTGACCCTGACGGGCGGGGGCGACATCCGCCTGTCGGACATCGACTGGCGGCCCGGCCTGGCCCAGTTCAAGGCCGAGCTGGATGGCGAGGCCTTCACCGCCGAGGTCAAACGCGTCGCCGACGGCTTTGATATTCGTCACCGGGCGGCGCGGGCGCGGGTGCGGGTGCTGCGGCCCCACGTCGCCGAACTGTATGCGCGCCTGCCGGAGAAGGCGGTGGCGGATACGTCGAAACTGGTGCTGTCGCCGATGCCCGGGCTGGTGGTGTCGATCCCGGTGGTGGTGGGGCAGGAGGTCAAGACCGGGGAGACGGTGGCGATCATCGAGGCCATGAAGATGCAGAACATCCTGAAGGCCGAGCGCGACGGGGTGGTGAAGGCGGTGGGGGCCAAGGACGGGGATCCGGTGGCGGCGGATGACGTGCTGGTGGAGTTCGGGTGATGCGGAAGAGCCCCTCCGTCTCGCCGCTGCGCGTCGATCCACCTCCCCATTTCATGGGGAGGAGACAGGGAGGTGATGCGTCTCCTCCCCACGCAGTGGGGAGGGGGACCGCGAAGCGGTGGAGGGGCTCTTTACGCCGCACGGGCGGGGAGGGGCTCACATGAGCTTCCCCACACCCACCCCCCTCGAATGGCGCGAGGCGGCCCAGAAGGCGTTGAAGGATCGGCCGATCGAGTCGCTGATGTCGCTCGACGCGGACCAGCTGGTGACGCGGCCGCTGTATGCCGGGGCGAGCGGGGTTCAGCCGATCTTCGCCCCGCGTCCGTCCGACTCCGAAGGCCGGGCCTGGGATCTGCGGACCCTGGTCGAGGGGGATGATCCCGAGGCGGTGAACGACGCCGTCCTGACCGATCTGGAGAACGGCGCCGCCTCGGTGGTGCTGAGGGGGCGGGTGCTGGCGGATTCCGCGCCGCTGGGCCGGGCGCTGGAAGGCGTGGCGCTGGAGCTGGCGCCGGTGGCGCTGGATGCGGGGATCGACGGGCCGGATGCGGCGAACGCCTTGGCGGTCACAGCCAAGGGATCGCCGCGCGCCCAGCTGAGATTCCACATGGACCCGGTCTCGGCCTTCGCCGAGGCGGGCGGGGCGCCGCGTTCGGTGGAGGAGCATCTGAGCCTGGCGGCCAATACGGCGGCGCGGCATGCGGGGGCCTATCCCGACGCGAGCTTCTTCATGGCCAGCGGGCGCGTGGCGCACGAGGCGGGCGGATCGGCGGCGCAGGAGCTGGCCTTTGCGGCGGCCAGCCTGGTGGCTCATGTGAAGGCGGCGGTCGAGGCCGGGATGTCGGTCGAGGCGGCCCTGAAGGGGACGGTGGTCGGCCTGTCGGTCGATGCGGAATATTTCGACAGCCTGGCCAAACTCAGGGCCATGCGGCTGATCTGGGCGGCGTTGACGCGAGGGTTTGGCGTTGAGGCGCCGGCCGTGATCGAGGCGCGGTCGTCGCGGCGGATGCTGGCGGCGCGCGATCCCTGGCCCAATCTGCTGCGACTGACGGCGGCGGGGTTTGCGGGCGCGGTCGGCGGCGCGGACGTGGTGGTGCTGGACGGCTTCACCCGCGCCTCGGGCCGGTCCGACGCCTTCGCTCGGCGGCAGGCGAGGAACACCCAGCTGGTGCTGATGGAGGAGGCCCATCTGGGCCGGGTCGATGATCCGGCGGCGGGGAGCTGGTATCTGGACGCCCGGACGCGGGATCTGGCCGAGGCCGGCTGGGCCGAGTTCCAGATGATCGAGGCCGAGGGCGGTCTGATCGAGGCCCTGAAGGGCTCGGTGATCCAGCCCCGCATCGCCCGCGCCCGCGCCCAGCGGGAGGCGGAGCTGGCGAAGGGCGCGGCCCAGATCATCGGGGTGACCAAATATGTGGACGCGGACGTGCGGCCGGCGCCGGTCGAGGCGGCTGACGCGGCGCCGTCGCCGGGCGAGCGGGTGTGCGAACCGCTGAGCCAGATCCGGTTCCCGGCGGCCTTTGAGGAGGCGGCGCAATGAGCTTTCCTGACTTCAGCAAGATCGCCCTGAGCCTCGACGCGACCGGGCAGGGGCCGACGCGTGAGCCGTGGCTGACGCCCGAGGGGCTGACGGTCGAGACCGCCTATGGTCCCGACAGCACGGACGCGCTGGACCATCCGCACGGCCTGCCGGGGTTCGCGCCCTTCGTGCGCGGGCCCTATCCGACCATGTATGCGGGCAATCCCTGGACCATCCGCCAGTACGCCGGCTTCTCGACCGCCGAGGAGTCCAACGCCTTCTATCGTCGCAATCTGGCGGCGGGGCAGAAGGGGCTGAGCATCGCCTTCGATCTGGCGACGCACCGGGGCTATGACTCGGACCACCCGCGGGTAAAGGGCGACGTCGGCATGGCCGGCGTGGCCATCGACAGCATCTATGACATGCGCACCCTGTTCGACGGGATCCCGCTGGACCAGATGTCGGTGTCGATGACGATGAACGGGGCGGTGCTGCCGATCCTGGCCCTGTATGTCGTCGCGGCCGAGGAGCAGGGCGTGCCCCACGCGGCCCTGACCGGGACCATTCAGAACGACATTCTGAAGGAGTTCATGGTCCGCAACACCTACATCTATCCGCCCGAACCCTCGATGCGGATCATCGCCGACATCTTCGCCTGGACTGCGCAGGAGACGCCGAAGTTCAACTCGATCTCCATCAGCGGCTATCACATGCAGGAGGCGGGGGCCTCGGCGGACATCGAGCTGGCCTACACCCTGGCGGACGGGATCGAATATCTGCGGGCGGGCGTCGCGGCGGGGATGCCGATCGACCGGTTCGCGCCGCGGCTGAGCTTCTTCTGGGCCATCGGCATGAACTATTTCATGGAGGTGGCCAAGATGCGGGCGGGCCGCCTGCTGTGGGCCGAGGCGGTGCGGAAAGAGGGCGGCGAGAACCCCAAATCCCTGTCCCTGCGCGCCCACTGCCAGACCTCCGGCTGGAGCCTGGCAGCCCAGGACGTGTTCAACAATGTGCCGCGCACCATGGTCGAGGCCATGGCGGCGGCGGGCGGCCAGACGCAGAGCCTGCACACCAATGCGCTGGACGAGGCCCTGGCCCTGCCGACCGACTTCTCGGCCCGGATCGCGCGCAACACCCAGATCTTGCTGCAGTCGGAGACGGGGCTGACCAAGGTCATCGATCCCTGGGGCGGCAGCTTCTATGTCGAGCGGCTGACGCACGAACTGGCCGAACGGGCGCGGGCGCATATGGCCGAGGTCGAGGCCCTGGGCGGCATGGCCAAGGCCATCGAGGCCGGGATTCCCAAGCTGAGGATCGAGGAATCCGCCGCCAAGACCCAGGCCCGGATCGACACCGGCCAGCAGACGGTGGTCGGGGTGAACAAATATCTGAACCCCGTCGTCGACGATATTCCGATGCTGAAGGTCGACAATGCGGCGGTGCTGGCGGCCCAGATCGACAAGCTGAAACGGCTGCGGGCCGAGCGGGACCAGGCGGCCACCGATGCGGCGCTGGAGGCGCTGACGAACGGCGCGCGGGGCAGCGCCAACCTGTTGGAGCTGGCGGTCCAGGCCGCCCGCGCCAAGGCCACGGTGGGCGAAATCTCCGACGCCCTGGAGGCCGCCTTCGGCCGCCATGTGGCGACGGTCCAGACCGTGTCGGGCGTTTACGCCAAGGAGGCCGGAGCCGATCCCCGCTTCGCCCGCGCCCGCGAGATGGTCGCCACCTTCGTCGAGAACGACGGCGGTCCGCCGCGAATCCTGATCGCCAAACTGGGCCAGGACGGCCACGACCGAGGCCAGAAGGTGGTCGCCACCGGCTACGGCGACCTGGGCTTCGACGTCACCGCCGGCGCCCTGTTCCAGACCCCGGCCGAGGCGGCCAAGGACGCGGTCGAGAAGGGCGTCCACGCGGTGGGCGCCTCGTCCCTGGCGGCCGGCCACCTGACCCTGGTCCCCGAGCTGAAGGCCGAACTGGAACGGCTGGGTCGCCCCGACATCATGATCGTGGTCGGCGGCGTCATCCCGCCGTCCGACGTCCAGCCCCTGCTCGATATGGGCGCCGCCGCCGTCTATCTGCCCGGCTCGGCCATCGCTGACACGGCGGTCGATCTGATCGAGAAGCTGAACCAGCGGCTGGGCTACGCCCAACCCGCGCCTAAGGAGACCGCATGATCGGCGCCCTGAACCATGTCGGGGTCGCCACGCCCTCCATCGCGGACTCGATCAAACTGTATCGGGACGTGCTGGGCGCCACGAAGATCGGCGAACCCTTCGACCTGCCGGCGCAAGGGGTGAAGGTCTGTTTCATCGACACGCCGACGGCCCAGATCGAGCTGATCGAACCCTATGACGAGGCCAGCCCAATCGTCGGCTTCCTGGCCAAGAACCCCAAGGGCGGCCAGCATCACGTCTGTTTCGAGGTCGCCGACATCCACGCCGCCATCGCCGAAATGCGGGCCAAGGGGGTGAGCATCCTGGGCACGGGTGAGCCGCGCATCGGGGCGCACGGCACGCCGGTCGTCTTCCTGCATCCCCGCGACATGGGCGGGGTGCTGGTCGAGCTGATGGAGACGCCGAAAGGCGATCACTAAGGGCGGCGGGCGGAGCCTTTCTCCAGCTTGACCGTTGGGTTGATCGAACGGGAAAGACCTCACCATGATGCGCCACCTGACCGCCTTCGTCGCCATCGCCGCCCTGACCGGCGTCTCCGCCTGTCAGCAGCCGCAGCCGGAGCAGCCGACCGCCCCGGTCGAGCCCCAGGCGGCGCCGGCGTCCAATGCGCCGTCGGTCGGCTACGCCTGCGAAAGCGGCGCGACGCTTCAGGTCCAGTATGCCGACAGCGACAACGCGCAACTGGCCTACAAGCAGCAGACCTACGCCCTGCGCTCGGTCCAGGCCGCCAGCGGCGCCCGCTATCTGGGCACCGGCGTGGAATGGTGGACCGCGACCCGCGACGGTCAGGAAAGCGGCACGCTCAGCCGCCTCGGCCCGGACGGCACGACCGGCGTCGCGGTGCTGGAGCGGTGCTCGCGCCCCATCCCGTCGGCCGGTCCTGGCATGACGCCGGGTCCGATGCCGATACCCGCCCCGATACCCGCCCAGACTCCGACGCCCGCGCCGGGCGGCGTGCTGCCGGCCTCCATGCCCTGCAAGGGTCCGCAACTGAAGCTGGCGGCCGAGGGCGGCGACGCCGGCGCCGGCAACCGGGTGCGGAACTTCAGCCTCCAGAACGTCGGGACCCAGGCCTGCAGCCTGGCCGGCTATCCCGGCGTGACCCTGATGGATGCGCGGGGGCGCGCCGTGACCTCGATCCGCGCCGACCAGAGCCCCGGCAGCTATTTCCGTCAGGGCCAGGCGCCGACCCCGGTCGAGATCGCGCCCCGGTCCAAGGCCTATTTCGAAACGGCCTGGAGCGTCGTGCCGGACGAGACGATGCAGAAGTCCTGCCCCAGCGTGGCGACCCTGCGTGTGACCGCGCCGGGCGACACCGCCGCCGTCAGCCTGCCGTTCGAGTTCCAGCCGTGCGGCGGCAAGATCCGCGTCAGCCCCATCCGCGCCGAGGCCGATCCCGCACCGGCGACCTGAGGCGGGTGGAAACGGATCGAAAATCGGCGTAGGTCGCGGCTCATGACCCAGAGCTTCTACGACCGCGTCGCCGGCGAACTGACCGAGATCGACGCCCAGGGCCTGACCAAGCCCGAACGCATCATCGCCTCGCGCCAAGGGCCCGTGATTCAGGTCGCCGGCCGCGACGTGCTGAACTTCTGCGCCAACAACTACCTCGGTCTGGCCGGCGACGAACGCGTCACCCAGGCCGGGATCGCCGCGCAGAACAAATGGGGCGCCGGCACGGCCTCGGTCCGTTTCATCTGCGGCACCCTGGAGATCCACAAGGAGCTTGAGGCCGCCATCGCCGGCTATCTGGGCTTCGAGGACGCCATCCTGTTCGCCGCCGCCTTCGACGCCAACGGCGGCCTGTTCGAACCCCTGCTGGGCGAGAACGACGCCATCGTCTCCGACAGCCTGAACCACGCGTCAATCATCGACGGCGTGCGGCTGTGCAAGGCCAAACGCTATCGCTTCGCCAACTCCGACATGGACGAGCTGGAGACCCGGCTGAAGGAGGCCCGCGCCGCCGGCGCCCGCGACATCATCATCGCCACCGACGGCGCCTTCTCGATGGACGGCTATATCGCCAAGCTGGATCAGATTCGCGCCCTGGCCGACCAGTACGGCGCCCTGATCATGGTCGACGACTGCCACGCGACGGGCTTTTTGGGTCCGCAGGGCAAGGGCTCCTTCGCCCACCACGGGGTCGAGGTCGACTTCGTCACCGGCACCTTCGGCAAGGCGCTTGGCGGCGCCATGGGCGGCTTCATCTGCGCGAAGAAGTCGGTGGTCGAACTGCTGAAACAGCGCGCGCGCCCCTACCTCTTCTCCAACGCCCTGGCGCCCGCCGTCTGCGGCTCCAGCCTGGAAGCCATACGCATCGCCCAAGGGTCCGAGGGCGACGCCCTTCGCACCCGCCTGTCGGCCAACGCCCACCGCTATCGGGGCGCCATGGCCGACGCGGGCTTCACCCTGCTGGACGGCGAACATCCGATCATCCCGGTCATGCTGGGCGACGCCAAACTGGCCCAGGACTTCGCCGCCCGCGCGCTGGAGCTGGGGGTCTATGTCATCGGCTTCAGCTTCCCCGTCGTCCCGCGCGGCCAGGCCCGCATCCGCACCCAGATGTCGGCCGCCCACACCTTCGACCAGATCGACCAGACGGTCGCAGCCTTCACCCAGGCGGGCCGGGAGTTGGGCGTTATCTGACGCCTGCGTCCGTCACCGTCGCCACATTATTCCCGTCATCCTCGGGCTTGTCCCGAGGATCCATACTCCCGGTTTTCACCGGTGCGCACCGTCCTCGACGGAGTTTATGGATCCTGGGCACAAGGCCTAGGATGACGATCTTAGAGTTTTTCAGGAGACGCCATCATGGCTGAAACAATGAAAGCCTTGGCCAAGACCGCACCCGGCGTCGGCCTGGAACTGATTGACGCCCCGATCCCCGAGGCTGGACCGGAGGACGTTCTGATCCGGGTGCATCGCACCGCCGTCTGCGGCACCGACATCCATATCTGGAACTGGGACGAGTGGTCCCAGAAGAACGTTCCGACCCCGATGATCACCGGACACGAGTTCGCCGGCGAGATCGTCGCCATCGGCAAGGACGTGGATCGCCCGCTGAAGATCGGCCAGCGCGTCTCGGCCGAGGGCCACGTCATCGACCTGAACTCCGAAGCGGCCCGCGCCGGTCATTTTCACCTGGACCCGCACACCCGCGGCATCGGCGTGAACCGCCAGGGCGCCTTCGCCGAGTTCGTGGTGGCCCCCGCCTTCAACGTGATCGAACTGCCCGACGACGTCCCCTATGAGATCGGCTCGATCCTGGACCCGTTCGGCAATGCGGTGCACACGGCGCAGCAGTTCGACCTGTTGGGCGAGGATGTCCTGGTCACCGGCGCCGGCCCCATCGGCATGATGGCGGCGGCCGTGGCCCGTCACGCGGGCGCCCGCACCGTGGTCCTGACCGACATCAACGACTTCCGGCTGGAACTGGCGCAGAAGGTCGCCCCGGGCGTCCGCACCGTGAACACCACCAAGGAAGACATCCACGACGTCATGAAGGAACTGGGCCTGAAGGTCGGGTTCGACGTCGCGCTGGAGATGTCGGGCTCCCCCATCGCCTTCAAACAATGCGTCGACACCCTGATCATGGGCGGCGGCATGGCCATGCTGGGCATTCCGTCGAAACCGATGGAAACCGACTGGGGCGCCATCATCCTGAAGGCCCTGACCATCAAGGGCGTCTATGGCCGCGAGATGTTCACCACCTGGCGCAAGATGCTGGGCCTGCTGAAAGCCGGCCTGGACCTCAGCCCCCTGATCACCCACCGCCTGGGCTACGCCGACTACCAACAAGGCTTCGAAGCCATGAAATCCGGTCAGTCGGGCAAGGTCGTGCTGGACTGGGACAAGGCCGCCTGAGGCCGCTTTCACGCATCGACGATCAAGAAAGGCGGCCCTCACGCGCGGGCCGCCTTTTTTTGATCCGGGAACCCCGGCCCGGCTCCTCGCCTTTCCTCCTTGGGCTGCGAAAGGAGCGGCGGGCATGGGCGAGAGCGAGATCGTACGGTTTCTGGCCAGCGACGGGCGCGACGCGGCCGGGCGCACGCTGGAGGATGTTCTGGCCCTGTCGGACGTCTGCCTGGAGCACCGCCACGATTTCATCCAGTGGCTGTTTCCCCTGACCGAGCCCAGCGCGGCCGTGCCCGGCTCGCCGGTGCTCTCCGCCGCTGACATACAGGCGTTGCGCGCCGATGAGGCGGCCCAGGCCCGGCTGGCGCGGGCGGCCAGGCGGATGCTGGCCTTCTATCGGGCGACGGAAGCCTGGCGCACGCCGTCCGACCACAACCACCTGCGCATCACTCGCATCATCCGCAGTCTGAGGCTGCTATGCGGCGACACGGCGGCCGACCGTTTCCGCGAATGCATCCTGGCCCTGGCCGACGGCGCGCCGATCAGCGCCACGAGCCGCGACTATTGGGCCAAGGCCTAGGCCGTCAGCAGCTTCATCAAGGCCGGCTCGAACCCCTTCGTCTCCGCGCCCGGCAAGACCTCGGGCAGGGTTCCGGCCGCATACAGCTCGAACACCCGGGGATGCACATAGGAGGCCCGGCAGACGGTGGGCGTATTGCCCAGCAGCCCCGACACCGCCTTGACGCAGACGGTGATCTTGCGTTTCGCATCGGTGGGCGAGGTGGGGGGCTCCATGTCGCGCAGGGCCCGCGCCGCCGAGACCGTGCCGGCCCAGGTGCGGAAGTCCTTGGCCGAGAACTGCTCGCCCATCGCATCGCGGATATAGGCGTTCACGTCGTCGGAGGTCACGGGGCAGACGCCGCCGTCGGCCGCGCGATATTTGAACAGGTGCTGGCCCGGCAGGTCCTCCAGCGCGCGAACGACGCGGGCGAGGCGGCGATCGCGGATGCTGACGCGGTGATCCTTGCCGCTCTTGCCGCGAAACTCGAACGTCAGGGCCGCGCCGTCGACCTCCAGGTGGCGCTTGTGCAGGGTCGTCAGGCCATAGCTGCGGTTCTGCTTGGCATAGACCGCATTGCCGACCCGGATCAGGGTGATCTCCAACAGGCGCACGGCGGTGGCCAGGACCTTGGCCTTCACCGGCCCACGCAACGCCAGATCATGCTCCACCTGGTCGCGCAGCCGGGGCAGGCGACGGGCGAAGGCCGGCAGTTTGTCGAACTTGTTCTCCGACCGCGCGGTGCTCCAGTCGGCGTGATAGCGATACTGTTTGCGCCCCTTCACGTCGCGGCCGATGGCCTGGATATGGCCGTTGGCCTTGGGGCAGATCCAGACGTCGGTCCAGGCGGGCGGAATGGCCAGGGCGCGCAGCCGGGCCAGGACCTTGGCGTCGGTGATGGTTCGCCCCTTGGCGTCGCGGTAGGACCAGCCCTTGCCGGATCGGCGCCGCGTCAGGCCGGGGTGGTCGTCGCTGCACCAGCTCAGACCCTGGGGGACGTCCAGATCGGGTTCGAAGGCGTGGGATCCGTCCGGCATTCCGTTTTTTCCTGCCCGTCTGGAGGCTTCGCATCGGGGCCAGCCACGAACGCGGCGCCCCGGCGGCCGGTTCCGCTTGACCGCCGCGCCGCCGCGAGGGACGAGGGCGGATGAACTATCGCCACAGCTTCCACGCCGGAAACTTCGCCGACCTGGTCAAGCACGCCCTGCTGCTGTGGCTGCTGGAGGCCCCGCGCGTGGGCGCCCGCACCGTGATCGACACCCATGCGGGCGCCGGCCTCTATGACCTGGCCGGCGACGGCGCGCGCTCCAGGGAGGCCGAGGCCGGGGTCCAGCGCCTGATGTCCGCCGAGGGTCGCCCGCCTTTGCTGGACGCCCTGGCGCAAGAGGTGGAGGCCGCCAATCCGACCGGCGGGGTGCGCTTCTATCCGGGGTCCCCCCTGCTGATCGCGCGCCGCTTGGGCGAGGGCGGGCGCTACGTGGGCTTCGAACTGAACCCGCCGGTGCGGTCCCTGCTGGCCGAGGCGCTGAAGACCCATCCGAACGCTCAGGCGCACGAGGGCGACGGCTATGACGGCGCCGTAGCCGAGGCGGCGCGCGTCCGTGCGCCTCTGGTGCTGATCGACCCGCCGTTCGAAAAGCCTGACGACTACGCCCGCGCCGCCGACACGGCCATCGCCATCCGCGCGCGCGATCCCGACGCTGCGATCGCCATCTGGACCCCGCTGAAGGACCTGGAGACGTTCGACGGCTTCATCCGTCGCCTGAACGGCCGCGCCGGTCCCACCCTGGTGGCCGAGGCGCGCCTGCGCCCCCTGACCAATCCGATGAAGATGAACGGCTGCGCCCTGGTCATCGTCAACCCGCCGCCGGGCGCGGAAGATGCGGCCAACGCGGTCTGCGGCTGGGTCGCCTCGACCCTGGGCGAGGCCGGGGCCAGGGCCGAGGTCTGGACCTTCTGAGCCCAGGCCCTAGGTTGGCGTCATGACCCGCATCGCCATCCTGGAAACCGGCCACCCCCCTGACGCGCTCAAGGACGACTTCGACGACTATCCCGCACGGTTCCGCGCCCTGCTGGGCGAGGGCGTGCCGACCACCCGTTTCGACGTGCAGAACGGCCATCTGCCGGACGATCCAGGCGCGTTCCAGGGCGTCGTCGTCACCGGCTCGGCGGCGGGGGTTTACGACGACCTGCCGTGGATTCCCCAGCTGATCGACTGGCTGCGCGCGGCGCGCGGGCGCACCCGTCTGGTCGGCATCTGTTTCGGCCATCAGGTCATGGCCCACGCCTTCGGCGGCGTGGTGGAGAAGTCGGACAAGGGATGGGGCGTGGGCTTGCACCGCTATGACGTGCGGATCGACGAGCCGTGGATGCACCCGCGTGCGCGCACGATCGCCATTCCCGTCTCGCATCAGGACCAGGTCACGGCCGTCTCCCCCGATGCGCGGATCATCGCCTCCAGCGGCTTCACCCCCTACGCCGGTCTGGCCTGGGGCGAGGACGCCATCTCGTTCCAGTGCCACCCCGAGTTCCAGCCGGAATACGCCGCCGCCCTGATCGAGACGCGGCGCGGCCATCGCATCCCCGAGCCCTTGGCGGCCCAGGCCCTGGACAGTCTGGCGCGGCCCAACGACCGGGCGGTTCTGACCGCCTGGATCCGCGCCTTCCTGCTGCTCACCCCGCCCCCGGTCGAGGATCAGGGCAGCGGGATCTAAAGCCCCAGCAGCCGGATCAACAACAGGCCCAGCAGCAACAGGGCGCCCAGCGACAGGACCACCGCCGCCACGACCCGCCCCCCGGCGCGCGCCACCGCCCGGATGTCGGTCTGCAGCCCCAGCGCCGCCATGGCCACGACCGTCAGCAGGCCCGACGCGGCCGCCAGCGGCGCCAGCGCGCCCTGCGGGATCAGGTCCAGCGACCGCAGGCCGATCATGGCCAGGAAACCGACAATGAACCACGGCAGCAGGCGGTGCAGGCCCGGTCCCTTCTTGGCCCCAGAACCCTCAGTCCCCGTCGTCCTGCGCCCCGCGATCAGCGACAGCGCCAGGATCACCGGACCCAGCATCAGCACCCGCACCAGCTTGACCACCGTGCCGGTCTGGGTGGCCACTGCGCCGAACGGGGCGGCGGCGGCCAGCACCTGCGGCACCGCATAGACGCTGAGGCCCGCCAGGGCGCCGTACTGGATCGGGCTCATCGACAGCAGCACCCCCAGCAGCGGCAGGGCCAGGACCACGATCACCCCCAGCACGGCGGTGAAGGCGATGGAGGCCGCGACCTCCTCGCCGTCGGCCTCGATCACCGGGGCGACGGCGGCGATGGCCGAGTTGCCGCAGATGGCGTTGCCGCACGCGACCAGCAGGGCCATGCGCGGGTTCAGCCCCAGCAGTCGCCCGACCCCGAAGCCGACGGCGATCACGACCGCAACCAGCAGAAAGATGCCCAGAACGAAGGCTGCGCCCAGCGACGCCAGCGTCGCCGCGCTGACCGAGGCGCCCAGCAGGACGATGGCGACCTCCAGCAGGATCTTGGCGCTGAAGTCGATGCCCGCGACGAAACGGGCGTCCGGCGTCCAGGCGGTGCGGATCACGGCCCCCAGCAGGATGGCCAGCACCAGGGGCTCCAGCCAGACATGGCCCGCCATGTCGCGCTCGATGCTTCCCAGCCCGATGGCCGCCAGCGTCACCAGCACCGACAGGATGAGGCCAGGCCGGATCGCGCGCCCGAAATTCAGGGCCGTCTCCAGAAACGGTGCGGCAGGCGGCGAGGGCAGGGCGGCGGACTTCATGGTCAAGCCTGATGCGCCCCGGCTCGACGCCGGTCCAACGGATAGTTATGGTCGTTTCAATCCGATTTGGAGATCAATCGTGACCCTGGAACGCCTGCGCATCTTCGTCGCTGTAGCCGAACGCCAGCACGTCACGGCCGCAGCCCGCGCCCTGAACCTGACCCAGTCAGCCGTCTCCAACGCCATTGCGGCGCTTGAGGCCGAGCATGACGTGCGCCTGTTCGACCGTGTCGGGCGCGGCGTGGCCCTGAACCAGACGGGCCAGGCCTTCCTGCCCGAGGCCAGGGCCGTGCTGGCCCGCGCAGCGGCGGCCGAGGCGGCGCTGGCGGACATGAGCGCCCTGCGGCGCGGCCGCCTGACCCTTTTCGCCAGCCAGACCATCGCCAGCGCCTGGCTGCCGCGCCGCCTGGCCGCCTTCCACGCCGCCCACCCCGGCGTCGAACTGGACGTCGCCATCGGCAATACGCGCGAGGCGGCCGAGGCGGTGCTCACCGGGGCGGCCGAACTGGGGCTGGTGGAGGGCGAGATCGATCAGCCCCTGCTGGACCAGACCGTCGTCGGCTCGGACCGGCTGGCGGTTCTGGTCACGCCCGACCACCCGTGGGCGGGCCTGCGTCGGCTGGACGCCCAGACCCTGGCGACCCAGCCCTGGGTCCTGCGCGAGGCGGGATCGGGCACCCGTTCGACGCTGGAGGCGGCCTTGCGCAGCGCGGGCGTGGACCCCGCCGCCCTGTCCATCGCCATGACCCTGCCGTCCAACGAGGCGGTGCTGGCGGCGGCCGAGGCGGGGGCGGGGGCCACGGCCCTGTCCGAAAGCGTGGCCTATGGCTCGGTCGCCGCCGGGCGTCTGGTCACCGCCGCCTTCAGCCTGCCGGAACGCCCCTTCCGGGTGCTGCGCCATCGGGACCGCTATCGCAGCAAGGCCGGCGACGCCTTCGTCGCCGCCATCGGCTGACGCCAACCATCCTATTTCGGTCGGACCGGCCTTTGTTTTGAAACGGCTTTCAGGAAAGAATCGACAATCGACCTGACACGGTTCCAGCCGGGGCTAGAATAGCCGCCGGGTCTTTGAAAACCGCATCCACGCCGAAAAGTGCACCTTTGTGCACTAAAAAAAATAGTGCGGCGACAGTGCAAACTCCTCGGTCGAGGGGCGCGCCTACAGCCCGATCCGGGGAAACACGAACCGCTCCAGCAGCAGCGATGCGGCGAAGTAGAAGCCGATCACCACGGCCAGCGTCAGCGGAATCTGCGGCTGTTTCGACAGGGTCAGATAGACCCCGTACAGCACGGCGAACAGCGCCGAGGTCGCCACCGGCCGCAGCAGGATCTTCGTCAGAGCAGACTTCACGGCCATTTCACCACCGGGGGCATGGAGGACAGGATCGAATCGACGTTGCCGCCGGTCTTCAGGCCGAACATGGTGCCACGGTCGTACAGCAGGTTGAACTCCACATACCGTCCGCGCCGAACCAGCTGCTCCTCGCGCTCCTGCGCCGTCCAGGCCTCGCCCATCCGCCCCGCCACGATCTTCGGATAGACCTCTAGGAAGGCCAGCCCCACATCGCGGGTGAAGGCGAAGTCCCGGTCATGGTCGCCGCTGTCGTGGTGGTCGTAGAAGATCCCCCCGGTCCCGCGCGGCTCCTTGCGATGCGGCAGGTAGAAATACTCGTCGCACCAGGCCTTGTACTTGGCATGCCAGTCCGGGTCGTGGGCGTCGCAGGCGGCCTGCATCGCCGCATGGAAGGCGACCGTGTCCGGGTGATCCTGCCGCCGATCCGCCATCAGCACCGGCGTCAGATCGCCCCCGCCGCCGAACCAGCTCTGGGTCGTGGCGATGAAGCGGGTGTTCATATGCACCGCCGGAACCCTGGGACTGACCGGATGGCAGATCAGGCTGATCCCCGTGGCGAAGAAGCGCGGATCGACGTCGGCGCCGGGCACGGTCTTGGCATAGTCGGCCGGAAAGGCGCCGTGGACCGTCGAGACATGGACCCCGACCTTCTCGAACAGCCGGCCGTGCATCATCCCCATCACCCCGCCGCCGCCCTCCGGCCTGTCCCAGGCGGTGCGAACGAACCGACCGGGCTCGCCGGGAAACAGATCATCGGGCGCCGCATCCTCCAGCGCCTCGAAGGCCGCATGGATGCGGTCGCGCAGATGCTCGAACCATGCGCGGGTCTCGACCTTCTTCAGGTCGAGCGGATCGGAAAAGACGGCGTCGCTCATCTCGCGCTTGAACCACGTCGCGGCCCCGCCGTCATCCGGACAGGTTGTCATAAGGGGAATCCAGAGCGCTAATGGCCGCCTGCCGCTTTCAGGAACCTCGCCCATGATCCGTCGTCTCATGTCCGTCGCCGTCGCCTTCGCCTCGCTGGGAGGCTCCGCCCACGCCCAACAGGGTGACGAGGCGCGGGTGCTGGACATCCTGAAGACCACGCCGCTGATCGACGGCCACAACGACCTGCCGTGGGCCCTGCGGCAGCAATACGGAAACGACGTCTACGCCGTCGATCTGACGAAGAATCTGGCGGCGTCCACCACGCTGCACACCGACATCGCGCGACTGCGCGCCGGAGGCGTCGGCGGCCAGTTCTGGTCGGTCTATGTCCCCGCCAGCCTGACGCCGCTGGAGGCCGTCGAGGAGACCTTCGAACAGATCGACACGGCCAAGCGGATCATCGCCGCCCATCCCGAAACCTTCGGCCTGGCGACGACTGCGGACGAGGTGGACGCGGTGTTCGCCTCGGGCCGGATCGCCAGCCTGATCGGGATGGAGGGCGGCTATTCCATCGACGATTCCCTGGCCCTGCTGCGCGAGTTCCACCGCGCGGGGGCGCGCTACATGACCCTGACCCACTCCAGGACCACGACCTGGGCCGACAGCGCGACAGACGCGCCGAAATGGGGCGGCCTGAACCCCTTCGGCGAAGAGGTGGTCAAGGAGATGAACCGGCTGGGCATGATGGTGGACCTGAGCCACGTGTCCGAAGAGACGATGCTGGACGCCATGCGGGTTTCCGACGCGCCGGTCATCTTCTCCCACTCCTCCGCGCGGGCGGTGACGGACCATCCGCGCAACGTGCCGGATCGGGTGCTGCGGATGATGCCCCAGGACGGCGGCATCGTGATGATCAACCTGGCCCCCGGTTTCGTGTCGGAGCGTGTACGAGCCTGGAATGGCGCCAAGGCCGGCGAGGAGGCGCGGCTCAAGACCCTGAACCCCGGCGATCCCGGCGCAGTGGAGGCCGGTCTGACCGCCTGGACCACCGCCAATCCGACGCCGCAGGCGACCCTGGCTGACGTCGTCGCCCACATCCAGCATGTGCGTCAGGTCGCAGGCATCGACCACGTCGGCCTCGGCGCCGACTTCGACGGCATCGGCAGCCTGCCAGAAGGCATGACCGGCGTGGACGCCTATCCGCGCATCCTGGCGGCTCTGATGCAGGCCGGCTGGACCGAGGCGGACATCCGCAAGATCGCCGGCGAGAATCTGCTGCGGGTCATGCGGGCCGTCGAAGCGACGGCGGCGTCAAAGGCTAGCGAGCGGCCGTCGATGGCGCGGCTCGAGCCTTAGGCGGGGGCCATGTGCGCCTGAAGAACGCGGGCCAGGTCGCGTTCTATGTCGTCGGCGCTATGTTGCGGCGTCACTTCGAGATAGGCGACGCCCGCACGTTGGAGCGCCGCTTTCTTGACGGCGTCCCGCGCGTAGGCCGTGCCCTGATAGTGACCCTCGCCCTGATATTCGATGGCCGCCAAGGGCCAGCCGCTGTTGGATATGATCAGAATATCGACGCGCTTGCTGTTGATGGCGCGAAAGGCGTCATCGTCGGCTGATCTCAGCACTTCGCCAAGGCAAACCTGCGCCATCACTCGCCCCTTGATGTCGAGCTGCTTCATCGCACGCTCGGCGGCATAGAAGACTGAAGCTTCTGCGCGGGACATCAGAGGCCTAGCCTGGAAGGCGGCGCCCATCACCGCTTCCAGTTGGGTCGTCGCGACTTGCGGCCGCACGGCGATCTTGGCACCGGGCCTGAATTGGGTGATGGCTGCGCGACGTGCCGCACGTCGTTTGCCTCGCTTGCGACTGAGCTCCCAGCCGCCGACGATCACGAGAAAGACGATGATCGCCACCAAGGTCGGAGCTGTGTCCATCGTGATCTGCATCCTCGTCTAAGCTTCGAGATGTTTGCCTATCAATGCAGGATTGTAGAGGCCTTAGCAGATGAGGTAAACGGCGCTCAACCAATCCCGCCGGTCTGGCGCAGGCCTTCCCACAGGGCGATGCCTGCGGTCACCGAAAGGTTCAGCGAGCGGGCCTGGGGCCTCAGCGGCACGACGACGCGGGCGTCGGCGGCCGTGTGGACATAGTCGGGCGCCCCGGCGCTCTCCTTGCCGAACAGCAGCACGTCGTCGGGCCGGAAGATGAAGTCGGGCAGGGGCGTGGCGCCCTTCGTCGTGAACAGCACCAGCCGCCCCGCCGGGCGATCCGCCAGAAAGGCGTCCCAGTCGGCGTGCCGCCTCATGTGCGACAACGGCCCGTAATCCAGCGCCGCCCGCTTCATGGCGCGGTCGTCGAATCGAAAGCCCGTGGGCTCGATCACATGCAGATCCACGCCGAAGCAGGCCGACAATCGGATGCAGGCGCCGACGTTCTGAGGAATGTCAGGTTGAAAAAGGGCGAGACGCATTCTAAGGCCTGACATACGCGCGGCCAGGGGGTTTGTCGCGGTCTGTTTGCGAGCGTTTCGCAAGAAACGTCAGCAGGTTGCGCTTAACCGGCGCAAGTGCCGGACCGTCGGGGATTTCTGGCGTCGTTTGTTGGTTCGTGCCGTGGCTGGGGGAGGCTCCTGAGCTTCTTCCACGGCGTTCGAGAGGTGAAACGTGGCCGAATCGGTCGTGCATACTGAAGACCCTCACAGCCCCGAGGGCGGTGATCCCAATCGTCGTGACTTCATCCATATCGCTGCGGGCGCTGCTGCGGTCGGCGCAGGGGTGATGATCGCCTGGCCGCTGATCAACCAGATGAACCCCGCGGCCGACACCCTGGCGCTGGCGTCCATCGAGTTCGATCTGACCAAGGTCCAAGAGGGCCAGCAGGTCGTCATCAAATGGCAGGGCAAGCCGGTGTTCGTGCGTTATCGCACCCCGGCCGAACTGCAGAAGGTCATCGCCGACGATCATGCGCCGGACCTGAAGCAGCCGCAGACGGACGCCGAGCGGACCAAGCCGGGCCACGAGAAGTATCTGGTCGTCATCGGTTCGTGCACCCACCTGGGCTGCGTCCCGACCTTCGGCGCCGGCGACTACGGCGGCTGGTTCTGCCCGTGCCACGGCTCGCACTACGACGCCTCCGGCCGTATCCGTAAGGGGCCTGCGCCCCTGAACCTGGTTGTGCCGGAATACGATTACGTGTCCGACACCCGCGTCAAGATCGGTTGAGGACCAAGGGGGGATCATGAGCGATCACGAGAGCACCTACGTCCCGAAGACGGGCGTCGAAAAGTGGCTGGACACCCGGCTGCCCATCATTCGCTTCGGCGCGGACTACATGTCCCTGCCGACGCCGCGGAACCTGAATTACTGGTGGACCTTCGGCGGCATCCTGGCCCTGTGCCTGATGACGCAGATCGTCACCGGCGTCGTTCTGGCTATGCACTACACGCCGAACGTCGACCTGGCCTTCGCCTCGGTCGAGCGCATCATGCGTGACGTCAACGGCGGCTGGCTGATCCGCTACGTCCACGCCAATGGCGCGTCGATGTTCTTCATCGCCGTCTATCTGCACATGCTGCGGGGGCTCTACTACGGCTCCTACAAGGCGCCGCGCGAGATGATCTGGATCATCGGCTGCGTGATCTTCTTCCTGATGATCGCCACCGCCTTCCTGGGCTACGTCCTGCCTTGGGGCCAGATGTCGTTCTGGGGCGCGGAGGTCATCACTAACCTGATCGGCGCGATCCCAGTGCTGGGCGAACCGATCCTGATCTGGCTGCGTGGCGGACCGGCGATCGACAATGCGACGCTGAACCGCTTCTTCTCGCTGCACTATCTGCTGCCCTTCGCCATCCTGGGCTGCGTCGTCCTGCACCTTTGGGCGCTGCACGCGGCCGGTCAGAACAACCCGGTCGGCATCCTGATCCCCAAGGATCGCGAGAAGAAGGACATGCTGCCCTTCCACCCGTATTTCACGGTCAAGGACGGCTTTGCGATCATCCTGTTCCTGATCCTGTTCGCCATCTTCGTCTTCTATCAGCCGAACGCCCTGGGCCACGCCGACAACTACATCCCGGCCAACCCGCTGCAGACCCCGGCGCACATCGTGCCCGAATGGTACATGCTGCCCTTCTACGCCATCCTGCGCGCCATCCCGGACAAGTTCGGCGGCGTGGTGGCGATGTTCAGCGCCATCGGCGTGCTGTTCGTCCTGCCGTGGCTGGATACGTCCAAGGTGCGCTCGATGCGCTATCGCCCGACGATGCGGACCTTCTTCTTCATCTTCCTGGTGGTGGGCGTCGGTCTGGGCTGGTGCGGCGGGCAACTGCCGGACGCCCCGGTGATCGGCTCGTTCAAGACCTTCACCCTGGTTGACGGCGACCTGAACTCGTACCTGTGGCTGACGCGCGTGTTCACCCTCTACTACTTCGTGTTCTTCCTGGTGATCCTGCCTCTGGTGGGTCTCAAGGAGACGCCTTTGCCGATCCCGGCGACGATCTCCGAGCCGGTGCTGACCGGCGCGGACGCCGTCGAGCAGAAGGGCTGAGCGTCATGACGATTGGAATGAAGACCGTGTCGATCAAGACGATCCTCGCCTCGGCCGCCATCGCCCTGAGCCTGGGTGTGGGCCTGATGAGCGCCGCCCCCGCGCTGGCGTCGGGCGCCGCCGCTCACCCGCGCTCGGGCGGTTTCAGCTTCGAGGGGCCCTTCGGGACCTATGACCAGGGCCAGCTGCAACGCGGCTACAAGGTCTATCACGAGGTCTGCTCGGCCTGTCACAGCATGAACCTCATCCACTACCGGAACCTGGGCGACGCCCATGGGCCGTTCTGGAATCCGAAGTATCCGAATCCGAACGACAACCCCGTCGTGAAGGCTCTGGCCAAGGAAGTTCAGGTCGGCGACTTCGACAGCGAAACCGGCGAGCCGATCCAGCGCGACGCCACGCCCGCCGACAAGTTCCGCAGCCCCTATCCGAACGCGACCGCCGCGGCCGCCGGCAACGGCGGGGCGGCGCCGCCCGACCTGTCGGTCATGGCCAAGGCCCGTCATGACGGCGCGAACTACATCTACTCGCTTCTGTCGGGCTACAAGGCGCCGCCGGCGGGTCTGACGATCCGCGAGGGCCAGCACTACAACCCCTATATGGCCGGCGACCTGACGCCGTTCTGGACCGGCGACCACAAGCATGTCCCGCCCGGCGGCTTCATCGCCATGCCTCCGCCCCTGAAGGACGGTCTCGTCACCTATGACGACGGTTCGCCCCAGACGGTGGACCAGTACGCCAAGGACGTCGCGGCCTTCATCGCCTGGACGTCGGAACCCAAGATGGTCGAACGCAAGCAGGCCGGATTCGGCGTGCTGATCTTCCTGCTGATCTTCGCGGGCCTGACCTACGCCAGCTATCGCCGCATCTGGAAGGGCGTGGCCCACTAGGCCGACGCCCCTAGACGCGCCGCCGTGCCGCGCCAGCCACGGAAGGTTGGCGCAGGCTGTCTGTTTTCATCGCTCCACGGTAGCGCGGTTCATGAAATCGTGCCTACCGTGGCGTGTTTGAATGGAGGCGCGAATGTTGGTTTCAGCTCTAATCCTGTCCGCCTTGTTGGCGGGCGACCCCACCGTTTCGGTGGCTCAACACCGCCAATCGACCCCGGCGCCGCAGCGTGAGTTCCGTCGGTCCGAGCCGGGCACCATGGCGCGTTTCACTGAGATGGAATATCGCCAGATGGTCGATCGGACGCGGCGAGAACGCGCTCGTCAGGCGGTGATCGTCGACCGGCAGGTTCTCGCAGAACGTCTGGATCATCTTATCGGCCGAGGTCGATGCGATGACGCGGCGCGCCTCGCTCAGACCGGCGGATATAGAGACATCGCCACCGTCGTCGCCAATGTGTGCGAGACTCGCGCGTCGAACTGACCGCCTCCGGTGGATCGACACGCCGTCCTTACGCCCCTAGGCTTCGCCATCTTTCTCGGCTGAGGGGCTCCCATGCGTCATTTCACTTCCGTTGTCGCCACTTTGCTTGCGGGCGCGGCCCTGTCGGCCTGCGCGACCAGCCCGAACCCGGCTGCGGTCCACACCGCGCCCACCTTTGACGCGGCGCGAATCTCGCAGGACATCAAGACCCTGTCGGACGACAGTTATGAGGGGCGCGGCATCGCCACCCCGGCGGAAGAGAAGGTCGTGCGCTATTTGAGCGAGGGCTATGCCGCCGCCGGGTTCGAGCCGGGCGGGCCGAACGGTCAGTGGACGCAGGACGTGGTGCTGAACCGCTTCGTCCAGTCCAACGTCGAGGCCTCGTTGAAGCTGGGCGACTGGACCCTGCCGATGACGCAAGGCCGCGAGGTCGCCATCTCGACCCGCCGCCCAGCCGAGCATGTCAGCTTGAAGGACGCGCCGCTGGTCTTCGTCGGCTACGGCATCAATGCGCCCGAGCGCCAGTGGAACGACTTCAAGGACCAGGACCTGCGCGACAAGATCCTGGTCGTGCTGGTCAATGACGCCGATTTCGAGGAGCCGGCGCTGAACACCTTCGGCGGCAAGGCCATGACCTATTACGGCCGCTGGACCTACAAGTACGAAGAGGCGGCCAAGCATGGCGCGGCCGGCGTGCTGATCGTGCACGAGACGGCCCCGGCCTCCTATGGCTGGCAGACGGTCGCCAACTCGTGGGGCGTGCCTCAGTTCGACATCCTGCGCCAGAATGCGGCGGCCGAGCGGGTGCCGATGGAAGGCTGGATCCAGCGGGATGTGGCGGTCGATCTGTTCCGCCGCGCCGGCCTCGATTTCGAAGCGCTGAAGGCCCAGGCCCGCAGCCGCGACTTCCAGCCCGTCGCCCTGACCGGCGCATCCTTCTCCACCGAATTCGACGTGGCGACCAATCAGGTCACCAGCCACAATGTCATCGCCCGGCTGCCGGGCACGACCCATCCGGACGAGACGGTGCTGTATACCGCCCACTGGGACCACATCGGCATGGGCGAGCCGGACGCGACGGGCGATCGCATCTTCAACGGCGCCGTGGACAACGCCTCGGGCACGGCGGGCCTGCTGGAACTGGCGCGGATGTTCGGCGGTGCGCCGCGCACCGAACGGTCCATCGTCATCATCAGCTTCACCGGCGAGGAAAGCGGCCTGCTCGGTTCGGAATACTACGCCGTCAATCCCGTCTATCCGCTGGCCAAGACGGTCGGCGGGTTCAACATGGATTCGATGAACGTATACGGCCGCGTCACCGGCCTGGGCGTCACCGGCTATGGCCAGTCGGACTTCGACGAGCGCCTGGCGGCGGCGATCCAGCCGCAGGGCCGCAGCCTTGTTCCCGATTACGAGAATGCGGCCGGCACCTATTACCGCTCGGACCACTTCCCCCTGGCCAAGCGCGGCGTGCCGATGGCCTATGCCGGCAGCCGGGGCGACTTCCGCGACGCGCCGATCGCCGAGCGTGAGGCCGCCCGGTCGGAATATGGCGCGAAACGCTATCACCAGGCGGCGGACGAATGGTCGCCGGATTGGGATTACAGCGGCATGATCGAGGATCTGACGGTCTTCTACGACGTTGGCCGCGCCCTGGCGGACGGCCGCGACTGGCCGCAGTGGAAGACCGGTTCGGAGTTCGGCCCGGTTCGCGCGACCACCGCGTCGGAACGCCGCTGAACCCTTATTGACCAACGAGGGGCGGGGAGGCATCCCCGCCCTTTCGCATTTCCATGTCTCGAGCACGCCTGATGATCCTTCGCCGTTCGCCCGTCGTCGCCCTTGCGGCCCTTGTCCTCGCCGCCTGTGCGACCGCCCCGGTCGCCGGACCTGCGCCCCAGCTCGACGCCTTCGCCGTCGCCTCGGCCGCGACGCCGCAGTTCAGCGCCCAGCGTCTGTCGGACCACATCAAATACCTGGCGTCGGACGAGATGGAGGGGCGGTTCCCCGGCCTCGTCGGCGAGCGCCTGACCCTGGCCTATCTGCAGGCCCAGTATGAGGCGATGGGGCTGGAGCCGGGCGGTCGCGACGGTTCGTGGCTGCAGCCGGTGGATCTGGTGCGATTCACGCCGGAGCGGGCGCCGACGGCGTCCTGGACCGGGGCGGACGGCGCGAGCCACGTCCTGACCTCGGGGACCGACATCACCCTGCGCGCCGGGCCGGCCGATCCTGCGGTCAAGATCGATGGCGCGCCGCTGGTGTTCGCCGGTTACGGCATTTCGGCCCCGACCTGGGACGACTATGGAAACGCAGACCTGACCGGCAAGGTCGTCGTCGTCCTGCGCGGTCAGCCGACGTCGATGGGGGCTGATCCGAACTTCTACGGCTCGACGACGCACAAGACGCAGGAGGCGCTGAAGCGCGGGGCCGTCGGCGTCATCACCCTTCAGGATCAGGACAACCGCTGGCGGCGCGCCGTGGGCGGGGCGACCCGGCCGCAGATGACGGTCAAGGGTGCGGAGGACGCTCGCTTCACCGGCGCGATCAACATGGCCACTGCAAAGGCCATCGGCGGCGAGGCCTTCATAGGCATGGCTGAGCGCGGCAAGACGGCGGCGCTGGGCGGCGTCGTCGATCTGGGCGCGCGGGTGAGCGTGGACATCGCCGAGACGACAGAGGTCATCCATTCCAACAACCTGCTGGCCAAGATTCCCGGCACGGAACGGCCGGATGAATATGTCTTCTACTCCGCCCACTGGGACCACGTCGGCAAGGCGAAGACGCCGAACGCCGAGGGCGACGACATCTTCAACGGCGCCTGGGACAATGCGTCGGGGACGGCGGGTCTGATCGAGATGGCGCGGGCGTTCAAGGCGGGGCCGGCGCCCAAACGCACCGTGGTCTTCCTGCATGTCACGGCCGAGGAGCAGGGGCTGCTGGGGTCCGAAGCCTATGCCGCAAATCCGGTCTATCCGCTGGCGAAGACGGCGGCGGACATCAACATCGACATGCTGCCCTTTACCCCTGCGACGCGGGACGTGGCGGTGTTCGGGGTCGGCAAGTCGGAGCTGGAGGACATCCTGGGGCGGTTCGCGGCCGTGCAGGGGCGGGTGGTGACGGGCGACGGCTATCCGGAGGAGGGGTTCTACTACCGTTCGGACCACTTCAACTTCGCGGCGGGCGGCGTGCCGGCCCTGATGCCGTGGACCGGGCGCGATTTCGTCGAGGGCGGGATCGAGGCGGGCAAGCCCTACTATGAGGGGCAGATGGAGCGGTATTATCACAAGCTGACGGACGAATGGCGCGCCGACTACGACTTCACGGCGGCGCTGCAAAACCTCGATTTGTTGTATCGGTTGGGACTGACGGTGGCCGACAGCGAGGGCTGGCCTGCGTGGAAGCCGACGGCCGAGTTCAACGCCATTCGCGACCGCACGGCCGATCAGCGGCGGTAGATTTCAGGCCGCTGCGAACGGATAGGGGCTGACCGACTTCGACCAGTCATCGACGGCCAGCGGGCGGTCGACGGGGGCGGCGGCGCGCTCGGCGCAAGGGTGGCGGTGGCACAGGCGGCAGGCGGGGCCGATGGGGGTGACGTCCGGCCGTTCCAGGTCCAGGCCGAGCGCATAGGCCAGGCGGTGGGCGTGGCGCAGTTCGCAGCCCAGGCCGACGGCGAGGTCGTGGGTCTCGCCAAAACTGTCGTGGCCCTGGCGTTCGACGGTGCGGGCGAAGGTGAACCAGCGGCTTCCGTCCGGCGTCTCGATGATCTGGGTGACGATCCGACCCGGCGTGCGGAAGGCGCTGTGCAGCCGCCAACGCGGGCAGGCGCCGCCGAACCGCGAAAACGGAAAGGCGCCGGCTGCATAGCGTTTCGAGATATTGCCGGCCTGATCCACCCGCATCAGGAAGAAGGGCACGCCGCGAGCCGTGGGGCGCGACAGGGTGGTCAGCCGATGCGCCGCCTGTTCGTAGCTGACGCCGAACCGGGCCTGGAGCCGGGCGAGGTCGTAACCGGTCTCCTCGGCCGTGCGCTGGAAGGCGGCGTAGGGCATCAGGGTCGCGGCGGCGAGGGTGTTGGTCAGGGCGACCTTCAGCAGGGCGCGTGTCGCCGCGTCTGGGGCGTTCGCGGCCTGGACCAGGTCGTTCAGCGCCTGTCCGTGTTCGACCAGGGCCAGTTGATAGGCGATGGCGAAGGCGCGCGAGGATGGCCCCAAAGTCTCGGACAGCAGCAGGCGGCGGCGGTGGAGGTCGTAGCGGCGGGTCCATTCGACCATGACATCGGCCGGCAGGGTGCGGACTCCCAGGTCGTGTTTGGCCGCCAGCCGGTGACGGGCGGCGGGCTCGAAACCGTCGGCGTGGGCGGGCGCCTCGGCGGACAGGGCGTCGGACAGGGCCTCGCCCATCTGATCCAGTTCGGGGAAGTGGTTGCCGCGCGACTGGATATATTCGCGCACCCATTCGGCGGGACTGGTCTCGACCAGGCCCTCGCCGTTTTCGGCGGCGGCGCGTGCGCGGGTGCGGCCGTCGTCGAAGGCCTGATATAGGCGCAGCATGGCGTCGGCGACGCCGGGGGCCTCTTCCAGCAGTTGCACCAGTTCGTGGCGTGGGGCGGAAAGGCCCTTGAACAGGGGGTCGGCCAGGATTTCGGTCAACCGGGCTTCGTCGGCGGCCCCGCCCTGGTTCAGGGCGCGCAGATCGACGTCATAGGTTTCGGCCAGACGCAGCAGAAGCTGGGCCGAAACGGGGCGTTGGTTCCGCTCTATGTGATTGAGATAGCTGGGTGAAACCCCAAGATCGGCGGCCATCGACGTCTGGGTCAGGGCCAGGTCGCGCCTTAGCCGCTTCAGCCGGGCGCCGAGGAAAAGCTTGCGATCGGCGGAGGCGTCCATGGCCGCAGGCTGTCACAACATGACCGACAATGCAAAGTCACGATGTGACAAAGTGACATCAATGCGCTGCGCGGTGCTGTGTCATTCGTGACTGTCGCGTGTTCTTGTCTCCGAGACGGCGGCTGCGGCCGCGCCTTTCAGAGACCGAGTTCGACCATGACCACCTTCGCCGATCTGGTGCCTTCGCCCGCCGGCCGTTTCGACGGCATCGAGCGCCCCTATACGCCGGAGGACGTCCTGCGCCTGCGTGGCTCGGTGCCTGTCACCCATACGCTGGCGGAGCGCGGCGCCAACCGCCTGTGGCAGCTGCTGCACGATGAGCCCTTCATCAACGCCTTGGGCGCCGTCACCGGCAACCAGGCCATGCAGATGGTCCGCGCGGGGCTGAAGGCCATCTATCTGTCGGGCTGGCAGGTCGCGGCCGACGCCAATACGGCCGGCGCCATGTACCCGGACCAGTCGCTGTACCCGGCCAACGCCGCGCCCGAACTGTGCCGCCGCATCAACCGCACCCTGCAACGCGCCGACCAGATCGAGCACGCCGAAGGCGGGGCCAAGCGCGACTGGTTCGTGCCCATCGTCGCCGATGCCGAGGCCGGCTTCGGCGGCCCGCTGAACAGCTTCGAGATCATGAAGGCCTTCATCGAGGCGGGCGCCGCCGGCGTCCACTTCGAGGATCAGCTGGCGTCCGAGAAGAAGTGCGGCCACCTGGGCGGCAAGGTCCTGATCCCGACTCAGGCGCATGAGCGCAATCTGGTCGCCGCCCGTCTGGCCGCCGACGTCATGGGCACGCCGACCATCACGGTCGCCCGCACCGACGCCGAAAGCGCCCAACTGATCACATCGGACATCGATGAGCGTGATCAGCCTTTCATCGACCGCGACAACCGCACGCCCGAGGGCTTCTTCCGCCTGATGGAAGGCACGGGCCTGGATCACTGCATCGCGCGTGGCCTGTCCTACGCCAACATCGCCGACCTGCTGTGGTGGGAAACCAGCCACCCGGATCTGAGCGACGCGAAGAAGTTCGCGGAGGCCGTGCAGAAGGAGCATCCGGGCAAGCTGATGGCCTACAACTGTTCGCCGTCCTTCAACTGGAAGGCCAAGCTGGACGACGCCACCATCGCCAAGTTCCAGCGCGAGCTCGGGGCCATGGGCTACAGGTTCCAGTTCGTGACCCTGGCCGGCTTCCACAGCCTGAACAACGCGATGTTCGAGCTGGCGGACGGTTATCGCGATCGCGGCATGGCGGCCTATTCGGAGCTGCAGCAGCGCGAGTTCGCCAACGAGGCCATCGGCTACACCGCCACGCGCCACCAGCGCGAAGTCGGCACCGGCTATTTCGACCAGGTCGCCACGGTCATCTCAAACGGCACGTCCTCGACGACGGCGCTGAAGGACTCGACCGAAACCGCCCAGTTCACCCACGCGGCTTAGCAGGAAAGGAACCGCCCAAATGGAACCGCTGACCCGAACCGAAGCTATCATCGACTTCTGCCTGGCGCCCCTGGCGCTCGACGCCGGCACGGAGGCCGAACGCGAGGTGCGCCGTCGCATGACGCATGTGCTGCGGACCTATCAGGCCAAGGTCGCCAATCCGATCGCCGTGGACTTCTCGTCCATGCCATCCCAGGTGATCAACGAGGCGGCGCACGGTTACGAATAGGCCCTTTGCCTAAAGAAAAAGGCCTGCTCCGAGCGATCGGAGCGGGCCTTTGTTCGTTCGGCTGATCTCAGCGTGTCGGCGGGGTGGTGTTCAGGGTCGCTGTCGGCGACTGAGCCGGAGCGGGCGTCTGCGCCGCAGCGGAGGGGGCCAGGGTGACGACCGGGGTCTGTACAGCCGCAGCGGCGGGCGGAGAGCCGGTTTCCTGCGGATCGCCGACGACGATGGTGGTGATCTGGGTCGCCTCGGTCGCGCAGGTAGCCAGATCGCGGCTGATGTGGCGGCCCAGGCAGAAGATGTCCTCATAGCTGGGGCGCGAGGCGGCCAGGCACTGGAACAGCATCAGCTTGGACATGTTCAGGCAGAACTCGCTGTTCGGCTCCTGAACCAGGGCCTCGGTATTGGCGCGCGCCTCGTCGCCGGCGGCGCCGAGGGCGGCCAGGGCGGCGATGGCCAGCGAGCGAACCACGGCCGGCGTATAGGGCGGCGACTTGCGCGATGATTCGACCGTCAGGCCCGTGCCGGTGTTGGCGGCGATGAACAGCAGGGCCGATTCCTCGGCCGAGGGCAGCATGGTGACCGCCGACAGGGCCTTGGCGCTCTCCAGCCGGATTTCGCGGTGAGGGATCGGCGTGATCGCCCAGCTGCGGCGCGGATCGCTGCGGCCCTGGATCGTATAGGCGTCTTGTTCGACCGCCTCGGCGATGGCGCGCATGACCGCCGCATCCTTGCCGATCGTGCTGGCGATCAGGCCGGCCGCCGCATCAGCGCCCGGCAGGGTGGCGGCATAGGCCGGGTCGGCGACGATCTGCGCCACCATCTGCTGACGCTGAGCCGGATCGACGGCGTATTGGCGCACGCCGGCCAGAAACTCGGGCGATTGCAGGGCGATGATCGAGCCATAGGCGATCAGGCCGCGCGACAGCTGGTTGGGGTCATAGGCGGCGCCCTTGCGGATGGCGGCCTGGATCGATTCGGCGTCGGGGAAGCCGCCGGGCTGGATGGTGCGAGCCTCGCGCAGGAAGGCGACGTAGATCGACGCGGCCTCGGCGACGCCCTGGTTCAGCGACACGGGCGGGGGCTTGCGGGCCGCCAGTTCCGCCGCAAGCCGCTGGGCTTCCAGCTCAGCCTTCGACGGTCCGCTCTCGCAGCTTGCAAGCAGGACGGCGGCGGCTAGGGCGACGGCGGAGAGGCCGCGGCTCAGGTGGGCCGATTTCATGGAAACATCCTCAGGGCGATTACGGGCACAACAGCGCCAACACTCTTGGCCCTTATAAGGCGAACCGTATGGTTACCCGAAGGTTAATCGAACAGCTTTGAAACCGATTCCTCGTTCGCAATCCGTCGGATAGCTTCACCAATGAGCGGCGCGACCGAAACCGTCCGGATTTTCTTGCAGTTCAAAACTTCGTGGGGTTGTTCGATGGAATTGGTGATCACCAGTTCCTTCAGCGGTCCGTCGGTGATGCGCTGGACGGCCGGGCCGGACAGGACGCCGTGGCTGATATAGGCCGAAACCTCCGTCGCGCCCTGGTCGATCAAGGCCTTGGCCGCATTGACCAGGGTGCCGCCCGAATCGACAATGTCGTCGAACAGGATGCAGCGGCGACCTTCGACATCGCCGATGATGTTCATGACTTCGCTCTCGCCCGCCTTGGGGCGGCGCTTGTCGACGATGGCCAGGTCGGCGTCCAGACGGCTGGCCAGCGAACGCGCGCGGACCACGCCCCCGACGTCGGGCGAGACGATCATCAGGTCGTCGCCCCGGGCGTAGTGTTCCTTGATGTCCTGCGCCAGCACGGGCGTGGCCACCAGATTGTCCGTGGGAATGTCGAAGAAGCCCTGAATCTGGCCGGCGTGCAGATCCATGGTCAGCACCCGGTCGGCGCCGGCGCGGGTGATCAGATTGGCGACCAGCTTGGCCGAGATCGGCGTGCGGCCGCCGGTCTTCCGGTCCTGACGGGCGTAGCCGAAATAGGGCATGACGGCCGTGATCCGTCGCGCCGAGGCCCGCACCAGGGCGTCGGTGATGATCAGCAGCTCCATCAGGTTGTCGTTGGCCGGATAGGATGTCGATTGCAGGATGAAGACATCCTCGCCGCGCACGTTCTCCTCGATGACGGCGAAGACCTCGTTGTCGGCGAAACGCTTGACCTGGGCCTTGGTCAGCGGGGCGTCCAGGTGGTCGGCGATGGCCTGGGACAGCGCACGGTTGGAGTTGCCTGAGAGCAGCTTCATCGGCCGGTCATCCTTTCGCCGTCATCCGACCCCCATGAACGGCGCTCGGTTGGCGCGCTCTTTACCAGTGGAGCCGGGCAGGGCAAGTCGTATGCGGAGATTTACTCGGCATGGCGCGCTCCGGTCACGGGTGCTAGAGATCGCCGCGTTGGTTTACGAGGGAGCGGCCGCAGGCCTTTCCTTCACACGTCATGGGGTCGTCCTTGTCCGTTTCTAAGTTCCGTTCCGGCATGGTGCTGATGGCGGCGGCGCTCGCCGCGATGACGATTTCAGGCTGCGCGGGCAAGGCCCGGCCGCGCCTGGCGTATGAAGAGCGTCCCGTCGAGGCCCTGTACAACACCGGCTATGACCGTCTGCAGCAGCACCGCTGGTCCGACGCCGTCGACTATTTCCAGGAAGTCGAACGCCAGCACCCCTATTCGGACTGGGCGCGCCGCGCGATCCTGATGCAGGTCTACGCCTACTATCAGAACAACAGCTACACCGACGCCATCGCGGCGGCCGACCGTTTCATCGCCCTGTTCCCCGGCAATCCGTCGGCGGCCTACGCCTTCTACATGAAGGCGGTCTGCAACTTCGAACAGATCACCGACGTGGGGCGTGACCAGGGCTACGCCAACGCCGCCCTGGGCGGGCTGCGCGATGTGGCGCGGCGCTATCCCGGCACGCCCTACGCCACCGACGCCGCCGTCAAGATCGACATGGTCAACGACCAGCTGGCCGGCAAGGAAATGAACATCGGCCGCTACTATCAGCGCGCCAACCAGCCGCTGGCGGCGGTGAACCGCTACAAGGCCGTCATCGCCAACCCCGACTTCCAGCGCACTTCGCATACGCCGGAGGCCCTGTACCGTCTGGTCGAGGTGAACCTTCAGCTGGGCCTGAAGGAAGAGGCCACCCGCAACGGCGCCGTCCTGGGCTACAACTATCCCGGCAGCCCCTGGTACGCCGAGGCCTACGCCCTGCTGACCGAGAACGGCCAGCAGCCGGAGAAGTCGCCCGAGGGCAAGCGCGAGAGCTGGCTGCAGCGGATCATCCCGGGCTGAGGCCAGGTGGTGGGCTGAGGGTCATGCATAAGCGCCGCCCTGCGCTGGGCGACGGACCGAAATTCTTGATTTGTTCTTCGCCGAGCGGCGCTAGAGTGGCGGTGATGTCGAATCGCGTGCGCCCATGCTGACCGCTCTTTCCATCCGTGACGTCGTTCTGGTCGACGTGCTGGATCTCGACGTCGAGACCGGCCTGACCGTGCTGACCGGCGAGACGGGGGCCGGCAAGTCGATCATTCTGGACGCCCTGGGTCTGGCGCTGGGCGGACGCGGCGACGCGGGGCTGGTGCGCAACGGCGCGAAACAGGCTGTGGCCACCGCCGTTTTCAGCGCTCCAGACGATCCCGACCTGCTGGCCCTGATCGCCGACAAGGGGTTCGAGGTCCAGCCCGGCGAGGAGCTGATCCTGCGCCGCGTCCTGGGCGCCGACGGCCGCAGT
Source organism: Brevundimonas sp. FG128 (assembly GCF_057809775.1). Classification (NCBI taxonomy): domain Bacteria; kingdom Pseudomonadati; phylum Pseudomonadota; class Alphaproteobacteria; order Caulobacterales; family Caulobacteraceae; genus Brevundimonas; species Brevundimonas sp. FG128. The sequence continues at coordinate 413,253 of NZ_JBMDKP010000001.1, forward strand.
CGGGCCTATGTCAATGATCAGCCGGCCGGTGTCACCGCCCTGCGCGAGATCGGCGCCGCCCTGGTCGAGGTGCATGGACAGCACGAGACGGTCGGCCTGCTGGACTGGCGCACCCATCGGGGCTCGTTGGATGCTTACGGCGGGCTGCAACCGCAATTGCTGGCGGTGTCCGCCGCCTCGACCAAGCTCAAGGCCGCCGAGGCCAAGCTCGCCGAGCTGAAGGCCCAGGCCGCCGACGCCGCCGCGCGGGTGGAGGAAATCAGCCTCAACCTGTCTGAACTGGACGCGCTGGATGCCCGCGCGGACGAGGAGACGGAACTGGCCGGCGAACGCGCCCTGCTGGGCGCTGCCGAAAAGGCTATCGCCGACCTGTCCGACGCTCGCACACAGCTGGGCGGCGACAAGCTGAACCAGAAACTGGGCGCCGCGCTTCGCGCCGTCGAACACGCCCGCCAACGCGCCGGCCAGGCGGGGGCAGAGGGCGACCACCCGGTCATCGTCAAACTGTCGGCCGCCGTCGAAGCCATCGACCGCACCATGGTCGAGGCGGCCGAGGCCGTCGCCGCCGTGGACGCCGCCGCCGACGCCTTCGATTATGAGCCGGGCCGCCTGGACAAGGCCGAGGAACGGCTGTTCGCCCTGCGCGCCGCCGCCCGCAAGCTGAACACCACGGTCGACGCCCTGCCGTCGTTGCGCATCCGCCTGCGCGAGCAGTTGCGCCTGATCGAGGACGGGGAGGAGGCCCTGGCCAATGCGGGCCGCGAGGCCGCTGAGGCCGCCGAATCCTATGATTTGGCCGCCACCTTCCTGACCTCGGCGCGCGAGGCGGCGGCCGAGCGCCTGACCGCCGCCGTCATGGGCGAACTGGGCCCGCTGAAGCTGGAGCGCGCCCGGTTCCGCGTCGCTCTAGAGCCGATCGAGGGCCGGCGGGGCCCGGACGGGGTCGAGACCGTGCGCTTCCAGATCGCCACCAACGCCGGAACCGACTTCGGCCCGCTGGACGCCATTGCGTCCGGGGGCGAACTGGCCCGTTTCGCCCTCGCCATGAAGGCGGCCCTGGCGAGCCGCGAGGACATGCGCCAGCCGGTCATGATCTTCGACGAGGTCGATCAGGGCGTCGGCGGGGCCGTCGCCGAGGCCGTCGGCTCACGCCTGAAACGCCTGTCCACCGGCGCTCAGGTCTTGGTCGTCACCCACAGCCCCCAGGTCGCCTCGCGCGGTCACGCCCACTGGAAGGTGATGAAGGCCGACCGCGACGGCCTGACCACAACCACGGTGGTGGCCCTAGACGATGCGCGCCGTCAGGAAGAGATCGCGCGGATGCTTTCGGGAGCGGAGATCACCGACGAGGCGAGGGCGGCGGCGCGGGCCTTGATCGGTTAGGGCCCGAGGATGCCGCCTGACCAAACCGTCAACGCAGGGCGGTCGCGATACCTCCTAAGGTGTTGCGCAGCGCCGTGACGCGACGGCCTGCTGCAGGATCGGCGACATCGGAGGGAAGGGCGCTCGCCAGCGTGGTCAGCCTGGCGGCCAGGGCGGCGTCCTTACTGCCCGACGACACGGGCGCCGCCGCCTGGGCTAAGGTCGTCGTCAGGTCCGCCAGGATCTGGGGCGTCAGAGCATTCTGCCGTTGCAGTTGATCGACATAGGCCTGGGCGACCGTCGGGTGCGCCGGCCAGGTCACGGGGAACTGCTGTTGCGGATTGAAGACGCCGCCCTGGTTCGCCAGGCCCGCTGCTGCGATCTCGGCCTCGCTCAGCGCATCGCTCGGCTTGAGGGTCAGCACATCCAGGCCGCGCACGATCTCGGTTCCGTAGATGCGGCCGCCGTACCAATAGGTTGACCAGTAGCCACCCAGTACGGCGTGTTCGCCGTCGATCGGGCCGCGGTCGAAATAGGCGATTTCTGTCGGGTTCGCCGAGTCGGTGAAATCGACCACCGACAGCCCGCCCTGATACCAGGCCTGCACGAAGAGATCGCGGCCCGGCACCGGGATGATCGAGCCGTTATGGGCGACGCAGTTCTCCTGGTCGGTCTGTGCGGCGGGCAGCTTGTAATGGCTGCGGTATTCCAGCTTGCCGTCGACGATGTCGTAGAAGGCGTCCGCGCCCCAGTTCGTCGGATCCTGCACGCGGCAACGGGGCCGGGCCCCGCCGCCCCATTCATCGGTGAACAGGACCTTGGTGCCGTCGTTGTTGAAAGTGGCCGAGTGCCAGTAGGCGAAGCCCTTGTCCGACACCACGTCGATCCGCTTGGGCTCGCGGGGATTGGAGATGTCGAAGATCAGGCCATTGCCCGAGCAGGCGCCCGCCGCCAGGTTTCGCGACGGGAAAACGGTGATGTCGTGACAGTGGTCGGTGCGGCTGGTGGTCTGGGTGCCTTCGCCATGGTCCCCCCCCAGCCACAGGCCGGCCAGTCGTCCGGTCGCCTCGTCGGCGAAGACGCCGGGGCTGTCGATGATGCGGGCGCGGGACGGCTGAGCGAGCGGAATCTCGATCACGTCGACGCGGAACAGGGCCGTGCGGTTGTCGCCCGTGGCTGCAGCGATGCAGCCCTCCAGCTCGCGCTCGTCGCGAACCGAGGCGGTGCCGGAGTTATAGACGATGACCCGCTGGTCGTTGGCTGAAACGACCGAATGGGTGTGTGAACCGCGGCAGGTCTGAACCTGCCCGACCTGTTGGGGCTGGGCCGGGTTGCTGATGTCGAAGATGCGGAGCCCGCGGAAACGATCGGGGCTGACGTCCTCGCTTATGCCTTCACGGCCGCAGTCGACACGCGCTGTCGTCTGCTCCACCGACATCAGCAGCAGATCGCCGACGATGGAGACGTCGCCTTGGCCGCCCGGGCAGACCACCGAACTGATCAACTGCGGCGTTTCCGTCTCGACGAGGCGATACAGGTTGAAGCCATGATAGTTGCCCACCGCCATCAGATCGCCCGAGAAGGCCATGTCGGTGTTGGCGAAGCTGAGGAACGGCGACCGCTTGCCGACCTTGTCGGCGGGATCCTCGCTGCGGGCCGTGGCTTCGTCCTTGGTCTCGGCCGGGATCGGCGGCGGCAGGCCGGCCGGATTGCTCTGATCGTAGAAGCCGGCCGGCTTGGGCAGGCTGGCCACCAGCGTTAGGTTGCTGATCGCCTGGCCCGCGTCGCGGAACCCTGCGGTCAGGCTGGAACGCGGATCGTCCGCCATCTCGCGCGACAAAGCGGTCATGCGCCGGATTTCACCCTGCTGCTCGTTCTTGACGTCGTTGATGAACTCGAACAGCACCGGATCATAGGCCGACCCGGACCGCTCGAGCAGATGATCAACCATCTGCAATGCACCGTCATGGTGCGCGATCATCCGTTCCAGGAACAGGCGATCGAAGGCGGGGCCCTCGGCGGCGGCCAGCGCCTCCATCTGCTCCGGCGTCGCCATGCCGACCATTCCGGCGTGACCGTGCGCCGGGGCTGGCTGGGCGTGGTGCATGGCGTGGGGATCGCCAGCGGGATCGGGGGCGGTCTGGCCGCGCTCCTGCAGCCAGCGCTGCATGAAGGCGATCTCGTCGGCCTGGGCGACGTTTATACGTCCGGCGACATCTATCAGCGCTTGCCGGTTCGTGCGGTCCTTCACCAGGGCGGCCATCTGTACGGCCTGATGGTGGTGGACGATCATGTCCTGCATGAAGCGGACATCGTCCACCGAGAAGCGATTGTCCGCGATCCGAGTGGCGTCGTCCGCCGTCAGGGCGCGGGACGCCTGGCCCGGTGCGCCGGGCTGGACGATCGGCGCTTCCTGAGCCCAGGATTCGCCGGCGGCGGCGACCAGGCAGATGACGGAACAGCCAACCAGAAGGCGGGCGGCGACGGCGGACCGAATGGACATTTGAGTTCCCCCTCAGATGTGAAGGAGACATTGAAGGACGGGTTCGCCCTTCAATGCAAGGGAGAGTGCGGCGGGGACGCCGACCAATCCGGCGCTCAGACCCCCAGGATCCAGCCTTCTTCGCCTTCGACCTGCGCGATCAGCTCTGGCGTGGCGTCCTTCGGCGGGCCGAAGGCCTTGGCCAGGTCGCCGGCCTCGTCCATGCGGGCCAGCGCCTCGGCGGTGGAGCGGACCTGCGCCTGGTCCTTGAACTCGCCGGGTTCGGGCTTGGTCTCGTGCATGGACGGCCAGACCTCGACGACCAGGGCCGAGAGAGGCTCGACGTCGTCGGGCGTCAGTTCGCGCCAGCCGGTGCCGAAGGGCCAGACGGCGCCAGACGGGCCGAGGTTTTCCAGCAGGCGTCGCACGGCCGGAATGCCGACCAGGGTCTGACCGCCGACGGCGCCCGCGCCGTGCATCTGCCACACGCTCTTGGGCTGAAGCCGGCCCTTGCGGGCGGCGTTTTCGGTGGCGCGGAATTCGGGAATGTCGGCGCCCGCGCCTGCCCGTTCCTCAGATTTTGGCGGCTTGGTGGTGGTCAGCCAGCGCTGCGCCTGTTTGGCCGGCGCGCCCCACAGCGGCCAGGCCTCGTCGGTCATCAGCCGGTTCATCTTGGCCGCGACCTGATAGCGGTTGTTGGTGTTGTCGGCCTTGTCCACCACGTTGGCGGCGATGAATTTCCACATGGCCTGCCAGGGCGCCTGTCCCGAGGCGACATCCAGATTCAGCCGTTCGGCTGTGCCGACCGGATAGCCGAAGTTGAAGTCCAGCCCGACCAGCACCCGGTCGCCGCGCTTTCTGTGATCGGCCAGGATCGACGCCAGCAGCGCCTCGCCCTCGGCGCGCGTGGCGACATTGTGCGTCTCGGCATACAGGCGAAACCGCACGTCGCGCTTGGCCACGCCGATCCACAGCGAGGTGTCGCCGAGCTTCTTGGTCTCGGCGGCGGTCCAGTCGGCGACGACATAGGCGTCGAATAGGCGGGCCAAGGCGGCCTCCCATGAAAAGGCGTGTCAGTTGGAATGAGTGGGGCTTCTAACGCTCCATCGCGGCGACCGGAAGGCCCCGCAGCATCTCAACCCTTCAACAGGGCTTCCAGATGCGACAGCCAGCGCCGCCCCAGGCGAAGCGCCTCGCCGGGCGAACTGGTCTGGGCGGCCAGGGCGGCGTCCCACAGGGCCAGCTCGAACTCGGGGTGGCGCGCGTCGGCGAACATCAGGCGCAGCACCACCTGTTCTGCGTCGGGGGCCAGAACGTCCAGCGACTTGCGCGCCTCGCCCCGACGAACGCGGGCGACGACATGGCCGTCCACGATGATCTCGCCGCCCTCGACCTCCTCGAACCCATAGGCCAGGCCGTGGCTGCCGTTGGCCCACAGGACGACGACCTGTTCGATGTCGAAGTTCAGGGCGCAGGCGCGGCCTTCGCCGGGGGACATGGCCTCGACCTCGGGCGTCGCGCCCAGCGCCTTCAGCAGGGCGCGGCGCAGGCGACGCGGCGGCTCCATCCACCACGACAGCGACAGGGCCAGGGTCGTCAGCAGGGCCGCGCCCAAGGCGATCAGCAGAACCACCCGCAAGGCGTCGGCCATCGGTCTCAGAGCTCCAGATCGATATCGACCACCACGGGCACGTGGTCGCTGGGCTTTTCCATGTCGCGGGCGTCGCGGTGGGTCTCGATGCCCCGGAACCGGTCGGCGGCCTGGGGTGACAGCAGGGAGAAGTCGATGCGGATGCCGTGGTCGCGCTGCCAGGCGCCGGCCTGATAGTCCCAGAAGCTGTAGGTCCCCGCCGGCTCGCCGCCGACCTCGTGCGCGTCGGCGAGGCCGAGGTTCTTGAGCGCGCGGAAGGCCTGGCGGCTCTGGGGCTGGAACAGGGCGTCGTCGGTCCAGGCGGCCGGGTTCTTGGCGTCTTCCGGCTCGGGAATGACGTTATAGTCGCCGCACAAGGCCAGCGGCTCCTCGAAGGCCAGCAGGTCGCGGGCGTGGCGGTTCAGGCGCTCGAACCAGGCCAGCTTGTAGTCGAACTTTTCGGTCGCGATCGGATTGCCGTTGGGCAGATAGATGGACGCCACCCGGATCGGCCGGGGCGTCTCGACCACCGCTTCCAGATAGCGAGCCTGTTCATCGGCCTCGTCGCCCGGCAGGCCGCGCCGGATGTCCGACAGCGGGTATTTCGACAGCATAGCCACGCCGTTATAGCTCTTCTGGCCGTGGGTCTCGACATTGTAGCCCAGGCTCTCGAAGGCCTCGCGCGGGAATTTCTCGTCCACGCATTTGATCTCCTGGAAACAGGCGACGTCGGGGGCGGCCTGCTCCAGCCACGCCAGCACGGTGGGCAGGCGGGCGTTGACCGAGTTCACGTTCCAGGTGGCGATGCGCATGACGGCGACGCTAGGCTGCGTCACGGTTTCGGAAAAGAGGGGCGCGCAAACAAAAGGGCCGCCGGATTGCTCCGGCGGCCCCAAGGCTTGGTCTGGTGTCCGCTTACGGGCGGCCGCCGGCCGGGGCCGGAGCGGCGGCCGGAACCGGCGTCAGGGTGCAACCCCCGCCGATGCGCTGGGCGATGGCGCAGGGATAGACCTGCTGGGTCAGGTTGTCCTTGACGCGGACGATGAAGCCCTCGCCCTCGGCGGCGCATTTCGCCTCGATGAACTCACCGTTGGCGTTGCCGCCCATGTACTTCAGCGCCGTCGGCGCGCAGGCGGAGGCGTCGGTGCCGGCCAGCAGTTTGGCGACGTCGGCGATCTGCTCCTCCTTGGTGGTGAACTTGCACGTGTAGCTCTGGCTGGCGAGCTGAAGGCACGAGACCTTGGTGAAGGTGTCGCCGGACTGTTCGAGACGATAGCCGTCCGTGCCGTCGCAGCCGACTTCATACAGGGTCGCTCCGGCCGAAGTCTTGCCGATCGCGAGGCTTTCGTTGATCGCGCACGGCACGCCGGCGCGGGTCGCATAATCGGTCATGACGGCCGTCAGATTCTGGTTGGCGGGCAGGGTGCACAGGCTGCCGACTTCGGCGGCGGGATCCTTTTCGCGCGCGGTGCGGGCCTGGCTGTCCAACAGCAGGCAGTTTTCGCCGGCGGGCGGCGTGCTGGCCTGGATGATATAGCCGGGGCCAGTCGAACAGACGGCTTCGTATAGCTTCATCTTCTCGGCCGTTTCGCCCAGAAGCTTGGCTTCGGTCACGGTGCACGGCGCGTTCATTGCAGTCAGGGCCGCCTGGGCTGCGGCCAGATTTTCCTCCGGCGTCGGTTGCGCGGCGGGCGCTTGCGAACGCCGTCCGCGGGACTCGCGGTTCGCGGTTCTTGCTTCGCGGTCGTTGCGCTCTTGGACTTCTTGCGCGCGGCTCTGTTGCGCGAAGGCGGCGTCGGCGGCGCCGGTGCAGAGCGCCAGGGCGCCGAGCGCGACGATGATGGACTTTCTGATCACGTGGGACCTCTCGAAACGGGAATATCGAAGCCATGACTTCCGAATTCGACGGGGTCAAGGCGGTCGGCCGTCTCTGGACGCGCGTGGGGAAGGCGGTCTAGAAACTGGGAAGCGTTTTTATTGGAGACGGACTTGGGTGACGGCGGACAGGATATCGGCGCCAAAAAAAGCGTGATCTACGCATCGTCGTCGATCCCCCAGGCCGGCGAGACCACGGCCGTGGCCGATGGCGTTCTGTGGCTACGCTTCGCCCTGCCTTTTCAGCTGGATCACGTGAATGTTTACGTCGTCGCGGATGGCGATGGCTGGACCGTGATCGATACGGGGTTGCGGACGACGGCGACCGTCGAGGCCTGGGAGACCGCGCTGTCCGGCGCCCTGAGCGATCGACCGATCAGGCGATTGATCTGCACCCACATGCATCCGGACCATATCGGGTTGGCGGGTTGGCTGTGCGCGCGTTCAGGCGCGATGCTGTCCATGTCGCGGACCGAGTATCTGACCGGACGCACCCTGGCTGCGGAGGCGGCGGGCGATGCGCCGGCGGAAGGCGAGGTCTTCTACCGGGCCGCGGGTTGGGGCGATGCGCAGATCTCGACTTGGCGAGAAGGTTACGGCGGCTATGCAAAGGGCGTTTCGCCTATGCCGAGAGCGTATCGACGCCTGGAAGACGGCGACCTCCTGACGATCGACGAGGATGTCTGGACGGTGGTGGTCGGGGCCGGCCACAGCCCGGAGCACGTCTGTCTTTGGCGCAGACGCGACGACCTCTTCATCGCCGGGGATCAAATCCTGCCGCGTATATCGTCCAATGTGTCGGTCTGGCCGACGGAGCCGGACGCCGATCCCCTTGGCGACTGGATGGCCTCGTTGGGCAAGCTGCGAAGCCTGTTGCCCGAACACACCCTCATCCTGCCCGCGCATGGCGAGCCCTTCTACGGGGTTCACGCCCGGCTCGATGCGTTGAAGCGCGGGCATGAGGTGGCGTTGAAACGGCTTGAGCGGACCTTGCGTCAACCGTCTAGGGTGATCGACGCCTTTCCAGCCGTCTTCGGGCGGACGGTGGGCGACGGGGTGCTGGGCATGGCCACGGGCGAGGCCCAGGCGCACCTGAACTATCTGGAACGACGCGGCCGCGCGACGCGGACGCGCGACGAGCACGGCGTCGACTGGTGGACCGCCGTCGAACAGGACGAGGAAACGACGTGAGCGAACATATCCGCAGCGAACTGGCCGACGGCGTCCTGAGCGTCACGCTGGACCGGGCCGACAAGAAGAACGCCATCACCCAGGCCATGTATTCGGCCCTGGCTGAGGCGACCGAGCGGGCGCGGACCGACGATACGGTGCGGGTGCTGCTGCTGCGCGCCGAGGGCGACAGCTTTTCGGCCGGCAACGACATTCAGGACTTCATCGCCCTGGGATCGCAGGGGGCGGGACCGGGCGAGATGCCGGTGTTCCGCTTCCTGAAGGCCCTGGCGGACCTGGACAAGCCGGCGGTGGCGGCGGTGAAGGGGCGGGCGGTCGGGATCGGCCTGACTATGCTGCTCCACTGCGACCTGGTGGTGGTGGCCGAGGACGCGCTTCTGTCCGTGCCTTTCGTCAACCTGGCCCTGGCGCCCGAGGCGGCGTCCAGCCTGCTGCTGCCGGCTGTGATCGGTCATCAGCGCGCGTTCGAACTGTTCGCGCTGGGCGAGCCGCTGGACGGCAAGACGGCCCTGGCCTGGGGCATCGCCAACCGCGCGGTCCCGGCTGATCAGGTCGAGGCCACGGCGGCGGACCTGGCGGCCAGGGTGGCGGCGCGCGCGCCCAACTCCATCCGCAAGACCAAGCGGCTGATGCGTGACGCGGAAGGCCTGTGGGCCCTGATGCAGCGCGAGGGCGAAGCCTTCGGCTCGCAGATGAAGAGCCCCGAAGCCATGGAGGCCTTCATGGCCTTTACCCAAAAACGCGCGCCGGACTTTTCCAGGATCGGCTGACCGTCACAAGGCCTTGCCTTGATTTGGCGCGGCTTTGCTTCTAGGTGCCCGCGCTCCAGTTGGAGCGCCGATGTCGCACGCCCTCGTCATGTCCGCGGATCACGGCCGCATCGAAGCCGAGACGCCGGCCGACGCCGAAGGCGTCGACGCCTTGGTCATGGCCGCCTTCGGACCGGGCCGTTTCGCCAAGACCGCCGAGCGATTGCGCGAAGGATCGCGTGCGGTCGTGGGCTTTGTGGCGCGGCGCGACGGAGAGGTGATCGGCTCGGTGCGACTGTGGCCCGTGACGGTGGGCGAGACGCCGGCCCTGTTTCTCGGCCCTATCGCGGTCGATGCGGACCGCCGCAGCGACGGCCTGGGTGCGGAACTGGTCGAGGCCTGTCTGCACCGTGCGCAGAGCCTGGGTGTCGGCGGGGTGCTGCTGGTCGGCGACCAGGCCTATTTCCAGCGTTTCGGCTTCGCCCCGGCGCCGGATGCGATCCTGCCGGGCCCGGTGGATCGTCGGCGCGTGCTGTGGTTGGAGACGGGGATCGACCAGGTTTCAGGGCCGGTTCGCATCGGCTGACTCTTCCCCGCACAGTGCGTGGGGCCTAAGTCAGTCGCATGGATGAGCGCAAATCAGGACTGAACGCCGTCGCGGAGGCGGCGAAACAGGCGCCGGGTCGCGGCCTGCCGCCGGTCCATCTGTGGAATCCCGACCACTGCGGCGAGATCGACATTCTCGTCCGCGCCGACGGCGTCTGGATGCACGAAGGCTCGCCCATCGGCCGCAAGGACATGGTGCGACTGTTTTCGACCGTGCTGAGGAAGGACCCGGACGGCTATCACCTCGTCACACCGGTCGAGAAGCTGAAGATCCAGGTCGAAGACCTGCCGTTCCAGGCTGTGGCGATGACGCGCGACGGCGACGACCTGGTGTTCACGACCGATGTCGGGGACGAGGTCCGAGCGACTGAGGCCGACCCCATCGTGGTCGAGACCGATCCCACGACAGGCGAACCGGCGCCCCGCATCCATGTGCGACGCGACCTGTGGGCGCGGATCGCGCGCCCGGTCTTCTATGAACTGGTCGAGATGGCCGAAGAGGTCGAGGGGCGGCTGGTCGTGCGATCGGGTGGTCGGGCCTTCTCGCTTGGGGCGCTGACGTGAGCCTGGAGACGCTGAGAAGCCGGCTGGTCGAACGGCTGGCGCCGGTCGAGACTTGGCGGCCGGAACTGGTTGCGGCGCGGTCGGACTTCGATCTGAACCCCCAGGCGACGCGCACGGCCAAAGAGCTTCGGCCGGCGGCGGTGCTGATCCCCGTCGTGGCGCGGCCGGAGGGAGCGACGGTTCTGCTGACCCGGCGTGCCGACACCCTGGCGCGGCATACGGGCCAGATCGCCTTTCCCGGCGGGCGGCTGGATACGGGCGAGAACGCGGTCCAGGCGGCGTTGCGCGAGGCGGACGAAGAGGTGGCGCTGAACCCGGCTGCGGTTGAGGTGCTGGGCCTGTCCGACGCCTATGAGACCGGCACAGGCTTTCTGGTGACGCCGGTGATCGGCTGGTTGCGCGAGGCGCCGGTCACGACGCCCTCGCCGGACGAGGTGGCCGAGGTGTTCGAGACGCCCTGGGACTTCCTGATGGACGCCGCAAACCACAGGCGCGACTTCTATGACATGGACGAGGGGCTGCGGCGGTGGTTCTGGGCCATGCCCTGGGGCGAGCGCTACATCTGGGGCGTGACGGCGGGAATCCTGAAGGCTCTGCATGTGCGGCTGTACGGCGACGAGCCGGCCCCCGAGGTCGCGGCGGACGAGGATGCGGCGGACGAGGATGCGGCATGAGCGTTTCGATGGCGGGCCAACCGTGGCTGGAGGCCTCGGCCACCCATGCGGTGATGGCGGCGCTGGAGGCGGCCGGCGGGCCGGGCTGTGCGCGTTTCGTCGGCGGCTGCGTCAGGAACAGCCTGCTGGGCCAGCCGGTGGACGACATCGACATCGCCACCCGGCTGAGGCCGGAACAGACCATGGCGGCGCTGAAGGCGGCGGGACTGAAGGCCGTGCCCACCGGGGTCGAGCACGGCACGGTGACGGGTGTGGCCGAACGGCGTCCCTACGAGATCACGACGTTGCGCCGAGACGTCGAGACGGACGGGCGCCGCGCCGTCGTCGCCTTCACCGAGGACTGGGCCGAGGATGCGGCGCGGCGCGATTTCCGCCTGAACGCCCTCTATGCCGATGCGGCGGGGGTGGTGTTCGACCCGACCGGCGGCGGGCTGGACGACGTGGCGGCGGGGCGGATCGTCTTCGTCGGCGAGGCGGAGACGCGCATCCGAGAAGACTATCTGCGTATCCTGCGCTTCTTCCGGTTTTACGCCTGGTACGGGCGGGGCGCGCCGGACGCGGTCGGGCTGGCGGCCTGTGCGACGTTGAAGGCGGGCATGGCGCAGCTGTCGGCCGAGCGGGTGTCCAAGGAGCTGTTGAAACTGCTGGCGGCGCGCGATCCGGGTGCGGCGGTGCGGGCGATGGCCGAGACGGGCGTGCTGGCCCAGGTGCTGCCGCAGGTGCAGCCCTTGCCGCTGTTCGAGGCGATGTGCGGTCTGACAGACGATCCGGTGATGCGGGTGTCGGCTTTGCTGCCCGCCGATGCAGCGGCAGTGGTCGGGATCGCGAGCGCTCTACGTCTGTCGAACGCCGTGCGGGACAGACTAAAGGCGGCGGTCGGCGACGGCGCGGCTGTATCGCCGCGCATGAGCGACGCCGAGGCGCGGGCGGCGATCTATCGGCTGGGACGCAGGGTGTTCGAGGATCGCCTGAAGCGCGCCGAGGCGGCCGGCGAAGGCGACGGGGCGCCGTTGCGGGCGCTGGCCGCCGACTGGACGCCGCCGAAGATGCCGGTCGGCGGGCGGGATCTGGCGCGGCTGGGCGTCGCCGCAGGGCCTGAGACCGGCCGGCTGATCAAGGCGTTCGAGGACGGCTGGGTCGCCGACGACTTCCCGATCGACGGGCATGAGGCCCGGCTGAAGGCGCTTATTTCGGCGACTGCGCGCGGGTGAACTCGGTGACGACCGGGCGGTGGTCGGACCCCGTCGGCTGGCCCAGACGGCGGACGATCAGGGCCAGATCCGGCGAGCGATACACCTGATCGATGGTGATGCCGGCGAAGGCGGGCGCCTGGCTGGGCCAGGTGCCGGGCCAGGCAGGCGCGGGGATCAGACCCATGTCCGACTGGATCTGGCGGCCGATGCGGGCGCTCGAGACGCTGTTGAAATCGCCGGCGGCGATGACCGGATGATCCGGCGCCGCCTTGCGACGCTCGGTCAGGGCCATGACCTGCGTGATCTGGCCCCACTGATACTGGTAGGGCCAGGGCCGGGTCAGGTGGACGCCGAAGACGTTGATCGGTCCGATAGGTGTCTGGACGATCGCCCCCACGGCGCTGAGGCCATCGTTTCTATCGGGCAGTTGCGTGAGGATGGGATAGCGCGAAGCGATGATGGAACGCGCATGATCGCCCGGTCTGCGTGTCCGACCGATGGCGGTGCGATGGGGATAGCCGGCCAGCAGCGCGTCGATCCGCGCGGCGGGCGCCTCGCCCACCTCGACCAGCACCAGGATGTCGGCGTCGGCCGCGACGATGGAGCGGCGCATGGCCGCCACGTCCGTGTTCCAGACCCACAGATTGGCCGAATAGACCCGCACGATGGGCTGGTCGGGGACGGGAACGCCCTTCCTGGGCGTCCACTGGGGCCAGACCGCGACGACCAGCACCAGACAGGCCAGCCCGCCGATGATCGAGGCGGGCCATAGCCGCAGGATCAGACAGGCCAGCGTCGCCACGACGGCCGCCAGCAGGACCGGCGACGTGAACTGGGCCAGGATATCGACCCAGCGATGACCTATGCCGCTCAGGGCCGCGATCCCGAACATCGACAGGCCGACGAGCAGGGCGCCGACCGTGGCGTTGGCCGCCAGCTTGAGCAGAGACATCAGGGACTTGCCTTCTGTGGTGAACGCGGATCGCTGTGCCGCGTTAAGGCGACGCTTTGGAGGACGACATGGCCAAACGGTCAATCCGGGATATCGAAAACATCTGGTCCAATGTCGAGGGCGTAAAGAAGCTTTCCGACCGGGTGATCGGCGTCGGGCCGTTCGGCCTGGGGCTCGACGCCATGCTGACCTGGGTGCCGGTCGTGGGCACGGTCTATACGGTCGGGACCGGCGGTTGGCTGATGCTTCAGGCCGTGCGGGCCAAGGCGTCGCCCTGGGCGCTGGCGCGGATGGCGGCCTATATGGCGTTCGACACGGCGACCGGCGCGGTGCCGATCGCCGGGGACGTGGTGGACACCTTCTTTCCCGGTCAGCTGATGGCGGCCCGCGCCCTGCAAAAGGACATCGAAAGCACGCACTGGGTCGAGGACACGGAGGCCGACGCCCGCGCCCGCGGCGACCACGAGCGTCACGAGGCCACGGTTCGCGACGACCGCAAGCTGAAGCGGATCGTGTATCTGCACGACTGAAATACGCGGGTTGAAAGGGCTTAAGCCGCATATCTCGCCAAAGAAAACGACGACAACACAAATGCTTGTAAGATGATGTAGGTCATCTTCCGGCCTGAGTTAGAGCCGCGCCCAGACTGATCTCCGACGACAACGGAGAGAACGATGAGCGACGATTTCAGCGCGCGTCTGGCCCTGCCTTATCTGGCGGCGGGGCAGATGCAGAAGCACGTGACCCTGAACACGGCCCTGACCCGGTTGGACGCCCTGTTGCAGACGGCGGTGGTCAGCCGGACGACGGCGATCCAGCCGGGCGCTCCATCCGACGGCGATCTGTACATCCTGCCTGACGACGCGGAAGGAGCGGCCTGGACCGGGCGGGCGGCGGGAACCCTTATGCGGTTCGAGGCGGGCGGCTGGTCCGTCACGCCGGCGCCTGTCGGGATGATCGCCACGGTGCTGGACGAGCAGACGGTGGTGGCGCGCGCCGCCTCCGGCTGGGTCCTGCTGGGCGATTGGATGGGCGAGGCGCAGGCCTTGACGCGGCTGGGGGTGGGAACGACTGCAGACGCCGCCAATCCCTTGGCGGCCAAGATCAACACCGCCCTGTTCACCGCGCGCGGCGTCGAGGAGGGCGGCGACGGCGACCTGCGCCTGACGCTGAACAAACAGACGGCGGCCGACGTCCTGTCGCTGCTGTTTCAGAGCGGATACGCGGCGCGCGCCGAACTGGGCCTGATCGGCGAGGATGATCTGGGGCTCAAGGTCTGCGACGACGACGGGACGTGGCGGCCGGTCTTCCGCGTGGACCGGACGAGCGGTCGCATCGCCTTCGAAGCCGGCGCAAGCCGTCGTGAGACCACCCTGTTCACCAACGACGACAGCTATGCGCCGCCGGCCTGGGCGCGCTGGATCGAGGTCGCCTGTTTGAGCGCAGGGGGCGGCGGGGCTGCGGGTCAGGCCGGACCTGCGGGAACCGCTCGCCTCGGCGGCGGAGGCGGCGGCGCGGGCGGGCTGACACAGGCGCGCTGGGCCACGGCGGATCTGGACGGGGCCTTGTCAATCACGGTCGGCGCCGGCGGCGCGTCTAACGGCGGCGCGGGCGAAGACAGCACGATCAGCATGGACGGGACCGTTCTGCTGCGCGCCCTGGGCGGCGCGGGCGGGACCAACGGCGTCGGGGGCGCAGGTGGTCTGGGCCTGCGCGCGGCCAATCCCGGCGGTGGCTCCTCCATCACGGCCACGGCGGCGAGCGGCGGCGAAACGGTCTGTCCCGACGGTCCGGGTGGAGGCGGCGGCGGCGGGGGGCTGAGCGCGGCCGATGTCGCGCGTGCCGGGGGCGCAGGCGGAGCTGGCGACTGGTCGGGACTTCGTGCGGCGGGCGGAAGCGCTGGGGCGCCCGGTGTCGCTTCGATAAACCCCAATCTGTCCATGCCGGGCGGCGGAGGCGGCGGCGGAAACGCCTCGTCTAGCGGCGCGGGAAGTTCAGGCGGCGCCGGCGCCGCCTTCGGCGCGGGCGGGGGAGGCGGGGGCGCAGGCCTGACCGCCCCCGGCGTGGGCGGCGCAGGCGGTCCCGGCCTAGTCCGCATCACGGCCGTCGGATGAGCCGCTGGCGAGACCAGGCCCAGCCGGTCGAGGTGCTGGAGCCCGAGGCCTGGGACGTCCCCGACAGCCTCAGCGACGGCGAATGGCGCGCCCAGTCCGGCTGGGACGGACGCTGCCCCTTTGAAACCCATGATGAAGAGGACGAACGATGACCCGACGAACGCAAGGTGCAAGGCCGCTGGCGGAGGGGCGCTGGCTGTTTCGCCGGCTCTAC
This sequence comes from Brevundimonas sp. FG128, assembly GCF_057809775.1. Taxonomy (NCBI): domain Bacteria; kingdom Pseudomonadati; phylum Pseudomonadota; class Alphaproteobacteria; order Caulobacterales; family Caulobacteraceae; genus Brevundimonas; species Brevundimonas sp. FG128. Next base: position 428,859 of record NZ_JBMDKP010000001.1, read on the forward strand.
GCCTTCGCGGTCAGCGCGGGGCTATGGGTGCTGCTGATGCGCACCGTGGGACGCATGCCGCCGGAGATGCTGCCAAAGATGACCGACGGGCTGATGGGCCTGCTGGCGCTGATCCTGGTGCTCTATCTGGTGGCCCCGACCGCCCAGCAACTGGTCGCCCTGCTGGCCAACGCCCGACTGAAGATGACGGGAGGTCGGCCGTGAGTTTCCGTCTGTCGATACGTTCCCAGACGCGCCTGCAAGGCGTGCATCCGGCGCTGAGGGCGGTGGTCAAGGCGGCCATCGTGCGATCGCCCGTGGACTTCATGATCACCGAGGGGCTGCGCACCACGACACGGCAGGCGGTGCTGGTGAAGGCCGGGGCCAGCCGCACCCTCCGCTCGCGCCACCTGACCGGACACGCCGTGGACGTCGCCGCCCTGGTGGACGGACAGGTGCGGTGGGATTGGCCGCTGTATGGCCGGATCGCCGAGGCCTTCAAGGCGGCGGCGCTGGAGCTGAAGACGCCCCTGGTCTGGGGCGGGGACTGGAAACGCCTGCGCGACGGCCCGCATTTCGAGCTGGATCGAAAGGCCTTCCCATGAGCGCGGGATCGATCCTGCGCGCGCTGACGCCGCTGGGTTGGCTGGCGGCGGGGGCGGCGGCGCTGGCTGTGTCCTTCGCCCTGCTGGGCGGGCTGGGTTTTCGCTGGGATCCGCTGAACCTCCAGCAGAAACGCCTTGCGGCCGCCCAGGCCGACGCCCGTTCGGCGACCGCGCTCGCCCGGGCCCAGGCGAACGCCAGGCGGATCGAGGCCGAGGGCGCCATCGCCCAGGCCGCCCGCGTGGACGCTTTTCAACACAAGACGACGGCGGTGGAGCGGGCGACCGCCACAGCCGTCGCACAGGCCAGGAGCGCCGAAGATGCCGACCATCCTCTTGAAGACCGCCGCGCCGATCGTCTGCGCGGCCATGACCGCGAGCTGTGCCGGCTCGCCCCCGATCTCGACGGTTGCGCCGGTGCGGCTGATCCTGCCGGAAGCGGCGACGCAGCCCTGCGCACTGGCGACCCTGCCGCCTGATCCCACGGCGGGTGATCTGGACACAGCCTATGCCCGGCGCGGCGCTCAGCTCGTCGCCTGCGACGGCGCGCGACGGCTGGCGGTCGAGACGTTGCTGGCCGAGCGGGCGATGCATGACGCCCAGGCCGGACCCAAACGGCGGTCGGACTGACACCCCTGCAGAAACGACTCGGCAACTTCTGCCGCATGAAGGGCGAGTTTGCCGGGTCGCCTCGCCGAGCATCAAAAATAAGTTCAATGAAAACAATGAAGGTCTGGCCCAGCCCCCCTGTTTCCGGCTGGCCCCGCCCTTGCTCTTAGGAAGCCCGAGCAAAATGCTCCTGGCGCTAAAATGGCGCCGGACATCACACGAAGTGAAGAAGGAAAGCCAAAATGGCTAACAGCATCAATGTGAACGTCGGCGCCATGGTCGCGCTGCAAAACCTCAACGCGTCCAACCGTCAGTTGGCCGTGACGCAAAACCGTGTCTCCACGGGAATGAACGTCTCGTCCGCCAAGGACAATGGCGCCATCTACGCCATCGCCACCAACCAGCGCGCCGAGCTGGGATCGCTGAACGCGGTCCGCCAGTCGCTGCAGCGCGGTCAGTCGATCGTGGACGTGGCCCTGGCCGCCGGCGACACCGTCGTCGACGCTCTGACCGAAATGAAGGCTCTGGCCGTCGCCATCGAAGCCGGCGGCTCGTCCGCCACGACCACGGCCCTTCAGAACGACTATGACGCCCTGCAGGGTGAAATCGACGCCGCTCTAACCGGCGCCAACTTCGACGGCGTGAATCTGTGGACCGACGGCGCCGTGACCGGCGTCCTGACCGACACTTCGGGCACCACCTATGACGTCGGCTTCGCGGCCGCCGTCGATCCGACACCCGCCACCGCTACGGCGGCCGGCGTCCAGGCGACGATCGAATCCTTCACCGCCGACTTAGCCACCATCGGCACCCAGTCCAAGTCGCTGGAGCGCCAGACCACCTTCAACAGCAAGATGCAGGATGCGGTCGAGGCCGGCATCGGCAATCTGGTGGACGCCGACCTGGCCAAGGAAAGCGCCCGCCTGACGGCTCTGCAGACCAAGCAGCAACTGGGCGTCCAGGCCCTGTCGGTCGCCAACTCCTCCAGCCAGATCCTGCTGAGCCTGTTCCAAGGCTAAGTCTCGACTCTCTGAACTAGCGCTCTCGAAAGGCGGTCGGACCCTGGTCCGGCCGCCTTTTTGCTTGTCCGGCATATCGTGCCGAGCAGTTTTTGCCGGGTGCCCGGCAGTTCTTGCCCGCTCCAGGCGGATTTTGCCGGGCGTCTTAACGTAAACGAGAAAATAATCTAGTAAAATCAAATAGATAGTAGTGCATTACGGGGCGCCGTTAACGGTCAAGATGGCCCGGCACTTGCTTCCATGGAAAGTGGGCAAAAAGCCCCCGGTCGCCAAAATGGCGCCGGACATCACGAAGTGAAAAGGACAGCCAAAATGGCTAACAGCATCAACACGAACTACGGCGCCAACGTCGCGCTGCAGACCCTGAACGCCACCAACAAGGCGCTCTCCACCACCCAAAACCGTGTCTCGACCGGCATGGCCGTCTCGTCCGCCAAGGACAACGGCGCCATCTTCGCCATCGCCACCAACCAGCGTGCTGAAATGAGCGCCCTGGGTTCGGTCAAGCAGTCGCTGCAACGCGGCCAATCGATCGTGGACGTGGCTCTGGCCGCCGGCGACACCGTCGTCGACGCCCTGACCGAAATGAAGTCGCTGGCCGTCGCCATCGAAGCCGGTGGTTCTTCCGCCACGACCACGGCTCTGCAGGCCGACTATGACGCCCTGCAGGTCGAGATCGACTCCGCTCTGGCCGGCGCAAACTTCGACGGTCAGAACCTTTGGACGGCATCGGTGGAGGTCATCACCGACACCGCCGGTACGGCAAAGACCATCGGCATGGGCACGCCGTCGGACGCAACGCCCGCAGGCGCCACTGCGGATGAAGTGCAGGCAGCGCTCGAGGCCTTCACGGCCGACCTGGCGACGCTGGGCACCCAGTCCAAGTCGCTGGAACGTACGACCACCTTCACGGGCAAGATGGAAGACGCCCTGGAAGCCGGTATCGGCAACCTGGTGGACGCCGACCTGGCCAAGGAAAGCGCCCGTTTGACCGCCCTGCAAACCAAGCAACAGCTGGGTGTGCAGGCGCTGTCGATCGCCAACTCGTCGAGCTCGATCCTGCTCGGCCTGTTCCGCTAAAGCGAGCGGCCGGGGCGGTTTCGCGACCGCCCCGGCCGACCGTCGCGCACGTCAGAGGGACGCGGGCTGATCCGCGCAGGGAGCCATGACAAACCATGTCGCCAGAGTAGCCAGCGTACCTCCGCCCGCCGTCGTTTCGATCAACGCGGAGGATATTTCCTCAGCGCCGCCAGCCAGAAACGACAATGCCGACGCTGGCCGTTACCGCCTCACCATCGAGGCTCTGGGTCGCAACCGCTTCGTCTACAAGGTCCTTGACCGCGTGACAGGCGAGGTGATCCGCCAGCTTCCTCGGGAAGACGTCGAGAAGTTGACCCGCGACCCGACCTATCGAGGGGGTAGGGTGGTAGACACCGCCGTCTGAGGCGGTCGATGTTTCAGTCCTGCCTGACGCCGCCGGTTCGCCGGACGGCGGAATCATGCTTTCGTCTGCGTTAACCATACGCTCACGACTCATGGTTAATCCTGCAGGGAACAGAACGTCCGGGGCTTGAAGCCATGACCACCAGTATCCGTACCAACACCTCGGCGATGATCGCCCTGCAGAACCTGAACCGCACCAACGATCAGTTGGCGTTGACCCAGGGTCGAGTGAGCACGGGCCTGAAGGTCCAGGGCGCCAAGGACAATGCGGCGGTCTGGGCGGTCGCCCAGGGCCAGCGCGCCGACATGGGGTCGCTGGAGGCGGTGACCACCAGTCTGAAGCGTGCGACGTCGATTTCCGACGTGTCGCTCGCCGCAGGCGAACAAATCTCTGATCTGCTGGTGGAACTTCAGACCAAGGCCACAGCGGCCGCCGATCCTAGCCAAAGCGCGGACACGCGCGCCCGGTACGATGAAGAATTTCAGGCTCTTTTAGGGTCTATTGCGTCCTTCGCCGACAATGCGGTCTTCGACGGCGCCAATATTCTGGACGGCTCCTCGACGGTCGCGGTGCCCTTCCTGGCCAGTGCGGACGGGGCGGAGACGATTTCACTCAGTCGTCAGGATCTCACGGTCGATGGCCTGGGTCTCACGGGGCTCGCTCTGGACACCGAGGCGGGCGCCACCGCAGCGCTGGCTGCGGTCAGGGCCGCCATCACCACATCCAGCTCCCGTCTGGCGGAACTGGGCGCTCAGGCCAAGCAGATCGAGCGCCACACGACCTTCGTCAGCAAGTTGTCGGACTCGCTGGAATCCGGCATCGGCAATCTGGTGGACGCCGATCTGGCCAAGGAAAGCGCGCGGTTGCAGGCCTTGCAGGTCCAGCAGCAACTCGGCGTCCAGTCCCTTTCGATCGCCAACCAGGCGCCGCAGGTCATCCTGTCCCTGTTCCAGGGCTGACGCCCAGCTTAACGGTTCATTATTGGCGGCGACCGCATCATGAGGGCGGAGCCGTCTGAATGATCAACAACAGCTATCTGCTGGGTCTGTACGGAGTGACGACGGACACGTCGTCGCTGATCGGCGCCACGACGGCTGCGACGACCAAAAAGACTCAGCCGACCGCGCCCTGGTCCACGGAAGCCTTGGCCGAGGCGCCCCAGCCCAGCGATCTCCTGCGTTCCGCCCTGGCGGGCCGGCGACTGATCAACGAATCCGCCGTTGAGATGGATATGGCCGGCGCCTCGGCCGACTATCGCAAACTGTTCGCCCTGTATCAGGGCCTGAATTCCCTCAGCGCCTTGGCCGACCGCGCCAACGTCAAGGGGCTGACCAGCGGCGAGGCCGCCCAGGTCGCCAAGCGATTCGGCTCCGGTCTGGTCGAACTGTCCGACTATCTGAAGACTGCTGAGTTCGAAGACGTCCGCATGGTTCAGGGCGTGTCGCAGTCGACGGTCAAAACCGGCTACGCCCAGGAACGCGCCCCGACCACCTTCACGACCGCGCCGATCCACGACGGCGCCATCACCTCGGCAGTGAAGGCCTTCGAGGGCGACGTAAAATTCGCCATGACCGTCAAGGTGGCGGACGGAACCCAGACGGTCGAGATGGACCTGTCCGAGATGGGCGCGACCGAACGGACGATGGATAATGTCGTCGCCTATATGAACGGCAAGCTGGAAGACGCCGGCGTCGCGACCCGCATGGGCCGTGAGATGGTTCCCGCCGAGCCCAAGACGGTCAAGAGCGGCGACAAGACGATCACCCTGCCGGCGGGGCCGGACCAGTGGGCGCTGAAGGTTTGGGGATCGGCGGGCGAAACGGTCGGGTTCGCGGCTGTCGAAGCCTCCGACGCGGTTTACGTCACCCAAGGCGCGGGCAAGGCCGGCGCGGGCCAGCTGCTGAAGTTTCAGGTCGATGGCGGCGCCGCGCCCACGGCGCAGCGGGGCGTCGATGATCCGTTCTGGGTCGAGGGCCGGGTGGGCCAGACCGATCTGCCCGAGGGTGTCGAATCCGTCCGCGCCAGCGCCGTGGCCCCCGACGGCTCGGTGTGGGTCGTCGCCGATCTGACCGCCGGCGACGCCAATCAGCCGATCAAGGGTGCGCGCGACGTCGCCCTGATGAAATACGATTCCGCCGGCAATCTGATGCAGACCAAGCTGCTGGGCGCGGCGTCCAGCGCTAACGGCTTCTCCATCGCCATCGACGACGACGGCCGGGTCGCCCTGGCCGGCTCCGTCACCGGCGCGCTGGAGCCCGGCAAGAGCGGCGACAACGCCGCGACGGCGGACAGTTTCGTCACCCTATTCGACAGCTCCGGCAAGGAGTTGTGGACCCAGCGGCGCGGCGCCAAGGCGGCCGACGAGGCGACGGAGGTCGGTTTCGGCGCCGACGGCGTGGTCTATGTCGCCGGTCGCTCCAAGTCGGCCATGCCGGGCACGGCGGCGCTGGGCGGCTGGGATTCGTATCTCCAGACCTTTCAGGAAAAGCCGCTTACGGTGATCGGGCCGATCGCTGGGGTGAGCGTCTCCACGACGCAGTTCGGCAGCGCGGGCGACGATTCCGTCCAGGCGATGACGGTGTCGGGCTCCGACCTCTATACGGCCGGTGTCGAGAACGGGAAGGCGATCGTCCGCCGCTTCACCCTGGATGCGCAGGGCGTGCCGACCCTGGCCTCGACCAGAGACCTCGGCTACGCCGGAGGAGAAATCGCGGGCATCTCGGTCGAGGACGGCAAGGTCGTCGTGACCGGGCACACGAACAACACCGCGCTGAACGTCGGCACGACGACGAACGCCCACGCGGGCGGGACCGATGTCTTCGTCGCTACCCTGTCCGGGGACCTCCAGGCCTCTGGCGACGAGCGGCTGACCTATTTCGGCGGCGCTGGTGACGACACCGCCGCCGATGTCGAGATCAAGGACGGAAAGGTCTGGATCACCGGCACGAACCGCGCGGACGGCGCGGCCAAGGAGGATCCGACCCGCGGCTATCTGGCGCGCATCGACCTGGCGACGGGCGCCGTCGAGCAGAACAAGACCTGGCAGGCGGACGACGATCAGGCCAAGCCGACCAGCCTCAGCATCGCTTCAGGCGGCGCCAGCGTGCTCGACCGCCTGGGTCTGCCGCAGGGTGAGATCATGCAGGCGGATTCCAAGCTGTTGACCGTCGCCACCTCGGCCAGGGCTGGCGACCAGTTCACCATTTCGCCGGCCGGGGGCGGCCGGGCCGTGACCGTGACCATCGAGGCCAAGGACACGCTGGACAGCCTGGCCAAGAAGATAAACAACGCCTCGGGTCGCCAGCTGGAGGCCAAGGTCGTCTCCGACCTGAAGTCGGTTCCCGCCACGCAGCGTCTCGTCATCTCCACGGCGGTGAACCGTGAAGGCGCGGTGATTTCTTCGGGCGCAGCGGGCAAGGATGCTCTGGCCGCCCTGGGCCTGACGCCGGGCTTCGTCGGCCCGACCGAACCCGAGAAGGACGCGCCGACCACCTATGGCCTGAACCTGTCCAACACGTTGAACCTGAACGACCCTGAATCGATCAAGGCGGCGATCGACGGTCTGTCCCAGGCGATGACCGTGATCCGCTCGGCCTACAAGTCGCTGGGACCGCAGAAGGCCGAAACCACCAACAGCCAGACCGGAAACGGCTCGTCCACGGCATATCAGCAGATGCAGATCGCCAACTTCCAGGCGGCGCTGGATCGTCTGCTGGCCTGATCGCGTCCGTGGCGGCCCAAGGCGGTTGACGCCCGGCGCCCGCTCGGGGTTATTGGCGACCTCATCCGCGAAAGCCCTTCCATGGCCCTTCCGAACGACAACCGCGTCATCATCGCCGTCGGCGCAGGCCTGGTGATCATCGCCGCCGTGGTGCTGGCCCTGGTCTTCACGGGCGGCGGCGACAAGACGCCGGAGGCCTCGCCCGCGTCCAAGGGCGGGCTGGTGGTCAATCTGGCCGACGCCCCCTCGCTGGAGCCGACGCGCGAGCTGCGCTGCTTCGTGGACGGACAGTTCGTGGGCATGGCGACCCTGGCCGACTGCGCTCAGCGCAATGGCCTGGCGACCGAAGCCCTGGACGTGGGCCTGGACGCGACGGGCGCCCTGGCCGCCGCGCCCACCGCCGCCTTCGCCCCGCCGCCGGAACTGCCGCCGGTCGAGATGGCCGAGGCCGAGCCCCCACTGTCCGTCCAGCCCAGCCCCGCACCCCGGCCCACGCCCGCCGCCGCCGGTTCGCCCTGCCTGCGTCATAGCGGTTCGGACTGGCGAACCCTGTCGGGCAATATGAGCCTGAACGCCTGCGTGCAGGCCCTGTATTCCGGAACCTGCGTGTCGCCCGGCGACGCCCAGTACGGCCGCTGGGGCGACACCACCCTGCGGCTGGTGCCGCGCCGGGTGGAACAGTCGAGCGACAACGTTCGTTTCAGGACCCTGGCCGAGCAGGACCGCAACTGCCAATTTCCCGGGATGAATTGATGCGCCTTCTCGTTCTTGCCGCCGTCGCCGGAACCGCCCTGCTGGGGGCCTGCTCCAACGAGCCGAAGTACGAGTTCGCGGACGGCGCCTGCTATTTCGTGGCCACGCCGGACAATGCGCCGCCGCGCCTGCAGAAGATCGCCGACGCCCAGCCGCAGATCGAACAGTGCGCCGCGCGCCTGGAAGAGATGCGTCTGCGCTTCCTGCGGATGGGCGGGTCGAACCAGGAGGTGACGGGCGCCTATCAGGGACGGTTCATCTTCATCGACCGCGAGGGGGTCAAGTTCGGCAAGAGCCTGACCGGCAGCCGCTTCTTCGCCATGGCCCGCACCGGCGACGGCCGCCTGGCCATCCCCGGCGCTATCCAGCGCGACGACGCCGGCCGTCCGGTCGCCGTGGCGGCGGAGCCCGAAGCGAAGTAGAACTTGCGCGGCGTGAACAAAGGTGGAACATTTCGTTAATCCACCGGTTTGGCGGGTGCGATGTCGAAAGCGGCTGGCGATAAGGCGTCGCCCCGGTCAGACATCGGACTGAATTGACGGGGCGGGCGAGAGACTCGCCGCTCCATACGAGAAGGAAGTTTCCATGGCGGGCAGCGTCAACAAGGTCATTTTGGTCGGCAACCTGGGCCGCGATCCGGAAATCCGGTCCATGCCGAACGGCGACCGCATCGCCAACCTGTCGATCGCGACCTCGGAAACCTGGCGCGACAAGTCTTCGGGCGAGCGCAAGGAAAAGACCGAGTGGCACCGGGTCGTCATCTTCAACGACAACATCGTCAAGGTGGTCGAGAACTATGTGAAGAAGGGCTCGACCGTCTATATCGAGGGCGCGCTCCAGACCCGCAAATGGACCGATCAGCAGGGCGTCGAGAAATACTCCACCGAGATCGTGGTCAGCCGCTTCAAGGGTGAACTGACCATGCTGGGCGGCCGTTCGGAAGGCGGATCGCAAGGCGGCGGTTATGCCGGAAGCGGCGGCGGTCGCGGCGATGACGACTATTCCTCGGGCTTCTCCACCGGCGGCGCCAACAAGCCCAGCGGTCCCAAGGAAAGCTACGATCTCAACGACGACATTCCGTTCTAGGATCAGACCGGCCCGGCGACCGTTTTGCGCAATGGTCGCCGAGCGTGGTTTTGAGCGGAAACCTCGGGTCATTCAAAGTGAGCCGACGTCGGGCGCGCACCGTGCCATAGGCGGATCATGACCGACGTCGCCCCCGCGCCCGCTCCGCCGCCAATCAAGCCCCACGCCCTGACCGGGCTGGAAATCGCCGCCATCGTGGCGATCATCGTGGTGTGGGGCGTGAACAATGCCGGGGCCAAGCTGGCGACCGAAACCCTGCCGCCGTTGCTGGTGGGGGCGATCCGGTTCGGCGTCGCCACCGCCTGTCTGATCGTCTTCGTTCGTCCGCCGTTTCCGGACTGGAAAAGCCTGCTGCTGATCGTCCTGGTCGGCGGACCCATCCAGTATGGTCTGGCCTACACAGCCTATTGGATGGCGACCGATGTCAGTCCGGTGACCGTGGCCAACCAGCTGTGGATCCCGTTCACCACCCTGTTCGCGTTCCTGATTCTGGGCGAGCGGCTTAGCAAGGCCGCCCTGGCCGGGATGGGGGTGGCCTTCGTCGGCGTGGCCTGGATGACCCTGGACGCCCATGCGCTGCAGGACTGGAAGGCCATTCTGGTCGCCATCGCGGCGGGCGCGGCCTGGGGCGTGACGACGGTGGTCGCGCGGCGCACCACCTCCATCCCGCCGCTGAAGATGCAGGGCCTGCTGGCGCTCGGCGCCTTTCCGGTCATGGCCTTCGGTTCGGCCGTGTTCGAGCATGGCCAGTGGGCGGCGTTGCAGCGCGCCACGCCCCTGGTCTGGGCGGCCCTGCTGTGGGCCGGGATCGTGTCGTCGGTCCTGGCGACCACCCTGCTGTTCTGGCTGGTTCAGCGGCGCGAGGCGGGGCGGGTGACGCCCTATCTGCTGGTGACGCCGGTGGTGTCGATGCTGATCGGCTGGGGCTTCATGGGCGACGTGCTGACGCCGCAGATCCTGACCGGTTCGGCCATCGCCATGGGCGGGGTCGCCGTGGTCGCCCTGGCCGAACGGGGCTTGCGCGCGGGCGCCGCCAAGGCTTGATCTAGGCCCGGAGCTTCCGGAGCCGGCCATGCACAATCCCCTCGACCCCGATCATTTGTCCCGGCGCTGGCTGGGACGCGATCATGCCGAACTGGACGCGGACGAACGGCAGGCGATCGACAGCGCCGCCGCCCGCCGACCCGTGTCTCGCGACATCAATGAGACGTTCGACGACCGCCAGACCTTCGGCGAACGCATGGCCGACCGGGTAGCGGTCTTCGGCGGGTCATGGACCTTCCTGATCGCCTTCGGCCTGTTCCTGGTGGTCTGGACCGTGCTGAACCTGATCCTCAGACGCGACGCCTTCGATCCCTATCCCTTCATCTTCCTGAACCTGATGCTGTCGATGATCGCGGCGGCCCAGGCGCCCATCATCATGATGAGCCAGAACCGTCAGGCGTCGAAGGATCGTATGGACGCCGGCAACGACTACCAGGTCAATCTGAAGGCCGAAATCGAGATCATGGCCCTGCTGGAAAAGGTAGAGGCCCTGACCGCCCGCCAGCAGGAACAGACGGACCTGATCCAACGGCTGCTTGCGCAGAAAGAAGCCCGCTGAACCGAGGTCCAGCGGGCCGATTTTCAGAGGGCTGAGCGGGTCTTAGCTCGCGCTCAACGCCGCGCACGCCACCCGGTCGCCCGCGCCGCCGATGGGCTGGCTCGAATGGTCGTCAGGGTTGGCGTGGATGATGATGGCCGAGCCGTCCGCATCCCACAGCCACTGTCCCGGCCCTTGCGAGGAGATGCGGGCGCGGGTGGTGAACAGTTCGGCGTTCACCTTGCCGTCAGCGCCGGCCCAGACGTTGGGCAGGTCGCCGTCGTCCGGCCCATTGCCGTTCAGCAGGCCGTGCGGCGGCTTGGGGTCGCCGTGGTTGATGTGGGCGCCCGACGAGGTGAAGGGCGTCTCGCACGCGCCGGTCGCATGGATGTGGATGCCGTGCCAGCCGGGCGTCAGGCCCGAGGCCTCGACCTTGACCAGCAGGCCCGTCGCGCCCTGACGCAGGTCGACGCGGCCGATGTTGGCGCCCTGGGCGTTGACCAGAATGGCCTGGCCGGTTGCCCCGACCGGGGATCGGACGACCGCAGCCTGGGGGGCGTTTCCGGTGGCGGCGCAGGCCGTCATGAGGGCCAGCGGGGAGGCGAGAAGGAGGGCGGCGGCGAGGCGGTTGGCGCGCATGTCGAATGTCCTTTCAGAGACGGGCTTTCACGGCGGCGTCGCTTTGCCACCGAGGCCCTTGGATGCTAGAAATCGTCACAACGGATCACGTTCCGATTCCGGCCGCATAAAGCCACGCTTCATTGACCGACGACAGCTACGAAAACGCCGCAACTCCGATCGTTCCGGGAGGCGGCGGCTCCGACATCTCAACGATCACCATCGAGGACGAACTGAAGCGTTCGTACCTCGACTACGCCATGAGCGTGATCGTCAGCCGCGCCCTGCCGGACGCCCGTGACGGCCTGAAGCCTGTTCACCGTCGCATCCTGTATTCGATGCACGACCTGAACATGACGCCCGAGCGCAGCTATTCGAAATGCGCCCGCGTGGTTGGCGACGTGCTGGGCCGGTTCCACCCCCACGGCGACGCCTCGGTCTATATGGCCCTGGTGCGGATGGCTCAGCCATTCTCGATGGGTCTGATGCTGGTCGACGGCCAGGGCAATTTCGGCTCGGTCGACGGCGATATGCCCGCCTCGATGCGTTACACCGAGGCCAAGATGGCCCCGGCCGCGGTCGCCCTGATGGCCGACATCGACAAGGACACCGTCGATTTCCAGCCGAACTACGACGAGAAGGAGCTGGAGCCGGTCGTCCTGCCGAGCCGGATCCCGAACCTGCTGGTCAACGGCGCGGGCGGCATCGCCGTCGGCATGGCGACCAATATCCCGCCGCATAACCTGGGCGAAGTCGTCGATGCGGCCCTGGCCCTGCTGGACGATCCCGACGTCACCGACGACGCCCTGCTGGACATCGTGCCCGGTCCCGACTTCCCGACCGGCGGCGAGATCATGGGCCGCACCGCCCCGCGCAACGCCCTGCGCGACGGTCGCGGTTCGGTCGTCGTGCGCGGCCGCGCCTCGGTCGAGGAAATCCGCAAGGATCGCGAGGCCATCGTCGTCACGGAACTGCCGTTCCAGGTCAACAAACAGACCCTGATCGAACGCATCGCCGAAATGGTGCGCGAGAAACGTCTGGAAGGCATCTCCGACGTCCGCGACGAGTCCGACCGCCAGGGCATGCGGATCGTCATCGAACTGAAGCGCGACGCCTCCGGCGATGTGATCCTGAACCAGCTGTGGCGCTATACGGCGATGCAGAGCTCGTTCGGCGTCAACATGCTGGCGCTGAACCACGGCCGGCCCGAGCAGATGGGCCTGCGCCAACTGCTGCAAATCTTCCTCGACTTCCGTGAGGAAGTCGTCGTTCGCCGCGTCAAGTTCGAGCTGAACAAGGCCCGCGACCGCGGCCACGTCCTGGTCGGTCTCGCCGTCGCCGTCGCCAACATCGACGAGGTCATCCACATCATCCGCTCCTCGGCCGATCCGACCGAGGCGCGCGAACGCCTGCAGGCCAAGCCTTGGCCCGTCGGCGACATGATGGCCCTGGTCGAACTGATCGCCGACCCCCGCAGCGTGGTCATCAACGGCGACAGCCTGCAACTGACCGACGAACAGGCCCGCGCCATCCTGGCCCTGACCCTGTCGCGCCTGACCGGCCTGGGCCGTGACGACATCTTCGGCGAGGCGAACGGCCTGGCCGACACCATCCAGGGCCACCTGACCATCCTGTCGGACCGCAAGAACGTCCTGGCCATCATTCGCGACGACCTGATCGACGTGAAGGCCAAGTTCGCCGTGCCGCGTCGCACCCTGATCGGGGAAGGCGACGGCGAGATGGAGGACGAAGACCTGATCCCGCGCGAGGACATGGTCGTCACCGTCACCCACGGCGGCTATGTCAAGCGCGTGGCCCTGAACGCCTATCGGACCCAGCATCGCGGCGGCAAGGGCCGTTCGGGCATGTCGATGAAGGACGAGGACGCCATCACCGGCGTGTTCAGCGCCTCGACCCACACGCCGGTCCTGTTCTTCGCCACCAACGGCAAGGCCTACAAGCTTAAGACCTGGCGCCTGCCGCTGGGCAATCCGACCTCGCGCGGCAAGGCCTTCGTCAACCTGCTGCCCATCGAGCCGGGCGACAGCATCATGAACGTCCTGCCCCTGCCCGAGGACGAGACGACCTGGGGCGATTACGACATCATGTTCGCCACCCAGGCGGGCGACGTGCGCAGGAATAAGCTGTCGGACTTCGCCACGGTCAACCGCGCCGGCAAGATCGCGATGAAGCTGGAAGGCGACGACCGCATGGTCGGCGTCGGCCTGTGCACCGCCGACGACGACATCCTGCTGACCACGGCGCTGGGCCGCGCGATCCGGTTCAAGGCCGACGACGTGCGGGTGTTCAAGGGCCGGGATTCGACCGGCGTCCGGGGCGTCCGCCTGCAGGACGGCGACGAGGTCATCTCCATGGCCATCCTGGGCCGCGTTGATGCGACGCCGGAAGAACGCTCGGCCTACGTCAAACACGCCAACGCCATGCGCAAGGCCCTGGCCGGCGCGGACGCGGAAGAGGATGTCGCGGCTCCGCCCGAGGCTGAAGACGAGGTCGCGGACGCGGCCCTGACCGTCGAGCGGATCGCCCAACTGGGCGCCGCCGAACAGTTCATCCTGACGGTCACAGAGACCGGCTTCGGCAAGCGGTCCTCGGCCTACGAGTATCGCCGCACGGGTCGCGGCGGTCAGGGTTTGACGGCCCACGGCCTGGGCGGTCGCGCCGGCACGCGCCTGGCGGCGGCCTTCCCGGTAGAGGAAACCGACGACCTGCTGCTGGTCACCTCGGGCGGTCAGATGATCCGCACCCGCATCGACCAGGTCCGCATCGTCGGCCGCTCCAGCCAGGGCGTCACCATCTTCCGCACCGGCAAGGACGAAAAGGTCGTCTCGGTCGAACGCCTGCCCGACAGCGGCGGTTCGGATGAGGCGGACGTCGCGGGCGAAGAGGGCGGCGAGACCGAAGCCTAAAACCAAGACCCTCTCCCAGCGGGAGAGGGCTTGAGCGCCCGAGAGCGAAGCGATCGGTCTGCGCGAAAGGGTGAGGGGCAGGTGCTGCGAATTGGCCCACCTGCCGACCCTCATCCGGCCCTCCGGGCCACCTTCTCCCACTGGGAGAAGGGAAGATTGAAAGGGAGCGGCCAGTGGACATCCTGATCAACGGCCTTACCCCCACACCTGACGACCTCGCCCACCAAGCTCTGGTGAACTACGGCGCCTACAGCTCCTTCCGCGTGGAGAACGGCGCGGCTCGGGGCCTCGATCTCCATCTCGCCCGCCTGGACCAGGCCGCCGTCGAACTGTTCGGCGAAAGCCCCGGCGAGGCCGAGTTTCGCCGCCTGATGGCGCTCGCCGTCGCCGACCGCGACGCCTGCTGGCTGAGGGTCAGCCTGTTCTCGCCCGAGATCGGCCATCGCAATCCGTCCTTCGTCGGTCGGCCCAAGGTTATGACCGTCGTCTCGCCGCCTCCGCCGCCGCTGGCGATCGCCATGCGGGTGACGGCCGTGCCCTATGTGCGCGAGACGCCGCACCTGAAACATGTCTCCACCTATGGCCTGACGCGCCTGCGCCGCGCGGCGCGGACGGCCGGTTTCGACGACGCCCTGTTTGTTAACGATCAGGGCCATGTGTCGGAGGGCGTGACCTGGAACATCGGCTTCATCCAGGGCGACCGCATCGTCTGGCCCCAGGCGCCGATGCTGGCGGGCGTGACCCAGGTGCTGATCCAGCGCGGCCTGGCCGAGGCGGGCCTGACCTTGGAAACCCGGTCCGTTGCTGTGGCGGACATCGCGGCCTTCGACGCCGCCTTCCTGTGCAACAGCGCCACGCCCGTCTGTCCGATCACGACCATCGACGGCGTCGTCTTCGCCAATGATCCGGCGCTGCTGGACCGGATCGAGGCCGCCTGGAGCGCTCAACCGCCGCAACCGATCTGAAACCGTCACGATGACGATAGCGTCAGCCGGCTAGGCCGCTGATTTCGCACCTGCTAAACGACCCGCAACGGCACGCGACAGGCTGGGGAGACACGCATGCGCATCGGGCTTTATCCGGGCACTTTCGACCCGGTGACGAACGGGCATACCGACATCATCAAGCGGGCGCTGAAGCTGGTGGACCGGCTGGTCATCGGCGTGGCCCAGAACGACGACAAGGGGCCGCTGTTCTCCACCGCCGAACGGGTCGAGATGCTGAAGGCCGAGGTGTCAAGTTTCGGCGGCGACATCGTGGTCCAGCCCTTTTCCACCCTGCTGATGCATTTCGCCGAAGAGCTGAACGCCAGCGTCATCGTGCGGGGTTTGCGCGCGGTGGCCGATTTCGAATACGAGTTCCAGATGACGGCCATGAACCAGCGCCTCAATCAGGACATCGAGACGGTATTCCTGATGGCCGATCCCCGCCACCAGGCCATCGCCTCGCGGCTGGTCAAGGAAATCGCCCGTCTGGACGGCGCGATCGACAGTTTCGTCAGCCCCGCCATCGCCGCGCGCGTGCGGGACAAGGTCAAGAACAGAGGATGAGTTCGGGTATGCGTCTTGGTGTGATCGCGGCGACCTGCGCCGCTCTTCTGGCGTCCGGCGCCACTCAGGCTCCGGCCGTGGCGCAGACGGCCGCCGCTTCCGACTGGCGCACCATCGCGCCGGAAAACCTGCTGGTCATCGATACGTCCAAGGGGCGCGTGCTTGTCGAACTGATCCCGGTCGCCGCGCCGAACCACGCCGAACGTATCCGCACCCTGGCCAACCAGGGCTTCTATGACGGTCTGAAGTTCCACCGCGTCATCCCTGAATTCATGGCGCAAACCGGTGATCCCAAGGGCACGGGCGAGGGCGGCAGCGACCTGCCGGACCTGAAGGCCGAGTTCAGCTTCCGTCGCGGGCGCGACGCGAACTTCGTCGCCGTGCCCGGCGTCGGCGAGGGCATCCGGGGCCTGGTGGGCGACCTGCCGGTCCAGACCCAGCCCGACGCCCAGATGATGGTCACCGCCGACTTCAAGGTCGACGCCCACGGCCTGTTCTGCCCCGGCGTCCTGGGCATGGCCCGCTCCGGCGCGCCCGACAGCGCCAACAGCCAGTTCTTCCTGATGATGGGCGCGCGCGATCAACTGGACGGCGTCTATACCGCCTTCGGCCGCGTGGTCTCTGGCCTCGATGTCGTCGGCAAGCTGAAGAAGGGCTCGGACGCCGAGGACGGAAAGGTCGTCGATCCCGACGTCATGACCCACGTCCGCATGGCCTCGGCGATGCCGGAGGGCGAACGTCCGACCGTGCGCGTGATGGACAGCCGCAGCGCCGCCTTCGCCGACCGCATCGCCGCGACCCGCGCCGAGCGCGGCGCGGCCTTCAGCATCTGCGACATCCAGCCGGTGGCTGAGGTCACTGGCGGCTGACGGGTTCAGGGGAGGGGGGACAGCCGATGACCATTCGCAGGACCATATTGGCCGCAGCCATGCTGGCGACGATCGGCGGCGTCGCAAGCGCCCAGGACGCGCCGCCGCCCGCTCCGCCGCCTCCGCCA
The DNA here is from genome assembly GCF_057809775.1 of Brevundimonas sp. FG128. Lineage (NCBI taxonomy): Bacteria > Pseudomonadati > Pseudomonadota > Alphaproteobacteria > Caulobacterales > Caulobacteraceae > Brevundimonas > Brevundimonas sp. FG128. The sequence continues at coordinate 445,746 of NZ_JBMDKP010000001.1, forward strand.
GCGCCGTCTCCCTCGCCCGACGAATGGCGCGCGATCACGCCCGAGAACCTGCTGGTCATCGACACCAGCAAGGGCCGCGTCCTGGTCGAACTGGCGCCCCAGATCGCGCCGGCCCATGTTGCGCGGATCAAGCTGCTGGCCTCGCGCGGCTTCTACGACAATCTGGCCTGGCATCGGGTGATCGACTGGTTCATGGCCCAGACCGGCGATCCGCTGGGCACCGGCGACGGCCAGAGCTGGTATCCCGACCTGACCGCCGAGTTCACTTTCCGTCGCGGGCCGGACATGGCCTTCACCCCCGTCGCGGCCCCGACCGGCGCCCTGATCGGCTTCGTCGGCTCCATCCCGGTCCAGACCCAGCCCGACGACCTGATGGCCGGCACCGCCGACCGCAAGGTCCACGGCTGGGGGCTCAACTGTCCCGGCGTGGCGGGCATGGCCCGCGACGAGGGCAATGACACCGCCAACAGCCAGTTCTTCCTGATGCGTCAGGCCTATCCGGCGCTGGACAAACGCTACACCGTATGGGGGCGCGTGGTGTCCGGGCTGGACGTCGTGCGCGCGCTGAAGGCCAGCCCCGACCCCAGCGGCATCGTCGCCGACCCCGACCGCATGACCCGCGTCCGCGTCGCCTCCGACATGCCTGCCGCAGAGCGACCGGCGGCGGCCGTCCTGAACACCAGCTCCGCCACCTTCCAGGCCTTGGCGCAGCAGGCGCGTCAGTCCAGAGGCGCGGATTTCTCGGTCTGCGACATCGACCTGCCGGTGCAGGTCACCCCGGCGAGCTAACTCGTATCCTCCCCATGCAATGGGGAGGGGGACCACGAAGTGGTGGAGGGGCTCTTGAAGTCCCACTGACGCCTGTGACGCGGTGCAGAACCCCTCCGTCACGGCGCGAGGACGCGCCGCGCCACCTCCCCGCAAGCGGGGAGGAGACGAGGGTCAACCGACCGCCGACGCTTTGCCCTTACCCCGCCGACGGCGCCTGCGTTTCGGCGGCGCCTTGTCCTCGCGCATTCGCTGCAGCAGCAGGCCTTCGCGTAGGCCCCGGTCGGCGACGCGAACCCGCTCCGACGGCCAGGCCCTCTGGATCGCCTCCAGAATCGCGGCGCCGGCCAGAACCAGGTCCGCCCGGTCGGGGCCGATGCAGGCCTCCCTGGCCCGCCCGTCCGACCCCAGGGCCTTCAGCCGATCCGCCGCCGCCTCGCATTCGGCCCGCGTCATCCACAACCCGTCGACCCGGTCGCGATTGTAGCGCGGCAGGTTCAGGTGGATGCCCGCCAGACTGGTGATCGCGCCCGAGGTCCCGACCAGATGCGCCCGGTCCTGCCGGAACAGAGCCATCAGATCGGCGTCCTCGATCCCGCCCGCCGCGATGGCCGCGCCCATGTCGGCCACCATGGCCTCGTACCATTGCTCCAGTTGGGCTTCGGCTACGCCGGCAGGCTCGGGATGCCGTTCCGCCAGGGTGACGACGCCCAGCGGCGCCGACATCCAGGCGGTGGTCTTCCACTCCGTCCCCTCGCGCTTCAGCCACGACAGCTCGGTCGAGCCGCCGCCCACGTCTATGATCAGCACGCCCTCGGCCTTGGGGTCGATCAGGTTCAGACAGCCCTCGACCGCCAGCCGCGCCTCTTCCGCCGGATCGATGATCCGCAGCCTCAGCCCCGTGCCCTTGCGCACCCGGTCGATGAAGTCGGCGCCGTTTTCGGCCGCGCGGCAGGCCTGGGTGGCGACGGCGCTCAGCCGGGCCGAGTCCACGCCCTTTCTGACGATCCGTTCGGCGCACAGGGCCAGGGCGTCATAGGCCCGGTCCATGGCGCGCGGGTCCAGAAGGCCTGTGCGCGACAGGCCTTCGCCCAGGCGCACGATGCGGCTGAAACTGTCGACCACGCGAAAGCCTTCGCGCGACGGCCGCGCGATCAGCAGCCGACAATTGTTGGTCCCCAGATCGAGCGCGCCATACAGCGGCGCATCCCGACCCGACGCATCCCGTGAACGGGAAGGCTGGGACCGCTCGTCGCGCCGTCGGGGCGCGCCGTGGGTCTCCGGCATGGGTCGTCATTCCGATGTGGGCGGTCCGAAACGGCGCCCGTCCCGATCAGCCTAACCCGCGAAGATCGTCCGCGCCAAGCCATTCTGTCAGGAAGATGAACGAGGGTGACAGCGTCCGGCTCATGTGCCGGGTCGTATGAAGGGGGATGACCCAGGTTCACAAAGCCCGTTTCGCCATCGGCCAAATCGTCCGCCACCGCGACGACGCCTTTCGCGGCGTGGTGATGGACGTCGATTACGGCTACGAGGGCCCCATCGCCGAAACCGGCTCGGTCGCCGCTGATCAGCCCTTTTACCGCGTCTTCGCCCTGGGCGACGACGGCGGCTTCGTCGCCTATGCCGCCGAGGGGGTGTTGGAGGACGGCGATTCCGTGCTGCTGCCCGACGATGCCCAGCGGTGGTTCACCACCGACGCCCACGGTCACCACGCGCCTTTGGACGAACGGCTGCACTGACGGTTGGAAGGCGCGCGCGGTCGGGGCTAGACTGTCGGCAAAAGAGGAAAGCCCATGTCCGACTTCGAACACGTCTTCGAACAGCCGCCCGAGGGCGCCGCCGCCGACTGGACCATTCCCCAGAACTGGGCCGCCTATACCGAGGTCGAGCATCAGACCTGGGATGCGCTGTACGCGCGCCAGATGAAGATCCTGCCGGGCCGCGCCTGCGACGCCTTCCTGCGCGGCTTGGACGCGCTGGACCTGAACGCCGGCGGCATTCCCGACTTCGACGTGATCAATCCCAAGCTTCAGGCCCTGACGGGCTGGACCGTGGTGTGTGTGCCGGGCCTGGTGCCGGACGAGGTCTTTTTCGACCACCTGGCCAATCGCCGCTTCGTCTCGGGCCAGTTCATCCGTAAGCCGGACCAACTGGACTACCTCCAGGAACCCGACATCTTCCACGACGTCTTCGGCCATGTGCCGATGCTGACCGACCCCGACTTCGCCGCCTATATGGAGGCCTATGGCAAGGGCGGCCAACGCGCGGCCGGCCTGGGCATGCTGCCCAACTTGGCGCGCCTCTACTGGTACACGGTCGAGTTCGGCCTGATGCAGGAGGCCGGGGCCTTGCGCATCTACGGCGCCGGCATCGTCTCCTCTGCGACCGAGAGCGTCTTCGCGCTGGACGACCCGTCGCCCAACCGCCTGGGCTTCGACCTGGAACGGGTGATGCGCACCCTGTACCGGATCGACGACTTCCAGCAGGTCTATTTCGTCATCGACAGCCTGGAAGCCCTGAAGGACGAGACGCTCAAGGACTTCGGCCCAGTCTATGCGGCGCTGAAGGGCCAGGACGACCTGCCGATCGAGACCGTTCTGCCGTCCGATAAGGTCTTCACGCGCGGCACCCAGGCCTACGCCCAGCGCGGCGGGCGGTTCGCGGCCTAGGTTCCCCTTGAACCCATCGTTCTAAACCTCCCCAAAGCTGTCGTCCTCCTCGCCCCTCCCAACCCGTCATCCTCGCCCTTGTGGCGAGGATCCAGACTCCCGGTGTTTCGGTAGCGCGCACAGACCCCTAGACCGGGAGTCTGGATCCCAGCGACAAGCCCTGGGATGACGGTATGGTTGTAACTACGTGTGCGTAATCAGGCTGTTGTGCTTCGTGTCGCGCATGCGGATGAAGGTCAGCAACGACACGCCGATCATGCCGGTGACATACCAGAAGAAGACGCTCTCCACCCCCGCGCCCTTCAGCCATAGCGCCACATATTCCGCCGTCCCGCCGAACACCGCATTGGCGATGGCGTAGGGCAGGGCGACGCCCAGGGCGCGGATATGGGCGGGAAACAGCTCGGCCTTCACCACGGCGTTGATGGCCGTATAGCCCGACACGATCACCAGCCCGGCCAGCGCCAGCAGGAAGGCGACGAACGGGCTCTCGACCGTCGACAGCGCCGTCATGATCGGCACGGTGCACAGCATCCCCAGCACGCCAAACGCGATCATCACCGGACGTCGCCCGATCCGGTCCGACAGGGCGCCCACCGCCGGCTGCAACAGCATGAACAGGAACAGGGCCGCCGCGCTGATCTCGGTCGCCGTGTTCTTGGGAAAGCCTGTCGTGTTGACCAGGAACTTCTGCAGATAGGTCGTGTAGGTATAGAAGGCCAAGGTGCCGCCGGCCGTCAGGCCCAGCACCATCAAGGCCTCCTTCGGATGCTTCAGGATCAGCTGCGTGGCGCTGGATTTCGGCGCGTCTTTCGCGTCGGACTCCTTGTGCGTCTCGTCCAGCCGGCGACGCAGCCAGAAGACGACGACCGCCAGACCCGCCCCGACGAAGAATGGAATCCGCCAGCCCCACGACGCCAGCGCCGTCTCGCTCAGCGTGTTCTGCAGCACGATCAGCAGCAGCAGGGCGATCAGCTGGCCCGAGATCAGGGTGACATACTGGAAACTGGACCATAAGCCCCGCCGATGCGGCTCGGCCATTTCCGACAGATAGGTGGCGCTGGACCCGTATTCCCCGCCGACGCTCAACCCCTGCAACAGTCGCGCGAACAGCAGCAGGGCCGGTGCCGCCAGGCCGATGGTCGCGTAGCCGGGCGTCACCCCGATGATCAGCGAGCCGGTGCACATCAGCGTCACCGACAGGGTCAGCCCGGCCTTGCGCCCCTTGCGGTCGGCATAGACCCCCATGATCCACGCCCCGATCGGCCGCATCAGGAAGCCCACCGCAAAGACGGCGGCGGCGCTCAGAAGCTGGGCGGTGGGGTCTTCGCTGGGAAAGAAGACCGGGGCGAAATACAGGGTGAAGGCCGCATAGGCGTACCAGTCGAACCACTCCACCAGATTTCCGGCGGACCCGCCGACGATGTTTCTCAGGCGGCGAGCGGGGTTCATCGGCGCGGCGATCGTCATGGACGCATCAATCTCTCTGGAAGGGATAGAAGTCGCTCCCAAGCTTCAGAATGGCCGTCAGTTCGTCCAGCGCCCCCCGGCTTTCGCTCAGCAGGTCGGGATCGGCCAGATCGGCCGGCCGCAGTTCGACGCGGTACCAGCGCCCGGCCCAGTCCGCCAACCGCCCGTGCAGAGCGTCGGTCAGCCGCATGGCGGGATTGGTCGCCGCCAATTCGGCCGCGTTCAGCACGACTCGAAGCCGCAGACAGGCCGGCCCGCCGCCGTTGCGCATCGACTGGCGCACATCGACATACTGGACCCGGCCGATGGGACCATTGGAGGCGGCCAGGCCTTGCGCCACCGCATGGCTGCGCGGGTTGTCGCGGGTCTCGGTCGGACAGATCAGGGTCAGGCGATCCTCGCCCGGAATCTGGATCAGCATGGAGTTGAACAGATAGCTGCTGATCGCGTCGGCCAGCGGCAGGTCGGCGGACGACACCTCGACGAAGATCGGTTCGAACAGACCCTCGGCCGCACGGCGGATGGCGTCCTGCGTCCCGGCCGTGTCCTCGAACGCCAGGTCGTGGAAGAACAGGGTCTCCAGCGCTCCAACGCAGACCACGTCGTTGTGGAAGGTGCCGCCGGCGATGGCGGCCTTGGACTGTTGGGCCAGAACGACGCCGCTCGCCTCATGGCGACGGGCGATGGCTTGCGACGCCTCGCGCGTCTGACGCGCCGGATAGGGGCCGTCCCAGGGCTCGAACGCCTCTCGCCCCCACACCAGCAGATTGACGCCCGCCGCCCCATGCTCGGCGCACAGCCGCACATGGTTGGCCGCGCCTTCGTCGGCCAGATGCGCGACCGAGGGCAGGGCGTCGTGGACGACGAACCGCGACGTATCGGGAAACAGGGCGTCCAGCGCCCGCTTCGTCTGCTGGTGCTCCAGCGACCGATGCAGATTGGTGATCAGATTGGCGGGCGTGAAATGCACCCGGCCGTCGGCCGCGTCCGCGCTGGGCGTCACGGTCGCGGCGTTGGCGGCCCACATGGGCGAGGCCGAACAGGCGGCGGCGGCGAAGCTGGGCGCATCCTTCCACGCTCGCTCCAGCACCTGGGCGTCGGACCCCGTGAACCCCAGCGTCCGCAGAAACGGGATGTTCGGTCGCTCATGCGGCGGCAGGACGAACTGGGGCAGGCCCAGGTCCGCCAGGGTCTTCATCTTGTCGAGCCCCTGCAGCACCGCCGCCCGCGGATTCGACGCCTCGCCCTTGTTCAGGCTGGACGCCAGATTGCCCGGCGACAGACCGGCGTAGGAGTGGGTCGGCCCGATCAGACCGTCGGCGTTGGCTTCGACGGCGCTCACCAAGGCTCTCCCTCCCCTTCATGGGGAGGGGCGGCGACGCGGCAGCGGAGCCGGGGTGGGGAAGTATGAAGTCGTGCAGGTCTCGTCGTACCCCACCCTGATCGCTGCGCGATCGTCCCTCCCCATAAAGGGGAGGGAGAGGCATCGCCCCCCCTCACGCCCTCAGCCCCTTGATCTCGCCCTCGATGTTCGCGACCGCGTCCGCCTCGAAACTGGCCACCGGATAGGCGCAGTAATCTGCCGCATAATAGGCGCTGGGCCGGTGATTGCCGCTCGCGCCCAGCCCCCCGAACGGCATGTCGCCGGCGGCGCCGGTTGTCGGCCGGTTGAAGTTGACCACGCCCGCGCGGATGCGGCGGATGAAGTGATCCCAGTTGGCCGTATCGTCGCTGACCAGGCCCGCCGACAAGCCATAGCGGGTCGCATTCGCCGCCTGGATCGCGGCGTCGAAGGTCGCAACACGCGTCACTGACAGGAAAGGCGCGAACATCTCCTCGTCCGGCACGTCGATCCCGGTTACGTCGATGATGGCCGGCTTGACGAAGGCGCCGGGCAGGTTGGCGACCGGACCCGAGGCCCGGATGACCTTGGCCCCCATGTCGATCCGTTCCTGCAACGCCTTCAGCGCCGCCTCGGCCGCCCGCGCCGAGATCAGCGGACCGGCATAGGGTTCGGGATCGCTGCCCCATGGGCCGAACACCAGCCGGTCGGACAGGGCGGCGACCGCCTCAATGATCGCATCCCCCTGCGGTCCCTCCGGCACGATCAGGCGGCGCGCGCACGAGCAGCGCTGGCCGGTGGTGATGAAGGCGGACTGCACCGCGATGCCGGCCACAGCCTCGGCGTCCGCCGCGTCCCAGACCACCAACGGATTGTTGCCGCCCAGCTCCAGCGCCAGGATGACGTGCGGATCGTCGGCGAACTTGCGGCGGAAGTGCGCGCCCGCCGCGCCCGAGCCGGTGAACATCAGGGCGTCGATCCCGGCGTCCAGCAGGGCCGCGCCCGTCTCCCGCCCGCCCTGAACCACATTGACCACGCCGCTGGGCAGATCGGCGGCGGCGAAGGCCTCGGCCATCACCTGGCCGACCAGGGGCGTCTCTTCCGACGGCTTGAACACGACCGTGTCGCCGGCCAGCAGGGCCGGAACGATATGGCCGTTGGGCAGGTGTCCGGGAAAGTTGAACGGGCCCAGCACCGCCGCCACCCCGTGCGGACGGTGCCGCAGGGTGGCGCGCCCGAAGGCTGTGTCGTTGGACCGCTCGCCGGTGCGTTCGTCATAGGCGCGGATCGAGATGTCCACCTTGCCGATCATGGCGGCGGCCTCGGTCTTGGTTTCCCACAGGGGCTTGCCGGTCTCGCGCGCGATGGCCTCGGCGATCTGGGGCGCGCGGTCCTTCAGCACGGCCTGATAGCGTTTGACGGCCTCGACCCGCTCGGCCCGAGGCGCATCGGCCCAGGCCGGGAAGGCGGCTCGGGCGGCGTCCACGGCGGACTGCACATGCGCCGAACTGGCGGCCTCGCCCTCCCAGTTGGTGGCTTCGGTGGCGGGGTCGGTGGAGGTGAAACGGGTCATGATTGCACTCCCCTTCTCCCCTCGGGGGAGAAGGTGGCTCGCGGAGCGAGACGGATGAGGGGGTTGCCAGATGCGGGTTTGATGTTTGACGCGAGGAACTGCTGAACCAGCCCCCTCATCCGAGCGGCTTCGCCGCCCACCTTCTCCCCCGAGGGGAGAAGGGATGTGTGGAATACAATCATGATTTCACGCGGACGGTGGCGCCGGCCTTGATCTTCAGCGCGGCGGCGGTTTCGGCGGTCAGGCGCACGGTGTCGCCCTCGATGTCGGCTTTCGCCCGCACGGCCCGGAAGGCGGCGACGCTGTCGGTCGAGATCAAAGCCGGCAGTTCGGCGTCGACAGTGTCCACTATCTCGACGGTCAGCCGCCGGGCGTCGCGCACCGTGCGGATGTTGTCGCGCCCGCACGACACAGTCGGCCCGGCGTCGAAGATGTCCACCAGCCCGTTGGTGCGGAAGCCTTCGCTCTCCAGCAGAGCCATGGCCGGCACCCCTTGCGGATGCACCTTGCCGATCACGGCGCGCGCCGGTTCGGGCAGCAGTTCGACATAGATCGGGTGGCGTGGGGCCAGGTCCAGGATGAACTGCTTGTCGGTTGATCCGGTCATCCGATCGGCGTCGTCAAACTCCATCGGGAAGAATTTGTGCGCCACATGGTCCCAGAACGGGCAGGCGCCGTCCGGCGTGAACACCCCGCGCAGCTCGGCCAGCACATTCTCGGCGAACAGATCGGGCTCGGCCCCGATCAGCATATAGCGCGACTGGCTCAGCAGCCGCCCCGCGCCGCCCTTGCGCCGATCCGCCTTCAGGAACAGCGACCCCACCTCGGTCCAGCCGGTGCATTCATTGACCAGCACCAGGGTCTGGTGATCCAGCTTGACGCCCAGCGACGGGGACGACGCCGTATTGTTCACCACCCGGAACGAGAAGAACGGCCGTTTCAGCCCCACCGTCGCCTTGACCGACCCGACCCCGTCGATGTCGCCGGTGTCGCCGTCCTCCAGCATCAGTGTGTACCAGGCCTCCTGCGGCGTGACCTCGCCGCGGAAACTGGCCTGGCTCAGCGCCAGCCGGTCCGACAGGGCGTCGGGATCTTCGGGCAGGCTGGTGAAGCCGGGGCCGGACAGGATGGCCAGCTCCAGCAGATAATCCAGATCGGCGGGACCGGCGGGACGGACGACAAGCATTCTATAGGGTTTCCATCCGCAGGGATTTCAGTTTGGCCGCATCGATCTCGCCCGAGGCGATCTTGCACAGGATCAGGGCGCTCAGCTGGGCGCGTTCGACGAAGCTGTCGGGCCAGGCGAACTCCTGATCCGAATGGATGTCGCCGCCCCGGACGCCCAGGGTGTCGATATTCGGCAGGCCGGCGGCGTGCAGGTTGTTGCCCTCGCATACCCCGCCCGACGGCTTCCAGGCGATGGGCTGGCCCAGCAGGGCGCCGGCTTCCTTCACCGCTTCGAACAGGGCGGTCTGGGCGGCGTCCATCGGCTTGGGCGGACGGGTGAAGCCGCCGTGCAGATCCAGGCTCAACCCCTCGAACGGCGGCGTGGCGGCGATGGCGCGCACCGAGGCGTCGATCCAGTCGGCGGCGGCCTTGTCCGGGACGCGCACATTGAAGCGCACCACCGCATTGTCGGCGACGACATTCAGCGCGCCCCCGCCCGAAATCTTCGCGACATTGACGGTGACGCCCTCATGCTGGCCGTTCAGTCCATGCAGGGCGGCGGCGATGATGGCGGCGCCGGCGACCGCATTGCGCCCCTCTTCGAAGGCCCGCCCGGCGTGGGCGGCGCGACCCGTCATGATCAGATGATAGTTGCCGCTGCCCTTGCGCGCCCCCGCCAGCGTCCCGTCCGCCAGCGCCGGCTCATAGGTCAGGCCCACATGCCCCCGCGCCCCTAGTTCGGCCAACAGCGGCGCAGAGGCGGGCGAGCCGATCTCTTCGTCGGGGCTCAGCAGCACGGTCCAGCCGACCCCGTTCCGATCCGGATGGGTCTCGAACGCCTCCAGCGCGGCCAGCAGCACGCTGATCCCGCCCTTCATGTCCGCCACGCCGGGACCGTTCAGGGCGCCGTCCTGCCGCGTGGTCACGGTCTGGAACCGGCTCTCGGCGGGGAAGACGGTGTCGAAATGGCCGGTCAGCACGACCTGGATCGGCGCATCCGGCCGGGCGGTGATCTTCAGCGCGTCGGCATGGGCCTCGGTCCGCACCGAGCCGTCGTCGGCGACGCTGGTCGAACCTTGCGTCGCGATACGCTCGAGCGTGGCGGGCAAGGCCTGCGCCGCCGTTTCCAGCGCGTCCAGCACGGCGTTCAAACCGGCTGCATTGCGGCTGCCGGAGTTGATATTGGCCCAGTCGATGGTGCGCCCGATGATGGCCTCGCGTCGCGCGGCGACGTGATCGAGGACGGCCTGGTCAGAGGTCAGAATCCGCATCGGCCGGACCCTAGACGCCTCGACCACAAAGGTGAAGGTCAGGGCCTGTAAGTCGGCGCCGATCACGGCTAGGTTCCGCTGCCAGCAAGAGAGCTTTCATGACGCGTTCGACCATCGACCTGTGGCTCCGCGCCATGAATCCGCTGACGCTGCCGCGCGGCATGGCCGAGGCCCAGCGTTCGGCGCGCGCACTGGTCGTGGGCCTGGCGATCGCCCTGGTCGCCGGCCTGATCCCCACCTGGTGGATGTTCACCTCGGGCTGGTTCGAAACGGCGATGAGCAGCGAATACGCCCGGATGAATCTGTCATCCGATCAGATCGCCATGCAGCAGGAGTTCATGAAGGTCATCTGGCCCTACGCCATGGCGTTCGGCGCCCTTTTCACCGTCGTGCTCTACGGCGTGCTGGCGGTGGTCCAGTGGCGGATGATGACGCGCGCCATACCCATCATCATGCTGGCGCTGGTGGCCTACAGCCTGGTGGCCAATCTTGGGATGCGGCTGCTGGGCACGATGCCGACGCCGGAGCTGCCGCTCTGGGTCACCTTGACCACCTGGCCGGTGGCGGCGGTCTCAGCCGTGATCTACGTGGCCGCGCTCCAGGGCGCCATGCTGCTGCACCGTCTGCGCAGCGAGCCCTGATGGGTTTCTCCCGCCAGCCATCCTAAATCGGCAAAGCAAAGGCTGCGTTTTCAACGGCCTAGGCGCTCCAGGCGGCTTTCTACTCAGCACGATGTCAAACGGGGTTATGATCATGCCCGGTCTTTGACATCGCCATCGCCTTGCGAAGCTGACCGTTTGGCCAGTTTTCGGCCCCCACAACTTCCGCCGAACTTGCACCTTGTTGCACCAGTGCAACTCGCCGCCGACATTTTCATGAATGAAAACAGCGTGTCACGGCGCGCCATTGCACCACTTGCACCATTTTCAATGGGTGCAATTCAGCCGCCCTCCGACCTGCGGTCGGAAAGGCGGCTCAGCGTGTGCGACGGCCCCGGTTCGGACGGCGGTCGCCGGCCTCGCGGCTCTCGTGGCGCCAGCGGATCGACAGGCTGGTGTCCCCCTGGCCGCCGAACTGCGAGCTGACGGCGATGTTGCGCCGGGGCTGCCACTCGACCTTGACCGCTGCGCCGTTTTCGCCGCCGCCGATGACCTCCAGATAGACGTCGTCGGTGATGTAGCGTCCGCCCGCCACGGTGACGGCCGAGGCCTCGCCGCCGAAGGACAGCCGGTCCAGCCCCGCCAGTTCACGCAGGTTGCCGATCACGTCGAACCCGCCGCCGCCCGCCAGGGCCGCGACCCCGGCCGCCAGTTGGGCCGCCTCGAACGCCGACAGCTGCGACGCCGACCGTCCGAACAGCACCTGCGACAGGATTTCGTCCTGGGGCAGGGAGGGGGTCGAGGTCAGGGCGATCTTCGGCTCGGCCGCCGTGCCCGTCACATTGATCGAGGCCGTCAGGGCCGTATCCTCGCGCGTCGCCGCCAGGTTCAGCCGGATCTGGGTCGGATCGGTGGACAGGGTCACCCGGCCCGTATCGTCGAACACGAACCGCTTGCCGGCGAACTCATAGTCGCCGCGCACCACATTGGCCGTGCCGGTCAGCTGAGGCTGGGCGATGGTGCCCCGCACCCGGGCATTCACGTCCAGCACCACGTTCAGGCCCCGTCCGCTGACCCGCACCTTGCCGCCGGTCGAGCGCAGTCTGATGTCCATGCCGATCTGCGGACCGCGCGCCTTCTCCTCGGTCTCGACGGGATCGCCGCCGGGCCGGTTGATCTCGACCACGTCCATGGAGACGATGCCGGTGGCGCCCGGCAGTTCCGGCTCGATCCGGGCTTCGTCCACGTCGATCTGTCCGCCCAGCTGGATATTGCCGTCGGCCCCGCGAACGATGGTGATCGGACCCGAGGCGCGGGCCTCGGCGATGTCGTTGTCGATGACGCGGAAGCGGTTCAGCGTCAGTTGCGCGTTCGACCCCGATCCCTGACGCAGGCCGACGCGGCCCTGGCCGGTCACCGTGCCGCCCGCGCCGTCGTTGGCGGTGAAGGTCTCGATCTGGGCGACGGTGTCGTCGAAACTGGTCCTCAGGGTCAGGTCGCCCAGCACCAGGCCGACCGCATTCTCGCGATAGGAGCCCTGGCTCAGGTCGAACCGCCCGTTTAGCCGCGGCGCATTCAGGGTGCCCGCCAGCGTCGCCTGACCGGCCACCTGGCCCGCCAGGCTGCGTTCGCCGCCCAGGAACAGGTCCCAGATCGGCTGGATCTGACCATTGATCGACACCCGGCCCGACATCTCGCGGGTCCGGGCGATAGCCAGGCGCAGCGGCGCGGCCGAGGCCTCGACCGGCAGCACCACATCGGCCGAGGCTTGAACCGCCCCCTCGTCCACGGCCGTCGCCTTGATGGTCAGCCGGTCACCGGCCAGGGTGGCGTCCACCCGGCCGTCCACGGCCAGACCGCGCGGGGCGTCGATGCTGCGCAGGTTCTGAAGCGCGACATTGGCCGAGCCCGACAGGTCCTCGCCGGCGCCGCGCAGGGAGACCTGGCCGGTCACGCTGCCGCGCAGATCCGGCGAGATGGACGCCAGGTCCACGCGCGTCAGGTTCGCCTGGATCGCGGCGCCGCCGGCGTCCTGTCTCAGGTCGGCCACCAGGGCGCCGCCGCCGACCCCCAGGTCCAGCCGTGCGGACCGGTTTTCGCCGTCCAGGGTCACGGAGACGGGACTGCGGGTCGTAAAGGCGACCTCGCGCACCCGACCGTCGCCCCTCAGCGTCAGGCCGTGCGCGGTACCCCGGCGCGAATAGACGCCGGTGCCGTTGAACTGGGCCGGCGTGCCGCCGCCGACGTCGAGGGTGACGCTGAACGGCAGGTTGTCCAGCGTTCCCCGTCCGTCCAAGTCCAGGGTGCGCAGGGTCCAGCTCTGGCCCGCCAGCCGCACGTTGCGCCCGCTGACGTCCAGCACGGCGCTGTCCGAGCCGCCGCCGTCGGTCAGCCGGACCCGCCCATTGGCCTCGCCCGAGGCCAGGAAGGCGCCGGCGCGCGCCGTGAACGTCAGGTCCGCGCTGGACGGGATGTTGTCCGACAGGGCGACGGCGCCCTGGGCCGTCACGCCGCCGGCGTCCACGTCCAGATCGGTCAGGCGGATGCGCTTTCCGCCCAGGAAGAAGTTGCCCGAGGCCCGCGCAGGGCCATAGTTCGAGCCGCTGACGACCGTGATCCGCCCGTCCGACGCATCCGCGCCCTTGCGGAAGCTCAGCGTCAGATCGGCGTTGTTCAGCGTCAGGGCGCCGGCCGTGACCTGCTGGAAGCCGGCGGTCAGATCGACGCGCGGCTGGGACAGGGTGCCGGTCAGGGCGCCGCGTCCGTTCATGTCGCCGCCGATCTCGACCGGCCCGGCCGCGAACGGCCCGCGCGCGTTCCAGTCCAGCGCCAGACGCAGCCGACCCGCCGTCTCGATGACGCCCTTGGCGCCGGCGCGACCCGCCGCTCCCGTCAGCTCGCCGCGATCGACCTCGATCCGCCCGCCGTTCAGCTTGCCGGCCAGTTGCAGGCGCGGCGTCTTGCCCAGCAGGCGGTCCAGCTCGGCCATGCCCACGGTCAGGTTCCGTCCTCGTCCGTCGAAGTTCAGCACCCAGGGCGCGCCCGTCCGCGCCGACGACGCCCGGATCGGCCCGCCGAAGGCGCCGCGCGCCTCGGGCAGGACGCGCGAGGCGTCGGTCAGCTGGGCGTTCCCGCGGAAGCTCATCCCGCCCAGCAGGTTGCGCGATCCCGAGCCGTTCAGGGTCAGGCCCCGGCCCTGCAGATCGACCTTCTCCAGCAGGATCGCGCCGTCCTTCATCCGTACGGCCTGCATCTGCACGCGCGGCGTCGCGCCCAGCAGACTGCCGATGATGCCTTCGCCCGACCCGCCGTTGGCGCGGATGTCGCCGTCGAAGTCCATGCGGCCGCCCTTGACCTGGACGTTCAGCGGCCCGGCGATCCGGGTCGCGCGATAGCTGGCCAGATTGGCGTTCAGCAGGGTCGCCTGGCCTTTAAGGGTCCAGGTTTCCGCGTCGCCCTTGAACAGGCCGGAATAGGCCGCCGGCCCCGCGACGTCCGACCCGACCAGCCGGCTCAACGATGCAGCCTGAATCTCCAGCTGGATGCCGGCAGGCGAGCTGCGATCCGACATGCGCACCAGGCCGCGCGCCTCGGACTGGACGTTGTCTGAGATCAGCTTCCACGCCACGCCCTGATGGGCCTTGTCCGGCGTCGGAACCATGGCGAAGCCGAAGCGGGCGGTGCGCCCGACCCGCTCGACGAACGGCGCCAGCAGGTCCGAGCCGCTGAAGTCGGCGAAGCCCGACACCCGCGATCCCTCGTCCCCGAAATGACCCTGAATGATCAGGGGCACGAATGCTCCCGTCTGCACCCGGGCGTTGACGACATCGGCGTTGACCAACGCGACCGCCGAGAACGGCTGATCCGGCGAATAGCCCAGCGCCCCGGCCAGCGGCCCGCCCTGGGCCTCGTTGGCGCGCAGGTTCAGGCGCGTGTCTTCCAGCTTGCCGCCAAAGCTCGCCGCCAGACGCAGATAGTCGCCGGGCCGATTCAGGCTGGCGGCGTTGACGGTGGCGCTCTTGGCGCCGACGCGGGGCAGGCTGGCGTCGCCCGACAGGCTCCAGCGGCCGTATTCCTTGGAGAAGCCTTCCATCAGTTCGATGTTGGCGGCGAACTTGTCGATCCGGATCGAGATCGGCTGCGGGCTGGGCGGCTCCCCGCTGGGCGGCTCGACCACGGGCCGGCGCAGGACGCGAACGGTCTCGGCCTTGATGTCGCGGGCGTGGAAGCTGCGACCGAGCAGCGCCAGATACGACCAGTCCATGCTGAGGTTGTTCGCCTCCAGCCAGATCCCCTCGCTGTCGGCCAGGGTGATGCGGTCGATGCTGAAATCGCTCAGCAGGTCGCCCTTCAGCCCATAGATCTTCAGCCGCCCGTACCGGCTGATCTTCAGGTCCTGGATCCGCTGCAGCACCATCTCGCGCCCGCCGTCCGAGGCGATGTAGTAGCGTCCGCCGACCAAGGCGGCGGCGATCAGCACCA
The DNA here is from genome assembly GCF_057809775.1 of Brevundimonas sp. FG128. Taxonomy (NCBI): domain Bacteria; kingdom Pseudomonadati; phylum Pseudomonadota; class Alphaproteobacteria; order Caulobacterales; family Caulobacteraceae; genus Brevundimonas; species Brevundimonas sp. FG128. Next base: position 461,090 of record NZ_JBMDKP010000001.1, read on the forward strand.
GCAGGCCGACGACCACCGCGCCCGCGATCAGGGCGATGCGCTTGACCAGCCCGCGACGCGGCTCCGCAGGCCGCGCGGCCTGGGTCGGCTTGACGTCTTCAGGCGTGGTTTCAGGCGGTGTGTCGGTCAAAACGCCTGCCCGATGCTGATGTAGATCTGGAAGGCGGAATCGCCGTCACGCTTGCTCAGCGGCACGGCCACGTCCGCCCGGATCGGCCCGAACGGCAGCATGTAGCGCACGCCCAGCCCCGCGCCGTAGCGCATGTTGGTCAGGTTCGGCGTCTCCTGAAAGCCGACCGCCCCGGCGTCCACGAAGGCGACGGCCTGGAAGCTCTGGCCGATCGACTGACGCACCTCGAACGAGGTCTCGAACAGCGACAGCCCCCCGCGCGGCGTCCCATCCGGCAGTTGCGGATTGACGCCCTGATAGGAATAGCCGCGCACCGACCCGCCGCCGCCGGAATAGAACAGGCGATCCGCGGGCACGTTCAGTTCGCTGCCGCCGACGATGGAGCCGATCTTCACTCGGCCCGCCAGGATGGTGCGGTCGCCCGCGACCGGGAAATAGGCCGTGCCCTGGGTTTCCGTCCGCAGGAACAGGATGTTGCTCTCGCCCGTCACCGCCGTCGGCTGCACCGCCAGATTGACCCGCCAGCCCTTGGTCGGGTTCAGCGGATCGTTGGAATGGTCGATATAGGCGCTGGTGCGGGCCGTGATGATCGCCAGGTCACGGTCGAAGCTGACGCTCTGCGGGGGCAGGGTGGTGAAGTCGTAGCGCGTCTCGCTGTAGCGGCCCGCGTCCAGCCCGATGCCGTAGTTGAAATAGGAGGTCTTGCCGATACGCTGCTGCAGATCGGCGTAAAGGACCAGGGCGGTGCGCACATAGGCGTCGGTGTCCTCGTTGACCGCCGCCACGCCCATTTTCAGCGTCCGGCCCGGCCGGCGCCAATGGGGCAGGGACAGGTCCGCGCCGATGCGGCTGTCGATGTCCGCCAGCCGCGCTTCCAGCCGCAGGGTGTCGGCGCGGCCAAAGCGGTTGTAGCGGGTCTGGATCACGTCGACGCCGACGCCCTCGGCCGTCGACCAGGTGGCGCCGGTCTCCAGGATGCGGCGCGGCCGGTCCTGCAGGCTGACGATGACCGGACGCAGACCGTCTGGGGTCGTCTGATCTCGCGGCGACAGCGCCACGCCGATGCCGTCATAGACCCCGGTGTCCAGCAGCCGACGTTCCAGCTCGGCGACCAGTTCGGGGTCGTAGCGGTCGCCTTCATCCCAGGGCGCCAGGCCCGCGACCCAGGCGCGGTTGGTGCGCCCGCGCGTGGACACCCGCACCCCGTCCAGCCGCACCAGCGGGCCCGAGGCGATGCGATATTCCGGCGCGACGGTGAAGGCGGCGTGATCGACCACCACCCGGCGGGGGTTGGCCTTGGCGTCGGCGTAACCGTCGCGCACCAGGGAGGCGACCAGACGACCCTCGCCGGAGATGACGTCCACGGCCCGGCCGGGATCGCCGGCCTTCAGCCCGATGGCGGCCCTGGCCTGTTCGGCGGCGTCCGCCGCCGGCGCCGGATCGACCCACTGCACCGTCGGATCGGTCAGCAGAAAGCGCCGCCCGGGCTGAACTGAGACGATGGCGACCGGTGCGTCCTCGCCGTCGACGTCGTCCTCCACCGTTGGCTGATAGTAGCCTTCCGACCGCAGCAAGGCGGTCGCCGCTTCCAGGGCGCTCTCGGCGCGACGGCGGGCCTCGAATCGGCTTGAGGGGGCTTCGTCGACCTCGCCCACGGCGCGTTCCAGCGCACGGCGCAGCTCGGCGTCCATATCGCCGCGAATCTGGGCGCGCGGGTCGGCCGCCGCTGCGTGGGCGCAAGCCGAGACGGCGGCGAGCGCAGCCACAAACAGGGTAGGCCTGAACGTCAAGGTCTGTCTTTCGTCAAAGGCGCGGTTCCGTGCGACCTGTCTCAGTAGAACAGGGTTTCGCTTTCGGGTTGGACCGACTGTTCCGACGTGCGTTCTTCAGGCGGAAGGGTCGTGGAAGGCGGGGGCGTGGGCGTCGTGTCCTCGACCTCGGGCGCGACGACGGGCGCCGGTTCCGGGGGCGGTGCGGCCGGTTCTTCGACCGGCGTCTCAACATAGTCCTCGTCCGACCTCGACTGGCGGTCGTCACAGGCGGAAAGCGCCAGGACGCTCAACGCGGCGGCGGCCAGAACGAAAGTCGAGCGTCTCATGAAATTCCCCGGGGCTTGGCCCTTGCAACGCCCGTGGCGCGACGACGTTCCCATAGCGCCGAAAACAGCGTCGGTCATCCGGCGTGATCGGACCATTTCGCGACGACGTCGTCCAACGTCATCGCCGTCTTCCCGCCAGGGTTCGGCGTCTCGTCGTCAAAGCGCGGCGCCGGACCGGGAAGGCCGTTGTGGAAGGTCCCACGGGCCTGATTGTGCGGATGGTCAGGGGCCTCTGCCAGGCTGAGCACCGGCGTGACGCAGGCCTCGGTCCCGGCGAAATGGGCGCTCCAGTCGTCCCGGTCGCGGGTGGCGAACAGGGCCGCGAACCGGGCCTGCAGCGCCGGCCATGCGCCGATGTCATACTGGACCGCCTCGGCCGGATCGATCTCCAACCCCTTCAGCAGGGCGGCGTAGAACCTCGGCTCCAGCGCCGCCACCGCCACGAACCCGCCGTCGCGACAGGCGTAGCAGCGATAGAAGGGCGCGCCCCCGTCCAGCAGATTGGCCCCGCGCCGCTCGCTCCACATCCCCTGACCGCGCAGCGCCTGGAACAGCCCGCCCAGCAGGGCCGCCCCGTCGGTCATGGCCGCATCCACCACTCGGCCCCTGCCGGTGGTCCTGGCCTCCACCAGCGCCGCCAGCACGCCGATCACCAGCAACATGGCCCCGCCGCCATAGTCGCCCACCAGGTTCAGCGGCGGGGAGGGCGGTCGATCCGCCTCGCCCACGGCATACAGCACGCCCGACAGGCCGATGTAGTTCAGGTCATGCCCCACGGCGTTCGCCAGCGGCCCCGTCTGGCCCCAGCCCGTCACCCGCCCGAACACCAGCGCGGGTTTTCTCGCGTGCAACACCTCCGGCCCATAGCCCAGCCGCTCCATCACGCCGGGCCGGAAGCCCTCGATCACCGCGTCCGCGCCATCCACCAGCGTCAGGATACGCTCGCGATCGTCGGGCGACTTCAGATCGACCGGCGCAAAGGCCCGCCCCCGGTGCAGCACCGCGCCCCCCACTTCATCGAAAACCGCAGGCCCGGCCGAGACGTCGCGCGTCAGCCGCACCACCTCCGCCCCCAGGTCCGCCAGCATCATGCCGGCGAAGGTGACCGGCCCCAGGCCGTCGAACTCGATGATGCGGACGCCATTTAACGGTTGCATCCGCGCATGAGTAGCAGACCGGGTCTTGACCGGAAGGCCGGATTACAACAGAAGGCGCCCTTCGACGGTTCGGGCCAGCCCGGACGTCGCGCGGTGCGCCCTTAGCTCAGTTGGTTAGAGCATCTGACTTTTAATCAGAGGGTCCTCGGTTCGAGCCCGAGAGGGCGTACCATTTAAAGCCCGCTTCGGCGGGCTTTTTGCCGTCTGGCAGGCAGAACAAAAGCGAACGTTTGTGATTTGGGCTTCCGATGTTCGCGGCCCTTGGTGTCGCCCTAGCCTAGGGATGGAGCATGGCAGGAACCAGGAATACGGCGAACGATAGGACCACGACCCGCTGGTCGACGCGGTCGCGCCAGCCCAGGCCCGGCTCCCACGTCTGGACGATGGCCGCGCCCACGCCCCGGGGATGAACGACTCCAGCCAATGGCGCAGCCCGTGCCACAGTTCGACCAGGGCAGGCTTGATCGCACAGTCTCGCGGCGCGGCAGGTTCAGGAAGGGGCGCGTCATCCATGCGCCGATCATGTCGGCGCCTGGAAGGGGACGGTAGGATTAGGCGGCGGAGATGCGCGCCAGTTCCTCAGCCAACTTGATCTGGCGTGGGCGGTACTCGGTGATCAGACCGGCCGCCTTGCGCTCTTCGAACTGATCCAGGAAGCGCTCGGGGTCCGTGGTGTCTAGATCAGCGTAGGTCGCCGGGTCGTAGTCCCACCAGGCCGATGCTAACAGGCGGCTGCGCACGGCCTCATCAAATCGGTAGCGAATATGTTTGGCAGGCACGCCGCCGACGATCGAATAGGGCGCGACGTCCTTGGTGACGACAGCTCGAGCGGCGACCACAGCGCCGTCGCCAATAGTCACACCTCGGCCGATCACTGCGTCCATGCCGATCCAGACGTCGTTCCCGATCTTGGGGGCCGGTTTGGCGGCCTGGATAGGCGAGCGCTTTTGCGTCACCCCACGCTTGGCCAGATGGGCGGAATAGACGGGCGCCCGCGAATAGTCGAAACCGCTCGTCGATACTCGGTCGAGGGGATGATCTGCCGGCATCACTCGCGCGCCCAGCAAAACCGTCCCACCTCAATCTCGTCGAGGGGGGCTCTAGAATAGGAATGTGCGCCCATGCTGAAGAGTGTCGAGCCCCGGGGCGGGGAACGCACAGAACGGCTCGACCACCACAGAGTCGTCCATGGTCAGCGCCTTGCCGACCAAGGCGGCGTGTAGTCGGTCGGGCGTCATCGACTTCACGGCGAAATAGATGTTGTTGTCGATGAAAAACTGAACGTGCTGGGCTGTAAGCGTAGCGGTGTAAGCCATTCCGTCGCAATGCCACGCCCGGCCGGTCGCGGCAACCGGTCGCTTAATTCTGCCGCAGAACTTCCGAATGACGCACGATCACGACTTCATGCATCTCTGTCGAGTTCTCCACCGGATCGACCCTGATGACTACGGCCGTGAAATACGACGTGCCTTCAGCGTCTTCGCCCGCACCGGCAACAACTCATCGCGCATCTCCGCTGCGCTCAGGATGTCCTGGCCCTCGTCTTCGGGATCGAACACGAACCTGTTTGCCTGCTCGCCGTCGAAGATTTCTGGCTCAGTCCAGCCGCCAACCTCTATCTAGGCCACATGGCGGAAGTCAGCGAGCGTGAGGCCCGTTTCCTGATCCGAAACATCTTCGCGACCCACAGATAATCTCATTTCAGGCCCTTCCAATGGTCCGCGAAATCGCGCTGCAGCATATCGATATACTGCCACCGGCTCCAGCTTAAGACTTCCGTCGCCACCGGGTCGGCCTCGACGGCGCCCTTCTCAAGCATCATCTTTGCGAACATGAAGCCCTGAAGCGGGTCGTGTGAGACGCCGAGAGAGTTTCGCCCCGGCGCAGCGTTCCGAGGCGTATAGCTGGGATCGTACATCGCACCGCCGTAGAAGTTGACGTTGAACAGCTTGATGCGGCTTGGCCCGAACTTCGACAGATCCCAGATAATCCGCTGGATCGCGTGCATGCTGCCGAAGATCGGAAGGAAGTTGCGGGGCGTCGGCGAAGACAGGCGGGCGTTCACGACGCCAGCTTCGGCCCTCGCTTCCCTCAGATTGTGGCCCCGACGCAGCACCGGGATCAGAGGCGTGGAGCCGAGCAAGTTGTAAAGCTCCTGCCGTCTGAGCTGGAACGTCGCGTTCGTATAGTATGAGACGTCGGCCCGCATCCCGAGACGATCCTTCGCCCGCGCCAACTCATCAAAAGAGAAGACGTTCGTCCGTACCACGACGTCGAAGCCGTCGATCTCCTTGGCCAAATTCTGTCCAGTGTTCGCAGGTCCGACGATCGCCACGGATTTGCCGCGGAAGACCCGGTCAAACTCTGCGACACCCCACGGCGCATGGGCCTCCGCCGGCGCAAGGGTGTCGCCATGCTCCAGGCGAAACAGGCGGCTAAAGACCCGCTTCGGCTCAACGCCCAACGCGATATCACAATACCCCAGCAGCTGGGCCGCGACCCAACGATCCTTGCCCCACTTCATCCAGCTCTGATTGCTCAGCCAGTCACGCGCCTCGCCGTGCTGTTCCAGGTAGGCCGACGCGGCGGCGCGCTGGTATTGTTGAGACGGGTGCATGCCCTGCACGGGCCAGCGTCGATATGCCTCGGCGCAGATTTCTTTCAGCCGATGGGCGGCTATGGCGTCCCCGCGCGTGAATATCTGCTTGAAAAGCAGGGCTTGCGTCAGCTGCGCCGTCGGCCCGGTTCGTGCGATTGTGGGCGCCCAGTGTTCGATATGAGCAGCAATCTCGGCGTTGCGGGCCTGGGCTTCGGGCTTGAAGATCGGATCTTCGGGAAACAGGTAGACCGCATCCATCAGGCAACGCACCGCTCGGTCGGCCTCGCCTGCCTTGCAATACCCCTCATAGAGCCGCCGGTAATACTTGTCGCTGAACTCACTCGGGGCGACGTCCAGCAGGCGCTGATATCGTTGCCAAGTGGCTGACCAGTCCTGACGGTGAAACGCCAGATAGGCCGCCTCCTTAAGCGTGGACACACGGACCGAGGGGGCGTTGAGAAGGTCCTGCGCCAGCAACTCGGCCTCGTCCTCGCGGCCCGACAGCCTCAGTTCTCGCAAGATGGCCGACGCCGGCTTCCGCTTCGCAGTCTCTTCCATACGCACGACCTCGTCTCAGCTATGCCGGGCGTAGCGCAGATCGCGTCAGTCGGGGAAGGGGGCGGCCGTCAAATAGGTCAGGGCTCAACGCGCCGCAATCATGGCTAGGCGGTGTCCGCGAAGCTTAGCTGGTGTCAAGTTGATGGCTGATTGACCGCACTTTGCCGGAAGGCCGCATCCGCCTCGCCTCGCCTGACGAGAAGACGTACCATTTCTCCCTTGCGGACATCGCCCGGCGCCTTTGATCCGCCGCTTGCGGATGCTCTAAGGGTTCGATGAGACAGAACATTCTTCTGGGCCTGACGGCGGCCACCGTGGCTGCGACGACCTTGGCGGGCTGCAACGCCGGCCGCTCGGCCATGGGCGGCATGGAGCAGGTCGGCGCCGGGTTCGGCGCGGCGGCCACGGCGCCGCTGGAGGATTTCAACCTGCGCCGCGAGACCATCCCCACGGTGCTGTTGCAGGCCGAGGCCAATCCCTACGATCAGCGAAACCTGAACCGTTGCACGACCATAGCCGCAGAAGTGGCGCGGCTGGACGAAGCCCTGGGGCCCGACACCGACGAGCCGCCTAGCCAGGACGGCTCATTCGCCAGCGAGCGGGCGGCCGATGCGGCGGCCAAGGCGGCGCTGAACGCCATCCGCGACACCACCACCGACTTCATCCCCGGCCGCAGCTGGATCCGCCGTCTCAGCGGGGCCGAGCAGCACAGCCGCCATGTCCAGTCCGCCATCCAGTCCGGCCGGATGCGCCGCGCCTTCCTGAAGGGCATGGGGATGCAGCGGAACTGCGCCCCGCCGGCGGCGCCGAGCTGGTTCCGGCCGAAGCGGTAGAACCGCCACTTCGTTCGCCTCGCGCCCTTCAGGTCGCGTCTGCACGCTAGTTCCCCACACTCCGTCATCCTCGCCCTTGTGGCGAGGATCCATACGCCCGGTGTGTCCGTAGAGTGCCCCATCGTTGAAACCGGGAGTCTGGATCCTAGGGACAAGCCCTAGGATGACGGTGTGCGGGGAGGGGCGTGGTCGCTAACCGTTCGACCCACGACCAACGAGATCTAACGTCTGCCGGCTGGCCGGCGCTTGTCGCGCCGGTCGCCCCTGATCTGGACCGTGCCGTCCTTGGCGAAGGCCTCAAACGACGCCTTCTCGATATTCCGGAACTCTCCGGTCCGGTCCCAGTCCCAGTCGAAGGAGATGCGCTCGCCCTTGTGCGCGAACTTGCCGGACCAGTGGGCGAAGAAGGAATATTTGTCGCCGCCAATGATGATGACGTGCCGGTGCAGCGCGGTCTCGTTGCCGTCCGGACGGGGCGGCTCCTCCAGATAGGTGCTGTAGGCGTGGAAGCCTGACTTCTCGATGCGCATGTCAGTTCGACGTGTGGCGCGCGTGGAAATCGCGGCGGAAGGCTTCGAACCGGCCCTCCGCGATCGCCGCGCGCATGGCGGCCGTCAGGGCCTGGTAGAAGGCGATATTGTGCCAGCTCAGCAGCACCTTGCCGAGGATCTCGTCGGCGCGGATCAGGTGGTGCAGATAGGCCTTCGAATACTGTGACGACGGCCCTTCGATGGTCGGGTCCAGCGGGTCCTGATCCTCGGCGAAGCGAGCGTTCTTCAGGTTCAGCGGACCGTCCCAGGTCCAGGCCTGGCCGTGGCGGCCCGCGCGCGTCGGCAGGACGCAGTCGAACATGTCCACGCCGCGCCACACCGCCTCGACCAGATCGACCGGCTTGCCGACCCCCATCAGATAGCGCGGCCGGTCGGCGGGCAGGAACTCGGGCGCATAGTCCAGCACCTCGCACATGGCCTGGTGGCCTTCGCCGACGGCCAGGCCGCCGATGGCGTAGCCGTCGAAGCCGATCTCCTGAAGCTGGTCCGACGACTGGCGACGCAGGTCTTCGAAGGTCGAACCCTGCTGAATGCCGAACAGGGCCTGGGTCTCGCGCTCGCCGAACCGGGCCTTGGAGCGGGCGCCCCAGCGGATCGACAGCTCCATCGCCTTCTTGGCCGCATCCTTCTCGGCGGGATAGGCGACGCACTGGTCCAGTTGCATGGAGATGTCGGCGCCGATCCGGTCGGCCTGGATCTCGATCGAGCGTTCGGGCGTCAGCACGTGTTTGGAGCCGTCGATGTGGCTGGAGAAGGTCACAGCCTCCTCTTTCACCTTCGAAATGCCGGCCAGGGACATGACCTGAAACCCGCCGCTGTCGGTCAGGATCGGCTTGTCCCAGCCCATGAATTTGTGCAGGCCGCCCATACGCTCCATCCGCTCGGGGCCGGGGCGCAGCATCAGGTGATAGGTGTTGCCCAGAATGATGTCGGCGCCGGTCGCCTTGACCTGATCCACCGTCATGGCCTTGACCGTCGCGGCGGTGCCCACAGGCATGAAGGCGGGGGTGCGGATGTCGCCGCGCGCGGTCTTCAGCACGCCGGTGCGGGCGCGGCCCTCGGTGGCGGAAATGTCGAAGGGGAAGGGCATTCAGGCGATCAGTCGTTCAAGCTGTTCGACCCGCGCCAGATCCTTGGGGCGGCCGAACAGGCGGTACAGGGCGATATGGTCTTGGATGTCGGGCACGAACAGCGGGACGTCGTCGATGAACACCCGACGCCGCGAAGTAAAGACGACCGGCCGCCATTCGGCCCCATCACGGGTCTCCAGATCGGCCATGACCTCGACCAGGATCGGCTGGTCCGGGGCGCGGCCGAAGACGGTCGAGCGGAACAGGCCTTCGCCCGGATCGGGCACGACATGACCATCCAGCGCGGTCAACAGGGCGCGGGCGTCGCGCGGCGCACACAGCACGTCGATGTCGGGCACATGGATGTCGGGCAGGCCATACAGGGCCATCGCCGCCCCGCCGAAGATCCACCACGGCTCGCGCAGATCGCGCGCGGCCTCGCCGACGGCGATCAGGCCATCCTGTAGGTCATGCGGAAGGTCGTCGAGTGACACGGATCGCGCTCGTTTTCGTCAGGAGGCGGCATTTAAGAGGTCTGTCGCCGATTGACCACCGTCCGCGCCGCGCCAAATCACCACTCCAGCGCCGCCTCGCCCCGCAGGATCGCCTCGGCCTGATCTGTGTGCTTGCCGCCCCCGCGCTCGTGCAGCACCAGCGGTGGCAGCAGACGCAGCGGCGCCCGCCCGGTCTTGATCGCATGGACCAGCACCCGTTTCGCCGGCTCGTCGGCGAAGGGATGGACAGGTCGCACCGCGAACGACCCCGCCTTCTCGCCCAGCAGGGCCAACAGGTCCGCCAGCCGATCCGCCCGGTGAATGACCACGATCCGCCCACCTTCCTTCACCGCCTTCAGCAGAAAGCCGGTCCAGGCCTCCAGCCCGTCGTCGGCCATCCACGCCCCGCGCTTGCCCTCCGCCGGGGCGCGCAGAGCCTGTGCGTCGTCAAAGAAGGGCGGATTGGACACCGCCCAGTCGGCCGGCTCCATCTCCAGCGCCCGAAAGCCGTTCGCCACGTCGCCCTGGCGAACGGTCGTGCGCGCCTCGACGCCGTTCACCGCGGCGTTCTGAACCGCCAGCGCCGCCATGGCCGGATCGCGCTCCAGCCCGGTCAGGCCCACGCCCTGCCGCCGGGCCGCGATCTGCATCAGGACGGCCCCCGCGCCGCAACCGGCCTCGATGACCCGCTGGCCCGCTTCGGCCGGAACCGCCGCCGCCAGCAGGGCCGCATCCATGCCGGCGCGATAGCCGCGCGCGGGTTGACGCAGCCGCACCCGACCGTTCAGCAGCCCGTTCTCGACGGTGTCCGTCGGCAGGGTTTCGACCGCGTCCAAGCCTCAATCTCCTTGACCCTCAAGGGGGCGAACATCATTGTGCGCCGCAGTGCGCCGGGGCAAGCCAGCCCGTCCGCTAAATCCTTCGACGCGGACCGCCGCGCCAGTGAAAGAGTATCCCTTTGGACGTCGCCATCGCCGCCTCTCCCCGCCCGAAGGGGGACGTCAACGCCCTTGTCCGGCTGGCCGAGATCGACATGGCCGCCGTCGACGCCCTGATCCTGGACCGGATGCAGTCGGACGTGCCGATCATCCCCAAACTGGCCGAACATCTGGTGTCGGCGGGCGGCAAGCGTCTGCGCCCCTTGATGACCGTCGCCGCCGCACGCGCCACGGGCGCGACGGACGACATCGCCGCGCCGCGCAAACTGGCTGCGGCCGTCGAGTTCATCCACACCGCCACCCTGCTGCATGACGACATCGTCGATGCGTCGGAACTGCGTCGCGGCAAGGTCGCCGCCCACCTGATCTGGGGCGCGCCCACCAGTGTGCTCGTCGGCGACTTTCTGTTCGCCCGCGCCTTCGAACTGATGGTCGAGACCGATTCGATGCGGGCCTTGGGCATCCTGGCCGAAGCCTCGCGGGTCATTTCCGAAGGCGAGGTGCTCCAACTGACGCGCGCCCACGACCTGAACCTGGACCAGGCCACCTATCTTCAGATCGTGTCGGCCAAGACCGCCGAACTGTTCGCCGCCGCCGCCGAGGCGGGCGCGGTCGGGGCCGGCGCCGATGCGGCCGCGACGCAGGCCTTGCGCGACTACGGCATGGCCCTGGGCATCGCCTTCCAGCTGGCCGACGACGCCCTGGATTACGGCGCGACGGCCGAGGCACTGGGCAAGAACGCCGGCGACGACTTCAACGAGGGCAAGGCCACCCTGCCGCTGCTTTTGGCTGTGGCCCGCACCGGGGGCCGCGAGGACGCCTTCTGGGAGCGGACCGTGACCAAGGGCGAGCGCACGCCCGAGGATTTCGCCCGCGCCCGCGAACTGGTCGTCGGGTCCGGCGCCATCGGCGCGACGCTGGACCTCGCCGGCGACTATGCCGATCAGGCCAAGGCCGCCCTTTCTGTCCTGCCGGCGTCGGACTGGCGCACGGCCCTGGAAGACCTCGCCGATTTCGCCGTTTCGCGTGCCGCCTGAATCCGACCCGGCGCCGGTCGTCGACACCCTCGACGCCCAGGTCCGCGCCGCCGACATCGATCGTTGGCTGTCCAGCCGCCTGGTCGCCGACGACCGCGCTCGCGCCGACCTGATCACGCTCTACGCCTTCGAGGCCGAGCTGATGGCGATCCCCACGCGCGTCACCCAGCCCCTGCTGGCCGAGATGCGCTACACCTGGTGGGCCGAACAGATGGACGGCGTCTTCGCCGGCGTCCCCCGCAAGGGCCATCCGGTGCTGGAGGCCCTGACCGACCTCGTCGTCCGCCACGGTTTGGATCGCGCCCCCTTCGACGCCCTGATCGAGGCCCACATCGGCCGCGTCCACGGCGAGCCCCACGCCCTCGACGCCTTCTACGTCGGCCCGATGCAGACGGCGGTCAAGGTGCTGGCCGGGCCGGGCCATGCGGAAAAGGTGGTCGAGGCGGGACGGGTGCGGGGGCTAGGTCAGGTGGGACGGACGGAAGAGGCGAGGGCGGCCCGAAAGGCGGCGAACGCGGCGTTGAAGGGCTTGCCGGCTGTGGCGTTTCCGGCCGTGGCCTCCGCCGCGCTGACGGCTGTCGACGAGCCGGAACCGATAAAACGCCTGCGACTGATCTGGGCCAGCCTTGGCGGGCGAATCTAGCTCGCGCCTTCTACACCGACGTCATCCTAGGCCTTGTGCCTAGGATCCAGACTCCCGGCGCCGGCAGCAGGGCCCCCGCTCTCAAACCGAGCGTATGGATCCTAGGCACAAGGCCTAGGATGACGGGAGTGGCGAGTGAGGGACCGAGTCCCGCTCAGGCCTGCGTCTTCACCCCGCGTCCCGCCACGCCTTCAGGCTCTCCATCGCCCGGATGCTCATCAGTCGCTTCTTCGCCCGGCCGCGTTCCTTCGGGTGGATGCGTTTGCCCTCTTCATCGACCTTGGGCGCCTCCAGCGGGGGCAGCAGGCCGTAGTTGATGTTCATCGGCTGGAACTTCGAGCCTTCCAGATGTCCGCCGGTGATGTGTTCGACCAGGGCGCCCATGGCGGTCTCTGGCGGCGGCGGGGCCAGGTCGCGGCCCAAGGCTTGAGCAGCGGCGAGGCGGCCGGTCAGCAGGCCCATGGCGGCGCTCTCGACATAGCCCTCGACCCCGGTCACCTGACCGGCGAAACGCAGGCGGGGCATGGCTTTGAGCCGCAGCTGCTTGTCCAGCAACTGCGGGCTGTTCAGATAGGTGTTGCGATGCAGGCCGCCCAAACGCGCGAACTGGGCGTTCTGCAGGCCGGGGATCATGCGGAATGTCTCCGCCTGAACCCCGTGCTTCAGCTTGGTCTGGAAGCCGACCATGTTGAACAGGGTGCCCAGCGCATTGTCCTGGCGCAGTTGTACGATGGCGTAGGATTTGACTTGCGGATCGCGCGGATTGGTCAGGCCGACGGGCTTCATCGGGCCGTGGCGCAGGGTCTCGCGGCCGCGCTCGGCCATGACCTCGATGGGCAGGCAGCCGTCGAAATAGGGCACGTGCTCCCAGTCCTTGAACTCGGCCTTGGGCCCGTTCACCAGGGCGTCGATGAAGGCCTCGTACTGGGGCTTGTCCATCGGGCAGTTGACGTAGGCGGCGGCGTCTCCGCCGGGGCCTTCCTTGTCATAGCGCGACTGACGCCAGGCGATGTCGAAGTCGATCGAGTCGGCGTGGACGATGGGGGCGATGGCGTCGAAGAAGCTGAGGCTTTCCTCGCCGGTCGCCTTCAGGATGGCCTCGGCCAAGGCGGGCGAGGTCAGGGGGCCGGTGGCGACGATGACATTGTCCCACTCCTGCGGCGGCAGGCCGGCGATCTCCTCGCGCACGACGGTGACCAGCGGATGGGCCGACAGTTTCGCGGTCACAGCGTCGGAGAAGGCGTCGCGGTCTACCGCCAGGGCGCCGCCCGCCGGCACCTGGTTGACGTCGCCGCAGGCCATGATGATCGAATCCAGCGCCCGCATCTCGGCGTGCAGCAGGCCGACCGCATTGTATTCCCAATCGTCCGACCGGAAGGAATTGGAGCAGACCAGTTCGGCCAGGCCGTCGGTCTGGTGGGCGTCGGTCTTCACGCCGGGCACGCCGCGCATCTCGTGCAGGATCACGGGCACGCCGGCCTGGGCGATCTGCCAGGCGGCCTCGGAGCCGGCTAGGCCGCCGCCGATGACATGGACGGGAGAGGGAAAAGACGTAGACGAAGAAGCGTTCATCGCGGCCTTCTAGCCACTGGCTGGCGCGGTGTCATGGTCCCCTGCTATATCCGCGCCGGAATCGAGGGGCGAGCTGAGGTGACGGGGCGAGAGGGGCGATTGAGGACGGGCGAGGCCCTGCGCGCGACGCCCGCCGGTCTGGCGCGCGGCTGGGCTGAGGCCTGGGGCGCCATCCTGCTGGGCGTGATCGTCTGGAGCCTGCGTCCGTTTGTCGGACAGGGCTTGGCGGCCTGGATCTGGGGCGGCGCGGCGGTGGTCGCCGGCCTCGTCCTGTCGGGCGCACTGGCGCGGATCGCCGTCGGTCAGGATCGGGGTGCGACGCGGCGTCTGGGTCTGGGGCCGGCGGGGCTTCAGATGAAACGGACGGAACTTCGCCTGCTGGGCGCGGTCCTGTTGTGCGCGGTCTTCATGGCCATGATCCTGTCGGTCGCAGCCCTGGCGCTGCTGGCGCTGTTCGGCGGGGCGGGTCTGGACGCCGAGGCGATCCGGCTGCGCGACTGGGCCGCCGTGGGGCCGGCGTGGAAACTTGTCCTGCTGGCGCTGGCGACCGCATTCGCCCTGTTCGCCGTCGTCGCCCTGCTGGTGCGGCTGTCGCTGTTCGCGCCGGCCACGGTTGGGCGGGGGCATATGGTGTCCTTGAACAGTATGGCGGTCACGCGCGGCGCCCTGGGGGCCCTGACGGTCGGCCTGGCGGTCACGGCGATCCCGACTTGGGTCCTGATCGCTCTGGGCGCCGCTGGACTGTTGCCGGGCATTGCGGGCTGGATCGCCTGGGCGGTCGTGCTCAATGTGGTGCAGGCGCCGGTGACGATGGCATATCTGGGTGCGGCCTATCGCCGTCTCGAACCCTGGACGCCGCTGGAGACCAAACATGGCTGAGACCTTCTCCATCGGCGAGGCCCTTGCCGCGCCTGTCCGCGTGATCCGGCGTCATCCCCTGACGGTCTTCGTCTGGGGGTTCATCGCCATGGTCTTCGCACTGGCGGCTCTGTTGTTGATCTTCGGCGCCCTGGCCAACATTCCGCTGGATCACGCCGCCGAGCCGTCGCCGGAGGTCATGGGGCGGATCATGGCCATGCAGGGCGTCTCCATGCTGCTGAACCTGGGCCAACTGGCGCTGACACTGATCGTCTGGGCCGCCGCCCTGCGCGCGACGCTGATGATCGGCCGGCCCGAGCGATATTTCTTCCTCCGGGTCGGGATGGACGAGGTCCGGCTGGGACTGGTGGCGCTGGCCCTGGTCGTCGGGACCTATCTGGCGGTCATCGTCCTGGTGCTGATCGGCTCGTTGGTCGTGGCCCTGCTGTGGCAGGCCAGCGAGGGGGCGGCGGTCCTTCTGGGCGCGCTGCTGGTCCTGGGTCTGATCGTCGCCGTGGCCGTGGCCATGGCCCGGCTGTCGCTGATCGCGCCGGCCACCCTGATCCTGCAACGCCTGGCCTTTGTCGAGGGCTGGAACCTGGGCAAGGGCCGGACCCTGCGCCTGCTGGGCCTGCTGGTCTGCACCTGGCTGATCTACCTCCTGATCTATTTCGTGCTGGCCTTCCTGGTCATCGTGGTTCTGCTCGCGGGCGGAGTGATCGCCCATTTGCAGGCGGTGTCCGCCCCGGCGACCCTGGGCGAGCTGTTCCCGTCCGCGCCGGTGCTGTGGGCGGCGGCGGGACTGCTGTTGCTGCCAGGCGGCTTCATCTTCGGCGCCGTGATGACCTTGCTGAACGCGCCCTTCGCCTCGGCCTGCCGTCAGTTGCTGGATGGCGTGCCGCAGGACGCCGCCGTCGGGATGCGCTAGTCTGCCTTCGAATCTGATCCGGAGTTCGACATGAGTTTTTCCGCCACCGACGCGGCCTTCGAAGGGTTCAGGGTCGTTCGCAGACGCCCCATGGTCGCCCTGGCCTGGGGCCTGGTCTATCTGCTGATGTACGTCGTCATGTTCGGCCTGGGCGCCGGCCAGTGGGCCCAGATAATGGCCGCGGCGGAAACCCTGCAGGCGTCGTCCGAGCCGTCGATGGCCGACCTTCAGGCGTTGGGCGCGATCTATGTGCAGATCTTCAGCTGGCTGGTCCCGCTCGGCCTGCTGATCGGCGCGGTGCTGAGCGCCGCCGTGGCGCGTTCTGTGCTGCGGCCGGATGAGACCCGCTGGGGCTATCTGCGCCTGGGCATGGACGAGGTCCGGGTGTTGGTCGTCAGCGTGATCGTCAGCCTCGGCCTCGGTCTGGCGTCGGGGGTCGGCTTGGCCCTGGCCAGCGCGGCCATCGGCGCCGGCGCGGCTATGGGCCAGCCCTTGCTGATCCTGCTGGGCGTCCTGCTGGTATTCGTAGTCCTGGCCCTGACCATCTGGCTGGCGATCAAGCTCAGCCTGGCGGTTCCGATGACGGTCGATCGTCGCAAGATCACTGTGTTCGAATCCTTCGCCGCCACAAAGGGCAGGTTCTGGCCGCTGCTCGGCATGGCCGTGATCGCCGTCGTCATGGCCATGATCGTCAGCATCCTGGGCATGGTGATCAGCGCGGCGACCGACCTGGCGACGGGCGGGGTCGAAAGCCTGTCGCGCTTCTCGGGTCTGGGCACGATCGAAATCCTGACCCAGGCGTGGCCGGCCATCCTGGTGTCGTCGACCGTCAACGCCTTCCTGTCGGCCCTTCAACTGGCCGTCCTCTATGCGCCCTTCTCGGCGGCATGGCTGGCGCTGAGGGCGCGCTGATGGCCGGCATCGAACTCTATACGCCGCGCGCGCCGAAGCATCGGCGGACATGGACGGCGGCGGCGCTTGTGCTGGCGGTCGTTTTCATCGCCCTGGGCCAGACCATCAGCGGCGTGCCGGGATTGCTGCTGGGTCTCCTTTCGCCCGAAGGCGACGCCGTCGGCTGGACCGGTACGGCCTATACGCTGTTCGGCTTCGCCGTCATCGCCCTTCTGGTGTTCGCCTGGGTCTGGCTGTTCGAGCGCCGCAGCCCCAGGTCCATCGGCTTCGCCGGGGCGGGCTGGAAACGGTTCCTGCGTGGCTACGGGATCGGACTTGGTTTCCTGCTGGTGGTCGTCGGCGTGATCGCGGCCCTGGGCGGTTACCGGATCGAGGCGGGCGGGGCCTTCGCCGTGCCGTCCTTCGCCGCCGTCCTGGCGGCGCTGGGACCGATCCTTGTCCTGCTGCTGGGCTTCATCGTCCAGGGCTCGACGGAGGAGATCGTCACGCGCGGCTGGCTTATGCAGGTCATCACGTCGCGCCACGGTCTGGGTTGGGGCATCGGCCTGAGCTCGGCGCTGTTCGGCCTGCTTCACGCCGCCAACATCAAGCCGTCCCCAGAACTGGTCGTGGGCGTGGCCAATGTCGTGCTGTTCGGCGTGATGATCGGCTTTTACGCCGCCCGCGAGGGTTCGCTGTGGGGCGTCTGCGGCTGGCACGCCGCCTGGAACTGGCTGTTGGGCCTCGGCTTCGGTCTGCAGGTTTCGGGTCAGGTCATCGAGACCAAGCCGCTGGTCGTGGATCTGACCACCCGTCCCGAGGCCGCCTGGTGGCTGACCGGCGCCGCCTTCGGGCCAGAGGGCAGCGTCGTCACCACAGCCGTCCTCGTGACCGCCTCGCTGGTGATCGCCCTGCGTTGGCGCAGCCAGGATCACGGCGTGATCGCCGAAGTCCCCACGCCGATGACCCAAGCAGTGGAGACGACGCCGGTCTAAGCCGACGCCTTCGCCCGCTTCTTCTTCGCCGGTTCGCCGACCGATCCGCCCAGGGCTGCGACCCGCGTCTTGCGCCGGGTTTCGTGCCGGTCCAGCACCTCCTTGAGGTATTTGCCGGTCCAACTGGCTTTGTTGTCGGCCACCTGTTCCGGCGTGCCGACCGCGACGATCTCGCCGCCGCCGTCACCGCCTTCGGGACCGAAGTCCAGCAGGTAATCCGCCACCTTGATGACATCGAGATTGTGCTCGATCACCACAATGGTGTTGCCGGCCTCGACCAGCTCTTGCAGCACTTCCAGCAGTTTGCGGGTGTCCTCGAAATGCAGGCCGGTGGTCGGTTCGTCGAGGATGTAGAGGGTGCGGCCTGTCGCCCGTTTCGACAGCTCCTTGGACAGCTTGACCCGCTGGGCCTCGCCGCCCGACAGGGTCGTCGCCGGCTGGCCCACCTTGACGTAGCCCAGGCCCACCCGTTCCAGCGTCAGCATCTTGTCGCGGATCGGCGGCACGGCCTTGAAGAAAGTCGCGGCCTCCTCGACGGTCATGTCCAGCACGTCCGAGATGGACTTGCCCTTGAACACGATCTCCAGCGTCTCGCGATTGTAGCGTTTGCCCTTGCAGACGTCGCAGGTGACATAGACGTCGGGCAGGAAGTGCATCTCGATCTTGATGACGCCGTCGCCCTGGCAGGCCTCGCAGCGGCCGCCCTTGACGTTGAAGCTGAACCGGCCGGGGCCGTAACCGCGGGCCTTGGATTCCGGCAGGCCGGCGTACCAGTCGCGGATGGGGCCAAAGGCGCCGGTGTAGGTCGCCGGGTTCGAGCGCGGGGTGCGGCCGATAGGCGACTGGTCGATGTCGATGACCTTGTCGAAATGCTCCAGCCCCTCGATCCGGTCGAAGGGGGCAGGCGCTTCGGACGCATTGTTCAGGCGACGGGCTGCGGCCTTGTACAGGGTCTCGATGGTGAAGGTCGACTTGCCGCCGCCCGACACGCCGGTGATGCAGGTGAAGACGCCGACGGGGATCTCGCCGGTGACGCTCTTCAGATTGTTGCCGCTGGCGCCGCTGATCTTCAGCATCCGCTTGCGGTCGATGGGACGGCGGCCATCGACGGGGATTTCGATCTCGCGCTCGCCGGTCAGATACTTGCCGGTCAGGGATTTGGGATTGGCCATGACCTGGGCCGGCGTGCCCTCGGCGCAGACCTCGCCGCCGTGAATGCCGGCGGCCGGGCCCATGTCGATGACATAGTCGGCGGTCAGGATGGCTTCCTCGTCATGCTCGACGACCAAGACCGAGTTGCCGAGGTCACGCAGCCCCTTCAGGCTTTCCAGCAGGCGGGTGTTGTCGCGTTGGTGCAGGCCGATGGAGGGCTCGTCCAGCACATAGAGGACGCCGGTCAGGCCCGAGCCGATCTGCGACGCCAGGCGGATGCGTTGGCTCTCGCCCCCCGACAGGGTGCCGGACGCGCGCGACAGCGACAGATAGTCGAGGCCGACGTTGTTGAGGAACCGCAGCCGGTCGCCGATCTCCTTCAGGATGCGCCGGCCGATCTCCATCTGCTTGTCGCTGAGCGCTTCGGGTAGGGCCTGGACCCAGTCATAGGCCTTCTTGATTGACAGGGTGGAGACGTCTGCGATGTCCTGCCCCCCGACCTTGACCGCCAAGGCCTCGGGCTTCAGCCGTTTGCCGTGGCAGGCGTCGCACGGGGTCTCGGACTGATAGCGGGCCAGCTCCTCGCGCACCCAGGCGCTGTCGGTCTCGCGCCAGCGCCGCTCCAGGTTCGGCAGCACGCCTTCGAAAGGCTTTGAGACCTCGTATTTGCGGGCGTTGTCGTCATAGGTGAATTTGATCTTCTCGGCGCCGGTTCCATACAGGATCGCCTTGTGCGCCTGGGCCGGCAGTTCGCGCCAGGCCACGTCCATCGAGAAGCCGTAGTGGCGGCTGAGCGACTGCAGCGTCTGGGTGTAGAGGGGCGACGGCCCGCGCGCCCACGGCGCGACCGCCCCCTTGTGCAGGGTCTTGTCGCGATCCGGGATCACCAGATCGGCGTCGAAGGCCAGCTTGACCCCCAGGCCGTCGCAGACCGGGCAGGCGCCGAACGGATTGTTGAACGAGAACAGCCGCGGCTCGATCTCCGAGATCGTGAATCCGGACACCGGACAGGCGAACCGTTCCGAGAACAGCAGGCTGCGCGGCGCGGTCTCGCCCTCGGCCGTGCTGGCCCATTCGGCGTTGGCGATGCCGTCGGCCAGACCGAGCGCGGTCTGCAGGCTGTCGGCGTAGCGGGCTTCCTGGTCAGGCTTGGTGACGATCCGGTCCACGACGATGTCGATGTCGTGCTTGAACTTCTTGTCCAGCGTCGGCGCTTCGTCGATGGGGTAGAACTGACCGTCGATCTTCAGGCGCTGGAAGCCCTGGCGCTGCCATTCGGCGATCTCCTTCTTGTACTCGCCCTTGCGGCCGCGCACGACGGGCGCCAGCAGCAGGATGCGCTCGCCGTCGGGCAGAGCGACTAGCTTATCGACCATCTGGCTGATGGTCTGGCTTTCGATGGGCAGGCCGGTGGCGGGCGAATAGGGCACCCCGACCCGCGCCCACAGCAGGCGCATATAGTCGTGGATTTCCGTCACCGTGCCGACGGTCGAGCGCGGGTTCTTGGACGTTGTCTTCTGTTCGATAGAGATGGCCGGCGACAGGCCCTCGATCAGATCCACATCCGGCTTGCCCATCAGCTCCAGAAACTGACGGGCATAGGCCGACAGGCTCTCCACATAGCGACGCTGGCCTTCGGCGTAGATGGTGTCGAACGCCAGGGAGGATTTGCCCGAGCCCGACAGGCCGGTCATCACCACCAGCTGTTCGCGCGGGATATCGAGGTCCACGCCCTTGAGATTATGCTCGCGGGCGCCGCGAACGCGGATGAAATTGTGCTTTTCGGTCATGCTGTCCGGAGAACGCGGGAAGGGCCGGTCGGGTCCGGCGCGACATCGCTATATGGGGATGAATCGCAGGATTGAAGCAAGAACAATGTGTGAACATTGCGACCTCAGTCTGGCGTCCACGCCTGCGTCGGTCGCACGAACCGCTCGCCCTTGGCCAGGATCACTCCATTGGCGGTTGCGATCCCCAGTTCCAGGCTTTCGGCGATGCGGCGGGCGCGTTCGATGACATGAGCGGCGGCGACGGGCGGGCACAGGTCTCGGGCAGTCTCTGCGAACAGCGCCAGCCAGCGGTCGAAGTGGCGAGCGTCGACGGGCAGGGGCAGGTGTTTGGGCATCGGCCGGCCCTGATAGACGCCGGTAGACAGGGCGACCGACGACCAGAACAGTTTCATTTGCGCCAGATGCGGCGCCCAGTCGTTGATACGGGCCGCGAAGATCGGCCCGATCAGGGCGTCGTCGCGGACGCGGGCGTAGAAACCCTCGACCAGGGCGTCGATCATGGCCTCGTCTATGCCGGTCTCGTCGCGCAGGCGCTGGACGGCGGCCTCGCGGCGGGCGGCCGCGCCGGCGGGATCCTCGATGCGGAAACGGCTTTCCATCGCCGGGTCGTAGCGGGTTCGGTGCAGACCCGCCACAAGGACTGATGGCTCATGTGCGCCACCGCTCACGCGGCCGTGTTCGACGCCAGACTTGCGCATTGCAGGATTACGACCCATCCTCCTTGTTCTGACGCGTTTTGCAGAAGGTTTGACGATCATGATCATCGCATTGGCCACCGGTTCCGCCCTGTCCGCCATGCTGCTCGTGATCCTCAATGCCAATCAGTCCAAGCCGAAACGCGTCCCCGTCCGCACTCGCGACACTCGACAAGGTCGCCGCTAGGACGCCTGACGGCGCCACCCTCTTCGACAATCTGAGCCTGACGTTCGGGCCTGAACGAACCGGCGTCGTCGGTCGCAATGGCGTGGGCAAGAGCACGCTGCTGCGCCTGATTTCCGGTACGCTGGCCCCGGCGGAAGGATCGGTCATGCGTGCAGGAAGCGTCGGCGTGCTGGACCAACGGCACGATCCGGCGCCGGACGAGACGGTCGCCATAACCCTGGGCGTCGCCGACGATCTGGCGATCATCGACCGGGTGCTGGCGGGCGAAGGCGCCGCCGCCGATCTGGAGGCGGCCGACTGGACCCTGGAGGCGCGACTGGCGGAAGCGCTGGAGGGCGTCGGCCTGCCCGGCCTGGGACTCGACCGATTGACCACCACATTGAGCGGGGGCGAGCAGACGCGATTGCGCTTGGCGGCGTTGTCGTTGGCGCGGCCTGATCTGATCCTGCTGGACGAGCCGACAAACCATCTGGATGCGGAGGCGCGGGCCCTGATCGCCGAGGTGATCGGTCGATGGGCCGGCGGGGTCGTGGTGGTCAGCCATGATCGAAGCCTGCTGCGCCGGATGGATCGGATTCTTGAGGTGTCGGGCCTTGGCGCGGCGGTCTATGGCGGCGGTTACGACGCCTATGTCGAGCGCAGGGCGGCGGAACGCGAGGCTGCGGCGCGCGATCTGGCCGGGGCCGAGCGCGACCTGTCGCGGATCGGGGCCGAGGCCCAGCGACGGGCCGAAACCAAGGCGAGGCGCGACGCCGCCGGGCGCCGAAAGGCCGCCCAGGGCGACATGCCGAAGATATTGCTGGGCGCACGAGCCGAGCGGGCGGAGAACAGCGGCGGGCGCGACCGGCTGCTGGCGACGCGTCAGGCTGAGGCGGCGCAGGCGGCCCTGGCGTCGGCGCGCGAGCGGGTCGAGCGGACCCGGTCCCTGTCGATCCCCATGCCGACGACCGGGCTGTCGTCAGGACGGACCGTTCTGGCGATGGACCAGGCGTCCTGGGCCACGCCAGAGGGCCGGCGCATCGTCGGGCCCTTGGATCTGAAGATCGTCGGGCCGGAGCGTGTGGCGGTGACCGGCCCGAACGGGGCGGGCAAGACGACGCTGCTGCGGTTGATCGCGGGCGAGACCGTTCCGACCTCGGGGGTCGTGGAGCGCCCTGTGAGGGCGGCTCTGCTGGATCAGGAGGCAGCGATTCTGAAGCCGGATGAGACGCTGGTCGAGGCCTGGCGGCGGCTGAACCCCGAGGGTTCGGTCAATGACGCGCAGGCGGCGCTGGCGCGGTTTCTGTTTCGCAATACGACGGCGCATCGCAGGGTGGCGGACCTGTCCGGCGGCGAGCGGTTGAGGGCGGCTCTGGCCTGCGTCATGACCGGGACGACGCCGCCGCAACTGCTGGTGCTGGACGAGCCGACGAACCATCTGGACCTGGACTCGATCGCGGCGGTGGAGGCGGCGCTGAACGCCTATGACGGCGCCCTGGTCGTGGTCAGCCATGACGCGGACTTCCTGGACGCGCTGGGCATTACGCGCACCATGGTCCTGGGAAAGGCCTAAGCCGTCAGCCCCAGGCCTCGACGGCGCCCTTGCGGCGGACCATCGACGGGCTGCTGAGTTGGGTGCGAGGTTCGGCCTCGGCGCGGCCGAAAAGCCAGCCTTGGCCGTAATCGACGCCGGCGGTTTTCATTTCGTTGGCGACGCCGTCGGTCTCGATCATCTCGCCGATGGTTTCCAGCTTCATCGAGCGACACAGTTCGACGATACTGTGCAGCATGGCCTTGGAACGCGCGTCGGTCTCGATATCGCGCACGATGGCACCGTCGATCTTGACCGCGTCGACCGACAGTTTGCGCAGATAGTCGAAGGCGGCGGCGCCGGCGCCGAAGTCGTCGATACAGACCTTGATGCCGGCTTCGCGCAGGGCTGCCAGGCGCCGGTCGGCCGCCTCGATATTGGCCAGGGCGGAGGTTTCGGTGACCTCGACCATCAGGCGCCGGCGTTCCTCGGGCGCGCCGGCGGTCATGCGCAGCAACTGTTCGACGTAGGAGTCGTCGCCGAGAGAGGCGCCCGAGACGTTGACGGCCATCTTCAACAGACCCGCGCCCGGCTGGCGCATCCGCTTCAGCACCTTTTCCGCCACGGCCAGATCGAAGGATTCGATTAGATCCAGTTCCTCGGCCATGCGGATGGCGTCGGCGGGCCCGCTGTTGGCGTTGAAGCGGGTCAGGGCCTCAAAATGGTGCACGGCCCGTGTCGTGAGTTGGACGATGGGCTGATAGTGGACCTGGAACTCGCGCGACTTGACCAGGCTGCGGAAGGTCTCGGCGTCCCGGAAGGTGCGTTTCAGGGAATCCGCAAAGGCGATCTGCGGATTGGCCAGGCCGTCGCCCTTCAGGCAGCCTTCGATGGCGAACCGCATGGCGCGCAGCACACACAGCGAGTCCGACCCTTGCGGCACGGGCGAGCTGAAGGCTTCGGCGCCGAGCGACAGGCCCTCGGCGCGGCCGGCCTCGACGATCTCGGCGGCGATGTCGCGGCGGTCGTTGGCGGGGCGCAGCAGGGCGAAGCGGACGCCGGTCACCTGGGCCGCGCTCGATCCCTCGACGGCGGCGGATTGCAGAGTCGCCTCGATCCGGCGGTTCAGGCGGTCGGCGACTTCGTCGCTGACGTTCTCCAGTCCCGTGACGTCGATGAAGGACAGCGCCAGGTCGGGATTGGCGTCCAGCACCCGCCCGGCGTCCGCCAGGAAATCTTCCGGCTCCAGCAGGGGGCGGATAGCCAGGTCGGCCAGGGCGAAGGCCGGGCCCTCGTAGGAGATGGCGCAGGACACGGCCGGCGCCATCTGCGGCAGGATGAAGGCGCGGAACGAGGCGCGCCGCACCCTGTCCGGGCCGGCGGAGACGAGAATGGAGGTCGCGGGGATGCGTGAGCCCGGCTTCATGTTGCGCAATGACGACAGGGTCGAGGCCCCTTCGTGCAGCAGATCGATCAGCGGCCTGCCGGTCCAGGTCGCGCCCGCGTCCTCGCCCGAGACCGCGCCCGCGCCGATGGCGAAGGAGACGACGCCTTTCGGATCCACCTCGACCAGCGTGTCGGCGGATGCGAAAGCCAGGCCAAGAAGACGAACGGTCAGCGTCATGAAGACGTTCTGACACGTCTTCGCTTAAAAATTAGGCAATGCCGATCAGGCGGTTCGATTGAAGGCCACGGCGCGGCCGTCGCCCTGGGCCGCGCGGCCGTCGGCGGCGTAGGCGGAGGCCGGGGTGCGGGCGGCCGTGACCTCTTCAGCGATGGCGCGGACCAGGCCCTCGGAGATCTGGCGGGCGGCGTCGACGGCGCGCCCGTGACGGCTCAGCACGGCTTCGAAGGTCTGGGTCGCCTCCCTCAGGGTCTCGCGATCGTTCAGCGGGGCGTCGCGCAGCAGGCCGGGGTTGGCCTTCACGTGGGCGGAGTCGCGACGATAGAGATTGGCCATCTCCTGCGTCTCGGCCAGGCTGACGGCGACGTCCTGAGGACGGCCCTCGGAAAAGGACTGGGTCTCATCGGCGAGGCGGTCGGTCAGGCGTCGCGTCAGTTCGATCAGTTGACGCACCCGCGCCTGGGCCAGTTCGGAATCGCTCATCGGCGCCCCTCCTGCATCTTGATCATTTCGGACATGACCGTGTCGCTCAGGCCGACGCCGCCGGCCTTGACGGTGGTGTTGGCCATTTCGTCCAGCATGAAGCTGCGCCACGTCGCCTCGGCCTGGCCGCCGCCGAACAGGCCGTCCGTGGACAAGCCTTCGAACATCGGTTTCAGCATCTGCGAGATGAAGGTGGCCTCGAAGGCCTGGGCGGTTTCCTTGATCTTGTCGCGGTTCGCCGGCGTGGGCGCGGCGTCCACGGGACGGAGCAGATCGGCGGAGGCGGTCAGGTCGCTCATGCTCACATCACCTCAATGTCGGCCTGAAGGGCGCCCGCGGCCTTGATGGCCTGAAGGATGCTGATCATGTCGCGCGGGCTGACGCCCAGGGCGTTCAGGCCGTTGACCAGGGTGGACAGGTTCGCCCCGCCGCCGACCATCCGCATCTGGGTGCCCAGGTCCTCTTCGACGCTGACCTGGCTGGAGGGAACGACGGCGGTCTGGCCCTGGCTGAACGGCGCGGGCTGGCTGACGAAGGGCTGTTCGTCCACCGAAATGGTCAGGTTGCCCTGGGCGATAGCGACGCGCGAGATACGCACGGCGTCGCCCATGACGATGACGCCGTTGACCTCGTCGATGATGACCTTGGCGGGGGTGTCCACGCTGACCGGCAGGTTCTCGATGCGGCTGATGAAGCCGGCCATGCCCAACTGTCCCGGTGCGCGCAGGGCGACGACGGTGCCGTTCTCGGCCAGCGCCGATCCGGGATAGGCGGCGTTCACCACGGCGGCGACGCGCTGGGCGGTGGTGAAGTCGGGGTTGCGCAGGTTCAGGCGCACCTCGTTCATATTGGCCATCTGGAAGCCGGTCTCGCGTTCGACCACGGCGCCCGAGGCGATGCGGCCGGCGGTCGGAACGCCGCGTGTGACCGAGGAGCCGGACCCGCCCGAGGCCGAGACGGCCCCGGTCTGCACCGAGCCTTGCGCCACCGCATAGACCTGGCCATCCGCGCCCTGAAGGCTGGTCACGACCAGCGAACCGCCCAGCAGGCTCTTGGCGTCGCACATGGAGGCGACCGACACATCGACCCGCGAGCCGGGCGTGGCGAAGGCGGGCAGGTCGGCGGTGACCATGACGGCCGCCATGTTCTTGGTGTTGGCGTTGGCCCCGCGGATGTTGACGCCCAGCCGCTCGGTCATGCCTTCCAGCGACTGGCGGGTGAAGGGGCAGTTGCGCAGGCTGTCGCCCGTGCCGTTCAGCCCCATGACCATGCCGTAGCCGACCAGTTGGTTGCCGCGCACGCCCTCGACGGCGACGATGTCCTTGATGCGGGATTGCGATTGGGCCAGCGCCGGGGTCGCCAGGGCGGCGACGGCGAGCGTCGCGGCCAGGGGAGCGACGAGGCGGGCAAGCAAATTTTGCATCGGTTCAGACGTCCACGCAGCGTTACGCGTCTATCCTTGCGAAGATCGTGCCTGTGAATTAACGATGTGAATTCAACGATGGCGGCCATTCGCCGGGCTAGGTGGCGGCAGAATCTGCCGGGACGTTAACCAAACAGTCACCGCCAAGCGCCATCCATAGGTCCATGACGCGGAGCACCTACGCATGAAGGTTGTCGGGCCTAACGGCGTCACCACGCCCAGCAATACGCGTGCGACGCGATCCGCCAGCGGCTTTTCGCTGGGGCAGGCGGCTGCGCCCGCCTCTGCGGCGGCCACCCCCGCCAGCACCGCCGCCAGCGGCGTGTCTGACGTCTCGGCCCTTATGGCGCTGCAGGAGATCGAGGGGCCGCTCGAGAAGCGTCGCCGTGCGATGCGACGGGGCGGCGGCCTGCTGGACCGGCTGGACGAGCTGAAACTGGCGCTGCTGACAGGCAACGCCGACGAGGCCACGCTGGAGCAGCTTGCACGGACATTCCGCGAGGAGCGCACTGACGACGGCGACGCAGGCTTGAACGCCGTTCTGGATCAGATCGACCTGAGAGCCTCGGTCGAACTGGCCAAGGCGGAAATGCGCCGAAAAGGCGAGTAAGCCGAAAAATCTTCTAATCTCAGGCGGCTAAGCTTCTTGGGTGAGTGAGAATTGTCACTCTGACCCCTCGCGTCGCACGATTTGGATCACGGAATCGAGAAGCGCGTTGCCGCGACTCGACAGGCTGACTATACGGCCCTTGCGCCACAGGGGGGCGTGATAGAGAGCGTGAGATCGATGAACGCTTTGGCGTCCGTTGTGTCCGACGAATCCGGCCCGTATCGACCGTCGGACGACGAGCCGTTCATGAGCGAACGGCAGCTTGCCTACTTCAAGAAGAAGCTTCTGGACTGGAAGGACGACATCCTTCGCGAGTCCAAGGGCACGGTCGTCAATCTGAAGGCGGAAACCGAAAACCACCCTGATCTGGTGGATCGCGCTTCTTCGGAATCCGACCGGGCGCTGGAGCTTCGCACCCGTGACCGCCAGCGCAAGTTGATCTCAAAGATCGACGACGCCCTGCGCCGGATCGAGGATGGTTCCTACGGCTATTGCGAGGACACCGGCGAACCGATCGGCCTGGGGCGCCTGGAAGCCCGTCCGACCGCGACCCTGTCGGTCGAAGCCCAGGAACGCCACGAACGCCGCGAACGCGTCCACCGCGACGACTGACGGCCTAAGTTGGGCCTTCTGAAGCCTGCGTCACAGCAAGTCAGCTGTCTCGCGGGGCTTGCGTTCTCGGTGAATGCGCTTCGCGCTCCTCGAGCAACGTCTTGATCAAGGCTGTCATGCTGACACCCTCTGACTGTGCTATACGCCTGATGCTGGCGCAGACCGCCGGGTCCGAAATGTAAGCGGATTTGGGTTGGGCCAGCGAGGCATAGACTTAGCCTACTCGAAAGGCGTTCAGTTCGCCAGACTGCTTGACTTCGCCGGGTTGCGGGGCGACCTAGCCGCCTCGCTTTCAAGGTCGCTATCGTATGTCCGTCAAGGTCCGTTTCGCCCCGTCGCCCACGGGTAAGCTGCACGTCGGCAATGTCCGCACCGCCCTGGTGAACTGGATGTTCGCCAAGGGGCAGGGCGGGTCGTTCGTGTTGCGGATCGACGACACCGACCTGGCGCGCTCCACACCCGAGTTCGAACAGGGGATCGAGGACGATCTGACCTGGCTGGGGATGCTGTGGGACGAGCGTTACAACCAGTCCAAGCGGTTCGACCGCTATGAGGAGGCCGCCGCCAAGCTGAAGGCTTCGGGCCGGCTGTACCCCGCCTATGAGACGGCCGACGAACTGGACCGGCGCCGCAAGGTGCAACTGTCGCGCGGTCTGCCGCCGGTCTACGACCGCGCCGCGCTGGAACTGACCGAAGACCAGAAGGCCGCCTACGAGGCCGAGGGCCGTCGTCCGCACTGGCGCTTCAAGCTGGATGGCAAGCGCGTCGCCTGGGAAGACCTGGCGCGCGGTCATGCCGAGGTCGATACGGCCTCCATGTCAGACCCGGTGTTGATCCGCGAGGACGGCCTGTTCCTCTACACCCTGCCGTCGGTCGTGGACGACATCGACATGGCCATCACCCACATCATCCGGGGCGAGGACCACGTCACCAACACCGGCGCTCAGATCGAGATCTTCGAGGCGTTGGGCGCGACGGTTCCGGGTTTCGCCCACATGCCGCTGCTGGTCGGCGCCGACGGCGCGGCCCTGTCCAAGCGTCTGGGATCCCTGTCGATCAGCGACATGCGCGACCAGGGCTACGAGCCCATCGCCATTACCAGCCACCTGGGCCGCATCGGCACATCCGATCCGCTGGAAGTCGGCGCCTCGGTCGAGGCCTTGGGCGCAAGCTTCGCCTTCTCCAAGATGGGCCGGTCGCCGGCGCGTTACGACACGGCGGATCTGGATCGGCTGAACGCCCAGGCCCTGCATGTGATGGACTATGCGACGGCTCAGCCGCGGCTTCAGGCGCTGGGCGCCGATCTGGGCGAGACTTTCTGGTCTGTGGTGCGCGGCAACCTTACCAAGTTCGCCGATGTCGCTGAAATGGCGAAGATCGTTCAAGGGCCGGTCCAGCCGGTGATCGAAGACGCCGCCTTCATCGAGACGGCGCTGCGTCTATTGCCGGACGTGATCGACGAGAACGCTTGGTCGGCGTGGACCTCGGCCGTCAAGGCCGAGACGGGCGCCAAGGGCAAGGCCCTGTTCATGCCGCTGCGTCTGGCGCTGACGGGCCAGCCGCATGGGCCGGACATGGCGGCCATGGCGCCGCTGATCGGTCGCGAGACGATACAGCGGCGTCTGAGAGGCGAGGCGGCCTAAACCGCCTCGACCGGGATCAGGCGTTGCAGACGGCCAGTTCTTCGGCGCTCAGTTCCACGCCCTTGTAGGAGAAGGCGGTCACGGGACCGAACTTCTGAACCACGCGACGGCAGGCGCGCGTGGCTGGCTGTTCCGTGCCGCCCGAAGCGGTGCAGGTCGCGCTTTCGCAGGACCAGCGGGCGCCGTCGATGATGGTGGCGCGGGCAGGCGCCTTGGCGGCGTCCGCCAGGGTCAGGCTGGTGCCGGCCGGGGCCTGGGCGAAGGCCGGGGCGGCGACGAACAGGCAGGCGGCGGCGAGCAGGGCGCGCATGGGAAGTCTCCGAAGCTGAAGAACGGCGTCATGCCGTCGAACGCCAATGTCAGTTTTGTTTGAAAACTGTCAATAGAGATACGTTAGCGACGTTCACTTACCGATGATCATGTTGCAACTGAGGCGTGGCGTCGCCGGCCTGGATCTGAACCATCGCCTCTTCGACGCTGGCGGCCACGGTCCAGGCGTCCAAGAAGGAGGCGGGCGTCATGCCTTCCTCCACGCTGTGGCGCATCAGGGCGAAGAAGCCGTCCCAGAAGCCGTTGAGGTTCAGGAAGACGACCGGCTTGTGATGCAGGTCCAGCCGCTTCCACGACAGCAGTTCGACGACCTCTTCCAGGGTGCCGATGCCGCCGGGCGCGACGACGAAGGCGTCGGACTGATCGTACATCAGCTGTTTGCGCTCGTGCATCGAGGTGACGACCACGGTCTCGACCTCGTCGAACAGGCGTTCGCGGCTGCGCAGGAAGGCCGGCATGATGCCGACGACGCGCCCGCCCGCCTCGTGCGCGCCCCGCGCCGAGGCGCCCATCAGGCCGACGCCGCCGCCGCCATAGACCAGACGCCAGCCGGCCTGGGCCGTCGCCTTGCCGAACGCGCGGGCCGCCTCGGTATAGGCCGGGTCGGCGCGGTCGGAAGAGCCGCAGAACAGGCAGACGGACGGCCCGTCGAAGGGAAGGAATGAAACGGGGGGCAGGGACATGGGGCCTCGGACAAAACGAATATCGGCTGGCCATGGCCAAACCGACGGCGCTCGAGCTAACACAGTCTCGAGCCGCTGGGTCGCCAGTCCTATATTGTCGAGGCGCAGGATGAAACGTCGGATGATCGTCGCGTGTGTCGCGGTCCTAACGGCCGCCGCCTGCTCCGATCAGCAGGTCGGAGCCGCCGGCCCGGCTGGCGCGGACGAGACTTCGCCTTGGGTCCAGCCGCCCCATATCGACGGCGTGATGCGCGACGGCGCCGTGCTGGTCGTTCGCGGGGCGGCGGGACCGAATGCGCGCGTCGTGCTCCGCGCCGCCGACACCGCCGCCGTGGCCGCCAGCGCGGACGCCGCCGGCCGGTTCGAGCTTCGACTGCCCCCCCTGAGCGGCGATGTCCGACTGACGCCCGAGGTGCAGGTCGGCGAAGACGCCGCCGTCTCGCCCGAGACCCTTGTGGTGATCCAGGGCGGGGCCGGGCCGGTGGTGCTGATCGCCGCCGGTCAGCCGACAATCCGGCTGAACGGCACGGGTGCGCTGGACGCAGTGGATTCCGACGGGGCGAGCCTGGTGGCGTCCGGCCGCATCGGGGGCACCGCGCCTGTGGTGACCATCAATGGTGTCCGCGCGACGGCGGCCCCGACGGGGCGAGGGGGGTGGCGCGCCATGGCGGGACCAATGGGCGCGACGACGATCACCGTGAACGGACGAAGCTTCGACTATCCCGGCGCAGGCGGCGCACCAGGCTTTCTCATCGAGCGCGCAGGTCAAGGATGGCGCATCAGTTGGCCCGTGGCGCCTGATGGCCGCCAGGCGACGTGGCTGCCAGACTAGAGCTGTTAAGGTGTTGGCAACCAATTCAGTTAACGAAGAGGATCGTCCTCAGGGACAACCATCACCGAACCTTCTGCAGCCCGGCGCCCGCGTCGGGCTTCTTTTTTGGCGCAGTTATAAGGGAGACCGAAGCCTTAAATGGAGAGCCGAATGCTCGATCCAGTCCTTCGCCCCGAGTGGCTCCGCGGGTAGGATTCGAACCTACGACCAGCCGATTAACAGTCGGCTGCTCTACCACTGAGCTACCGCGGAACATGCTCGGGAGGCGGGCCTATAGCAGCGGGCGTTCGGATCGTGCAACGGGTAAATGAGCAAATGACCCCGATAATTATCGACTATCCCGAAGACCCGCGTGTGGCGGTTTACCGCGACATTCGCGAACGCGATCTGACGGGACGCCAGGGGCTGTTCATCGCCGAGGGCGAGGTGGTGGTGCGCGGGCTGGCGTCGGCGGCGTCGCGCAGTCGGCCGCGCTCGTTGCTGCTGGCGGAAAAGCGGGTGGCGGCCCTGGCGGACGTCATCGCGGCCCTGCCGGTCGAGACGCCGGTCTATGTGGCGCGCCAGTCGGTGCTGGACCGGATCGCCGGTTTCGAGCTTCACCGAGGCATTCTGGCCGTGGGTGAGAAGGCCGCGCCGCCTCCGCTGGCCCACCTGTTGGCGGATGTGGGGCCGCAGGACGTCTTTGTGGTCGCCAGCGGAATCGGCAATCACGACAATATCGGCGGTCTGTTCAGGAATGCTGCGGCGTTCGGGGCCAGGGCCGTGCTGCTGGACCCCACCTGCTGCGACCCCTTCTATCGCAAGGCCATTCGCGTCTCGGTCGGCGCGGTGCTGCGCACGCCCTTCGCCGTCGGCGAATCGGCGCAAGCGATCGTCGAAGCCTTGCAGGCGGCGGGGGTCGAGGTCCTGGCGCTGACGCCCTCGGCGTCCGAACGGCTGTCGGACTATCGACGCATGGGGCCGGTCGCCCTGATGCTGGGTTCCGAGGGGCCGGGCCTGCCGCGCGACCTGATCGACCGGTGCCGCCCCATCGGCATCGCCATGGCGGGCGGATTCGATTCGCTGAACGTGGCCGCGACCAGCGCGGTCGCCCTGCATCATCTGACGACGACGGCCTTGTCTGATTGAGACCTGAAACGCGAAGGCCGCCCCGAAGGGCGGCCCACGTCGTCATCGCGATGGAGGCCTGACCGGGAATCGAACCCGGGTGCAAGGATTTGCAGTCCTCTGCGTCACCACTCCGCCATCAGGCCGCTTTTTGTCCCCGAAATCGCGGGGGCGGTCATCGCGAGGGGCGTTCGCTATCAGATCGGATTGTCCGCTGCAACGCACGGACCTATAAGCGCGCGAGTTTTCCTCCCGGATTATCGTTGAAGGCTGCCTACAGATGGATTTCACCGCCGAGCGCAAGGCTATGGTCGACTCGCAGGTGCGGGTGAACGACGTGACGGATCGCGCCATTCACCTGGCCATGATGGCTGTACCGCGTGAATCGTACTGCGCGCCCGATCGCGCCTTCGCCGCCTATTCCGAAGAAGCGCTGGTCATCGCCGGCGAGCGTCGGCTGATGCCGGCCCGCGACGTGGCCAAGCTGTTGCAGGCCGCCGATGCGCGGTCGGGCGAGAAGGCCCTGGCCATCGCCGCCCCTTACGCGGCCGCCCTGCTGGCGCGGATGGGGCTGACGGTCACCGCCCAGGAATCGGACGAAGGCGTCTTTGCGGTCACGGGCGAGGCGCTGGCGGCCGAGGGCGTGACAACGGTGGTCGCCCCGCTGGACCAGCCGGCGGGCGAGGGCTGGGATCTGATCATTTCCGAAGGCGGCGTGACGGCCCTGCCCGAATCGTGGGGCGCGGCCCTTCGTCCAGGCGGTCGCATCGTGGTGGTCGAGCGTCGCGGCGCGATCGGCAAGGCGGCCATGTACGTTCAGACCCGCGAGGGGCTTTCGCGGCGCGAACTGTTCGATTCGTCACCGGCGGTCCTTGCCGAGCTGACGCCGGCCCCCACTTTCGCGCTGTAGATCGCAAAGACAAGCGGATGGCGACGGAACGGCCGCCTGCAACCGTGAAGAAAACTTAACTGGCGTGTGGTCTGGTGAGGCCTCAGTTACGCTTGAGAAACATTCGGGCGTCCCTCGGGGGGCGTCAGGCAAGGACGGACAATGTTGAAACGCTCGCGTGTGCTGGCCTCGGCCGCTGTGGTCGCCCTGGTGACCGGACTGGGCGCGCCCGCCTGGGCCGAGACGCTGCAGGAAGCGATCGCCCTGGCCTACC
Organism: Brevundimonas sp. FG128; assembly: GCF_057809775.1. Classification (NCBI taxonomy): domain Bacteria; kingdom Pseudomonadati; phylum Pseudomonadota; class Alphaproteobacteria; order Caulobacterales; family Caulobacteraceae; genus Brevundimonas; species Brevundimonas sp. FG128. Next base: position 494,286 of record NZ_JBMDKP010000001.1, read on the forward strand.
GCACCAACCCCAACCTGCTGGCCCAGCGCGCCAACCAGCGTGCGCTGGACGAGACGGTGGTTCAGGCCCGCTCGGGCCTGCGTCCGACCGTCAGCGCCTCGGCGGGCGTCGACTACACCCGCAGCGATTATCCGGCCTCGACCCAGTTCATCGATTCGAACAATGACGGCATCCCCGACATGCAGGTCGCCGTGCCGTCGGGCAATGACGACAGCAGCACCGGCAATGTCGGCGTCAGCCTCAGCCAAAACATCTGGACCGCCGGCCGCACCTCGCGCGCCATCGACCAGGCCCGCGCCGGCGTTCTGGCCGGCCGCGAGAACCTGCGCGAGATCGAACAGTCGGTCATGCTGTCGGTGATCCAGGCCTATGTGAACGTGACCCGCGACATGGAGATCCTGCGCATCCGCCAGGAGAACCTGACGGTCCTGCAACGCCAGCTGGAAGAGACCAGCGCCCGTTTCGAGGTCGGCGAGATCACCCGCACCGACGTGGCCCAGGCCGAGGCGTCGCAGGCCCAGTCGGAGGCCGACCTGGCCAACGCCCAGGCCCAGCTGTCCACCTCGCGCGCCGCCTACGCCGCCGTCGTGGGCCAGTCGCCCGCCGATCTGGAAGCGGCGCCGAACCTGCCCGCCGTGCCGACCGATTTCGACGCGGCGATCGAAAGCGCGCTTCAGCGGAACCCCGGCGTTCTGGCCGCTACCTATAATCTGCAGGCCGCAGAGGCCGCCGTCGCCGCCGCCCGTTCGGAATATCTGCCGTCCGTGCGCGCCACCGCCTCCTATGGCGGATCGACCAGCGACCTTAACGACCTCGGCGAGCTGGCCGACCGTCGCAGCTTCAGCGCCGGCGCGACCCTGTCTGTGCCGTTGTTCACCGGCGGCCTGAACCGCTCGCGCGTCGCCCAGGCCCTGGAGCAGGCCAACGCCGCCCAGATCGCCATCGAGGGCGAGCGCCGCACCGTGCTCCAGAACGTCAGCTCGGCCTACGCCCAGGTTCTGTCGACCCGCGCTAACGTCACCGCCGGCGATGAAGCCGTGCGCGCCGCCTCGGTCGCCGCCGAGGGCGTGCGCCAGGAAGCCCAGGTGGGTCTGCGCACCACCCTGGACGTATTGAACCAGGAACTGACGCTGCGCAGCTCGCAGACCGCCCTGGCCAATGCGCGCGCCGCCGAATACGTGGCCCGCGCCTCTCTGCTGGCCGCCATGGGTCAACTGGAAGGCCCGTCGCTGAACCCGACGCTCGACGCCTATGACCCCGCGACCAACTACGATCAGGTCAAGGGTCGCGGCGGCCTGCCGTGGGACGGCGTCATCGAGACGCTGGACCGCGTCGCCTCGCCGCCGATCGTCGGCGCCGTGGACGCGGCAGACGCGCCGATCGACGCCCAGCTGAAGGGCGAGGTCGTCCGCACTGCGCCGCAGAACTGACCGACGGCGAATACGGACGAACACCGCCCGTTGATTCCAGCGGGCGAAGATGCGACGACAAGGCCTAGGCGTCGGTCGATCCGTCTTCCGACGCCGAACCGTTCGCGGCGCGCGGAATCGTCCGTCAGCCAACCTCTTCCGGCCTCGCCAGGGTTAAGTCATGACCGACCAGTCCGCTCAGGAACCGACCATGGAAGAGATCCTGGCGTCGATTCGCCGGATCATCTCCGAAGACGAGGCCCCGGCCGAGACGCCGGCAGCCGTCGCTGCGCCCGCGCCTGAACCTGCGCCCGAGCCTCAGCCGGAAGCCGCGCCGGAGCCCATCGCCGCCGAGACCGTCTTCGCCGCCCCGGTCGAACCGACGCCTGAGCCCGCCGCCGTCGAGGACGATGTGCTGGAGCTGACCGACCGTTACGAGGCGCCGACCGAAACCATCGGCGACCTAGACGTGGTCGAACAGGTCGCGGAACCCTATCAGCCCGAGCCGGAACCGGAGCCCGCGCCCAGCTACGCCGCTTCAGAGCCGGCCGAGCCTGCTTACGACACCCTGGTCGGCGACAGCGCCGCTGCAAGCGCCGCCAGCGCCTTCGCCGGCCTGGCCGCCTCTTTCAAGAAGCCGGAGCCGGCGCAGGCCCAGTCGGGCGACCTGCCTTTCCTCAGTGGCAACACCGTCGAGGCTATGGTCGGCGAGATGCTGCGCCCGCTGCTGAAGGACTGGTTGGACAACAACCTGCCGGGCATCGTCCAGGCAGCGGTGCAGAAGGAAGTCGAACGCATCGCGCGCAGCGCCTAGCCCTTCGCTTCACCGCAGACTATCGAGGGGCGGCTCCTGCAGGGGCCGCCCTTTGTCATTCAAGGCCGTCTCCCGGCCACACGACAACGATCAAAGAAGTCCCATGCTCGAGAAGACCTTCGAACCCCAGGCCGCCGAACCCCGCTTGTACGCCCAGTGGGAAGAGAGCGGCCTGTTCGCGCCGCGCGCCGCTGCGGCCACGGACGGCGCCGCCGACGCCTATTCGATCGTTATTCCGCCACCGAACGTAACGGGCAGCCTGCACATCGGCCATGCGCTGAACAATACGCTGCAGGACATCCTGGCCCGCTATCACCGGATGAAGGGCAAGGCGGTGCTGTGGCTGCCGGGCACCGACCACGCGGGCATCGCCACCCAGATGGTGGTCGAGCGTCAGCTGGCGGCGGCCGGCAACGTCGGTCGCCGCGACATGGGCCGCGACGCCTTCATCGAGAAGGTCTGGGAATGGAAGGCCGAGAGCGGCGGGACCATCGTGCGCCAGCTGCGCCGCCTGGGCGCCTCGTGCGACTGGTCGCGCGAGCGGTTCACGCTGGACGAGGGGCTGAACGCCGCCGTCCGCAAGGTCTTCGTCCAGTTGCACAAGGAAGGCCTGATCTATCGCGACAAGCGGCTGGTGAACTGGGACCCGCATTTCCAGACCGCCATCTCGGACCTTGAGGTCGAGCAGCGCGAGGTGGACGGCGCCTATTGGCATTTCGCCTATCCGCTGGCGGATGGCGTCACATACGAACACCCCATCGCCTTCGACGAGGACGGCAAGGCCACGGAATGGGAGACGCGCGACTTCATCGTCGTCGCCACCACCCGGCCCGAGACCATGCTGGGCGACACCGGCGTGGCGGTTCACCCCGAGGATGAACGCTATGCCGGCCTGGTCGGCAAGTTCGTGACCTTGCCAATCGTCGGCCGCCGCATCCCTATCGTCGCCGACGACTATGCCGATCCGACAAAGGGCTCTGGCGCGGTGAAGATCACGCCCGCGCATGATTTCAACGACTTCGGCGTGGGCAAGCGCGCCGGTCTGCAATCGCTGAACATCCTCGACGCCTTTGGTCGCATCACCAATGTCGATACGCCGGACGTGCCGTCGGAATACGCCGGCCTCGACCGCTTCGCAGCGCGCAAGGCCATCGTCGCGCGCGCCGAGGAAGAGGGCTGGCTGCGCGAGATCGAGAAGACCAAGCATGTCGTTCCGCACGGCGACCGTTCCGGCGTGGTCATCGAGCCGTGGCTGACGGACCAGTGGTACGTCGACGCCAAGGTCCTGGCCCAGCCCGCGCTGAAGGCGGTGGAGCAGGGCGATACTGTGTTCGAGCCGAAGTCGTACGAGAAGATCTACTTCGAATGGCTGAGGAACATCGAGCCCTGGTGCATCTCGCGCCAGCTGTGGTGGGGCCACCGCATCCCGGCCTGGTACGGCCCGAACGGCGAGATATATGTCGCTGAAACGGAAGGGGACGCCCGCGAACTGGCGATGTCGGACTATGATTCCGAGGTGGCCCTGACCCAGGACGAGGACGTTCTCGACACCTGGTTCTCCTCGGCCCTGTGGCCGTTCTCGACCATGGGCTGGCCCGAGAAGACCGAGGATCTGGAGCGGTTTTATCCGACCAGCGACCTGGTCACGGCGGCGGACATCATCTTCTTCTGGGTCGCCCGGATGATGATGATGGGCCAGCACTTCATGGGCGAGGTCCCGTTCAAACGGGTCATCATCAACGGCCTGGTCCGCGACGAGAAGGGCCAGAAGATGAGCAAGTCCAAGGGCAACGTCATCGACCCCCTGGGCATCATCGACGAACTGGGCGCCGACCCGCTGCGCTTCACCATGGCCATCCTGTCGGGCACGCGCGACATCAAGCTGTCGAAGCAGCGGATCGAGGGCTATCGCAACTTCGGCACCAAGCTGTGGAACGCCGCCCGCTTCAGCCAGATGAACGAGGCGCGACGCGTCGAGGGCTTCGATCCCGCGACGGTCGAACAGACGATCAACCGCTGGATCCGCGGCGAGCTGACCAAGGCCGAACGGGCCGTGTCCGAGGCCATCGAGGGCGGACGTTTCGACGATGCGGCAGGGGCGCTGTACCGGTTCGTCTGGAACGTCTTCTGCGACTGGTATCTGGAACTGGCCAAGCCGGTCTTCAACGGCGCCGATGAAGCCGCCAAGGCGGAGACGCGGGCCATGACCGCCTGGACGCTGGACCAGACGCTGAAGCTGCTGCACCCGGTCATGCCCTTCATCACCGAGGAGCTGTGGGCCGAACTGGGCAAGGAAGGGCCGGCGCGCGACAGCCTGCTGATCGGCGCGGAATGGCCGATGCTGCCGGACGGCTTCATCGACGCCTCGGCCGAGGCCGAGATCGGCTGGTTGGTCGATCTGGTCGGGGAAATCCGGGGCCTGCGGGCCGAGATGAATGTGCCGCCGGCGGCCAAGCCGCCGCTGGCCTTCGTCGCGCCCGACGCCGTGACGGCCGAGCGGATCGCGCGCCATCGCGACCTGATCCTGACCCTGGGCCGAGTGTCCGAGGTCGGATCGGCGGACGCTGCGCCGACGGGGGCCGTGACCTTCGTCTCGGGCGGATCGACGGTCGCCCTGTCGCTGGCCGGGATCATCGACCTGACGGCCGAACGGGCGCGCCTGGAGAAGGAGATCGCCGTCTTCGAAAGCGATATCGGCCATGTGAACAAGAAGCTGGGCAATCCCAACTTCGTGTCGCGCGCCGCGCCTGAGGTCGTGGACGAACAGCGCGCCAAACTGGCCGAAGCCGAGGCGGGCAAGGTCAAGCTGCAGGCGGCGCTGGCGCGGTTGGCGTCGCTGTGATCCCTTCTCCCCTCGGGGGAGAAGGTGGCCCGCAGGGCCGGATGAGGGGGTTGGTTCAGCCTGATCCCCTCGTTGATGTTCGGTCCGACTTTGGCAGCCCCCTCATCCGTCTCGCTACGCGAGCCACCTTCTCCCCCGAGGGGAGAAGGGCGTGAGGACGCGGATCGATCAGCTTTTGGTCACGCGCGGCCTGTTCGACAGCCGGTCCCAGGCGCGGGCGGCGATCGAGGCGGGGCTGGTCGTCGCCAACGGCGTCGTGGTGAAGAAGCCATCGGAGCAGTTCGCAGACGACGCGGCGCTGGACGCCCAGCCCGCCCACCGCTGGGTCGGGCGTGGCGCGCTGAAGCTGGATCATGCGCTTGGCTTGTGGCCCGTGACTGTCGAGGGGCGGGTGGCGCTGGATGTCGGCGCTTCGACCGGCGGCTTCACCGAGGTGCTGCTGGATCGCGGCGCGGCCAAGGTGTTCGCGGTCGATGTCGGCTTTGGCCAGATGCACGAGCGGGTCGCGGCCGATCCGCGCGTGGTCTCGCTTGAGCGGACCGATGCGCGCGACCTGACGGCGGATCTGATCCCGGAGCGGCCGTCGCTGATCGTGTGCGACGCCAGCTTCATCAGCCTGATCAAGGTTCTGCCCGCCGCTCTGGATCTGGCGGTACCCGGCGCAGACCTGATCACCCTGGTGAAGCCGCAGTTCGAGGCCGATGGGCCGGGCGGCGGCAAGAAGGGCGTAATCAAGGACCCCCAGGCCCACGCGGCGGCCGTGGCGCGGATTCGAGGCTGGCTGGAGGCGATGGGCTGGACTGTGAAGGCGACGACCGAAAGCCCCATCACCGGCGGCGACGGCAATGTCGAGTTCCTCTTGTGGGCCAAGAAGCCGGGCTAATCGTCAAGTCGCGCGAAGGCCGATAGCCCTCAAACACGGGCTCAAGTAACGCGGAGCGCGGTAACCTCAAACACGGGCTCAAGTAGCGCAACGCGCGATAGCCCCAAACAAAGAGAAACCGCCGGAGGATTGCTCCTCCGGCGGCTCCGTCACGTCGTCGATCGACAGGGGGGCTGAAAATTAATCGACGACGCGATAGCGGCCGTACTGGTCGGGACAGGTTCGGACGTAGCGGGTGTCCGTGCGACCATCGGGCAGACGGACCTGGCTCTCGGCCAGACGGCATCCGTCTGAATTCTGATAGGACTCGACCCGGCGAGAGCGGTCGTCGTAATAGCCGCCACGATCGTAGGCGTAGTCGTCGCGACGGTCGTAACCCTCGTAACGATAGCCTTGGTCGCCGGTGTAGCGATCATCGTAGTAGCCGTAGCTCGGCTGGCTATAGCCTTGGGCGTAATAGCCGTTCTGGCCATAGCTGCTCTGATAGCTGCGGCAGGCGTCCGAGCTGGAACGACCGACCTGCGATCCGACGACGGCGCCGAGCACGCCGCCCAGGATGCTGCCTTCGGTGCGGCGACCGCGCGCGGCCAGCTGCGAGCCGATGACGGCGCCCGCGCCGCCGCCGATCACTGCACCGGCGCCGGTGCGACCCTGGCGTTCGCGGGCGCAGGGGTCATACGGCTGCTGATAGCCACGGCCATAGTTGTAGGACCGGGCGTAGGCGCCCGTGCCGTAGTTCTGGCTGTAGCCGCTGCCGTAGTAGTTCTGGGCGGACGCCGCGAGCGGGGCGGCGGTGACGCCGAACGCCAAGGCGGCGACGGCCGCGAGCGATGTTTTCGTGAGACGCATTTTCCAACCCTCTGAGGACCGATCGTTTTCCGTCAATCGTTAACGGCCGAGCCTCATGTCTTGTTGCAGAGGGATTTACGACGGCGAAGCTGAACGGGATTTGATCGGTTCGTTCATCTTCGTTCATGTTCAACTGCCCCGAACGGCGCGCGGCTTGAGCGCCGGGGACCGCGCGGCTAGAAGCCCGCCGATGGACATCTTCACGATCGACCGCGTCGGCGGCCAAGGCGACGGCGTCGCCGAGACGCCGAACGGCCCGGTCTTCGCCGGCCTGACCCTGCCGGGCGAGACGGTCAGCGGCCGCGTCGTGGACGGGCGGCTGGAGGACGTGCAGATCGTCGCTCCCAGCGCCGACCGGATCGCGCCGGTCTCGCCGCAGTACGGCGCCTGCGGCGGCTGTTCCCTGCAACACTGGGCCGACAGCCCTTACCTGGAATGGAAGCGCGAGCAGGTGCGGCTGGCTCTGGCGCGCGAACGGATCGAGACCGAGGTCGAGGCAACCGTGGCGACGCCGCCGGGCGCGCGCCGCCGCGTCGCCCTGCACGCGCGGCGAACGCCGGACGGGCGCGTGGTGCTGGGCTTCAAGGCCCGACGCTCCTGGCGGCTGGTCGAGGTGCGCGAATGCCCCGTCGCCGACCCGCGCATCATGCGCGCGATTCCGGCCCTGGCCGAGGTGGCGGCGGCCTTTCTGGAGCATCCGAAATCAGCGCCGACCCTGCACGTCACCTGGACGCTGAGCGGCCTGGACGTCGATGTGACGGGGGTGGAGCGGCGCTCGGGCGGACTGTCTGCGGATGCTCAGGTGCGGGCCGTGCGGGCGGCGCAACGTGGCGATCTGGCGCGGCTCAGCCTGGCGGGGGACACGCTGGTCATGGCGCGCCAGCCCACGGTGGCCTTTGGCCCCGCGACCGTCGCCGTGCCCGCCGGCGGTTTCCTGCAGGCCGTGCCGCAGGCCGAGGCGGCGATGGTCTCGCGCGCCGTGGCGGCGGTGAAGGGGGCCAGGAAGATCGCCGACCTGTTCTGCGGCGCTGGGACCTTTACCTTCCCCTTGGCGACCGTCGCGCCGGTGGTCGCGGCCGATGCGTCCAAGGCCGGCATCGACGCGCTGAAGGCCGCCGTCGGCTCGGCCAAGGGGATGAAGGCGATCACGGCCGAGGCGCGCGACCTGTTCCGACGTCCGCTGACGCCCTATGACCTGAAGGGCTGCGATGCGATCGTATTCGATCCACCGCGCGCGGGCGCCATAGACCAGACCGCCCAGATCGCAGGGACCAAGGCCTCGGTGGTCGTCGGGGTGTCGTGCAATCCCCAGACCTTCGCCCGCGACGCCCGCGTGTTGATCGACGCGGGCTTTCGGCTGGAGACGGTGGCGCCGATCGACCAGTTCCTGTGGTCGTCGCATGTCGAACTGGTGGGGGTGTTCCGGCGATGACCATGGACGATCAGAACGACGAGGACGGCGGCGGTTTCGACGCCGAGGACTGGACGCGGCTGAAATCGTTCGTGGGTGCGGTGGCGACTCTGGACGACGTGCAGGCGCGCCGGGCGGTCTTCGCCCTGGGCGAGACGGACGATCCGCGCCCCATCGCCATGGATCTGCCCCAACCGGTGATCTGGTGGGAGGAGGACGGCGAACAGGCGGCCGTGGCGGTGCAGGCCGAAAGCCACCTGGGCCCCGACGGCGAGGAGATGGAGGTGCTGGGCCTGATCCTGCCGGACGGGGAGGGGGCGGTTGCCCTGATGGAGGACGTGGATCTGGTCGATGCGTCCGACCCGACCTGGCGCGACCTTGTCACCCGCGCCATCGATCCCTCGGCGGCCGACGACTGATGCCCAAAGTCAGCCGAACAGTTCGAGCTGCGGCCGGGCGTCGGCGGGGACGCGGAACTGGGTCTCGTCCAGCAGGCGGTGCGGCGTATCGAGCCCATAGCGTTTGACCGCCGCCTTGAACCGCGCGCCGATCAGTTCGGCGACCGGGCCTGTGCCTTTCATGCGCTGGGACCAGTCGGCGTCGTAATCCTTGCCCCCGCGCGTCTGACGGATCAGGGACATGACGCGGGCGGCGCGGTCGGGCCGGGCATCTGCCAGCCATTCGCGGAACAGGTCCTTGATCTCCAGAGGCAGGCGCAGGGTGACGTACATGGCCCGCGTCGCGCCCGCTTTGGCGGCTGCTTCCAGAATGGCTTCCAACTCATGGTCGTTCAGGCCCGGGATGACGGGCGCAAAGCCGACGCCGACGGGACAGCCCGCATCCGCCAGTCGGCGGATGGCCTCAAGCCGTTTGGCGGGGGTGGAGGCGCGGGGCTCCATCGCGCGGGCCAGTCCCCGATCCAGGGTGGTGATGGAGACGAAGGCCGAGGCCAGCCCGGTCTTGCCCATCGGCCCGAGGATGTCGGCGTCGCGTGTGATCAGCACCGACTTGGTGATGATGCTGAAGGGGTGGTTGAAGCGTCGCATGACCTCCAGGATCGAGCGCGTGGACTTAAGCTCGCGCTCGACCGGCTGATAGGGGTCCGTGTTGCCGCCTATGTGGATGCGCTTGCACCGGTATCGGGGTGCGAGGAACGCCTGTTCCAGCAGACTTGCGGCCTGGGGCTTGAAGAAGATCCGGCTCTCGAAATCCAGGCCCGGGGATAGGCCCATCCAGGCATGGGACGGACGGGCGTAGCAGTAGATGCAGCCATGTTCGCAACCTTTGTACGGGTTGATGGAGCGGTCGAATCCGATGTCCGGGCTGTTGTTCCGGGCGATGATGGTGCGGGCATGCTCCGGGGTGAGGGTGGTGCGCAGCGGCGCGGCCTCGGCGTCGTTGCACGTCCAGCCGTCGTCGAACGACTGATGCTGTTCAGGCTCGTAGCGGCCGGTGGCATTCGAACGCGCCCCTCTTCCCTTGGCGGTTTCCATGGGAAGGACGATGCGACATCAGGTGGAACAAAGCAAGAACATTTGTTTTCGCTCTGGATCGCCTCAGTCGGGGCCGATGACCATGCAGGTGACGCGGCGTTCAGCCAGGGCCTCGCAGGCGGTCTTGGCGGCCGTTTCGGTCAGGCCGACGAAGCGCGAGCGATACCAGTCGCCAGCGGTCTGGACGTTGCGCTCGGCGCTGGCGAACTGGGCGCGGAAACGACGGTTGACCTCGGTCAGCCAGTCGTTTGCCACCTTCTCGTCGCGGAAGGCGCCGACCTGGACCGACCAGCGTCCGGTGGCGGCGCGGGCGGCCGCACGGGCCGGCTCGCGCGCCGGGGGCGGGGTCGCACGGCGGGGCGCGCCGTTCAGTGAGGCCGTGACATCCTGGGGGGAACGGTTCGCCGCCTGGCCTGCGGCTTGGGCCGTAGCCGCAGCGCGCTGGCTGGCGGCGCGTTCGGACGGGGACGGCGCCACGCGGGTCGGCAGGGCTGCGGGGGCGGGGGCCGAGGTATAGGCGACGGCGGTGGACTCGTCGCCAATGCCTTCCTCGTCATCGCCGATCGAGGCGTAGGCGATGGGCGCAGCGGGCGACAAAGCCTCGCTGCCGACGCCGAATCCGCGCTGTTCGAAGAAGGTCTGGGCGATCTGGATGCGTTCGCCCTGGGCGCGACGACGCTCGACCTCAAAGCCGGTGTCCATCAGTTCCGCGACGTGGGCGTTGCGGCTGGCGGTCGAACGGCCGCCCAGCACGATGGTGATCAGGCGACGGCCGTCGCGAACCGCCGAGGCCGCCAGATTGTAGCCCGAGGCGTTGGTGTAGCCGGTCTTCATCCCGTCATAGCCGCGGCCCGTCGGCAAAAGGCCGTTGGTGTTGCGATAGGTGCGGCCGTTGTAGGCCCAGTCGTGAAGGCCGAAGTAGGTGTAATACTGGGGGAAGTCGCGCATGATGGCGCGGGCCAGGATGGCCTGGTCGCGGGCCGAGGTCAGCTGGCGCGCGTCCGGTAGGCCGTTGGCGGTGACGTAGCGAGTCTGGGTCATGCCCAGCTGTTCCGCCTTCAGCGTCATCATGTTGGTGAAGCGCGCTTCGGAGCCGCCGATATGCTCGGCGATGACCACGGCCATGTCGTTGGCCGAACGGACGGCGGTGGCGCGCATGGCGTTGTCCAGCGTAATTGTCTGGCCTGCGGCGAGGCCCAGTTTGGACGGCGGCTGGGATGCGGCGCGCGGCGAGACCGTCAGCACCTCGTCCAGGTTCGCCTTGCCCTGCGACAGGGCCTCGAACGTCAGATAAAGCGTCATCATCTTTGTCAGGGACGCGGGATAGCGACGGCTGTCGGCGTGGCGTGCGAACAGAACCTCGCCGGTTGCGGCGTCGATGACGATGGCGGCGTAGCGGCTGTTTTCCTGGGCCTGGGCCTCGATCGGCCTGACGGTCGCGCCCAGCGACAGCATGGAAAGCGCAAGAAGGGCGAACAGGCCGCGACGGAGGAAGGCGATCATGGGCGGTACAGACCCTCGGTGAGCGGGGTGCGACAGGCCCCCCGGGCCCCGCGATGAAGGGGTTAGCATAAGAAGGGCGGGTTTCATGGTGGTTAACCGCCCGTCAACGGGAATTTGAACCGTCGATCAAGGTTATCATCGATAATATGTGCATCGCACAATAGACTTGAAAAACCTTCGCACTTGCAGCATAAAGAAGGCCTGCGAGGATCACCCTCGCGTCAAATTTTCCGCCCAGCGCCTGTCCCCGCGGGCCAAACCATCGGAGAGACGACCATGGCCGACGCCGCCGAAACCGTGAAGAAAACCGCCGATCAAGCCACCGCCGCCGCTTCGGCCGGCGCGAAGGTCAAGGCCCAGGCCGAGACCATGCAGGCCGCCGGTGCCCAGGCTTTCCGCGAGGGAATCGAAAAATCGACCGCCTCGCTGGCCGAGCTGAACGCCCACGGCAAGAAGAACCTGGACGCCATGGCCGAGTCGGCCGCCGTCGCCCAGAGGGGCGCCGAGGCCCTGTCGCAACAGGCTCTGGGCTTCGCCAAGTCGTCCTGGGAAGAAGGCGTCGCCGCCTCCAAGGAACTGTCGACCGCCCGCTCGGTGCAGGAGTTCTTCGAGCTGCAAACCGCCTGGGCCAAGAAGTCCATGGAACGCTACGTCGCCGAACTGACCAAGACGAACGAGATCGTCACCGCCACGGTCAAGGACAGCATCAAGCCGATCAACGAGCGCGTCACCGCGTCGGTCGAAACCTTCCAGGCCGCCCGCTGATCCCAGCGGTCGCGTCCGAGTTTGAGGCCCCGGAGTTCGCTCCGGGGCCTTTTTCTTTTTGCGGCCGGGACGATGTCACGAAACGTGTGACTGGACGCCGCTTCAAATCAGGCCATCATTCCCTATCTGAGAGAGACAAGACGACTCCCCGATTACGGAATACGAATGCCCATACAAAGGCCCGGTGATGCCGGGGGCGGTCAAGGCACCGCCACCGTCACCGAAACAAAGCCCAAGCTTCAGAAGCCCTCGCTGTACCGGGTGCTGATCCTGAACGACGATTATTCGCCGATGGAATTCGTCGTCTATGTGCTGGAGCGGTTCTTCCAGAAGAGCCGCGAAGAGGCCACCCGCATCATGCTGCATGTGCATCAGCATGGCGTGGGCGTCTGCGGCGTCTTCACCTACGAGGTCGCCGAGACAAAGGTCGCGCAGGTCATCGAGACCGCGCGCCGCCACCAGCACCCTCTGCAATGCACGATGGAAAAGGACTGAGAGGAACCTCCCGATGCCTTCATTTTCCCGTCCTCTCGAAGAAACCCTGCACCGCGCGGTGGGATACGCCAATGCGCGCAGGCACGAATATGCGACGCTTGAGCACCTGCTGCTCGCGCTGATCGACGATCCCGATGCGACCGGCGTGATGCAGGCCTGCAACGTCGATCTGACTGCGTTGAAAGCGGCGCTGACCCTGTATGTCGATAACGATCTCGCCGCCCTGGCCACGGCCGACGGCGAGGACGCCAAGCCGACCGCCGGCTTCCAGCGCGTGATCCAGCGCGCCGTGATCCACGTTCAGTCGTCCGGTCGCGAGGAAGTGTCCGGCGCCAACGTTCTGGTCGCCATCTTCTCCGAGCGCGAGAGCCACGCCGCCTATTTCCTGCAAGAGCAGGATATGACGCGCTACGACGCCGTCAACTTCATTGCCCACGGCATCGCCAAGAAGGCGGGCGCCACAGAAGCCCGTCCCGCCAAGGGCTCTTCGCCCGAGGAGGCCGAGGACGCCTCGGCCATCAAGTCCGGCGGTGAGGCGCTGGAAGCCTATTGCGTGGACCTCAACGAGAAGTCGCGCCAGGGCAAGGTCGATCCGCTGATCGGTCGCCAGGCCGAGGTGGATCGCTCGATCCAGATCCTGTGCCGCCGCACCAAGAACAACCCCCTGCTGGTTGGTGATCCCGGCGTCGGCAAGACCGCCATCGCCGAAGGTCTGGCCCGCAAGATCGTCAACGGAGAGGTGCCCGACGTCCTCAAGGACGCCACCATCTATTCGCTCGACATGGGCGCCCTGCTGGCCGGCACCCGCTATCGCGGCGATTTCGAGGAACGCCTGAAGCAGGTGGTCAAGGAGCTGGAGAACCACGAGAACGCGGTGCTCTTCATCGACGAGATCCACACGGTGATCGGCGCCGGCGCGACCTCGGGCGGGGCCATGGACGCCTCCAACCTGCTGAAGCCGGCCCTGGCGTCGGGTTCGCTGCGCTGCATGGGATCGACGACCTACAAGGAATATCGCCAGCACTTCGAGAAGGACCGCGCCCTGGTGCGTCGCTTCCAGAAGATCGACGTCAACGAGCCGACGGTCGAGGATACGGTGAAGATCCTGAAGGGTCTGAAGACCTACTACGAGCAGCACCACAAGGTCCGCTACACCGACAGCGCCATCCGCACCGCAGTCGAGCTGTCGGCCCGTTACATGACCGACCGTAAACTGCCGGACAAGGCGATCGACGTGATCGACGAAGCCGGGGCAGGCCAGATGCTGCTGGTCGAATCCAAGCGCAAGAAGGTCATCGGCCAGAAGGAGGTCGAGGCCGTCATCGCCAAGATGGCCCGTATCCCGGCCAAGTCGGTGTCCAAGTCCGACACCGAGAGCTTGCGCGAACTTGAGATCGATCTGAAGCGCGCGGTCTTTGGCCAGGAGCAGGCCATCGAACAGGTCTCGGCGGCGATGAAGCTGGCGCGGGCGGGTCTTCGCGATCCGAACAAGCCCATCGGCAGCTTCCTGTTCAGCGGTCCGACCGGCGTCGGCAAGACCGAGGTCGCCAAGCAACTCGCCGCCACCCTAGGCATCGAAATGCAGCGGTTCGACATGTCGGAATACATGGAGCGCCACACCGTCAGCCGACTGATCGGCGCCCCTCCGGGCTATGTCGGCCATGACCAGGGCGGGCTTCTGACCGACGCCGTCGATCAGCACCCGCACTCGGTGGTGCTGCTGGACGAGATCGAGAAGGCGCACCCGGATGTCTACAACATCCTGCTGCAGGTGATGGACAACGGCATGCTGACCGATGCGGTCGGCAAGAAGGTCGATTTCAGGAACGTCATCCTGATCATGACCACCAACGCCGGGGCCGCCGACAACGCCCGCGCCTCCATCGGCTTCGGCCGGGGCAAGGTCGAGGGCGAGGACGACAAGGCCATCCAGCGCCTGTTCGCGCCGGAGTTCAGGAACCGCCTGGACGCCATCGTGGCCTTCAAGCCTCTGCAGGCCGACACGATCCGCTCGGTGGTGACCAAGTTCATCCTTCAGCTGGAAGCCCAACTGGCGGATCGCAACATCACCATCGAACTGACCGACGAGGCGGCCGACTGGCTGGCCAAGAACGGCTTCGACGAACTGTACGGCGCGCGTCCGCTGGCGCGGGTCATCCAGGACTCGATCAAGAAGCCGCTGGCCGACGACATCCTGTTCGGGCGTCTGACGCGCGGCGGACACGTCAAGGTCCAGCTGAAGGACGGCAAGATCGACTTCGACATCGCCAGCGCCAACGCGCCCGCGAAGGCCGAGGAAGAAGAGACGGCCTGATCCTCCTAAAGGTCGAAGGCGGAAGGCCCGGCTGGAAACAGCCGGGCCTTTTTCTATGTGGCCTTGTAGGGCGACAGGTCCTCGGTCATCGCCGCCATCTCGGCCTGCATCGCCGGGCGTTCGCCGCCCAGGTAGCGGGCCACGGGATCGCGCAGGGCCGGGTCGGCGATGAAGTGGGCGGAATAGACGGGGGAGGGCAGGTAGCCGCGCGCGATCTTGTGGTCGCCCTGGGCGCCGGCCTCGACGCGGGACAGGCCGCGCGAAATGGCGAAGTCGATGGCCTGATAGTAGCAGAGCTCGAAATGCAGGAAGGGCACGTCTTCCAGCGTGCCCCACTGGCGGCCATACAGTGCGTCACGGCTGATGAAGTTCAGGGCGCCGGCAATGGGCGTCTGGTCCCTAAACGCCATGACCAGGGCGATCCGGTCGGCCATGGTTGCGCCGACGCGGCTGAAG
Source organism: Brevundimonas sp. FG128 (assembly GCF_057809775.1). Lineage (NCBI taxonomy): Bacteria > Pseudomonadati > Pseudomonadota > Alphaproteobacteria > Caulobacterales > Caulobacteraceae > Brevundimonas > Brevundimonas sp. FG128. Next base: position 509,520 of record NZ_JBMDKP010000001.1, read on the forward strand.
AAGTCGCGCGTCAGATAGGGCTGGCCCCATTTGCGCGAGCCGGTGTCCATATAGAAGGCGAAGAAGGCGTCCCAGTGCGCCTCGGTAATGTCGGCGCCGGTCAGGACGCGGATATCCAGATCGGCCTGGGCGTCGCGGCGCTCGCGCTTGATGGTCTTGCGGCGGTTGGCCGACAGGGCCGCGAGGAAGTCGTCGAAGGTCTGATAGCCGTTGTTGCGCCAGATGAACTGGATGTCCTGGCGCGGCAGCAAGCCCGCCTCGGCCATGGCCGACCATTCCGGTTCTGTGGGGAAGTTGACGTGCAGGGACGAGACGCCCAGCCGCTCGACCAGCGTCACCGCGCCCTGGATCAGCGCCTGACGCACCGTGGCGGCGTCGGTGTCGGGATGGTTCAGGAAGCGAGGGCCGGTCGCCGGGGTGAACGGCACGGCGCCCAGCAGCTTGGGATAATAACGCCCGCCAGCCCGCTCATAGGCGTCGGCCCAACTGTGGTCGAAGACGTATTCGCCCTGGCTGTTGCCCTTCAGATAGAGGGGCATGACGCCGAGAACGGCGTTGTCGTCACCCCGCAGGGCCAGATGACGCGGGGCCCAGCCCTGGCGAGGCGCGGCGCTGCCCGAGGTTTCGCAGGCGTGCAGGAAATCATAGGAGACGAAGGGATCGCCGGTGGGACGCGCGCACGCATCCCACGCCTCGCGGCCGATGTCGGCGATCCCTTCATGAACCGAGATCTGAAAGATCAGCGGATCTCCACGATCGCATCGATCTCGACGGCGAAGCCGAGCGGCAGCTTGTAGACGCCGACGGCCGAACGGGCGTGCTTGCCCGCGTCGCCGAAGACCTCGACCATCATGTCCGAGCAGCCGTTGATCACGGCGGGAATGGCGATGAAGTCAGGGCCAGCCTGAACGAAGCCGCCCAGTTTAACGATGCGGACCACCCGGTCCAGATCGCCGTCGCAGGCCGCCTTGATCTGGGCGATCAGGTTCAGACCGCACAGGCGGGCCGCCTCCGTGGCCTGTTCCGGCGTCACGTCCACGCCGACCGTGCCCTTGATCCCGCCCGAGGCGTCGTTCGACAGCTGGCCGGAGATGGTGACCTGATTGCCCGAGCGGACATAGGAGACATAGCTGGCCACCGGCTTTGCGGGTTCCGGCAGGGTGAGGCCGAGTTCGGCGATGCGGGCTTCGATGCTCATGATGTCTCCTTGATCTGGGCGGCGGTTTAGCGCGGGGCAAGGGCGGCGTCACCCATCCGCACCTGCTTTTGGCCGCTTTAAAGGTTCGCCAACCGCCCCGTGCCATCCTGTCGATCATGGATATGCACCTCACCCCGGACGTCGCCGCTTTTCAGGCCGTGCTGGAGCGGCTTTCGCCGCAGGATCGGGCGCGCGTGGACGCCGCCGCCGTTCCGGCCGCGTTGAAGGCCGCCGAGGCCGCCCCCCACTGGGATTTCGAAATGCCGGCCAAGGCGGTGGACAGCCTGCTGGGCGCCGATGCGTCCGACGACGTGCGTCGCGGATTGATCGCGACCTGGGCCTTGCAACTGCCCGACCGCGTGGCGACCATGACCCTGCCGGCCGAGGTGACGGCCCTCTATCCCTACTGGATCGAACAACTGGCGGCCTTTCTGGACAAGGCCGAGGGCGACTACGTCTTCGACCACTGGTCCAAGGATGTGCGCTTCACCCTGGCGCTGAGCGTGCCGGGCGCCAAGAGCCAGGTGATCGACCTGAGTTCGCCGGTCGGACCGGGCCAGATCGTCAAACATGTCCGCGACGGCTGGGGCTTCAAGCCTCTGTTCCGCTATCTGGCGGCGGGCGCCAAGCGCGAGCCGTGGCTGGAGGTGCACACCGAAAGCCGCTGGCTGCGGGGCTTCAACGAGGACGGCTGGAACGAGGCCTGGGCGACGGCGGCGGAGCTGTGCCGCGCGCGGCCGGAACTGGCGGGCATGATCGGCTCCAGCTGGTTCTACGACCCGCCCCTGACCGAGATCAGCCCGCGCCTGGCGCACCTGCGGCTCAGTCCCCTGAAGGGCGGCGCCTTCATGGTCCATCAGGGACCGGCGCCGATCCACACCGAACGCGCGGCGACGGCCTCGGCGTCGCGCAAGGCGTTGATCGACAGCGGGGAATACACCGCCCGGTCGTGGCTGATGATCTGGCCCCGCAAGGAGCTGATCGCCTGGGCGGATAGGCGCAAGGTCGGCAACCCCACCCTCTAATTCGTCATCCTAGGCCTTGTGCCTAGGATCCATACGCCCGGTGTCCGCCGCTCAACGGCCGTCGTCTGACGCCCCGAACAATCGGCGAAGTCTGAGTCTATGGATCCTAGGCACAAGGCCTAGGATGACGATCTTTAACGAGTTCAGGCCGTCGCCATCCGCCACGCCGCCGCGACCGGCTGGATGTCCAGGTCGGCCGCCTTGGCCAGGCGGATCAGCCGGTCGATATCCTCGGGACGGCAGCCGTAGGGCGTCGGGGCGTCGCTGACGTCGTGGCCATAGGCGATCAGCCAGCCCTTGGACGCCGCCGTATCCGTGACCAGCTGTTCCAGATCATAGCCGGGCAGGCGACGGCTCTCCAGGCCGATGGCCTGCAGCAGGTTGCGGTCGGTGCGGCCGGCGTTGATCCCATCGCGCACGCCACGTCCACACAGGAAACGTTTGTCGATGATCGCCTTGGACCCCAGGGCGCAGTCGCCGAACGGATAGGCGAAGGTCTGCATCTGATACCCATCCAGCCGCTCGGTCACCCAGGCGGCGTTGCGGGCTAGGCTGGCGTCCAGCTCTGCCGGCGACAGGGTCAGGGTCGAGACGTGTTCATAGGTGTGGCAGCCGACCTCGTGCCCCGCTTCATGCAGCGCCTGCAGATGCTCCACCTTGAACTGCGGCAAATCCAGATTGCGACCGCCCGCCAGGCCGCCGCAGACATAATAGGTCGCCTTGACCCCGTGCTGGGCCAGGATCAGTCCGGCCTCGGTCCAGGCCGATTCCGGAATGTCGTCGAACGACAGGCTGAGGACGCCGCGCGCGGGCTGGATCGTCTCGGGGCGGACGTCGAGGTAGCGGCCGGCGCGGCGACGCATCTTGTCGAGAAAGGCGTTCATCCCGCCCTTATGGCCCAACGGGCTTAAGGCAGGGTTTCAGACCGTGACGGGCTGGGCGGTCAGGCCGCGCACGCCGAAGACGCGACGATAGCGTTCGATCTCGGCCGGATCGCCGACGGCCTTTTCCGGGTTGTCCGACAGTTTGACGGCAGGCCGCCCCCCGGCCTCGACCACCTTGCAGACCAGGGAGATGGGCTCCAGTTCCGGGGCGGGCGCAGGCGAACAGTCGCGGAAGTCGTTGGTTAGATTCGTGCCCCAGCCGAAGCTCAGACGCGCTCGGCCATGGAAGTGGGCGTGGGCGGCCTCGATGCCGTCGATGTCCATGCCGTCCGAGAAGATCAGCAGCTTCTCTTTTGGATCGCGGCCGTGGTCGCGCCACCATTCGATCAACCGTTCGCCGGCCGCGATCGGCGGGGCCGAGTCGGGGCGGAAGCCGGTCCAGTCGGCGACCCAGTCGGGCGCCTTGTCCAGAAACGCCTCGGTGCCGAAGGCATCGGGCAGGACGACCAGCAGATTGCCGCCGTAGTGCCGCCGCCACTCGTCCAGCACCGCATAGGGCGTCTGGGCCAGGGCCGTGTCGTCCGGCGCCAGGGCGGCCATGACCATCGGCAGTTCGTGGCCGTTGGTGCCGATGGCCTCAAGATCGTTCTCCATCGCGTGGAGCACGTTGGAGGTGCCGATGAAGGATCGGCCCAGGCCTTCCTTCAGGGCCTGGATGCACCAACGCTGCCACAGGAAGCCGTGGCGACGGCGGGTGCCGAAGTCGGACAGGGCGAGATCGGGCAGGGCGCGCAGCCGCTCGACCTTGGACCACAGCCGTGTCTTGGCCCGGGCATAGAGGATATCGATTTCAAATCGCCCGAGGCGCCGTAATCCGACCCGGCATCGCAACTCATTCAGGATAGCCAGGGCCGGGATTTCCCACAGGGTCACCTCGGCCCAGGCCCCGGAGAAGGTCAGAACATACTGGCCGTCCTGTACCGACAGGTCGTAGTCGGGCAGGCGGTAGTCGGTCAGCCAGGCGATGAAGTCGGGCGAGAAGATCTGTTTGACGCCATAGAAGCTGTTGCCCGCCAGCCAGACCAGCTCCTTGTTGGTGAAGCGTAGGGTGCGGGCGTGATCCAGCTGGTCGCGCAGGGCGGCGATATCGATTTCATCGGCCAGGCGGACGGACTTGGTGCGATTGATGACCTGAAAGGTGACGGGCGTATCGCGATGCTCTCGCCAGATCATCTGCAGCATCAGCAGCTTGTAGAAGTCGGTGTCCAGCAGGCTGCGGACGATGGGGTCCAGGCGAAAGCCGTGGTCATAGGCGCGTTTGGCGAGGTCCATGGGGGCATTTGAGCGGATGGCGAGGGGGAGCGCATCCCTTTTCGCGGCCTCCCACCCACACTTCGTCATCCTAGGCCTTGTGCCTAGGATCCATAAGCCCGGTGTTTGCCGCTCGAACGCGGAAGAGGGGCGGCGGTGAGTGCGAACCCCCGCCGTTCGAGTTTATGGATCCTAGGCACAAGGCCTAGGATGACGGGCGTAAAATGAGTGGAGACGAGTGTGTCACGCCTTCAACGCCCGCCCCGCCACCACGGCGTCCTTGCCGAACTTGTCTCGCAGCTTGTCGATGGCGCGTTCGGTCTTCAGGGCGCGGGTCTCGGGTGTCTGGAACAGGCCGACGGGCGCATCCTCGGCGTCCTGGACGTCGGCCATGCCGATGCCGATCAGCCGATAGGACGGGCCCAGCTCCGGCTTCAGCAGATCCCGCCCGGCGGCGAACAGGGCGCGCGCCGTCTGGACCGGGTCGGCCAGGGTCACACGGCGGGTGACGATCTTGAAGTCGGCGCGGCGCAGTTTCAGCACCAGGACGCGGCTGGCGACGCCGTCGCGCCTGGCCTTGGCCGCCAGCTTCTCGCACAGGGGCCACAGCTCGGCCTCCAGCGCCTCGGCTGAGGTCAGGTCCTCGTTGAAGGTGGTCTCCGCGCTCATCCCCTTGCGGTCGCGTTCGGGGTTCACGGCGCGGGCGTCGCGGGCGTGAGCCAGGTCGTGCAGCCGCAGGCCGGACTCGCCATAGCGTTTGACCAGATCGCGCACGTCCGCGCGGGCCAGATCGCCGATGGTCGAATAGCCGTCGCTGCGCAGCGCCTTTCCGAACACCGGGCCGACGCCGGGCAGGGTGGTTACGAGCCGCGGCGCCAGCAGGGCCTGGGCATTGGCGGCGCCCACGACGGAAAAGCCGCGCGGCTTGTCCATCTCCGACGCCATCTTGGCCAGGAAACGGTTGGGCGCCAGGCCGATGGAGACGGTCAGGCCGGTCTCCTCCTCTATCTGCTTTTGAAAACGGATCAGTTGAAACGCCGGCGGCCCGCCGTTCAGCCGTTCAGTGCCCGACAGGTCGACCCAGGCCTCGTCCAGCGACAGGGGCTGGATCAGCGGCGTCAGCCGACCGAGCGCCCCCAGGATACGCTGCGATTCGAAGACGTATTTGGTGAAGTCAGGCTTGATGACCACCGCCTCGGGACAGGCCTTCAGCGCCTTGAACATCGGCATGGCGGACCCGACGCCGTACTGGCGCGCGACGTAACAGGCGGTGGAGACGACCCCGCGCTTGCCGCCGCCGACGATGACCGGTTTGTCGCGCAGCTCCGGCCGGTCGCGCTTCTCCACCGAGGCGTAGAAGGCGTCGCAGTCCATGTGGGCGATGGACAGCTGGTCCAGTTCCGGATCGGCGACGATCCGCCGCGAGCCGCACGACGGGCAGCGACGGTCGGCCGGCCCGGCGGGGTCTTCGCCGGTCCACAGGCAGTCGCGACAGATGGCCTTGATGGCCACGCTTAAGGTCTCCGTAAGGTTGGCTTCACCCCAACTTAAGACTGGCCGTTCACTAATGCGACCAACGAGGCGTCCCGCGTTCCAGGGACGCGCAGGTCAGGTGATGATGTCCAAGAAAGTCCTCATCGTCGAGGATAACGAGCTGAACATGAAGCTTTTTCATGATCTGCTTGATTCCCAGGGCTACGAGACGCTGCAGACCCGCGAAGGGCTGCAAGCGTTGGCCCTAGCGCGCGCCCACCATCCCGACCTGATCCTGATGGATATTCAGCTTCCAGAGATTTCCGGTCTCGAAGTCACCAAGTGGCTGAAGGACGACGAGGAGCTGAACCATATCCCCGTCATCGCCGTCACCGCGTTCGCTATGAAGGGGGATGAGGAACGGATCCGTCAGGGAGGCTGCGAGGCCTATATCTCCAAGCCCATCTCGGTGATGCACTTCCTCGAAACCATCCGGCAGCACCTCGGATGAGCGCCCGTATCCTCGTCGTCGACGACGTGGACGTCAACGTCCGCCTGCTCGAAGCCAAGCTGACTATCGAATATTACGACGTGCTGAGCTGCAACGACGGCGCGACGGCCCTGACCATCGCCGCCGAACATCAGCCGGACCTTATCCTGCTCGACGTCATGATGCCGGGCATGGACGGGTTCGAAACCTGTCGCCGGCTGAAGGCCCAGGCCGAGACGCGCCATATCCCCGTCGTGCTGGTCACCGCGCTGGACGGTCGTCAGGATCGCATCCGGGGCCTGGAAGCCGGCGCCGACGACTTCCTGACCAAGCCCATCGACGACGTGATCCTGTTCGCGCGGGTCAAGTCGCTGACCCGGCTGAAGCACGTCATGGACGAACTGCGCGAGCGCGAGGAAAGCGGTCGGCGCCTGGGCGTCGATTCAGACAACGCCGCGCGGCTTCGCAGCGAGGGCGGGCGGGTGCTGATCGTCGATGACGATATGCGCCAGGCCGAGAAAATGTCGGCCGAGCTGAGCGGCGAACATCGCGTCACCATCGAATCCGATCCCGAGGCGGCGCTGGTCGCGGCCAAGGGGGCGCTGGATCTGATCATCGTCAATGTCGCCGCAGCTGGTTTCGACGGCCTGCGGATCGTGGCCCAGGCCAAGTCGGGCGATGCGCGCCGCGCGCCGATCCTGGCGGTGGTGGAACCGGCCGAACGGCCGCGCATGGTCAAGGCGCTGGAACTGGGCGCCGCCGACATCCTGCCGCGTCCCATCGACACCGAGGAGCTGTCGGCGCGCGTGCGCACCCAGATCCGACGCAAACGCTATACCGACTTCCTGCGCCAGAAGCTGGACAGCAGCATGGAGATGGCCGTCACCGACGCCCTGACCGGTCTGCATAACCGGCGCTACATGACCACTCAGCTGCAGGCGCTGGTCGGCCGCGCGGCGCAAGGGGGAACCCAGGTCGCGCTGCTGGTGCTGGACATCGACCACTTCAAGGCCGTCAACGACAGCTTCGGCCATGACGCCGGCGACGAGGTGCTGGTCGAGTTCGCCGTGCGCCTGGCCACCAACGTCCGTGCGGTGGACCTGCCGTGCCGGATGGGCGGGGAAGAGTTCGTTGTGGTCATGCCGGGCGCCAGTCTGGAAGACGCGGGCCATGTCGCCGAACGGATTCGCCGCGATGTCGCCTCCGCCCCGTTCCGGGTCATGGGCGGCAAGGAACAGATCACCATCACCATCTCGATCGGCGTGGCCGCCACGACCGGCGACGGGGATACCCCCGAAGTCCTGCTGAAGCGGGCCGACGAGGGCGTCTATGAAGCCAAGGCCGCAGGCCGCAACAAGGTCATCGCCAAGGCGGCCTGATCCAGCCGCCAGACAACGAAGAACGCCCGGCTGGAGACCAGCCGGGCGTTTTCAATTCTGGTCCTCGGATCGGCCTCGCTTCGCTCGTTGTCCGAGGATGACGAGGTCCGAAGGCCTTACTTGATCTTGCCTTCCTTGAACTCGACGTGCTTGCGCACGACGGGGTCGTACTTCTTGACGACCATTTTCTCGGTCATGGTGCGGGCGTTCTTCTTGGTGACGTAGAAGAAGCCGGTGTCGGCCGTGGAGTTCAGGCGGATCTTGATGGAAGCCGGTTTGGCCATCGGAATTACCTCTGCGACGGCGAAAGCCGCTTAAAATAAGAGGCGCGGAACATACTCAGGATCGCCCCAAAGTCAACGGGCGCGATGCCAAGATATGCAACACGAGAATATCGGCGCCCTGTCTGCGAATTTGACGCCGTTCCGGCGTTAGCGGGACAATGATTGCTCACATGGAATGCCATGGCTTAAGCGGTCGCACGGTGGCGCAGGCCGGGCCGCCGTCGCGGGCGCGGCCGGGCAGACTAATTTCGAGCACCTTACCCTCGCGCGCCAGGGCCAGAAGATCGGCAGGAATATCGTGGATGTCGATCTTGGCGCGTCGGCTCCATTCGCTGGCGTGCTGGCCCGCCGACGTGCCGATGGCGATATAGACGAACCGCCGCGACGGCCCCTCGCGCCGCATGAACGGGCCTGTCAGTCGTCCGTCGTCGGACAGGGTGATCGGGACATCGAAGCTGATCGGGCCGTCGCCGGCGATGCGCGGCTCGACCGGCATGTTGGCCTTGTCCTGAAGGCTGTAGGCGACGCCCGCGACCGGGTCGGCGATGGTCAGGCGCAGGGTGATCTTCGATCCGGCCATGTCAGTCCCTGTGTTCGACCGTGTGGCGGCCCCGCACCATCCGCACGAACGGCAGGGGGCGGTTCGGATGTTCCAGTCGCTCCGCTAACTCCCCCAGCACGAACCGGGTGATGGCGGGCAGGTCCAGGGCGCGCGCCTCGTCCAGAGGCTGCCAGGCGATCTCGTCCAGTTCGCCTGATCCGGCGGTCGGTTCAGGGCTCAGCAGGGCCTCGGCCGGCGCCATGAAGAACCGGGCGTCGAACCGTCGCGTGCGGCCCGGCGGCGTGATGGCGCGGGCGATGTAGGACAGGACCGACAGATCGGGCAGGGCGCCCGCCTGGCGATACTCGCGCCACGGTCCGGCGACTGAGGCGCTCGGCGCGGGCCGCCCCAGAATCAGCCCGGTCTCCTCAAAGGTCTCGCGCACCGCCGTCAGCGCCAGGGCGCGCGCGCGGCGGGCCGGCAGCTCGCGTTCCAGCCGCCGCACGACATCGGAGGGCAGGTCGCCTGTCGCGGCGGCGGTAAAGTCGCTCCGGTCGATCCGCCCGCCTGGAAACACCCACTTCGACGCCATGAAGACATGCCCCGGCGCCCGCCGTCCCATCAGCACCTCGGGCCGCGACCCACCCCGCGTCAGGATCAGCGTGGCGGCGTCCTTTGGGCGTTGGCCGCCGCCGACGCGCGGGGCGTCGGCCAGGTCCTGAGCAGCGTCGAAGGGGGCAGTCACGACAATCCTCCCCCGTGGGGGAGGATTCGGCGGAGGCCTTGCGTCACTTCCGCTTGCCCTTGCGCACACCTTTCAGGCCGCCCGAAGGACGGCCGCCCTTTGCAGGCTTGGGACCGCCGGGGCGGTTTTTGCCGCGCATAGGCGGGCCGTCGCCGCCGCGTCCTCGGACGCCATAGCGCGGGGCCGGGGCGTTTGGATCGCGGGCTTCGGGCTCGCTGAGCATTTCGAACACCAGGCCGCCGGTGACGGGGGTGGCCTCCATCAGCTTGACCTCGACCTTGCGGCCCAGGGCGAACCGCTTGCCGGTGCGTTCGCCGACCAGGGCGTGGGCGCGGTCGTCGTGGACGAAATATTCGCTGCCCAGGGTCGAGACGGGGACCAGGCCGTCTGCGCCGGTCTCGTCCAGCCGGATGAACAGGCCGAACCGGGTCACGCCGGTGATCCGCCCGGTGAAGGTCGCCCCGACGTGCTCTTCCAGATAGGCGGCGATATAGCGGTCCATGGCGTCGCGTTCTGCGGCCATGGACCGGCGCTCGGTCATGGTCACGCCCTCGGCGATGGCGGGCAGTTCGGCGATCTCGCGGTCCGTCAGCCCGTCCTTGCCCAGGTTCAGCGCCCGGATCAGGCCGCGGTGGACGATCAGGTCGGAATAGCGCCGAATCGGCGAGGTGAAGTGGGCGTAGCGATCCAGGTTCAGGCCGAAGTGGCCGATGTTCTCAGGGCTGTAGATCGCCTGCATCTGGCTGCGCAGCACGACCTCGTTGACGACATCGGCGTGTTCGGTGTCACGCGTCTCGTCCAGCAGCTTGTTGAACCGCTTGGTCGTGCCCGGCTCGCCCTTGTTCCACGGCTTGCCGATGGTGGACAGGAAGTCGGCCAGGTTGAAGATCTTCTCCTGGCTGGGCGTGTCGTGGATCCGATAGATCAGCGGCGTTTTCTTCTGCTCCAGCGTCTCGGCGGCGCAGACATTGGCCTGGATCATCATCTCTTCGATCAGCCGGTGCGCCTCCAGCGAGGCGCGCTTCTCGATGGAGGCGATGCCGCCGTCGGGCGCCATGCGGATGCGGCGCTCGGCCGATTCGATCTGCAACGGGCTGCGCTTCAGCCGGCCCTTCAGCATGGCGTGATAGGCGTTCCACAGCGGATAGAGGATGGCCTCCATGATCGGTCCGGTAACGTCTTCCGGTTGCCCGTCGATGGCGGCCTGGGCCTGTTCGTAGCTGAGCTTGGCGTGCGACCGCATCAGGCCGCGCACGAACTTGTGGCCGGTCTTTCGACCGTCCTTGTCGAAGACCATGCGCACTGCCAGGCAGGCGCGGTTCTCGCCCTCTTTCAGGCTGCACAGGCCGTTCGACAGCACCTCCGGCAGCATCGGCTCGACGCGGTCGGGGAAATAGGTCGAGTTGCCCTTGTCGCGCGCCTCGCGGTCCAGATGGGTTCCGGGGCGGACATAGGCGGCGACGTCGGCGATGGCGACCCACACGATCCAGCCGCCTTCGTTCTTCGGATCGTCGTCACGGGCGGCATAGACGGCGTCGTCGTGGTCGCGCGCATCGGCGGGGTCGATGGTGATGAAGGGCACCTCGCGCAGGTCCTCGCGCCCCTTAAGCGTCGGAAGGGCCTGATCCTCGGCCTCGCGTTCGACGGCCTCGGAGAAGCCTGTCGGGATGCTGTGGGCGTAGATGGCGATCAGGGAGGCGGCGCGGGGGTCATCCTCCTTGCCGATATGTTCCAGGATCTTGCCGCGCTTGGGACCGAACCGCTGCTCGCCCTTTTCGATGGCGGCCAGGACCAGGTCGCCGTCGCGCAGGTCGCCGGACTGGGCCTGGGGCACCAGCAGCACGTCCTTGGAGCGACGATCCACCGGCTCGACGCGGGTCTCGCGCGCGGACTTGCGGATGACGCCCAGGACGCGGTTCGTACCCACGTCGAGCTTCTTGATCAGCCGGGCCTCCCAGCCCTCAGCGCCGCGCTGAAACTTGACCAGCACCCGGTCGCCCAGGCCGGGGGCCGGGCCCGGTTTGGACTTGTCGGGCATCAGGATGGCGCGCGGCGCGTCGGCGCTGGCCTCGACCAGGCGGACATAGAGTTCGCCGTCGCCGTCGCGTTCGACCACATCGGCGACCCCGACGGGGGGCAGGGCGCCGGCCTCGGAAAAGCCCTTGCGCCCGCGCTTGCCTAGCCGGCCTTCTTCTTCAAGCTCGCGGATCATTTCGCGCAGGGCCCGGCGGTCGCCGCCCTTCAGTCCGAAATGGCGTGCGATATCGGTCTTCTCGGCCGATCCGGCCTCGCGCAGGAAGGCGAGGAGGGTGTCTTTGTCGGGCAGGCCGGCGGGCGGCCTTTTGGATGAATTGGTCATTATGTCTTTCGTAGCGCGGAACCGCGCCTTTGGGTAAATCTTGGGGGGTCAAATCTTGCGTGAGTTGACCGAGTGAATGCGGGGCTTCAGCTTCCGCCGTCCCCGAATGGAGTCTTCGATGTCCCTGCATGCCCCCGCCCTGAGCGCGACCGTGAAGTCGCCGCTGGATCTGATCGGCAAGACGCCGATGGTGGAGGTGACGAAGATCGACACCGGCAAGTGCCGCCTGCTGCTCAAGCTGGAGTCCCAGAACCCCGGCGGCTCGATCAAGGACCGGATCGCGGTCGAGATGCTGGATGCGGCCGAGAAGGAAGGCTGGCTGAAGGAAGGCGGCACCATCGTCGAGGCGACGGCGGGCAATACGGGCCTGGCGCTGACGCTGGTCGGCCGGGCGCGGGGCTATAAGGTGCTGCTGGTCATCCCGGACAAGATGTCGAAGGAAAAAATTCAGCATCTGCGGGCCATGGGCGCCGATGTTCGCCTGACGCGTTCGGACGTGCCGCACGGACACCCCGAATATTACACCGACATGGCCGAGCGCCTGTCCCAAGCCATTCCCGGCGCCTATTACGTCAACCAGTTCGCCAACCATTCGAACGCCGACGCCCATGTGAAGACGACGGGGCCGGAGATCTGGGAGCAGACGGGCGGCGACATCGACGCCTTCGTCGCCGGCATCGGCTCGGGCGGCACGATCACCGGCGTGGCGCGCTACCTCAAGAGCGTGGGCTCGAACGCCCAGATCATTCTGGCCGATCCGGTCGGATCGACCCTGGCCGGCATCGTCAATGACGGCGTGCCTGGACCGGACGGAAGCTACACCGTCGAGGGCATCGGTCAGAATTTCGTGCCCGACACGGCGGACATGAGCCTGATCGACAAGGCCTATTCCATCCCTGACGCGGAGGCGATCGCCACGGCGCGCGAACTGCTGCTGAAGGAAGGCATCCTGGCCGGGTCGTCCTCGGGCACCCTGATCGCTACGGCCCTGCGCTGGTGCCGCGAGCAGACCGAGGCCAAGACCTGCGTCACCTTCGTCTGCGACACCGGGGCCAAATATCTGTCGAAGGTCTACAACGACGCCTGGCTGGCCGATCAGGGCCTGGGCGAGCGCGAGCTGCACGGCGACCTGTCGGACCTGATCAACCGCAAATACGAGAAGGGCGACGTGGTCGTCGCCGGTCCGGGCGACACCCTGGACACGGCCTTCAAGCGAATGAAGGGCGCGGACGTGTCCCAGCTGCCGATCATCGAGGACGGCCGCTTGGTCGGCATCCTGGACGAGAGCGACCTGATCCACGTGATGAACACCGACGAGATCACCCGCAAGGAACGGTTCGCCAAGCCGGTCGCCTCGGCCATGACGCGCGACCTCGACACGCTTCAGGTCAAGGAGTCGCTGGACGCCCTGATCCCGGTCTTCGACCGCGACCGTGTGGCCATCGTGCTGGACGGCGAAACGTTCGTCGGCCTGATCACCCGCACCGACCTGATCAACCACCTCAGCCTGAACCGGTAAGAACCATGGCCGACAAGAAGAACAGCCAAGGGTTTTCCACCCGCGCCATCCATGCGGGCCAGCACCCCGACCCTACGACCGGGGCGGTGATGACGCCGATCTACGCCACCTCGACCTATGCCCAGGAAAGCCCGGGCGTGAACAAGGGATACGAGTATGCGCGGGGCAAGAACCCGACGCGGGAGGCGTTCGAGGCCTGTATTGCGGACCTGGAGGGCGGCACGCACGGGTTCGGCTTCGGCTCGGGCATGGCGGCGACCTCGACGGCGCTGGAGTTGCTGGACGCGGGCGACCACATCGTCACCGGCGACGACCTGTACGGCGGCTCGTGGCGGCTGTTCGAGCGGGTGCGTCGGCGCACCATGGGGCTGGACTTCGCCTATGTGGACCTGAGCGACATTGCGGCGGTCGAGGCGGCCATCACGCCCAAGACCAAGATGCTGTGGGTCGAGACGCCCACCAATCCGCTGATGAAGCTGGCCGACATCGCCGCCCTGTCCAAGGTGGCCAAGGCGCACGGCCTGCTGCTGATCGTCGACAACACCTTCGCCACCCCCTTCTGCCAGCAGCCGCTGAGCCTGGGGGCGGATGTGGTGATGCACTCGGCGACCAAATATTTGAACGGCCATTCGGACATCATCGGCGGAGTGCTGGTGACGGCCGATCCCGATCTGGCGACGCGGATCAAGTTCCTGCAGAACTCGGTCGGCGGGATCATGGGGCCGTTCGACGCCTTCCTGGCCAACCGGGGCCTGAAGACGTTGGCGTTACGGATGAAGGCGCACTGCGAGAACGCCCTGACGGTGGCGCGGTGGCTGGAGACCCGCAAGGGCGTGGCCAGGGTCATCTACCCCGGCCTGATCGCCCACCCGCAGCACGAGCTGGCCGCGCGTCAGATGAGCGGCGGCTACGGCGGGATGGTGACGGTGGCCCTGGAAGGCGACCTGGAGCGCACGAAGCGCGTGCTGGAGCGGGTCGAGGTCTTCACCCTGGCGGAGTCGCTGGGCGGGGTCGAAAGCCTGGTGAACCACCCGGCGATCATGACCCACGCGAGCGTGCCCAAGGACGTCCGCGAGGCGGGCGGCGTGACCGACAACTTGATCCGGTTATCGGTCGGGGTCGAGAACGTCGAGGACCTGATCGCGGATCTGGATCAGGCCCTGGGCTGATCTCAGCTGGAGGGAAGGGCGGTCTGGTGGCCGGTGACGGGCGGCAGCTTCTTCTTGGGAGCGGCGCGTTTCACCGGCGCCTTGGCGGCCTTGGGCAGGGCGGCGCGGCGGGCGATCTCGGTGTCGATCACAGGCAGGATGTCAGCGGCGGCCATCACCTGAGTGGAGGCGCCGGTTTCGGCCAGGCGCGTGGCGTTGGCGCGCAGGCTGTTGAGGTCGGCGTCGGTCATCGTCGGGATTTTTTCGGCGAGGGTCGTCATGGGTCACGTCCTGATGGAACGGGCTTCAGGGCCGGCGCGCGAGGCGCCAGCCCTTCAGCTGATTGAAGGCGATCTCGACCACGACGCGGTCGTCCAGCAGGGATAGGCCGTTAGGCGAACCGAGCGAGGGCAGGACCGAGACGACGTGGCCGTTGTCCAGGCGGACCTTGCGGCCGCCCAGAGGCAGGTGCTTCGTCACGACGCCATCAAAGGCGATGGCGTGCGTGTTGAGAAGCGTGTCCTACTCTGCCGCCGTAAGGCGACCAGCGGATTCCTTGCCGGAGCGCGAGTCACGTTCGATTTCGTAGGAAATCTTCTGGCCTTCGTTCAGCGAACCAACGCTCGACGTTTCGACGGCCGAGGCGTGGACGAAGACGTCCTTGCCGCCGTCATCGGGAGCGATGAAGCCGTAGCCTTTGGTGGGGTTGTACCATTTTACAGTGCCGGTAGCCATTTGGAGACCTCCGTCTGGCGTTGACCGCAGGGAGGGATCCCTGGTCGGCCTGTCGGGTCTGAATGGGATCGGCTTTTGGACCTCGGTGCGTGATGCAAAGGGAGCAGCGGCGTTACGCAGAGAGATCGACAGACCCTATATGGGCCTCCAGCGCCCTTTGTGCAAGGCGCGCCCTCAGAAGGCGTAGGCGAGCTCGGCCACTAGGCCGTCCTCGTACTGCTCGCCGAACTCGGCTGCGTCGGTGTCGTAGTAGCGGACGTCGAGCGCCAGGGCGTCCGTCAGGGCGTAGGTGACTCCGGCGTTCCAGGCGGTGTAGTCGGGCGAGTTGTCCTGCTCGCGACGGCCCAGGGCGACCGTGCCGTCGAGGCGGGGCGTAAAGGCCCAGCCCAGGCGGCCCTCGACCCAGGTGAAGGCCTCGGTCGCGCCGGCGGAGTCGGGCGAATACTGGACCTGGAGCCGCGCGCTGGCGGGGCCGATGGCGCGGCTGATGTTGGCGCCGAACTCGAACGTGTCTTCGTCATAGCCCGGGTTGGCGTCGAGGCGGTTCTTGTAGGCGACGTTGAAGTCGAACTGATAGCCGAAGGCCTCGGGCTGGTAGCCGAAGGCGACCTCGGCCTCGACGTTGGAGCCGCCCGCCTGGATCGTTTCGGCCGCGGGGCTGATGTAGAAGAGGCCGTCGGCGCTTTCCCAAGTCGCCGACCCAAAGGCGTAGCCGTCGTTGCCGGACTTGGACGCGCCCTTGGAGCGGTTGTCCGTGCCGGCGCCGACCTCGAACGACCAGGCGTCGCGAGCGGACGGCGCCGAAGCGGACTGCGCCGCCGCAGGGGCCGCGAGGGCGGCGACCAGAGCCGAGACGGAGAGGGCGGCGAGAACGGTGGTGCGGATCATGGGAGCTCCAACGCGAAAGATGCGGATTTGGCGCCGCCTTTAGCGCGCTCCGGCCTTGATTGCGAATTCATCCGTGGCCTGAGCGAACTCTTGTCGCAGGCGCGCGACCAGTTCAGCGGTGGGCAGGACGTCGTGGATGGCCCCGGCGCCCTGGCCGGCGGACCAGACGGTCTTCCAGGCCTTGGCCTCGTCGCCCATGTCCAGCTTGTGCTCGGGCAGGTGTTTCGGATCGATTCCGTTCTCGATCAACGACTTGCTCATGAAGTTGGCCGGGATGCCCGACACCGCCGGGGTGTGGACGATGTCGGTCGCGCCGCTGTCGATGACCATCTGCTTGTAGGCCGGCGAGGCCATGGCCTCGGTCGTGTTGATGAAGCGGGTGCCCATATAGGCGAAGTCGGCGCCCAGCATCAGGGCCGCCGCGACATCTTGTCCCGTCGAAAGGGCGCCCGACAGGATGATGGTCCCCTTGAAGAAGCTGCGGACCTCGTTGACCAGGGCGAACGGGTTGATGATCCCCGCATGACCGCCCGCGCCGTTGGCGACCAGGATCAGACCGTCGACGCCCGCCTCGGCGGCTTTTCGCGCATGACGGATGTTGGCGATGTCGTGGAAGACCTGACCGCCGTAGCCGTGGACCGCATCGACGACGTCGCGCACGGCGCCCAGGGAGGTGATGATCAGCGGCACCTTCTCCTCGACCGACACCATCATGTCGGCCATCAGCCGGGGATTGGTCGGGTGGACGATGTGGTTGACGCCGAAGGCGGCGGCCTCGGGCTTCAGCCGGCCCTTGATCTCGTGAATCCAGTCGCGATAGCCCTCGGTCGTGCGCTGGTTCAGCGACGGGAAGGTTCCGATGACACCGGCGTTGCAGGCTTCGACCACCAGGTCCGGCCCGGAGACCAGGAACATGGGCGCCGAGATGATCGGCAGGATCAGGCCTTTTTGCAGCGAAGCGGGAATGGCCACGGGCGTCTCCTGGGTTTCGTTTCGCTACGCTTAGCGGGCTGTCGCCGGGGAAGGCAATCGTCAGTGCGGCGGTGCGTTGAACGGCACCCTGACCGTAAACGACCGGTCTTCGTCGCTCGGCCCGAGCGTCGCCGGATTCAGACGGCCGCGTCGCACGACCCGGATGCCGGCCTGTCCGAGGCCGAGCTTCGCCGGTGTTTCCTCAACGACGCTGCAAGAGGCTGGAATCCCGGCGGTCGTGGCGGTGCAACGCACGTCCACCCAACCGCTAACGCGACTGCGCAGGGCTTCGGGTGGAAAGTCGGCGGGTGTCGGGCGGGGTTGGACAGACCACTGCATCGTCGGTGCGGCGTCGGCTTGCGAGGCTGCGGCCGGCGCGGTCTGCGAAGGCAGGACAACCATAAGAGCGGCGAGGATGGAGAGGGTCATGGCGGGATCCAGGCGAGATTTCAGACTCGGCAGCGAAAACGGGATCAATCATTTGAAATTGAGTCGCGCGCATTCAAACTGCGCAACCAGTTCAACGATTTCTAACGCAAATCCAGTGTCCAATCACCTCCGCAGAAGGCGCTGGTTGTGGGTGCTAAGAAAATATCCCACGGCGACGCTGGACCTTTTTCAGGACGAGAACGTATCATGAACGATGGCTCGTCTCGATCTGCGTCGCAAACTGTCCGTCCTGGCTGACGCCGCCAAATATGACGCCTCCTGTTCGTCGTCGGGGACGTCGAAGCGGAACTCGGTCGGGGGCAAGGGGATCGGCTCGACCGAGGGGATGGGCATCTGCCACGCCTATACGCCGGACGGGCGGTGCATCAGCCTGCTGAAGATCCTGTTGACCAACTTCTGCATCTACGACTGCGCCTATTGCATCAATCGGGCGTCGTCGAACGTGGAACGGGCGCGGTTCGATGTCGATGAGGTCGTCGACCTGACGCTGAACTTCTATCGCCGCAACTATATCGAGGGGCTGTTCCTGTCATCGGGGATCATCAGGTCTGGCGACTATACGATGGAGCAGCTGGTCCTTGTGGCGAAGACCCTGCGCGAGGTTCACGATTTCCGCGGCTATATCCATCTGAAGCTGATCCCCGAGGCGGATCCGAAACTGGTGGAGATGGCGGGGCTCTATGCCGACCGGCTGTCGGCCAATATCGAACTGCCGCGCGACGAGGCCCTCGCCCGGCTGGCCCCGCAAAAGGACGTCGGGGTGATCAAGAAGGCGATGAGCCAGGTGCGGCTGGGCGTCGAGGCGGCCAAGCCCAGCAAGCGTGACAAGATCAAACCGCCTAAATTCGCGCCGGGCGGCCAGAGCACCCAGTTGATCGTCGGCGCGGACGGCGCGCCCGACACCGAAATCCTGGACCGGAGCGCGTCGCTTTACGGCGGCTATGGTTTGAGGCGGGTCTATTATTCGGCCTTCAGTCCGATCCCGAATTCCAGTTCGGTCCTGCCGCTGTCCAAGCCGCCGCTGTTGCGAGAGCACCGGCTGTATCAGGCCGACTGGCTGATGCGGTTCTACGGTTTTTCCGCGCCCGAGATCGGGGAGGGGACAGCCGATGGAATGCTGGACCTCGCGGTCGATCCGAAACTGGCCTGGGCGTTGAACAAGCGCGCCCAGTTTCCTGTCGATGTGAACCGGGCGCCGCGCGAGATGCTGCTGCGGGTGCCGGGGCTGGGGGTGAAGGCGGTGGACCGGATCGTGTCGGTGCGCCGCTATCGGACCCTGAGGCTGGAGGATGTCGGCCGGCTGACGCGATCGGTGGAGAAGCTGAGGCCGTGGATCACGGCGCTGGACTGGACTCCTGGCGGACTGACCGATGCGGCGGACCTGAAGGCCCGGGTGGCGACGCGGGCGCCGGAACAGTTGAGCCTGTTCTGATGCGGACGGTGGTACTGGCGTCGGAGACTGATTTCGACGGGTGGAGGACGGCGGCGCGCGAAATGCGGCTGGCGGGGATTGAGCCTGCGGCGGTGCGGTTCGTGGTGGAGGGAGCGGTTGTTCAGGGCGGCTTGTTCGAGGAGACCGCTAGGCTTGCTGACGCGCCCGCCCCAACTCGTCATCCTGCGAAGGAGCGAGAATTCTCGGTTCCCGCCGCCTTCGTGGACATGGCGCGCGAGGTGGTCCTGCATCGTTCTGCCGACCGTTTCGACCTGATGTACCGGCTGCTGTGGCGGCTGCGGGACGAGCCGGACCTGATCAAGGTGATCTCGGATCGGGACGTGGCCGAGGCGATGGAGCGGGCAAAGAACGTCAGTCGGGCCTCGCACAAGATGAAGGCCTTTGTCCGGTTCCGTCAGGTCGAGGACGGGCTGGGCGAAGCCTGGGTCGCCTGGTTCGAACCGCCGCATCGGGTGTTGGAGAAGACCGCGCCCTTCTTCCAGCGGCGGTTCACGACGATGCGGTGGTCGATCCTGACGCCGGATGGGTCGGCCCATTGGGATGGAGAGCAGCTGAGCTTCGGGCCGCCCGCGACGCGCGACATGGCGCCGGCCGAGGACGAGATCGAGGAATTCTGGAAGACCTACTACGCCTCCACCTTCAATCCTGCGCGGCTGAAGGTGAAGACGATGCAGGGCGAAATGGCCAAGAGCTATTGGAAGAACCTGCCCGAGGCGGCGTTAATTCCGGAACTGGTGGCGGCCTCGTCGGTTCGAACCGACGCCATGGTCGCCACGCCCGCCCCCGAACCCAACGCCCGTTTCGCCCACGCCGTCGCGCGCGACCTGCACGCCTCACGGCCGGACGCCGAGGCGGTCCCCGACGACCTGACCGATGTCGAACGCGGGGTTCAGGCCTGCCGTCGCTGTCCGCTGTACCGCGACGCGACGCAAGGGGTTTGCGGCGAAGGCCCCAAGACGGCGCGATTGATGATCGTCGGCGAACAGCCGGGAGATCAGGAGGATTTGGCGGGCCGCCCCTTCGTCGGCCCGGCCGGCCAGGTGCTGGACGACGCCCTGGAAGAGGCCGGGATCGATCGGTCGGACGTCTATGTCACCAACGCCGTCAAACACTTCAAGCATGAACCGCGCGGCAAGCGGCGGCTGCACAAGACGCCAAGCGCCGGCGAGGTGCAGGCCTGCCGCTGGTGGCTGGACGCCGAGCGGCGGCTGATAAAGCCGAAGGTGGTGCTGGCCCTCGGGGCGACGGCGGGCCTGGCGGTTCTGGCGCGCAAGCCGGCGGTGACGAAGGAGAGGGGACAGGCGCATGCCCTGGATGACGGCGCCGTGGGCTTGGTGACGGTCCACCCCTCCTATCTGCTGCGGCTGCCGGATGCGGCGGCGAAGGCGCAGGCGCGGCGGGGGTTTGTGGACGACCTGGTCGCGGTGCGACGACGGATCGGGTGAGCGTCGAACGAATCCGGTTCGGCTGCGTTTGGCTCTGACCGCCAGCGTGGCGGTTAGGGGAGGCTCGATGGGGGACGCAGGTCCGACACAGTCCGACAGGAAAGCAATGGGAGAATGTCAACGCGCGTTGACTTCTCTCTTTGGCTTGACCATTAGGCTGGTCGGGATTTCGGCTGTTGCTTGCGGGACTTGCAGCCGATCTATGCCCGTTGTGACTTCCGGGGCGCGATGAGCCAGACCGATTACGAAATCGAGGATGCGGGCGAGGGCGCGGCGAAGCTGCGCCTTGTTGGCGACTGGACGACGACAGCCTTGGGCCGGTTGCCGCAACGGCTGGGCAAGGACCTGAACGGACGCAAGATCGAGAGCCTGGACACGCGTGACCTGGGCCGGTTCGACACGGCGGGCGCCCTGGCCCTGGTGCAGGCGTCGGACGGCGTCCTGCCCAAGTCGGCATGGATGGATCGGCCCGAGGCGGGGCGCATCTATACGATGATCGAAACCCTGGAGCGCAAGAGCGCCCCGCCGCCCAAACGTCCGGACGCCTTCACCCGCACCTTCGCCAAGATCGGCCGGGGCGTGTACGATTTCGGCGGCGAGGCGATGCTGTCGCTGGCTTTCCTGGGCCGGCTGATGGCCGCCGTGGTCGAGGCCGCCAAACACCCTGGCGGCATTCGCTGGCCCGCCTGGGTCAGTCAGGCCGAGCGGGCCGGGCTGGACGCCATCCCGATCGTCATGATCACCAACTTCTTCATCGGCGCTGTGGTCGCCTTCATCGGCGTGGACCTGCTGACCGACTTCGGCGCCCAGGTGTTCGCTGTTCAGCTGATCGGCGTGGCCATGTTCCGCGAGTTCGCCGTGGTGATCGCCTCGGTGTTGCTGGCAGGGCGTTCGGCGTCCGCATTCGCGGCTGAAATCGGTTCGATGCGGATGAACCAGGAAGTCGACGCCATGCAGGTGATGGGCGTCAATCCATTCCAGGCCTTGGTCATCCCGCGTGTGGCGTCGCTGGTGCTGATGCTTCCGCTGCTGACCTTCATGGGTATGATCGGGGGGCTGATGGGCGGTCTGGTGGTGTGCTGGACCTCGCTGAACCTGGGCCCGGCCTTCTTCTTCCAGCGGCTGGTCGAGGACGGGATGATGGCCCAGCACATGATGGTCGGGCTGGTGAAGGCGCCGGTGTTCGCTCTTGTGATCGCCGCCATCGGCTGCCGCCAGGGCATGTCGGTGGCAGGCGACGTCGAGAGCCTGGGGCGGCGGGTGACGGCGGCGGTGGTGCAGGCGATCTTCGCCATCATCCTGCTGGACGCCGTCTTCGCCCTGGTCTTCCTGGAGCTGGACATATGACCGACGCGACGACCACGTCGCCCGATGGCGTCCCGGCGAACGACCGGCCTGAACCGATGATCGAGGTGCGCGGCCTGCTGAGCCAGTTCGGCGAACGGACCATCCACGAGGACCTGGACCTTGACCTGGAACGCGGCGAGGTCATGGGCGTGGTCGGCGGTTCCGGCGCGGGTAAGACCGTGCTGCTGAACACCATCATCGGCCTGAAGGAGCCCGAGGGCGGGTCGGTCAAGGTGCTGGGTTATGACCGTGCGACCCTGACCGACGATCAGTCGGCGGATATCGAACGGCGCACCGGCATCCTGTTTCAGCAGGGCGCGCTATTCTCGTCGCTGAGCGTGCTGGAGAACGTCGCCTCGCCCCTGGTGGAGCACACCAAACTGCCCAAGGCGGTCATCTACGAGCTGGCCGAGCTGAAGATCGCCATGGTCGGGTTGAAGCCCGAGCACCATCACCTGAAGCCCGCCGAACTGTCAGGCGGGATGAAGAAGAGGGCAGGGCTGGCGCGGGCGCTGGCGCTGGATCCCGAACTGGTGTTCCTGGACGAACCGACGGCGGGCCTGGACCCCATCGGCGCGGCGGCCTTCGACGACCTGATCCGCCAGTTGGCGGACGACCTGGGCCTGTCCGTCTTCATGATCACGCACGACCTCGATAGCCTGTACGCCATCTGTGACAAGGTGGCGGTGCTGGCGGACAAGCGGGTTGTCGAAAAGGCCACGGTGCAGGAGCTGGAACGCTCCGACCACCCGTGGATCAAGGAATACTTCCTGGGGCCGCGCGGTCGCGCCGCCACCAAGACCGCGGCCTGAGGAGAGCCGAGTATGGAACGAGACGCACATTACGCCGCCGTCGGGATCGCCACCGTCTGCCTTCTGGCGGCCCTGGCGGTGTTCACCATCTGGCTGGCCCGGCTTCAGTTCAACAGCGACTACGACATGTACGACATCGTCTTCTATGGGCCGGTGAACGGTCTGTCGGAAGGCGGCGAGGTCCATTTCAACGGCATCCGCGTCGGCGAGGTCACGGACCTGAACATCGACACCAAGCGCGGCGACCAGGTCATAGCCCGGGTGCGGGTGGACGGCACGACGCCGGTGCGCGTCACCTCGCGCGCTCAGCTGGAGCCGCAGGGCATCACGGGCCTGAACTACATCCAGATCACCGCCGGTTCGCCAAACAGCGCCCTTCTCAAGGACCAGTATCCCGACAATGTCGTGCCTGTGCTGCAAAGCCAGCCGTCGCCGATCGCAGAGCTGTTGAGCGGTTCCGGCACGGTGCTGGCCCAGACGGTGGATGCGCTGAACCGGATCAACCGTGTCATGTCGGACGACAACATCCGCAGCTTCTCGACCAGCGTGAAGAACGTGGAATCCCTGACCACCGAGCTTGAGGCCCGCAAGGCCATCTTCCAGCAGTTGGAAGAGGCGGTGACCAACGCCAATGCCGCGGTGAAGGAATACCAGGGCCTGGCGGTCGATACGCGTCAGATCATCAACACCGACGGCCGCGAAGCCATCGCCAATATCAACTCGGCGACGGCGGAGGCCCGCACGGCCATCGCCTCGGCCAACCGCTCGATCAGCGGGCTGGAACGGCCGCTGGGCGATTTCGCGACCTCGAGCCTGCCGCAACTGAGCGGCACCATCGAGGAACTGCAGGAGGCCACCCGGTCGCTGCAATCCCTGATCGACGATGTGCGCGCCAGCCCGCGCGACTTCATCGGTCGTCCCCAATCCAAAGAGCTGGAGGTGCAGCCGTGATCCTTCGTCCTGTCCTTCGACTGGCGGTCGTCGCCGGCGCCGCCGCCGTGCTGAGCGGGTGTTCTCTGCTATCGACGCCCGATCCGGTGCAGCTGTATCGGTTCGGCCTTCCGACAGACGCGCCGTCGGCCGAGGGGGATACGCCCGCGCCGTTGTCGGTATCGATCCGTCGCATCGAGTTCCCGGAGGCGACCGGCGACGATCGCATTCTGGGCGTCACGGGCACGGAGACGGCCTATATCGGCGGGGCGCGCTGGGTATCTCCGGCCTCAACCCTGTTTGACGACAGCCTGAAGGCGGCCTTCGCCAATCGGGCGGACCAGATTCGCGTGCTGGGCCGTCGCGAGCCGGGCACGCCGCCGCTGGTGTTGCAGGTCACGGTGACGACCTTTGAGGCGCGCTACGCCGCGCCGGGCGCGACGCCGGACGTGGTGATCACGGCGCGGGCCCAACTGCGCTCGACGCCGGAACGCCATGCGGGCGGTGCGGCGATCCGACCTGAACAGGCGCGATCGGTGGAGCGGGTCTTCACCGTGAGCCAGCCGGCCGGCGAGAACCGGGTGGCGGCCATCGTCTCGGCTTTCGATACGGCGACGCGCGACATCAACACCCAGATCGCCGACTGGACGATTCAGTCGGCGGGCTGACCCTGGCGGCAGGCCGGCTGTCGGCGGCCTCTTAAGTCCGCCACGTCAGGACTTCGGGCGCGACGGGATTGCTGTAAGGCGCGCCTTCCCGCTGGGCCCGCGCCAGGGCGGCCTTGGAGGCGAAGTAGAAGGCCGACGGCCGGTCGGGGTCGCCGACGAAGACCAGGGGAAGGTGCGGGCTGCGCCCCTCCAGACGCTCCAGTATGGCCACGTCCTGGCGCAGGAAGGTCCGCCCGACCGCCGACAGGGCCGGGCTGGCGAACCGGAGTGCGGCGGCCGAGCAGAGGATCAGATTTCGAAGGACGACCTCCCCGTCTCCGACAGGGGTGACGGTCGTCAGGTTGACGAGTTCGAAGTCGCGCGCCGTGACCCGTTCGAGCCGGATGGACGGAAGGCGGAATTCGATGCTGACCTTGCGGTCGCTGGAGACGAGGTCATAGGCCGGGGTCGAGGCGAAGGCGTCCGAGGCGACGGCGGTGAACCCGTAGGGCGAGGGGGTGTAGGCCTTGGTCTTGGCGCGTCGCGGCTGGCTTCGCCACCACCACGAGTCATGGATCATCGGGACGTGCGCCGGGTCCAGCAGGCCCAGGACCGCCTGATCATAGTCGGCCCGCGCCGGGATCTCGGAATAGGCGATGAGCGAGAGCGCCGACGGCGAGGCCGAGGGCAGTTCCGGCGGCGCCGTGTCCCCAGCAGGGCAGGCCCAGATCAAGCCGAAGCCGGTCGTCAGTCGCCAGCGGCCGCAGCCGGTGATCGCGGTCTGGGCGGACGAGACGGGCGGAAGGTCGATCCATTCGCCGTGAAGTCGAGCGCGAGAGGCGCCTTTCATAGACCCCTGTCTGGCGACCGGATACCAGGCATGAAGGGGCGCGCCGAAACGGCGATCGCCCGGCTGGCGCGAGGCCAGACGCGCGCCCAGCTCGGCCACAGCCTGCGCCGGACGGTCGTCGCCTTGGGGCGCCTCGCACGAAACCAGCATAAGCGCTTCGCCTGTTCCCGCCGGTCAGGGCGTCATTAGCCCAGCGAAACGGCCCGCTGCTCGTCGCACAGCCTAGCTGCGCTGTTTTGACACAACAAGGCTGGGGTAGGCGCCGCGACAATTGCGCCTCGACCACGAGCAGGTTTGGCGGTCAGGCGGCCCCGAGCCCGTCCGCGACGGTGTAGGCGGCCTCGGTCTTGGCGGCGACCTCGTCCAGGGTGACGCCGTCGGCCAGTTCGACCAGCTCCAGGCCCGCGCCGTCCGGCTTGACGTCGAAGGTGGCCAGGTCGGTGATGATGCGGCTGACCACGCCCGTGCCGGTCAGGGGCAGGGTGCAGGATTTCAGCACCTTGGACTGGCCGTGCTTGTTGGCGTGTTCCATGACCACGACGACGCGCTTGACGCCCGCGACTAGGTCCATGGCGCCGCCCATGCCCTTAACCAGCTTGCCGGGGATCATCCAGTTGGCGATGTCGCCGTTCTGGGCCACTTCCATCGCGCCCAGGATCGACAGGTTGATGTGGCCGCCGCGGATCATGGCGAAGCTGTCGGCGCTGGAGAAGTAGGACGACTCCGGGATCTCGGTGATCGTCTGTTTGCCGGCGTTGATCAGGTCGGGATCGACCTGATCCTCATAGGGGAAGGGCCCCATGCCTAGCATGCCGTTCTCGGACTGCAGGGTCACCGTCATGCCGTCGGGGATGTAGTTGGCGACCAGGGTCGGGATGCCGATGCCGAGGTTGACGTAGAAGCCGTCCTGAAGCTCCAAGGCGGCGCGTTCGGCCAGTTGTTCGCGGGTGCGGGGCATCAGACGGCCTCCCTCTGGCGGACAGTGCGCTGTTCGATGCGCTTCTCGGACACGGTCTGGACCAGGCGGTCGACGTAGACGCCGGGCGTGTGGATGTGGTCGGGGTCGAGGGAGCCGACGGGGACGATCTCCTCGACCTCGACGATGGTGACCTTGCCGGCTGTGGCCATCATCGGGTTGAAGTTGCGGGCGGTCTTGCGGAAGACCAGGTTGCCGCGCTCGTCGGCCTTCCAGGCCTTGACGATGGACAGGTCGGCGATCAGGCCGGTTTCCATCACGTAGTCGCGGCCGTCGAACTCGCGGACCTCCTTGCCTTCGGCGACCAGGGTGCCGACGCCGGTGGCGGTGAAGAAGGCGGGGATGCCGGCGCCGCCGGCGCGGATGCGTTCGGCCAGGGTGCCCTGGGGGTTGAACTCCAGCTCCAGCTCGCCGGCCAGGTACTGGCGCTCGAACTCCTTGTTCTCGCCGACGTAGGAGGAGATCATCTTGGCGATCTGGCGGGTGCCGAGCAGCTGGCCCAGGCCGAAGCCGTCGACCCCGGCGTTGTTCGACACGACCGTCAGGCCCTTGACGCCGCTGTCGCGCAGGCCGGCGATCAGGTTCTCGGGAATGCCGCACAGGCCGAAGCCGCCGGACATGACCATCATGCCGTCGAAGGTGACGCCCTCCAGCGCGGACGTGACGTCAGCGTAGATCTTTCCCATCGCTCTCCCTTTTCACTGCCTGATGAATATCGGCGCGTTGGACCACGCCTAACGCGGGGGAGGGCGGGGGGCAAGTCGCGGTTGAGGCGAGGGTTGCGATTTGTACACGACGCCGAGCACTTTTTTTTAGAGTGCACTTTCGTGCACTTTTCCCGCCGTCGGGGTTCGCAGCCTTGTCAAAATCCGTGTGCGGGCGGCCTCATCCAACGTCGTTCATTCGGTCCCGGATGTGGGTGCTCCGGCCCGGCGTTCAAGGCGGGGGCATCCGTCGGGGCCGGTCGGGCGTAAAGGGAGACAAGCCTGACCATGGACGCCCTGATGAACCTGACCAATGTCGCCATTCGCCAGTTGCAGGACGCGCCGTTCCCGGATTTCGTGACCCGTCCGGCGATCGACAGTCTAGTGACGGAGGCGCGCAAGCGGCTGGACCGCGACGGGCCGCACGACGAGGCGGCGTTCGCGCGCGACATGGCCCAGCGCGCCATCGCCGAACACGCGGATGCGGCGAACGAGCAGCATTACGAACTGCCGCCCGAATTTTTCCAGCTGTGCCTGGGCGAGCGGCTGAAATACTCGTGCTGCCTTTATCCCACGGGGCGCGAGACGCTGGATCAGGCCGAGGAGGCGGCGCTGGCGGAGACCTGCGCCCATGCCGAGCTGAGCGACGGGCAGACT
Source organism: Brevundimonas sp. FG128 (assembly GCF_057809775.1). Lineage (NCBI taxonomy): Bacteria > Pseudomonadati > Pseudomonadota > Alphaproteobacteria > Caulobacterales > Caulobacteraceae > Brevundimonas > Brevundimonas sp. FG128. The sequence goes on from NZ_JBMDKP010000001.1 coordinate 536,742, forward strand.
ATCCTCGAGATGGGCTGCGGCTGGGGGTCGCTGTCGCTGTGGATGGCCGAGCGGTATCCGAACGCGCGGATCACGGCGGTGTCGAACAGCCATGGGCAGCGGGGTCATATCGAGGCGCAGGCGAAGGCGCGGGGCCTGACCAACCTGACCGTCGTCACCGCCGACATGAACGCGTTTCAGACGGAACAGCAGTTCGACCGTATCGTCTCGGTGGAGATGTTCGAGCATATGGCCAACTGGCGCGCCCTGCTGACCAAGGCGCGGGGATGGTTGAAGGACGACGGGCGGATGTTCATCCACGTCTTCACACACCGCGACGCCCCCTACCGGTTCGACCATACCGACAGCGGTGACTTCATCGCCCAGCACTTCTTCACCGGCGGGGTGATGCCCAGCCATGGTTTGATCCGGCAGTTCCCCGACCTGTTCGCGGTCGAGCAGGAATGGACCTGGAACGGCGGCCATTACGCCAGGACGGCCAACGGCTGGCTGGCGAACATGGACCGGAACGCCGAGCGGGTCGCGGTGTTGATGCGCGAGACCTATGGCGACGACGCCAAACTGTGGACCCGGCGCTGGCGGCGTTTCTACCTGGCGACAGCCGGCCTGTTCGGCAACGACGAGGGCCGCACCTGGGCGGTCAGCCACTATCGCCTGAAACCGGCCGCCTGAAACCCGAATGAGGATACGAGCATGATCAAATATGTCGCGGCATACCTCGGGGCGGGCCTGACGTTCGCCGCTATCGACTTCGTCTGGCTGACGACCATGACCAACCGCCTGTACAAGCCGGTGATCGGGCCGATCATGGCGGACAAGCCGGACATGAAGGCGGCGGTCCTGTTCTATCTGATCTCCATCGCGGGGACCGTGTTTCTGGCCATCGCCCCGGCCTTGAGAGACGAAAGCTGGATGCGGGCGGCGTTGAACGGCGCCGTGCTGGGGTTCGTGGCCTACGCCACCTATGACCTGACAAATCAGGCGACGCTGGCGGTGTGGCAGACCAAGCTGACGGTGATCGATCTGATGTGGGGCACGGTCCTGACCTGCGTGTCCGCGACCGGCGGATATTTCGCCGCGCGCTGGGCCGAGGGCCAGTTCGGCTGACACCCACCGTCCGGCCGCGCCCTTGCGGTCGGGAGCTTCAGCGTGTCTATGCTCGCCTCCAGGTTGATCGGGGGCGATGGTGGGGAACGGCGGGCATGGCGTGCTGTCGGCGCGAGGCGCAGCCGATGCGGGACTGCTGTATGGGGCGCATGTCGCCCGCTATGTCGCGCCGCTGCTGCTCTATCCGGTCCTGACGCGCAGACTGGGGCCTGAAGGTTTCGGCGTCTATGCCGCGGCGGTCGCCCTGGCGCTGATCGTGTCGGTGGTTGTGGATTATGGCCTGACCCTGTCGGGGCCGCGCGACATCGCAGGCGCGGTCGAGGCGCGCGACGTGATCGTGGGTCAGGCGCTGGCCCTGCGCGCCGTGCTGGTCCTGCCAGCCGTCGCCTTGGGCGTGGGGTTGGCGGCGATCCATCCGGTGCTGGAGGGCGCGAGGTTCGCCGTGACGATGGCGATCCTGCTGGGTGTCGGGCAGGGCGCGGGCCTGCTGTGGTTCTTTCAGGGGGTGCGCGATCCGGCGCCGCTGGCGATGGCGGAGGTCGGGCTGGCCCTGGCCGCGACAGCGGTGGTGCTGGCCTGGCCCGCGCTGGATGTTGGCGGCGTGCTGGCGGTGCAGGCGGCGGGCGTCTGGGCCGGGGTGGTCGTGGGGGCCGTGATGCTGCTGCGTCGCCAGAAGGTGACGGCGCCGGGGCGGGGGTTCGTGAGACGGGCGCTGGTCGAGGGGGCGCCGCTGTTCCTCAGCCGGGCGGCAGTCGTGGCCTATACGGGCGCGGCGGTGCTGGTCGTCGCGGCCCTGGCCGGACCCGTGCAGGCGGCGATCTATGGCGTTGCCGACCGGATCGTGGCGGCGGCGGGGTCGCTGATGCGGCCGATGGCGGGGCTGATCGCGCCGCGTATCGCGGGCCTGCTGGTCGAGGATGCTGAGGCGGCGTTTCGGACGGCGCGGTGGACGCTGGGGCTTTCGCTGGCCGCCTTCGTGGCGATAGCGGGCGGTCTGGCCGTGGCGGCGCCGATCCTTGTGCCGGTGCTGTTTGGAGACGGGTTTGGCGGCGCGGTCGGTGTGCTGCGTCTGCTGGCCTGGATGCTGCCTCTGGTGGCGGTCAGTCAGGTGCTGGGGCTGCAGGTGATGACGCCGCTCAGGATGGATCGGGGTTTCGCCCTGACGGTGGGGCTGGGTTGCGTGGCGACGCTGGGGCCGGCGGTTCTGCTGGCACCGTCGTTTGGCGCGAACGGCATGGCGTGGGCGCGGATCGTCGGCGAGGCGGCGGTGGCGGCGGCCTGTCTGGTGTGGCTGAGGCCGCATTGGGCGTCGCTGTTCCCGCGGCGGATCGCGCGGGTGGCGGCATGAGCCTGTCGGTCTGGGCCGTGGTGGTGACGTGGAACCGGCGCGAACTGCTGGAGCGGTGCCTGGCGCATCTGATCGCCCAGACCCGTCATTGCGACGGGGTGGTGGTGGTCGACAACGCCAGCGACGACGGCACCGCCGAGATGCTGGCCGACGCCTGGGCCGGAAAGGCGCTGGTGGTGCGGATGCCGGTCAACACCGGCGGGGCGGGCGGGTTCAACGCCGGGATACGCGCGGCGATGCAGGCGGGCGCGGACCGGCTGTGGCTGATGGATGACGACGTCCTGGCCGCGCCCGATGCGCTGGAGGCCCTGTTGCAGGCCGAAGCGACGCTGGAGGCCGAAGGCGCGAGCCCGGCCTTCCTGTGTTCCAGCGTGCGGTCGCCCGAGGGGTTGCTGACCAATACGCCGGAGATCGACCGGGGCGAGAACGCCCTGGGCTATGCGGTCTGGGGCGAGCGGCTGGAGCGGGGGCTGATCCCGGTGCGACAGGCGACCTTCGTGTCGGTTCTGGTCAGCCGGGCGGCGGTGGCGCGGCACGGCCTGCCGCTGGCGCCCATGTTCATCTGGGGCGACGATACGGAATATACGTTGCGGCTGTCGCGCGAGGGACCGGGGCATCTGGTGGCCGCCAGCCGGGTCGTCCATGTGCGCGCGGCGCCGGGGCGGCTGTCGATCGAGACCGAGGCCGATGCGGCGCGCGAGCAGCTGCACCGCTGTCTGACGCGCAACGTCATCCTGGCCAAGCGGCGCCACGAAGGGGCGGGGTCGGCGCTGCGCTACGCCGCGTCTCGCCTGCGTCTGGCCGGGCGGCTGGCCGTGCAGGGGCGGTGGCGCAAGGCGGGCGTGCTGGTCGCCGGGGTGGCGGACGGCGCCCGGTTCGATCCCGAGGTCGAGCATTGCGCGCCCTAGCGACGGGGCGGCGGCGGTCCGGCCTGCGGTGGTCGAGCGTTCGCGCAATGTATGAGCGGACGGCGCTGACGCTGCTGGGGCTGGGCGTGACGCTGCCGGTGTTCCTGACGCCGGGACAGGTCAGCGGGCCACGGCTGGGGGATCTGGCGCTGGCGGTCGCCCTGCCGATGGCGGGGGTCGAATGGCGGCGGATGACGCCGGCCTTGAGGGCGGCGGGGCCGGCGGCGGCGCTGGTTTTGGTCGTGACGCTGCTGGTGCAGGCGTCGGCGGTCGGGCCGGGGCTGAATACGGCGGACGCCGTTTTCTGGTTTCGGTGGATCGCGGCGGTGCTGGTCGCGCCGGCGGCGGCGAGCGTGATCCTGAGGGACGCGGGGCGACGAAGGCTGTTCTTTGCGGCGATCCTGATCGGGGCGGTCTTTCATCTGGCGACCTATGGGCTGGCGGTGCTGGTGGGGCGCGAGGCCTTGCAGGCGGTAGGACTGGCGTCTCCGCGCGCGGTCGTGACCACGGCGGCGGCGCATGTGCGGATGACGACCCTGGCGGAGCATCCGAATGCGGCCATGGCGATGATCGGCCTGGCGGTTCCCGCCGCCTTGATCCTGGCGAGGGGCCGGGCGGCGGCGACGGCGGGGTTCGGCGTGACGATCCTGGGGTTTGTGAGCACCCTGTCGCGCGGCGGGATGGCGGCGGCGGTGCTGGCGGGTCTGGCGCGGGTCGTGGTCGGGCGGCGCTGGGGCGAGCGGGCGAACCCCTTGGGCGTGATGCTGGCGGTCTGTCTGCTGGCGGGCGGACTGGTCGCGGTGCAGAGCGGACGGATCGAGATGGACGGCGGGCGGTTTGCCGGCCGCTTTGATCGGGCGACGCTGGCGGACAATCTGGCGGGGCGGATGGAGACGTGGCGGCGGGCGGTCGATCAGGCGGCGGCGCGGCCGCTGGGGGCGGGCTGGACGACGGCGCAGGAGATGGGCGCCTATCGCGCGGCGTCGGTCAGCCACAACGGCTATCTGTTCACGGCGCGGACGGTCGGGGTTCTGGCGGCGCTGGTCCTTCTGGGGCTGCACCTTTGGTCGGCGGCGCGGATGGACGCCCTGACGCCGCTGCCGGTCTATGTGCTGGCGGCGATGTTCAGCGAGGACCTGACGCAGGGGGCGGGGTTGGTGTTCCTGGCCTGTCTGGTGGCGGCGCTGGCGTGGCGAAGGCGGCTGACGCCGTGAGGGTGCTGATCGTCAACACCCTGTATCCGCCCGCCGAGGTCGGGGGCGCCGAACGCAGCGTGGCGCAGTTGGCGCAGGGGCTGGCGCGCGCGGGGACGACGGTTTCGGTGCTGACCTTGCATGCGGGGCGCGAGGCGGCGGACGAGACGGTGGGTGGGGTGGCCGTGCGGCGGCTGCCGTTGAGGAACCTCTATTGGCCCTATGGCGGGGCGCGCAGGCCGGGGGTTCAGCGGGCGCTGTGGCATGGGGTGGAGGCGGCAAGTCCGCTGATGGATCGGGCGGTCGATCGGGCGGTGGAGCGGGCGCGGCCGGATCTGATCCATCTGCACCTGACGACGGGGTTTTCGCCGTCGGTCTATAGGGCGGCGGCGCGGCGGGGGCTGCCGCTGGTGCAAACATTGCGGGATTGGTCGATGCTGTGCGCGCGGGCGTCGATGTTCCGGCGCGGGCGGCGGTGCGAGGCGCGGTGCGGGTCGTGCGTGCTGCTGACGGCGGGCAAACGCGCGCGCTCGCAGGCGGTGGACCATGTGATCGCGCTGAGCCGGCCCGTGCTGGAGGGGCATGTGGACGCCGGGTATTTTCGAGGGACGCCCGCCTCGGTGATCGGCAATGCGGCGGGGGAGGGGGTGGCGGTTCGTCGGCCGTCGTGGGCGGACGCGCCGACGGTGGTGTTCGGCTTCATGGGGCGGGTGGAGCCGGAGAAGGGGATCGAGGTCCTGTTGCGGGCGACGACGGGGCTGGAGGGAGACTGGCGGCTGCGGATCGCGGGTCGGGGGGAGGCTGGCTATGTGGCGCGGCTGAGGCGCGACTATCCCGATCCGCGCATCGTCTGGCTGGGGCAGGCGGAGGCGGCGGACTTCTATGGGGCGGTCGATGTGGTCGTGGCGCCGGCGGTGTGGGCAGAACCGTTCGGGCGGGTGGTGGTCGAGGCGGTGCAGCACGGGCGGGGCGTCATCGCCTCACGCATCGGGGGGCTGCCCGAGGCGGCGCACGGGGCGGACCGGCTGGCTCTGGTCGAGCCGGGCGATGTCGGGGAGCTGACGCAGGCGATGCGGCGGGTGATGGCGGCGCCGGAGCGCTGGCGGTCCGGCGCGGGCGGGCGGCCGGTCTGGACCGAGGAGTCGGTCGTGGAGGCGCATGGGGCGATCTATCGCCAGGTGTTGAGCAGCCGGTCTTCCAGGATTTCGGCGGACCGGGACCAGGCGTAGAGATTTGCGCGCTGCAGGCCCGCTTTGCGGCGGGCGGGGTCGGGCTCGGTCATTAGGCGCGCCATGTGGGCGGCGAGGGCCGCGTCGTCGGCGGGGTCGAAATAGAGGGCGGCGTCGGTGCAGACTTCCCGCGTGGCCGCAATGTCGGAGGCGATCACCGGGCAACCCTGGGCGAAGGCCTCCAACGGGGGGATGCCGAAGCCTTCGTAGAGGCTGGCGAACAGCAGGCTCTGGGCGCCGCGCAGCAGGGCTGCGACCTCGGCGTCCGAGCGGCGACCGGCGAAGATCAGGCGGGGGTCGGCGGGGGCTGTCGATGCGGCGAAGATGGTCCTGGGGCGCTCGCCGATCAGGACGAGGCGGAGGTTCGGGTCCGGCAGGCGCGCCAGGGCGCGGATCATGACGGCGATGTTCTTGTTGGGCGCGAGATTGCCCAGGGCGACGAAGTAGGGGCGGCCTGAGAGGGCGAGCGTCTCGATCACGTTCGGGTCGGGGACGAGGGATCTGAGGTGGTCCGCGCCATTGGGGGACACGGCGATGTCGGCGGGGGACAGGTTCAGCACGGTCGACAGTTCGCGGCGGGAGAAGTCGGACACGGTGGCCAGGACGGCGCGCGCGGCCAGCCGGCGGTTCAGGGCGCGGTGGAAGCGGGCGTAGCCGGGGCGGAAATGTTGGGGATGACGGAAGACGGCGGCGTCGTGGATGACGACGACCTGTCGGGGATGCAGGACAGGGCCGGAGCCGCCCAGCGACAGCAGGCGGCCGTGCCGCGCCGCCCAGGCCAGGGCGGTCTGCTCCCAGAGGTGGCCGCGGCCGCCGCGCACGATCTGAACGGGGATGTTGGTCAGGCCCGGATCGGTCGCGTTTACGGGGGTCAGCAGGACATAGCGTTCGGCGGCGCCGGGCCGTCGGTCCAAAGCGCGGACGATTTCGCGGGCGTAGCGCTGCACCCCGCTGAGCGGCTGGGTCAGGAAACGGCCGTTGATGAAAACGGTCTCAGCCACCCAGCCTCCGCAGGACGAAGGCGTGGCGGTAAACGCGCAAGGTCTGCGCGGCCATGCGAGCCGCGGACAGGCTGTGGTTAGTGATGGGGGATGAGACCGCCGGGCGGTTCAGGGCGGCGAGCATGGCCTCGGCCAGGCGTTCGGGCGTTGCGTCCACCGGCAAACGGTCGATGCGTGCGCCCGCTTGGGTCAGAGCCGCCACGCCGCCGACGTCGGTGGTGACGATGGGCAGGCCCAGGGCGGCGGCCTCGATCATCGCGTAGGGCCCGGCTTCGTAACGGCTGGTCATGGCGAACAGGTCGAAGCCCGCCATCAGCGCCCCGGCCTCGCGCGCGCCCATGAGGCGGACGGCGTCGCCGCCGGCGGTTCGCACGGCCGGAGCCAGATCGCCGTCGCCGACCATCACGCCGACGACGCGCGGGTCCTTCACCTGCGCCAGCCGCACGGCGCGGGCGAAGCGGACCGGGTCCTTTTGAGCGCAGAGGCGGCCGACGAAGCCGACGATCCGCGCGTCATCCGGCAGGCCGAGCGCCTGCCGCGCCGCCTGACGGTCCGAGGACGGCCAGGCGGCGAGTCCGTTCGGGACGACATGAAGGCGGCTGTCGGGCAGGCCCCAGCGACGTGCGCATGCGGCCTCTTCCTCGGAGACGGCGATGATGGCGTTGTGGGTCGTCCAGGCCAGAAGCCACTCGACGGCGCCGGCGAGCATCGTCGCGGGGCGAAGCGGTCCCATCATCGGCAGGGCGTGGGGCGTATAGAGGCGGGCTGCGCCGGGGGCCTTGGCGAGGCGAACCAGGGCGCCGGCCTTGGCGCTGTGTCCGTGGATGACTTCGAAGGGGCCCAGGCGCGCGATCAGGCGGTTCAGCGCCGACAGGGCGCCGGTGTCCCACGGGCCGACGCTGCGGCGCATCGGCAGGCGTTCCAGGGCTTTGAGGGGGAGGGCGGCGACGGCGGCCTGGAACCCGCTGCCGGCGCGGAGCGGGGAATAGATCAGCGAGACCTCGTGCCCGGCCTGGATCAGGGCCTGGGCGAGGTCCGCCACGTGGCGTCCCGAACCGCCGCCGGACGGCTCGATGACCAGAAGTATGCGCAAGCCGTCCCCCGACGATTGTTCAGTCTTGCAACTGAAGGAGATCGTCGGAGAACGTCAAGATTGTATCTTAGGCGACCGTCGCCTTGACGATCTTGCCGGGCGCGCGCGGCGGCTCGCCCTTGGGCAGGGCGTCGACGTGTTCCATGCCGGATTCGACCTCGCCCCAGACCGTGTACTGGCGGTCCAGGAAGGTGGCGTCGTCCAGGCAGATGAAGAACTGCGAGTTGGCGCTGTTGGGATCCGAGGTGCGGGCCATGGAGCAGACGCCGCGCACGTGCGGCTCGGCCGAGAACTCCTGCTTCAGGTTCGGCTTCTTGGAGCCCGAGGTGCCGGTGCCGGTCGGATCGCCGCCCTGGGCCATGAAGCCCGGGATCACGCGGTGGAAGACCACGCCGTCATAGAAGCCTTCCGAGGCCAGTTCGGTGATGCGTTCGACGTGGCCGGGGGCCAGGTCCGAGCGCAGTTTGATGACCACGTCGCGGGCTTCGCCGTCGCCGGTGTCCAGGGTGAAGGTCAGGGTTTCGGCCATTTCGGTCGTCCTCTTGAGGGTTGATTTGAGGCGGGACATAGCCCGCAACGCCGGTCGGGGCTATGTGGGAACGATGAGTGAAGACGAAAAGCCCCAAGAACGCCGTCGAATGGTGAGGCCGCCCACGGGCGGCACCGCCGCCGGACGCGGCATGGGCACCAAGATGAAGACGGCCGACACCAAGTCCATGTCGAGCCAGCAGTGGATCAAGCGCCAGCTGTCCGACAAATGGTCCGAGAAGGCGCGGGCCGAGGGCTGGCGCTCGCGTGCGGCCTTCAAGCTGATCGAGATCGACGATCGGTTTCACCTGATCAAGCGGGGCTCGAAGGTCATCGACCTGGGCGCCGCGCCGGGCGGCTGGATCCAGGTGGCGGTCAATCGCGGGGCGGGCGCGGTGGCGGGCGTGGACCTGCTGATGATCGAGCCGATCCCCGGTTCGACCCTGTTTCAGGCCGACTTCACCCATCCGGGCGTGGACCAGCAGTTGATCGACGCCATCGGGGGCGCGCCGGATCTGGTGCTGTCGGACATGGCGCACAATACGGTCGGCCACCGCCAGACCGACCACCTGAAGATCATCGCCCTGATCGAGATCGCCGCCGACTTCGCCATCCGCACCCTGCGGCCGGGCGGCAACTTCGTCTCCAAGAACTTCCAGGGCGGGGACGCCGGCGGAGTTCTGGCGCGGTTGCGAGAGGAGTTCGAGACGGTGAAATACGTCAAGCCGGAATCCAGCCGCAAGGACAGCGCCGAAGTCTTCCTGGTGGCGCTGAACAAGCGATGAGGCGTCAGGCGGTCGCCGTGCTCTCGCGCGCCCGGCGATCTTCGATCCTGGCCCAGATGCGGTCGTGCAGGGTGAAGAAGACGGTCTGAACCAGCGGCTCGATCATGCCGATGGCGAGGGCCGTGCGGATGTCGTTGGTCAGGGCATAGGCGACCGTGACGGCGACGGCGAAGTGCATGACCCCATAGGTCACGGTCTTCAGCGCGACCTGTTTGAAGGAGCGGGGCAGGGCGTGGCTGTGGCCGCGATGCCCGTGGGCGTCGTGGGAGCGGCGCTGTTCCTCGGGCGACATGATGTCGAGGCGGGCGGTGAAGGCTTCCGTCGCCTCTTCGATGTTGGAGGCCATGCGTCGGCGCTCGACCTTGTGCCAGACGCGGTCGTGGACGGTGTAGGCGATGGTCTGGAAGATCGGCTCGACCATGCCGACGGCCAGGGCGATGCGCCAGTCGCGGGTGATGGCGAAGGCCACCAGGATGGCTACGACAAGGTGCATGACGCCGTAGCTGGCGATCTTCAGAGCCAGTTTGCGCGCGGTGCTGAGGATGACGCCGACCATGCGAAAAGAATGGTGGTCGGCCCTGCGGGTTGCAAAGCAATAAAATCTATTGGGCCCATAACCAGCAAGACCCTTGCCGTGGCCCCCCGCCGCCCGTTATACGCGGCCCGCAAAACGGAGACTCCCTATGGAGATACGCGAAGGACTGACCTTCGACGATGTTTTGCTCGAACCCGGCCCGTCCGAGTTCATGCCGGCGATGGTCGATGTCTCGACCCAGCTGACACGCGACATCAGACTGAACATCCCGCTGCTGTCGTCCGCCATGGACACGGTGACGGAACATCGCCTGGCCATCGCCATGGCCCAATCCGGCGGGCTTGGCATCCTGCACCGCAACATGACCATCGAGGAGCAGGCCGACGAGGTCCGCGCCGTCAAACGCTATGAGAGCGGCATGGTGGTCAATCCGGTGACGGTCGGCCCGCAGACGACGCTGGGCGAAGTGCGCGAGATCGTGGCGCGCAAGAAGATCACCGGCTTCCCCGTCGTCGATCCGGCGACCGGCAAGCTGGTCGGCATGCTGACCCACCGCGACATGCGGTTCGAGAGCGACCTGAACGTCACGGCCGCCTCGCTGATGACCACGGGCGATCTGATCACGGTGCGCGAAGGCGCCAGCCGTGAAGAGGCGCGCGACCTGCTGAAGACCCGCAAGATCGAACGGGTCATCGTGGTGGATGAGGATTATCGGGCCGTCGGCCTGATCACCATGAAGGACATCGAGAAGGCCCAGGCCTTCCCCCACGCGGCCAAGGACGAGCAGGGTCGCCTGCTGGTGGGCGCAGCCTCGACGGTCGGCGACGCCGGTTACGAGCGGGCGATGGCGCTGGCCGAAGCAGGTTGCGACGTGGTGGTGATCGACACCGCCCACGGCCATTCGGCCTCGGTCGCCCAGGTGGTCGAGCGCATCAAGCGCGAGAACAACCGGCTGCAGATCATCGCCGGCAACGTCGCCACCTATGACGCGACGCGGGCCCTGATCGACGCGGGCGCCGATGCAGTGAAGGTCGGCATCGGTCCGGGCAGCATCTGCACCACCCGCATCGTGGCCGGCGTGGGCGTGCCGCAACTGACGGCGGTGATGGACTCGGCGCGGGCCGCCAAGGGCACGGGCGCCTCGGTCATCGCCGACGGCGGGATCAAATATTCGGGCGACCTGGCCAAGGCCATCGCGGCCGGCGCCAATGTGGCCATGATGGGCTCGATGTTCGCGGGCACCGACGAAAGCCCCGGCGAGGTCTTCCTGTACCAGGGGCGCAGCTACAAGTCGTATCGCGGCATGGGGTCGGTCGGCGCCATGGCGCGCGGATCGGCGGATCGCTATTTCCAGAAGGAAGTCTCGTCCGAGAAGCTGGTGCCCGAGGGCATCGAGGGCCAGACGCCGTACAAGGGGCCGATCAGCCCCGTCCTGCACCAGATGGTCGGGGGGCTTCGCGCCTCCATGGGCTATGTTGGCGCCGGCACGATCGCCGACTTCCAGGAGCGCGCGCGGTTCGTTCGCATCACCGGCGCAGGCCTGCGGGAGAGCCACGTCCACGACGTGATGATCACGCGCGAGGCGCCGAACTACAGACAGGGATAAAGGCCATGACGACCGAACTGACCTATCTGGCGCTGACGCTGATCCTGGCGCTGGTGCAGATCTTCCTGCCGGCCGGGGCGCGGACGGTCGAGTTCGGTTCGAAGTGGAATGCGGGTCCGCGCGACGAGACGCCGGCGGCGAGAAAGCCGCTGACCGGCCGTCTTGAGCGCGCCCAGGCCAACCTGTTCGAGACCCTGCCGCTGTTCATCGGCGCCGTGCTGATCGCCCATGTGATCGGCGCGGCCGGTCCGCTGACCCTGTGGGGGACGGCGCTCTATTTCTGGGCGCGCGTCGTCTATGTGCCCCTTTACGCCTTTGGCGTTCCCTATGTCCGGTCGCTGGTCTGGGTGGTCTCGCTTGCGGGACTGGTCATGGTCCTGGCGTCCCTGTTTTTCCTGAAAGCCTGAGTTGACCCCAGCCGCCCGTCTCGCCGCCGCCGCCTCTGTCCTGGACTCCATGGCCCAGGGCCGCCAACCGGCCGAAACCGTCCTGAAGGCCTGGGGGGCCGCCAACCGATACGCCGGGTCCAAGGATCGGCGGGCCATCGCCGATCATGTCTACAAGGTGCTCCGCGCGCGCGGCCGACTGTCGTGGATCATGGGCGGGCGCGAGGACGGCCGGGCCCTGGTGATCGGCTCGCTGCACGCCATCGACGGCCTGTCGGTGGAAGAGATCGAGGCCCTGCACTCGGGCGACGGCTATGGTCCGCGTCCGCTGTCGAAGCAGGAACGCTCCCGCATCACCATAGGTCAGGGGGAGGTTCCGGGCTGGGTCGCGGCCGGTCTGCCCGAGTTCGTGGTCGAGGATTTCAAGGCCACCTTCGGCGACCGCTGGGCCGAGGAAGCCCACGCCTTGATGACGCCGCGCGCGCCCATCGACCTGCGGGTCAATGATGCGGTCGCTACGGTGGAAGAGGTCGAAGCCGAGTTGAAGGCCGCCGGGCTTGAGGTGTCGCGCACCCCTTGGTCTATGCTGGGCCTGCGGGTGCCGTCGGAACCGCCGCCCAACATCCAGGCGCTGGACGGATTCAAGGCTGGCAAGTTCGAGATCCAGGACGAGGGCAGCCAGGTGGTTTGCTGGCTGGCCGGGGCGACCCCCGGCACGACGGTGGTGGACTATTGCGCCGGTGGCGGCGGCAAGACCCTGGGTCTGGCCCAGGCCATGACGGGGCAGGGTAAGCTGATCGCCTCCGATGTGGTCAACAAGCGGCTGGAGAACATCCGGCCCCGCCTGCAACGCGCGGGCGTCGAGGCCGAGCTGGTCCTGATCGGCCAGAACGGCGGCGGTCTGGAAGCCGTCAACGGCCAGGCCGACCTGGTCTTCGTGGACGCCCCCTGTTCGGGTTCGGGCACCTGGCGGCGTCGCCCCGAGGACGCCTGGCGTTTGACGGCCGAAGAGGTCGAGAAGCTGCACGCGCTGCAGGTGCGCATCCTGAGCCAGGCGACCAAGCTGGTGAAGCCGGGCGGCCGTCTGGTTTATGTCACCTGTTCGATGCTGGCGCGCGAGAACGAGGCCAGCGCCGACGCCTTTGAGACCGCCAATCCCGACTTCCGCCCGGTCCCGGTCGCCGATGTCCTCTCGGCGCCGCAACTAACCGACGCCGCCCGCGCCAGGTTCGCCGAACTGGCGTCCGGCGCCCGTCTGCGCCTGTCGCCGGCCTCGGCCGACACCGACGGCTTCTTCGCCGCCGTTTATGAGCGCACGGCATGATCCTGTCGCTGGTTCTCGCCCTGACCGACGGCCCCATGGCGGGTCAGGATCGGTCGGACGCCTATTTCAGTTGCCAGTCGCAGTCCAAGGGCGCGGGCTTCCAGACCTGCCTCGACAACGCCTTGGCGGACGAGGATCTCGACCTGAACGCGACCTATCGCGCGGCGCGTCAAGGCCTGGGCCGGGCAGAGACGCTGCAACTGCGCGACCGCCAACGCGCCTGGATCCGGGCGCGCGACGCGGCCTGCGACAGCCGAGCGGCGGATCAGTCGGACCCGGCCTTGGCGAGAGCCGCTCGGACCGATTGCCTGCTGACCTGGACGGCTGAGCGCAGCCTGTGGCTTGAGAACACCTATCTGACGGGGTCGCGCAAGTGAGCCACGGCCTGCACCGGTTCGGAACAGTGTCCGTCCTGTGCGTCATGGCCGCGCCCGCCGAATATGGCTTGCATCTCCAAGCCCGCATCCAGCCCCTGATGACCGGCGTCGGTCCGGTCGAAGCGGCCATCGTCCTGACCGCCGCCCTGGCGCGCTTGGAGGCGGCGGGCGACCTGCCGGACCTGATCGTGTCGCTGGGGTCGTGTGGGTCGCGGGTGCTGGAGCATGCCGCCGTCTATCAAGCGTCGAGCGTCGCCTATCGCGACATGGACGCCAGCGCCCTGGGCTTTCCCAAGGGGGTGACGCCCCTGCTGGACCAGCCTGCGATCCTGCCCCTGCCGTGCCCCATCCCCGGCGTGCCGACCGCGACCCTGTCGACCGGAGCCAATGTCGTCTCCGGCGCCGCCTATGACGCCATCGACGCCGAGATGGTGGACATGGAGACCTGGGCCCTGGTCCGGTCGGCGCAGACCTTCGGTGTGCCCCTCGTCGCCCTGCGCGGCGTTTCGGACGGCCGCGCCGAACTGAAGGCGCTGGAGGACTGGACCTCGACCCTGCATCATGTGGACGAGAACCTGGCCGCCGCCCTGGACCGCCTGATCACCGTGCTGGAGGCCGACGGCCTCGTCGCCCTTGAAATCCCGGCCGCACAAGGCCAAGACCCCGCCCAACTCTCCCCGGATTCGATCACGTCATGACCACGCCGCACCAGAAGGTTCTCATCGTCGATTTCGGCAGCCAGGTGACGCAGCTGATCGCGCGCCGCCTGCGCGAGGCCAGCGTCTATTGCGAGATCCATCCGTTCCAGAAGGCGGAAGACGCCCTGGCAGCCATGAACCCGGCGGCCATCATCCTGTCGGGCGGTCCCGAGAGCGTGCACGAGGAGGGCAGTCCCCGCGCGCCCCAGGCCGTGTTCGAGGCCGGCGTGCCGGTCCTGGGCATCTGCTACGGCGAGATGACCATGTGCGAACAGCTGGGCGGCAAGGTCGAGGGCGGCCACACCCGCGAGTTCGGTCGCGCCGAGATCACCGTCGAGAAGGCCTCGCCCCTGCTGGCCGATCTAGCCCCCGTCGGCGAGGAAGAGACGGTCTGGATGAGCCACGGCGACAAGATTGTCGCCATTCCCGAAGGGTTCGACGTCGTGGCGTCCTCGGCCGGCTCGCCCTATGCGGTGATCGCCGACGAGACCCGCCGCTTCTACGGCGTCCAGTTCCACCCCGAGGTGATGCACACCCCGCGCGGCCACCAGATGCTGAAGAACTTCACCCACGGCATCGCCGGGCTGAAGGGCGACTGGACCATGGCCGCCTATCGCGACGAGAAGATCGCCCAAATCCGCGAACAGGTGGGTTCGGCCAAGGTCATCTGCGGCCTGTCCGGCGGCGTCGACAGTTCGGTCGCCGCCGTGCTGATCCACGAGGCGATCGGCGACCAGCTGACCTGCGTGTTCGTGGACACCGGCCTGCTGCGTAAGGACGAGGCGACCCAGGTCACGACCCTGTTCCGCGAGCACTACAACATCCCGCTGGTGCATGTTGATGCGTCGAAGGAATTTCTCGGCGAGCTGGCCGGTCAGTCGGACCCGGAGACCAAGCGCAAGATCATCGGCCGCGTCTTCATCGAGATCTTCGACCGAGAGGCCGGCAAGATCGAGGGCGCGGAATTCCTGGCCCAGGGCACCCTCTATCCCGACGTGATCGAGAGCGTCTCCTCGTCCAGCGGCAAGGCCCACGTCATCAAGAGCCACCACAACGTCGGCGGCCTGCCAGACTATATGAAGCTGAAACTGGTCGAACCCCTGCGCGAACTGTTCAAGGACGAGGTCCGCGCCCTGGGCCGCGAACTGGGCCTGACCGACGCCTTCGTGGGCCGTCACCCCTTCCCCGGACCGGGCCTGGCCATCCGCATCCCCGGCGAGATCACGCCCGAGGCCGTCGACACCCTGCAACAGGCCGACGCCATCTATCTGGACGAGATCCGCAAGGCCGGCCTGTACGACGACATCTGGCAGGCCTTCGCCGTCCTTCTGCCGGTCAAGACCGTCGGCGTCATGGGCGACGCCCGCACCTACGAAAAGGTTCTGGCCCTGCGCGCGGTCAGCTCCACCGACGGCATGACCGCCGACTTCTACCAGTTCCCCTGGGACGTTCTGGGAAAGACCGCGACACGGATCATCAACGAAGTGCGCGGCGTCAACCGGGTGGTCTATGACGTGACGTCGAAGCCGCCGGGGACGATTGAGTGGGAATGATTCAGAGCCTTCTGAGACTTTCCAGATCGCTTCCGAAAATTGCTCTAAAACACTGACTTATAAGATAAATGCTTTCGCAGCCTCTCGGTACCATTCGAGGGGCTGCTTTCGTCTGCGTCGGTCCCTCTGACGGTCCCGCAGCCATTGCCCGTCCGGACTCCGCTCCATACCGTCAGAGGGCCGAGAGCGTCCTGACGGTCTTTTTTTGAGCCAAGCCTATGACTTGTTTCAAGAAAATGATCCCGAAAGACCTCGAAAGCGCCTGACGGTCTTTTGGAGTCAAAACTGCATGCTTACCGACGCCGCATTGAGAAATATTCGCCCGAAATCAAAGTCTTACAAAATGACCGACAGGGACGGTCTGTACCTGCTGATCTCACCCAAGGGCGGCATCGCCTTCAAGTACGACTACCGCTTCAACGGGCGGCGGGAATCCGTGACGCTCGGCTCCTATGGACCGGCGGGCCTGTCCCTCGCCAAGGCACGCGAGAAGGTCATCGACGCCAAGCGGATGATCGCAGAAGGCGTCTCGCCGGCGTTGGAGAAGCAGCGGGCCAAGCGGCGTCTGCAGCAGGCCCGAAGCTTCGAGCATGTGGCCCAACGCTGGATGAACCACGCGCCCATGGCGGACAGCACCCGCAACATGCGGCGGTCCATCTTCAACCGGGAAATCCTGCCGCAATGGCGCAACCGGCTGCTGAACGAGATCACGCCCAACGACCTCCGCGCCCACTGCAAGACCATCGTCGATCGCGGCGCGCCGGCGACGGCCGTCCATGTCCGCGACATCGTCAAACAGATCTACGCCTACGCCATCCTGCACGGGGAGAAGATCGAGAACCCGGCCGACGGGGTCGGGCCAGCCTCGATCGCCACCTTCCGGCCGCGGGACCGGTCGCTGTCGCCGACCGAGATCCGGATCGCACTGAACCTTCTGGGAGAGGTGGCGACCCTGCCCACGATCCGCCTCGGCCTGAAGTTCATCCTGCTGAGCATGGTGCGGAAGAGCGAGTTGCAGGATGGGGTCTGGGACGAGGTCGATTTCGCCAACGCGGTCTGGTCGATCCCGAAGGAGCGGATGAAGCGGTCGCGGCCGCACAACGTCTATCTCTCGACCCAAATGCTCGACATCCTGATCGCGCTGAGGACCTGCGCCGGGAACTCGCGGTACATCTTGCCGTCCCGCTATGACGCCGACGCGCCGATGTCGCGGGCGACCTTCAACCGGGTGACCTCGGCGATCGCCGAGCGGGCGCGCGAGCGGGACCTGCCGCTGGACCCCTTCACAGTCCACGACCTGCGACGGACCGCCTCGACGCTTCTGCACGAGATGGGCTTTAACTCGGACTGGATCGAGAAATGCCTCGCCCACGAGGAGCGGTCGTCGCGCGGCGTCTACAACAAGGCCGAGTTCGAAGCCCAGCGCCGGCACATGGCCCAGGAGTGGTCGAACGCCGTGGACGCCTGGGAAGCGGGGCGGGCGTTCACGCCTGTGCTCGTCATCCCGGAAACGGCCGGTCCTCGTTTCGATCCGCGGCTCTGACCGGTCGGGTGATCCGCTTGCGAACATCGGGCGGCGGCGCACGTCGAATGGGTTTTGCTCGACGGAGCGCCAACCAGGCCTCGACCTCGGCAAGGTCCCACACGACGCAGCGCGGTGTCAGCAGGAACCGTCTGGGGAACTGGCCGCGCTGCTCCATCTCCCAGATCGTGCTGTCGGCCAACGGCACCATCTGACGGAGTTGCGGCTTCTTGATCGTGCGCTTCAGCGGCGGGTCGGCTTGGGCCATCGAAGATCTCCTAGTTGCTATAGGAATCGAAGCCGAACGATGTCGAAGGGGCTAGGCGTCAACTTCCCACCGGAGGTCTACGGCTGGACCGGACTCAATGGGATCGCTTGCGCCCCGAGCATCCGCTTTTCGACCCATAGCGGCCGTCCTCTCAAGGCCCTTCAGCTAGCCATTCGAACTTGAGAAACATTGGACCGAGACCGGCGTCGACAAGCTGATAGGCACCCGCAAACGTCTCTACGTTGAACGCCAGCGCACGATTGATGGTATGGTCGCTTTCCAAAACCGACCCGTCAGGCAGATGCGATCCGCTCTTGAGTGCATATGCCATCTGGACAGTGACGGCCTCAGAAGTCTCGGCGTAGGTCCCGCTGATCCGGCAGCCACCCTGATCGACACCGACAATCTTGCCGTTTCCAACGTAGGCCAGCATCGCCAAGCCCCAAGCCTCTTCGTCCATCGGGTCTTGATCTGCGCCGGATTGGCGAATGCCGTAGAAGCCGCTTTTCAGAGCCATGATTGCATTCCTCCTCGCTTGTTCGAGGTTCGGCATGTTTACCGAGTTAGACCGCCAAGGCCACGCGACGGATTGGCTGCGTCCCACCCGTCGCGGACATCCGCTGCCATGTCGTCAGCGTTCAGTCGCCGGCTTTCTCGACCCTTTCAGCCAGGCCGCCCGACGTAGTGGCTCCGACGACGCGATGTGGAGCCGCCTATCCTCAATCGACCAGGGAGTAGCTTGTGCTGCGCCCGCCGCCGTCATCCTTCACAAGGATGCCACGGTCCACCAGATCGTTGATGTCGCGCAAGGCCGTGTCAGGCGAGGACTTCGTCAGCACCGCCCATTTGGTCGAGGTGAGCTTGCCTTCGAAGCCGTCGAGCAGCCGATTGATGACCGCGCTCTGGCGCTCGCTCAACGTCTGACCTGTGAGCGCCTCCCAGAAGCGCGCCTTGCGCATCACATGGGTCAGGGTGGTTTCCGCGCCATCGAACGCGCGATCGAGGCAGCCGAGGAACCAGTCCAGCCAGAGGGTCACATCGAGCGCGCCTTTCTGGGTCGTCTCCAGGGTGGCGTAGTAGTCTTTGCGCTCCAGCCGGATCTGGGCGGACATGCTGTAGAAGCGCTGGGCGCTTTTCTCGGAGCGGGCGAGCGCCATGTCGGCGATCGCCCGCGCGATCCGGCCATTCCCGTCGTCGAACGGGTGGATGGTCACGAACCACAGATGGGCGATCGCGGCCTTGAGGACCGGGTCCGTCCGCGGCGCGTCGTTGAACCAGTCGAGGAACGCCCGCATCTCGTCCTGCAAAAGGGCGGCGCGGGGCGCTTCATAATGCACGCGCTCCCGTCCGAAAGGGCCCGAGACGACCTGCATCGGGCCGAAGCTTTCGTTGCGCCAGGCGCCGACGACGATCTTCGTCATGCCGCTGCGCCCGGTCGGAAACAGGGCGGCGTGCCAGGCGAACAGCCGGTCCTCGGTGAGCGGAGACGCAAAGTTCTGGGTCGCGTCGAGCATCATTTCGACCACGCCGTCGACGTTGCGATCCGCGGGGGCGAGGGCCCCGATATCCATGCCGAGGCGGCGAGCGATCGAGGATCGCACCTGATCCTTGTCGAGCACCTCGCCTTCGATCTCGCTCGACTTCAGGACGTCTTCGGTGAGGGTTTCGAGAACCGCTTCGGCGCGCAGGTCAAAGCCGAGCGCGTGCATCCGGCCGAGCAGCAGGCCCTGGCGGTGACGGACGGCGGCGAGCCGATCGGCGAGCGCGTCCGCGCGCCAGTCCAGACGCGGCCAGCCTTCGATTTCGTGGATGTATTCCGCCATTCCCCGCACTCCTTGCGGAAAATATGGGCGTTATTCCCCGCAAGAGCAAGGCTATTCTCCGCAAAGAGTGCGGAGAATAGCGAGTTTAATCTCCGCACGCCAAGGCGGGGATCTCGCACGCTATCGGCTGCAGCCGCCGCACGTCCGGTATCCGCCGCCGTTCGGGTGTCGGCGCCGTCGTGCCCAGGCGGCTCCGAAACCCTTGCCGCGGGCCGCTGTCTCAGGGCCGCAGATGGAGACGACCGCTCAAGGGGCCGGCCGCGCGCCCTTCGGCGCCGCGTGCCGGGAGAAGCCGACCACGAGGATGGCGATCGTCAGCAGCTGAACGGCGACGCCTTCAACGGTCGGATAGAGACCGAGGATCTCGATACGGGGGATCCAGGCGAGCGGATGGACATCGAGCCAGCCCGCCTCCTGCAGCGCCGCCACCCCCTTGCCGACGAGAACGACCGACAGGACAGCCATGAGGATCGAGCTCAACGAGAAGAACCGGCCGATCGGCAGGCGCTTGCTGTAGGCCAACAAGGCCCAGGCCACCACGGCCAGGATCGCCACGGCGGTCAGGGCGCCCGCCAGCATGCCGACATGGCCGCCCTGGCTCCAGATCGCCGCATAGAAGAGGATGGTCTCGAACACCTCCCGGTAGACCACGACGAAGGCCAGCAGGAACAGGAACCAGGCCGATCGCTTCGACAGCGCGTGGGAGAGCTTGTCGCGGATATAGGTCTGCCAGGCGTCGGCGTGCGACTTGCCGTGCATCCAGATGCCGACCGAGACGAGCACGACGGCCGCCAGAAGCGAGCCGAAGCCCTCAGTGAGCTCCCGGCTGGCGCCGCTGATGGAGATGAAGAAGGTCGCGGCCGCCCAAGTGGCGCCGCCGGCGACCAGCGCGGCCACCCAGCCGCCGTGGACGTAGCGCAGCACATCGGGTCGTTCGGCCTTCCTGAGGAAGGCGATCATCGCCACCACGATAAGCAGGGCTTCCAGCCCCTCGCGCAGCAGGATGGTGAAGGCACCGAGGAAGCTGGCGAGATTGTCCGCCTCCTGAGGCGCGAGCGCGCGCTCCGCCGTGTCCAGCAGGGCGTTCAGACGGGCGACCCGATCCGCGATCTCCTGGGCGGGCGCCCCCTTGCCGATCGAGGCGCGCAGGTCGGTCATGGCCGTCTCGACCCGACGCAGCAGCGCGCCGTCGCGGGCGCCGAGCGCGGGCTCCACCGGTTCGAAACCGTCGAGATAGGCCGAGAGGGCGAGGTCGGTGGCGGCCTTGCGGTCGCCCCGGCGATAGGCGGCCTCGCTTTCCGCCAGACGGGTGCGGGCCAGGGTCAGGGTCGATCCCTCCGGGCGGGCCGTCGCCTCCGGGTGACGACGCAGATAGGCCGTGACCGCCCGCGCCTTCGTCTCGCCGATCCGGCTCGCCAGATCCGCCGGCGTCGCCTGGGTGACGGCGGCCAGATCGGAATAGGCGGCGCGGATCGCGGTGTCGGCCTTCCAGAGGCGCTCGCCTTCGGCGGCTTCGGCGTCTGTGAAGGCGAACCGGCCCACATAGAAGGCCAGGGCCCAGCGATCCTCGGCCGGCAGATGGGCGAAGCTGGCCATCGCCGTGCCGTCGAGGCCCTGGTCGATCACCTGATAGAGGCCGAACACGCTGCGCTGACGCGCGCGCTCCACGTCGGCGAAGGCGATCGGAGGCGGATCCAGCCCCTCGGCGCCCGGGCCGTCGGCGCGGCCCGTGTCGCCATGGCAGACCGAGCATTGCTCGGCATAGAGCGTCGCGCCCCTGGCTAGGTCGGGCGGAAAGGAAGGCGCGAGCGGGCTCGGATAGGCCGCCAGCACCGCGGCGGCCAGGGCCTTGGCCTGATCACCCACGACGCGCGGGTCGGCCTTGTCGCGGATCGCCGCCTGCAGAGCGACCGCGTCGCGCACCAGGCCGGCCTTGGCCGGGTTCGACGGCAGAGCGTCCAGCCGGGTCCGGATCTGGCCGCCGAACTCGACCATCTCGCCGTACTCGGCCGGGTTGGTCACCTGGCCGTTCGCCACCGCCCCGGTGTAGTCGACCGCCACGTAGTCGAGCAGTCGCCAGGCGACCTGGGCCTCGGAGGCGGACGGCGCTTGGGCGAGAGCCGGGGACGCCAACCCCATCGCGAACAGCAGGGCGAGCAGACGGAGCAGGGATTGCATGGGGGAAAGCCAGTTGTGAGCGGCTCGCATTAGCATTCGAGCGGACAGAGTGTCGCGCCTAAAGCGACGCCGAGGGGTCGTGCAGGGTCTCGATCACCTTGCAGGCGGAAACCCGGCCTCCGGCGCATTCCGCGGTCATCCGCGACAGCTCGCCCTCAAGGGCCCGCAACTGGGCGATCTTCTGCTTCACCTCGGCCAGATGGCGCTCGGCGATGACGTTGGCCTCGGCGCAGGGCCGGTCCGGGTGATCGGACAGATCCAGCAGAGAGCGGATCGAGTCCAGATCGAAGCCCAACTGTCGGGCATGACGGATGAACGACAGGCGGCGCTCCGCATCGTCGTCGTACATGCGCCGGTCGCTGGCGGTGCGCGGCGGGGCGGCAAGCAGCCCGATCTCTTCATAAAAGCGGATGGTCGGAATCTTGACGCCGGTGGCGGCGGCCAGCTTGCCGATGGGGCGAAGGCCCGACGAAGCGGGAGAGGGCAGGGGCATCGCGTCACCTCGGATCAGACGGCTGAAGGTCGGAGGGCGGCCCGGCCGGACACGATACTGGACCCTCTAGCCACTGGAGGATCAAGGTCCGCGTGCGGACTTCGAGCAATCCGAGAAGTGCGCTGAAATTGGCGCTTGATCCTCTAGCGACTGGAGGAGGCATCCTTACGGTGAAAGGTGGACCTCGATGACTGACCATCCCTCGCCTCCCGAAGCGGCGGCCTCCAGTTGCGGTTGCGGCGCGACCGTCAAATTCGATGGCGCCTCGCCCGTCTACCGCCGCATCCTGCTGGCCGTGATCGCCATAAACGCGGTGGCCTTCGTGGCCGTGGCGGGGGGCGCCCTGGCCCAGGGCTCGGCGTCTCTGGGCGCCAACGCGCTGGACTTCCTCGCCGACAGCGCGACCTACGCCATCAGCCTGTGGGCGATCGGCAAATCCGTGCGGGTTCGTTCCGGCGCCGCCCTGCTCAAGGGGGCGAGCCTGGGGCTGCTGGCCGTGTTCATTCTCGGCTTCGCCATCTGGCGGGCCGTGTCGGGCGCGCCGCCGGAAGGGACGGTGATCACCGGCCTTGGACTGTTCGGTTTCCTCGCCAATGCGGTCGCCGCCCTGCTGCTCGTGCGTCACCGAGACGGCGACGCCAATGTCCGTTCCGTCTGGCTCTGCACCCGCAACGACCTGATCGAGAGCCTGGTCGTCGCCGCCGCCGGGGGACTGGTCTGGCTGACCGCCTCGCGCTGGCCCGATCTGATCGCCGGCGGCATCCTCGCTGCGGTGTTCCTGCAATCCGCCTGGTCCATCGTCAGCCAGTCGCGAGCGGAACTGAGGGCGGCGGCGTGATGACGTCCCAGCTGGTGCGACGATGAGACGATTGATGTCGCGGCGCCGCATGGTAAGGGACGGCATGGGATTCCCTACGGTCAGACATGGACTGATGACGGCGCTGCTCGCGGCGTTCCTGTCCCTGTTCGTCCTGGTCTCCGCCGTCGATGCGGCGACCTGCGGCCCTGAGGCGGCGACATCCTTGGCCTCCAGCGCCCTCGGCGACGCCACGGACCAACAGAATGACGACGGCGGACCGGACAGCCACGCCATCTGCTCTCACGGCCACTGTCATCATAGCGGCGTCGCCGTGCCTCAGACGCCAGATGAGCCGGTCGTGACTCACGCCCGGGCCGACCTGAACGCCCTGCCGCTGGCGGACGGCCTGCCATCCCGCATGCCCGCCGGTCCGGACCGCCCGCCCAGAGGCTGACGGGACTGCGCGCGACCGCGCGCCTTCCACGTCAACCATCCGGGAAACAGGACCTATGCCATCCGCTAAACGCCGTCTGCCGCACCCCGCGGCCGGCGGAGCCGCGGTCGCCCTCGCGGCGATCCTGGCCATGCTGGCCCCAGGGTCAGCCTTCGCCGAACCCGTCACCCTGGCCGAGGCGCTGTCTCGCGCCGCGGCCTCCTCGCCCACCCTAGCGGCCGCCGAGGCCGATGTCGCCGCCGCCGTCGGCCGGGCGCAACAGGCCGGCTTCCGGCCCAATCCCGAACTCGGCCTCGAGGTCGAGAATTTCGCAGGAACGGGCGGCTTCTCCGGCGTCGATGACGCCGAAAGCACCCTCAGCGTCGGACAGCGGTTCGAACTCGGCGGCAAGCGGCCCGCACGCGAGCGCGCCGCCCAGGCCGAGGTGGACGCCGCCCGGCTGCGCCTCGCGGTCGCGCGGGCGGACCTGGAACAACAGGTGCGTGACGCCTACGCCGAGGCCTATGCGGACAGCCGCCGGGTCGAACTGGCCCGCGATCAGTTCATGCGCGCCGATAACCTTCAGACCATCGCCACCGAACTGGTGGACGCCGGTCGCGAACCGCCGCTGCGGGCCTTGCGCGCGCGGACGGCCGCCCTGGAATCGGTTGGACGGGTCCGCGCCGCCGAAGCCGAATACGCCGAAGCCCAGCGGGCGCTCGCCGCCCTGTGGGGCGGTGGCGAAGACCTGCCCGAGCCGACCGCGTCCGAGGTCCTCCCGGCGCCGTCCGCCGTCATCGATCCGGCTACCGCGCTGGACGTGCGCCTGGCAGAGGCGGAGGTGGCCACCTCGGTCGCCGTCGTCGAGCGGGAACGGACCCTGTCCCGGCCCGATGTGACCGTCAGCGTCGGCGCCCGGCAGTTCCGGGGCACGGACGACACGGCCCTGGTCTTCGGCGCCTCCATGCCGATTGGTCTGTTCGACCGCAACCAGGGCAATATCGCCGCCGCCAACGCCGAGCGGACCGGAGCCGAGGCTCGCCGCAACGCCGCTCTCGCCGGCGCGATCCGGCGGACCCGCGACGCCCAGGCCGCTCTGCGCACGGCCGAAGCCCAGCTGGCCTTCCTCGAAACCCAGGCCGAACCCGAAGCGATCGAGGCCGTGCGCATCGCGCGTGAAGGCTTCTCGGCCGGCCGCTTCACCCTGCTGGACGTGCTGGACGCCGAAGAGGCGCTCAACACCGTTCAGGCCGACATGATCACCGCCGAGCTGGAGCGGGCGCAAGCCGTCGCCGCCCTGACTCGCGCCACCGAAACCGAAGGATCCGCCCAATGAAGAGACTCACAAACCAGCAACGCCTGCTCGGCGGCGCGGCGGCGGCCGTGATCGTCCTGGGCGGCGGGTTCGCCGTCTGGACCATGACCCGTGGTCCGGAAGCGCCGACGGAAGCCGCTGCGGAAGCCGAAGAAGAACACGGCGCCGGCGAGGCCCTGGAGATGGACGCTGCCCGCATCCAGGCGGCCGGCATCACCCTGGCGCCCGTCGGCAGCGGCTCGCTGAGCGCCGAGATCGTGGCCCAGGGCACCGTCGTCGGCACGCCCCAGGGCGAGGCCGTGCTCGCGGCCCGCGCCGACGGCGTGATCACCGGCGTCTCGCTGCGGCTCGGCGACAGCGTCCGCGCCGGCCAGACCGTGGCCCTGATCGAAAGCCGCGAGGCCTCGTCCATCGCCGCCGAACGGGCGACCGCCCAGGCCCGGTTGACCGCGGCCCGGCAGGCGCTCGCCCGCGAGCAACGGCTGTTCGACTCGCAGATCACCGCGCGACAGGATCTTGAAGCCGCCCAGACCGTCCTGGCGGAAGCCGAGGCGGAAGCGCGCCGGACCTCGTCCGCCGCCGCCGCCGCCCGGGTCTCCGGCGATGGCCGCAGCACCGGGGTCGTCAGCCCGATCAGCGGGCGTGTGACCGTGTCCAATGCGACGCTCGGCGCCTTCGTGACGGCCGGGACCGAACTGTTCCGTGTCGCTAACGCCAGCCAGATCGAGGTCCAGGCCTCGGTCTCCGCCGACGACGCGGGCCGGATCGCTCCGGGCGACCGCGCCAGCATCACCCTGCCGGAAGGCGAGGTCCAGGCCACGGTGCGGTCGATCACCCCGGGCGTGGATGCGGAAAGCCGCGCCGCCACCGTCCTGCTCACCGTGTCCGGCGTGGGGGGCTTGCGTCCCGGCCAGGCCATCGCTGTGCGGATCTACACCCGCGACGCTCAGACCTCCGCCGGAGTTTCGGTGCCCGAGGAAGCCATCCAGACCGTCGAAGGCCGCGAAGTGGTCTTCGTCAGAACGGCGACGGGCTTCAACCCCGTGCCGGTCATCGTCGGCCAGCGTAGCGCCGGCCGGGCCCAGATCACCTCCGGCCTGACGGCGGGGCAGACCGTCGCCACCCGCAACGCCTTCCTGCTGAAGGCCGCGCTCGGCGCTGGCGAAGTGGAGCACTAGCCCATGATCGCCAACCTCATGGCCCTGTCGGTGCGGGCGCGGTGGATGATCATCGCGCTCGTGCTGCTCGTCTCCACCTACGGCGCCTGGCAGCTGACACAGCTGCCCATCGACGCCGTTCCCGACATCACCAACAACCAGGTCCAGATCAACACCTCCGACGCCTCGCTCTCCCCCGTCGAGATCGAAAAGCGCGTCACCTTCCCGGTCGAGACCGCCATGGCGGGCATCCCCGGCCTGCAGTCCACCCGGTCCCTGTCGCGCAACGGCTTCTCGCAGGTCACGGTGATCTTCGAGGAGAACGTCGACCTCTATTTCGCGCGCCAGCAGGTCAGCGAACGCCTCGTCCAGGCCCAGGAAAGCCTGCCCGAGGGCGTCCAGCCCCAGATCGGACCGGTCACCACCGGTCTGGGCGAAGTCTTCATGTACGCCATCGACTTCACCAACCCGGGCGGACGAGGCGCGACCGTACGCAACGGCCAGCCGGGCTGGCAGTCCGACGGGTCGTTCCTGACCCCGGAAGGCGACCGCCTGACCGACGACATCTCCCGCGCCGCCTATCTCCGGACCGTGCAGGACTGGATCATCGCGCCGCAACTGCGGACGGTGAACGGCGTGGCCGGCGTCGACACCATCGGCGGCTTCGAGAAACAGTATGTCGTCGAGCCCGACGCCACGCGTCTGGCCCAGTACGGCGTCTCGTTCAGCGAACTGGCCGCCGGCCTGGAAGCCGCCAACCTCTCGGTCGGCGCCAATTTCGTCGAGCGGGGCGGGGAAGCCTATCTGGTGCGGGCCGACGCCCGTATCCGCAGCCTGAGCCAGATCGAGGAAGCCATCGTCGCCACGCGCGGCGGTGTGCCCGTCGCCGTTCGTGACGTCGCCGCCGTCCGTCTCGGCGGTGACCTGCGCACCGGCGGCGCCACCATGAACGGCCACGAGGTCGTCATCGGCACCACCCTGATGCTGATCGGCGAGAACAGCCGCACGGTCGCCCGTTCGGTCGGCGAACAGCTTGAGACGACCGTTCGGTCTCTCCCGCCGGGGATTAAGGTGACCCCCGTCCTCGACCGGTCCAAACTGGTCAACGCCACCATCTCCACCGTTCAGCGCAACCTGATCGAAGGCGCCATCCTCGTGGCGGTGGCTCTGTTCCTGCTCCTCGGCAACGTCCGCGCCGCCCTGATCGCGGTGGCGATCATCCCGATCTCCTTCTTCATGACCGCCATCGGCATGAACTTCATGGGGGTGTCGGGCAATCTGATGAGCCTGGGGGCGCTCGACTTCGGCCTCATCGTCGACGGCTCGGTGATCATCATCGAGAACTGTCTGCGACGGCTGGCCGAGCGACAACACCACGAGGGCCGTCTGCTGAGCCTGCGCGAGCGGCTCGAGGAAACCACCATCGCCACCCAGGAGATGATCAAGCCGACCGTCTACGGTCAGGCCATCATCCTGCTGGTCTTCGCGCCTCTGCTGACCTTCCAGGGCGTCGAGGGCAAAACCTTCTCGCCCATGGCCATCACCCTGATGCTGGCTCTGATCGCGGCCTTCATCCTGTCCATCACCTTCATCCCGGCGATGGTCGCCCTGGTGATGCGCAACAAGGTCTCCGAGAAGGACGTCTTCGTCATTCGCTGGATCAAGGCGAAGTACGAGCCGGTGCTGCGTCAGGCCGTAGCCCGGCCCTGGCCCTTCGTCGGCGGCGGTCTGGCCCTGTTCGCCGTGGCCGGCGTGATCTTCACCATGCTCGGTCAGGAGTTCATCCCCACCCTGGATGAACGCAACCTCGCCATGGCCTCCCAACGGGTGCCGTCGACGGCGGTGGAGCAGTCGATCCGAATGCAGCGGGGCGTGGAGAGCGCGATCATCGCCTTGCCCGAGGTCGAGCTGATGTTCTCCAAGACCGGCACCGCCGAGGTGGCCACCGATCCGATGCCGCCCAACATTTCGGACGGCTTCATCATCCTCAAGCCGCAGGATCAGTGGCCGGACGGGGTAAACACCAAAGAAGACGTGATCGAACGCATCGAGGCCGCGGCCGCGGGCCAGGTCGGCAACGGCTACGAGCTCAGCCAGCCGATCGAGTTGCGGTTCAACGAACTGATCGCCGGCGTCCGCGGCGACGTCGCCATCAAGATCTATGGCGACGATCTCGACAAGCTGACGGCCACGGCCAACCGGATCGCGGCGCAGCTGAACGCCACGCCGGGCGCGGCCGACGTCAAGGTCGAACAGACCGACGGCGCGCCGTCGCTGGACGTGACCTTCGACCGGGCCGCGATCGCGCGGTTCGGCCTGACGGTGGAAGAGGTGGCCGACACGGTCGCCGCCGCCATGGGCGGGCGCGAGGCCGGGCAGTTGTTCGAGGGCGACCGCCGCTTCGATGTGGTGGTCCGCGTGCCCAACGCCAGCCGACACGACCTCGACGCCCTCGGCGCCATCCCCGTGATGTTGCCGGAAGCGGAGGGCCGCACCCGGGCGTCCGTCCCGTTGCGGCAGGTGGCGTCGTTCCGCTTCGCCGAGGGGCTGAACCAGATCAGCCGCGAGAACGGCAAGCGTCGCGTCGTGGTCCAGGCCAACGTCCGCGGCCGCGACGTCGGGTCGTTCGTCCGGGAGGCCATGCCCAAGGTGGAGACGGTCGCCCTGCCGGCCGGCTCCTGGATCGAGTGGGGCGGCCAATTCCAGAACCTCAAGGCGGCCTCCGACCGCCTGTCGCTGGTCGTGCCGATCTGCTTCCTGGCCATCTTCGCGGTGCTCTTCCTCGCCGTGGGGACGTTCGGGCGGGCGGTGGCGGTCTTCCTCACCGTGCCGCTCGGTCTGGCGGGCGGCGTCTTCGCCCTGGCGCTGACCGGCATCTCCTTCTCGGTGTCGGCTGCGGTGGGCTTCATCTGCCTGGCCGGGGTCGCGGTGCTGAACGGCCTGGTGGTGATGTCGTCGATCCGGCAACGGCTCGACGCCGGAATGGAGCTCTCCCGCTCCATCATCGAGGGCTGCATGGAGCGGGTGCGCCCGGTCATCATGACCGGTCTGGTCCCGGCCATCGGCTTCGTGCCCATGGCCCTGGCCCACGGCACGGGCGCCGAGGTGCAGAAGCCCCTGGCCATGGTCGTCATCGGCGGCCTGGTCACCGCCACCCTGCTCACGCTGCTCGTCCTGCCGGCGATGAGCCGGCTGGTCCTCGGCCTGACCGAGGGACGGCGGCCCAAGCCCACCGACGTGCCGGCCGTAGAACCCGTTCCGGCGGAATAGTCCCGGTCCCCGCCGTCGCGTCGGCGGCGGGGATCTTCCTTTCAGGAGGCGATCATGTCCGACCCCATCAAACTGATGCGCATCTACACCGACGAGGCCGCCTATTTCGGCGATCGCAAGGTCTTCGAGATCGTGGCCGAGCGGGCCCGGTCCGCCGGTCTGGCCGGCGCGACCGTGCTGCAGGCCCTCGTCGGCTTCGGCCACACCCCGCACCTGCATCGCCGTCACGTCCTCGACGACGACCAATCCCTCATCCTGGAACTGCTCGATCATGAGTCCAAGCTGAGGGGTTTCCTCGAAACCCTCTCCGATCTCGAACACCTCGGTCCGGTCACGCTTGAGGCGGTCGAGGTCCTGCGTTGGCCAAACCCCGCTCCGGCGGACGCCGACTAGGAGAGCGGTTTTGACGGCTCGCGATCAAACCGACCGTCAGCAGCGTGTCACGTTGTTGACGGTCCTCGCGCTCAACGCCGGGCTGGCGGGTGCGCTGGGCGTCGGCGGCGTCACCGCCGATTCCAGCGCCTTGCTGGCCAACGCCGTCGACAATGCATCCGACGCCGCCGTCTATCTGATCAGCTTCCTGGCGATCGGTCGGGCCGGGTCGTGGAAACGGGGCGCGGCTCGTCTGTCCGGAATCATGCTGCTGATCTTCGCCGCCGGCGTTCTGCTCGACGCCGGGCGCCGGTTCCTCGTCGGAACCGAGCCGATCGGCCCGACCATGATGGGGCTGGCCGTGGTCGCCGCCGTCGTCAACCTCATCTGCCTGCACCTGATCCGTCGCCAGAACAGCGGCGACGTCAACATGAAGGCGGCCGAAACCTTCAGCTTCAACGACTTCGCCTCGAACGGCGGTATTCTCGTCGCCGGAGGACTGGTGATGTGGCTGGACCAGGCATGGCCCGACCTCGTCGTCGGGGTGCTGGTCGCCGCCATCGCCGCCAAGGGCGGCGTCGAAATCCTGCGCGACGCTGCTCGCGCGAAATCCGACAAGGAGAGCGGCGTATGACGTCGACACATTCGTCCGAAGAGCAGCCCAAGGCCGCAGACCACGGTCCCGGTGACGGCCACGATCACGGCCATGGCGGCATCCTCGGTCCCAACACCGAGGTGATTTTCGCGCTTTCGTCGGGCGCTGCTCTGGGTGTGGGGTTCGCGCTGGAGAAGCTCGCGCCGGGCGTCCCGACCTGGATCCCGCTCGCGCTCTACCTTGTCGCCTACGCGTTCGGCGGCTTCTTCACCGTCCGCGAGGCCGTCCAGAACCTTCTGCAGAAGCGGTTCGAGATCGACACCCTGATGCTCGTCGCCGCCGCAGGCGCGGCGGCGCTCGGCGCCTGGGCCGAAGGCGCGCTCTTGCTGTTCCTGTTCAGCATCGGCCATGCCCTTGAGCACTACGCCATGGGGCGGGCCAAACGGGCGATCGAGGCCTTGGCGGATCTGGCGCCCCGGACCGCCCATGTGCGGCGTGACGGGCAGGTCGTCGAACTGCCGGTCGAGGATCTGCTGGTCGGCGATACCATTGTGGTGCGCCCGAACGAGCGCCTTCCGGCCGACGGCTTCGTCGTGGTGGGAACGACAAGCATCAATCAGGCCCCGGTGACCGGCGAGAGCATGCCGGTGGACAAGCAGCCGGTCCCGGACGCCGCCGCAGCGCGCGAGCGGCCGGCCCAGGTCGGATCGGCGTCGCTCGTGTTCGCGGGCACCATCAACGGCACGGGTGCGATCGAGATCGAGACCACCCGCAAATCGAGCGACACCACCCTGGCCAAGGTGGTCCGGATGGTGAGCGAGGCCGAGACCCAGAAGTCGCCGACCCAGCGCTTCACGGACAGGTTCGAGCGCATCTTCGTACCTGTCGTTTTGGGCTTGGCCTTCGTGTTGTTGTTCGCCTGGGTCGTGGTCGATGAGCCGTTCCGCGACAGCTTCTATCGCGCCATGGCCGTTTTGGTCGCCGCGAGCCCTTGCGCGCTCGCCATCGCCACCCCGAGCGCGGTCCTGTCGGGCGTCGCCCGTGCGGCGCGCGCGGGCGTTCTGATCAAGGGCGGCGCGCCGTTGGAGAATCTCGGCTCGCTCAACGCCATCGCCTTCGACAAGACCGGCACCCTGACCGAGGGTCGGCCCCGGATCACCGACGTCATGCCGGTGCGCGGCACGACGGAAGCCGACCTGCTGGCGACCGCGGTCGCCGTCGAGCGGCTCAGCGACCATCCGCTCGCGGACGCGATCGCCCGCGACGGCTCCGAACGGCTGGGCGATACCGCGCTCGTGGCCGCGACCGAGCTCAAGAGCCTGACCGGCAAGGGGGTGACGGCCCAACTCGGCGGCGAGACGATCTGGATCGGCAAGCCCGAGATGTTCGGGGCCGACGGCGTGGCGGGTCTCGACGACGAAACGACGGCCGTCGTCGCGCAACTGCGCGACCAGGGGCGGACCCTGATGGTGGTGCGGCGCGGGACGCGAGACCTCGGTGTCATCGGCCTGCTCGACACGCCGCGCGCTGCGGCCGGGGCCGCGCTCGCGGCGCTGCGGGCCCTGGGGGTCCAGCGCATGATCATGATCTCGGGCGATCACCAGAAGGCCGCCCAGGCCATCGCGGAGCAGGTCGGGCTGACCGAGGCGTGGGGCGATCTCATGCCGGAGGACAAGGTCGACGCCATCAAGAAACTCCGCGCGGACGGAAAGATCGCCATGGTGGGCGACGGCGTGAACGACGCCCCCGCCATGGCCACGGCCACGGTCGGCATCGCCATGGGCGCGGCCGGGTCCGATGTCGCCCTCGAGACCGCGGACGTCGCCCTGATGTCCGACGACCTGTCGCAGCTGCCGTTCACGGTCGGCCTTAGCCGGCAGACCCGCCGGATCATCCTCCAGAACCTCTATGTGAGCCTCGGCGTCGTCGCCTTCTTGGTGCCGGCGACCATCCTCGGCCTTGGCATCGGCCCCGCCGTCGCGCTCCACGAAGGCTCGACCCTGCTGGTGGTGTTCAACGCCCTCCGACTGCTCGCCTACCGCGATCCGGCCCGGACGGCCGTCTCAACCGCAATCCCGGCGGGCCCTGCGGCCTCTCCGGCGCTCTCGAGGACATCGACATGAAACGGATCGGATGGGTCTCCGTCATCGCCGTCTTTCTCGCCCTGTCGGCCTTCGCCTTCGGCATGATCTCGCGGCAGGCCCGCGACGTCCCCGATCGGGGCCCGGCCGTGAACGCCCGTCCGATCGACACCGGGGCGAGCCACGCCGGAGGACCGACCGACAGCCCCTCGACGGCGGCCTATCGTGAAGCGAGCGCCCAGATGCACGCGGCCATGAGCATCGACAACACGGGCGATCCCGACATCGACTTCCTGCGCGGCATGATCGCTCACCATGAAGGCGCCCTCGCCATGGCGAAGATCGCCGTCGAGCACGGGGAGGCCCGGGACGTCCGCAATCTCGCCGAGGAGATCATTGCCGCGCAGGACGCCGAAATCGTCCGGATGAAGGTGATGCTCGCCCGCCACGAGGACGCCCCGGTCCCCGCCGAAAGGCCCTGAGTCAATGGCCGGCAAACGCTTCACCGTCCGGAGTCGCGACATTCGCTGGCGCGAAGGCCGCTACGGCAAGCGACGGCGATCGCAGTTGCTGAGCCGCCCGCCGAGACCGCGGCCCGTCCTTGATGTGGTGATCGCGCTCGTCGCCAGCCTGATCGCAGGGGGACTCGTGCTCTGCATGGCCTTCCTGTTGTTTGGCTCCTACGGCTTGCCCCTTCATCTGGGGTATGGCGTCATCCTCGCCGGCGTGACCCTCTGCAGCCTGCTGATGGGCCCGCGCGACCGGGGAGGGGTGATGATCACGGCCGGTCTGGCGCTCGTCTGGATCCTGGGAACGGCCAGCCTCTACGTCGTTCGGGACGATATTCATCTCCGCCCCCACGAACATCGCAAGCCGGCGGTGGTCTTCGGTCGGGAGCCGTCCTGAATGCCGGAGCTTGCCGCGCTTGCGCCGTCGCCTCGTCCCGTCCGAATCGCGCGGGGCGGCTGGCTGGACGCGCTGCGCTTCATCGTTGGGGCGCTGATCATCCTCTACCATTTCCGCGAGGCCTCGCCGGTCCCGCTGCCGCAGCTGCACCCGGTGTTCGAGCGCGGCTATCTGCTCACCGACTTCTTCATCATCGACTCCGGCTATGTCCTGGCCCGCATCTACGGCGACCGGTTCGCGTCCGGTCAGGCGTCGCTGCGCGCCTATGCGCGTCAGCGGCTGCTGCGTGTCATCCCGGCCCACCTCGTCGTCAGCCTCATCCTCGTGGCGATCGTCGGCGGCGCCGCCTTGGCGGGGGTCGCGCCCAGCAATCCGCGCTGGTTCGACTGGTCGCAGCTGCCCGCCCAGGTCCTGCTGGTCCAGGCCTATGGCGTACCGGGCGGGCAAGGGTGGAACGCCCCGACCTGGACCCTCTCGGCCCTGATCGGCTGCTATCTCCTGTTGCCGTGGATCTGCCGCGTCCTGTGGCGCTGGCCGCCGGTTGTCGTCGTGATCGGCGCGACGGCCCTGGTCCTCGCCGCCGATGTCGCCGCCTCGCTCTGGCTCGGCGATCCGATCTACCGCCTGCCGATGCGCTACGGCATCCTGCGCGCTCTCCCGCTGTTCCTGCTCGGGGTCGCGGCAGCCTTCTACGGCTCGCGGGTCTATGTCGGGCCGCGCCTGGCCGGAGCGATCGGCGTCGCCGCCGCCGTCGCGCTCGTCCTGTGCCAGGCCTTCGGCGCCTTCAGCCTCTTGTCGCTGGGCCTGATGACCGTAATTATCTGGGCCGCCGGCGCCGTGCCGGTACGCACTCCCTCACGGCTGATTGAGCATCTGGCCCTGATGTCGTTCTCGATGTTCCTCACCAATGAGGTGAGCCGCATCGTCTGGTTCGGCCTACTCGACGCTCTGGGCCAGGAGGCTTGGTCGTCCGGCGTTCGCTGGATCCTGTGGGCCGTCGGATTCGTCGGGGCCTTCGTGGCGGCGGCGGTCTTCCGGTACGGCTTCGACCGCCCGGTGCAGGTCTGGCTCAATCCGTCCAGGGCCGCGTCGAACCGCGAGCGGATGGGCATCGGGGCTGATCCGGTCACGCCTGCGGCCCGGCCGAAGCTTCATATGACGGGCAGGGGCCTCAGCCCGGCCGAGTACCGCGCGCAGCATGGCGGTCACCCGCATCAGGCTGACTTTTCGCGCGGCGCCGATGGCGGCGACGGCAGGACGGCGGAAGGGAACGAAGCGGATTGAGCGGACCGGCCGTGAACCGGTTGCCTGACGACCTCCGGCGGCCTGTCGGGCGTCAGGCGCCGTTGTGCCGGCCGAACACGCGGGTGGAGCCGTCGTTGAGGATCAGGACAGTCGTATAGGGTTCGCGCCCGGCGGCCTCCATGCCCGGCGAGCCCGCGGGCATGCCGGGCGCGCTCAACGCCCGGGCGGCCGGGCGTTCCGCCAGCAATCGATCGACGTCGCCGGCCGGGACATGGCCCTCGATGGCGTAGGCGCCGACCACAGCGGTGTGGCAGGAGGCCAGCCGGTCCGGAATGCCATGCTGGGCCCGGATCGGCGCCAGGTCCTCGCGCTCGACGACCTCGACGGTCCAGCCGGCCTGACGCATGTGGGCGATCCACCCGCCGCAGCAGCCGCACCAGGGGGTCTTGTAGGCGGTCATCCGCTTCGGCGGCGCGGCGAGGGCCGGGCAGGCCACGGCGGTCAGGGAGAGGCCGACCAGCAGGGCGCGGCGGGAAGGACGGGTCATGGCGGCGATCCGGATGCTGCGGCGAAGACGGACACCCTAGACCGATGACCGCCGCGCCGCGAAACGACCCGGTGTCACAGGGGGGCGCTTGGCGGCGCAGACGATAGGGACATAGGCGCGGCCTGTGTGTTCCCTTTCTGTTCTGATCTTGGTACAGCGGCATATGAGCGACGGGCCGGTTCGCAAGATCATCCACGTGGACATGGACGCCTTCTTCGCCTCGGTGGAGCAGCGCGACGACCCGGCCTTGCGCGGGCGGCCGGTGGCGGTGGGGTACGCCGCCCAGCGTGGCGTCGTGGCGGCGGCCAGCTATGAGGCGCGGGTCTTCGGCGTGCGTTCGGCCATGCCCTCGACCACGGCCTTGCGCCAGTGCCCCGACCTCGTCTTCGTCCCGCCCCGGTTCGAGGTGTATCGCGCCGTCTCCAAACAGATCCAGGCGATCTTCGCGGACTACACGCCTCTGGTGGAGCCGTTGTCCCTGGACGAGGCCTATCTCGACATCACCGACAACCTGCGCGGCCTGCCGACCGCCTCGGAGACCGCCGTCGAGATCCGGGCCCGCATCCTGGAGGAGACCGGCCTGACGGCGTCGGCAGGGATTTCCTACAACAAGTTCCTGGCCAAGCTGGCCTCGGACCAGCGCAAGCCCAACGGCCAGTTCGTCGTCCCGCCCGGACGAGGCGAGGCCTTCGTCGAGACCCTGCCGGTGAAACGCTTCCACGGGGTCGGGCCGGTGACCGCCGCCAAGATGAGCCGGTTGGGCATCGAGACCGGCGAGGACCTGCGGCGCCAGTCGCTGGCCTTCCTGCAGCAGCATTTCGGCAAGTCCGGTGCCTGGTATTACGCCATCTCGCGCGGTGAGGATCATCGTGCGGTGAACCCGAACCGGGAGCGCAAGTCGTCCGGATCGGAGACGACCTTCGGAAGCGACCTGACCGATCCCTCGGCGATCGAGGCGGGCGTCATCGCCATGGCGGGCGATGTCTGGGGCTGGTGCGAGAAGTCGGACGCCTACGGCCGCACGGTGACGGTGAAAGTGAAATGGGCCGACTTCCAGCAGGCGACGCGCAGCCGGTCCTTCCCCGAACCGGTGACGTCCAGGGAGCGGCTCGAAGAGATCAGCCTCCTGCTGGTTCGCTCCCTCTATCCGCCCGCCAAAGGCATCCGCCTGGTCGGCGTCAGCCTGTCCAACTTCAAGGCGCCGGCGCCCTCGGCGTCCGACCAACTCGCCCTGGCTTGATGGACGTGCAGGCAGACCTCTTCGGCGAGCCGGTTGTCGCCGGGCCCGCCGCCCCGGCCGGGTTCCGTTACTGACCTGATCTTCTCTCAGAGGACGAGCAGGCGAGGGTGGTGCGCGCCCTGCAGGCCTTGTCCTTCAAACCCTACGAGCACCTCGGTTATCTGGGTAATCGTCGCATCGCCGCCTTCGGGCGGCGCTATGATCTGGCGCGCCAGGCGCTGGAGGCGGCCGAGCCTTGGCCGGCGTTCCTGCAGGACCTGCTGGGTCGGTTGACCGACCGGGCCGGTCTGCCGGCGGAGGACTTCGTTCAGGCGCTGGTCAACGAATACCAACCCGGCGCCGGGATCGGCTGGCACAGGGACCGGCCCGTGTATGGCCAGATCCTCGGGGTCTCGCTGCTGTCGCCCTGCACCATGCGCCTGAGACAGAAGCGCGGCGCCGGTTGGGCGCGAGCCGGCGCGCCGCTGGCGCCGGGCTCGGCCTATCTGCTGTCGGGCGAGGTGCGCCGGGACTGGGAGCATTCGATCACGCCGATGACCACGCTGCGCTATTCGATCACGTTCAGGACGCTGGCGTGAGACGCTTTAGAGCGATAATTCGATCCGGCTACCACGAGCTCAAGCCGCCTTTGGCAGCCTCGATGTCTTGTAGTTCGTGGTCTTGACGGGGACGAACCGCAGCACGACGTCATGGAACTTCCAGACTTTGCGCAGGCGCTCGTGCATCAGCTTCAGCTCGTACTGCGCCATCAATGGTATCGAACTCCGCTCGGGAACGGCGGCCCGATGGTCGTACAGCAGCCATAGGCAGACATCGTAGTCGGCGCCGGCGATGTGTTCCGTCTCTTCGCGGATATATTCGAGATACGCGGCGCGGGCGGGGCTCGCTGATATCCGGATATGGTCCCTGATTTCCTTCAGGAAGACCTCGTCGCGCAGGAAGGCTTCGCAGTAGAACGAGGCCTGGGCGAAGAGGTGGTTGAGGGACGAGGAGTCCTTGTAGGGCTTGCAATGGATGATGCGGACGCGACCGGCGTCCGTGAGATCGAGGATATCGCAGAACTCCTTGTCCTTGCGGCCCAAGCCGATCTTCAGCTTGGCGCGATCGAACAAGATGCACTGGGTCCGTAGTTCGCAGACCCGGGAATTGAAGATGCTTTCCTTGTTCATCTTGGCGACGTCGTCGCTGATGTCGATCCCGGCGTAGATGACCTCGCAGGGTTCCTCATGGATCACATCACGCACGAACTGGGTGATCTCGACGTAGAAGTCGTCATCGATTTGCAACCAACGCCCATCGCTCAGGACGAAATAGCGGCCCTCCATTTCGTGCTCGAACTGCAGGCAGCGGTAGAGGGACCAGCGCTTCGACGACAGCACGCGATCATCCTCGGTGGAGTAGGCGTAGATTTTCTTGGCGATGAGCTTCTCCCTGGTGATGGTCGCCAGCTTGAGCTCCTTTAGCTGGCTCGGGTCCAGGTAGGCGTAGACGTCGTTCGCGCGCTTGGCGTGGTTCGAATAGGTGAAGCCGAAATCCGCGTCGTCCAGGAACTCCGGGATGCCCAGTCCGATCTTGTCCAACTCGCCCGCTCTAAGGACACCGATCAGGACGGCGTCGAGGTCAGCGGCCTGTTCCGGCGTCGCCTCTGAGAAATTCTTGTAGTTGGGGAACAGGGTCGCGTAGTCCTTCAATTCGAAGGCGGCGAGGAACGCCTCGCACTGGGCGACGAGCAGCGGCCAGGTGAGCTTGTTGGCGCCGATGACCTTGATGGTCAGGCTGTCACGGCCCTGTAGGGTGACGTTCTTGTCGCCCTTC
This sequence comes from Brevundimonas sp. FG128, assembly GCF_057809775.1. Taxonomy (NCBI): domain Bacteria; kingdom Pseudomonadati; phylum Pseudomonadota; class Alphaproteobacteria; order Caulobacterales; family Caulobacteraceae; genus Brevundimonas; species Brevundimonas sp. FG128. The sequence continues at coordinate 574,472 of NZ_JBMDKP010000001.1, forward strand.
ATATGGGCGGAGATGTAGCGGAGGTCCTCGGCTTCGCTGAGCCCAAAGGCGAAGGAGTCCGCGGGCTTGTTCACCTGGCGATCGATCTGCGTCGGCGTGACCGTATTGCTCTGGCTCTTGGTCTGACGGATTTCCTCATTGCCACACATGTTCATGGCGGTCTTGATGCCGAAGTCAGACTCGAACGCCCTCTGGTCGAGGTAGCTGGCCGCGCTACGCCCGAATGAAGCGGCAAAGACCCTTTCGCCCATTAGGATCAGCAAGATGCCGTTGGGGTTGGTGCTGGTGGCCTTGAACGCGATTTGTTTGTCTTCAGGCAGCTTGTCGTTAGCGAAATCAAGCCAGGGCGGGTTCTTCCGTTGTGTGGTGGTCTCGAAATAGAGGAACCGGCACGACGCGCCTTCGACATCGAAGTCGAAGGACTTGGTCGAACCCTTGGCCAGGACATTCTGTTCAGGGTCGAACACGGTCGAGAAGTCCCGTCCCTCCTTGGAGAGATAGAACGAGATCTGGGCGATCTCCGTCTCGTCTTGGGCCATCCTCCGTCCTCCCCAGCAACTCTAGGTAACAGGGCTCCGCGATCTGTCAAAACCCAGGGTGACGAACTTCTGCGCGCTCCAGCCTGTCCTGGTGATCTCCCTGATGACAGCAAGCGCTAAGGGCTCCGCCCTCGCGCGGGCCAGGGTGGAGCGGCTGCCCCGCCGGACCGGCCGGTCTCCCCGACCTTCCGCGCCGGTCACGACCGTCACGATCGTCATCAGGGTCAGGCTTGTGCAGGTCGGGCGATCCCCCTCCGGCCGGTCCGCCCTGGCCCTTGCTACCCCGGTCTCGCCGACGGGCAGGGTTTCAGGCGCGCAGTTCGCGTGCCTGCAACCCATGCCCAAAGGAGGCAGACATGACTGCTCAATCCATCGAAACCGCCGCGACCGAGGCGACCGCGCCGCAGCACGGCGCGGAACTGATCGTGCCGCTGAACCGGCTCAAGGCCTCGCCGAAGAATGCGAGGAAGACCCCGCACAACGCGACGACCATCGAGGCCTTCGCGGCCTCCATCAGGGCCAAGGGGGTGTTGCAGCCGCCCGTGGTCGAGGTCGAGCGGGACGGGGAGGGCGCCCCGACCGGGAACTACCTCGTCACCATCGGCGAGGGACGCCGTCAGGGGCTGCGGCTGCTGGCCAAGCGCAAGGCGATCAAGCGCACCCATCCGGTGCGCGTCATCGTGGACGCCGAGAACGACGCCCACGAAATCAGTCTGGACGAGAACATGACCCGCGAGGCCATGCATCCCGCCGACCAGTTCGAGGCCTTCCAGCGGCTGGCCGTGGAGAAGGGCTACGGCCCCGAGGAAATCGGCGCCCGGTTCGGGGTGTCGGCCCACGTCGTGCGCCAGCGGCTGCGGCTCGGGTCGGCGGCGCCGGAATTGATGGCGGCCTATCGGGACGGGACGCTGGCGCTCGACCAGTTGACGGCCTTCTGCGTCAGCGAGGACCGGGAGCGGCAACGGCAGGTGCTGGAGCAGGTCGGGCCGCACACCCCGGCCTACGCCATCCGCCGCGCCATGACCGAGGCCAAGGTCCGGGTCGATGACCGGCGGGTGCGCTTCGTCGGCGTCGAGGCCTATGAGGCCGAAGGCGGCGGAATCCTGCGCGACCTTTTCACCGAGGACGGCGGCGGCTGGCTGGAGGACGTGGCGCTGCTGGACCGGCTGGTCGGCGAAAAGCTGGCGGGGCTGGCCGACGAGGCGCGCGAGCGGGAAGGCTGGAAATGGGCCGAGGCGAGTCTGGAGTATCCGGACATGTCCGGGTTCGGTCGGGTCTATCCGGTGGCTGTGGAACGGTCGGAGGCGGACGCCGCCGTCATCGCGGCCCTGTCGGAGGAATACGACCGTCTGGTTTCGGAAACAGACGCGGCGGAGATGCTGCCGCCCGGAGTGGACGCCCGGCTGGAGGAGATCGACAAGGCCTTGCAGGCCTTCGGCCCGGACTTCGACTACACGCCCGAGGCCAGGGCGCGGGCCGGGATCGTGGTCCTGCTCGGCCACGACGGTCTGGCCCGCTTCGAGCGCGGGCTGGTGAGGGCCGAGGACGCGGTGGCGGTCGCCGAACCGCCGCCGCCCTTCGAGGACGGAGCAGCCGAGGACGTCGGGACCGGGGCCGGGCAGGAGACGGACCGGAGCCGGGCCGAGCCGGAGGAGGCGGGCGCGGCCCTCTCGGACCGGCTGGTCATCGACCTGACGGCCCACAGAACCATGGGCCTGCGCGACGCGGTGCAGGCCGATGCGGGGGCGGCGCTGGCGACCGTGGTCCACGCCTTGGCCCTGCAGGTCTTCTATCCGACCTACGGCGTCTGGACGCCGCTGCAGCTTCGGATGACGGTCAGCGGACTGGAGCGGCTGGCGCCGGGGGTGGAGGACGGTCCCGCCGGTCGCCGGGTTCGCGACCGGTGCGAGGCGTGGGGCGCGCGCCTGCCCGAGCGGGCCGGAGACCTGTGGGGCGTGGTCGCCGGTCTGGCGCCGTCCGAGCAACTGGACCTGATGGCCTGCTGCGCCGGGGTCGGCCTCTACGCCGTGCGTGACCCGCACGACCGGCGTCCCGGCGCCCTCGCGCAGGCGGAGACGCTGGCGGCGGCGGTCGGCCTCGACATGACCGGGACGTGGTCGGCGACGGCGGCCAGTTACTTCTCGCGCGTGTCCAAGGCGCGGGTGCTGGAGGCGGTGACGGAGGCCGTCAACGCGGTGGAAGCGGGCCGGATCGCCGGGTTCAAGAAGGCCGACATGGCCGAGGCGGCGGAGAGGCTGGTCGAGGGCAAGGGATGGCTGCCAGTTGTCCTGCGGACGGCCGTGGCCGGGGCGCCGGAGGAAGACGACGAGGGCGAGGCGGCCGAAGCCGTGACGCCGCCCGACGCCGACGCCTACGCGTTCGCGGCCGAATAGCCGCCGCGCCGGATTGAGGAAAAACTCGCCGCGCGCCCTTTGGGGGCGCGCGGCTTTTTGTGCGCTTGGGTGGCGGCTGGTGACTCAAAGCGGACGGTCGGGGGGTCTGCTCTCAGCACGATCGCAAGCGTCGCGCGATCGAATCGGATCTGACTCGTCGCTGACGCAGCAAAAAGGTCTCGCCGGCTGAGGCCTCATCGCTGCTACGGCTGGATCAAGCTACGGGCAGATTGATGATCTGATCGGCATAGAAGCGATCAGCATCAAGAATTGTTGTGCGGTTGATCCGGACGATATCTTTGGCGCGTTTCGCGTTGCCGAGCTCGCGCTCGGCGATATCGGCCAGGCTCCGCGTCCCAGCCGTCACGGTGTGACGACGAAGGGGCCGGCCCTCGCCATCCACGGCCTCGGGAAGCTCATCGCCACGGAAGCCGCCCCGTGAAATGAACTCCCACGCCTCATAGTCGGAGGCCTCCCGCTGCATCTCCGCTGCCAGCGGCTCCAGGGGCTTCGGCCGCCAGATGTCACGCGCGTGGTCCGCGGGCGCCGCCCATCGGACGATCGCCGCCCTAGACACCTCATGGATGGTCTGGGGACCTTTGCGATCATGCTTGGGCAGATTCCGCATGACTACGGATGCGATATCCCAGGTCTTGTTCTTTGGATCGGCGTTGCTGGTCGGCGCGAGGACGTCGGGCCGAATACCCCAAACCTTTGAATAGGGAGAGATATCGATTCCGAGACCCTGTAGCTTGGCGCCTTCCCAAATCCACTCCAGCGCCTCATCCGAGAGACCCCGGATTTCGCCGCCGCCGCCCACCGAGCCATGGTCGCCCGGGAACCACTGCTGCTGGTAGGGACGGTTCGGATCGTCGACCGGAGCGCCTCTGGCAGTATTCAGCTCGTCGACGTTTTCCCAGAGCGTCACGTCGAATTTCTTGCGCCGCTCGTCCACCGCTACCGCGTGCCGGGCCGCCTCGACCGACGGATGGAGGCGATCATCATGGAACTCGGCGGCGTCGTACTCTCCATCGCCGTCGTCGTCGCCGAGCATGGGATCGCCGATGGTCTTCACGGTGTCCCAGACGCCGATGTAGCGAATGTTCAGCACGGGCAGCTGCGCCGCCCCGGCCGCGTCGTGAAATCGGGCGCGCCAGTCTCGATCCTGTTCGCTCGCGCACAAGTCGGGCGAGAACTGGACCCGGAAGCGATTGATCTCGTCTAGCTCCTCGATGGCGTCCTTTTTCTCCCGCCGCTCGTAAAGCGAGGCCGCTACGTGGATCTTGTCGGCGAAACAGCTGTTCACGACGCCGACGTGCTGCAGCAGACCGGCGAACGACCGGGCCGTGTAGGCGCCCCGTGAAAAGCCGAAGATGAAAATCTCATCGCCGGGCTCGTAGTTGAAGACAAGAAATTTGTAGCCCTCAACAATGCGCTGAAACAGGCCCTTACCAGTCGCGCCGCCGACGAGCTTGTCGCGCCAGCTCCCTGTGCCGACACCTTCGTCGTAGTAGACGACCTGGGAGACGCCCTTGTGGGTGTTCTTAACCGCCGACGCGGTAATTGCGACGTTGGTTGCGTGCGGTCGGTCCAAGGTGTTTCCGGTACCGTCGAAGCAGAAGATCAGGCGTTTCAAGATGGTCTCCACTGAGGCGCGTCGTCACGGCCCAAGGTTTCTAGCAAAGGTGATCTGTGGCCCGGTCGATCACGGCGAAAGAACTGCGTCGCGGACGTGTGTCGTCCCCCCAGATTTGTCATGCAGCCTCGATCTCCCGCGCACCGGTCGGGACATGGCCGATGTCAAAGGCGTGGGCGAAACCTGAGGCGCCGTTCTGGTCGTAGAGACGCAGGGGGGCGTCTGCCTTCGGCATCCATACCCGGCCGGTCTCAACCGCCAGCGACGCTGGCAACACCGGAAAAACGTGGATCGGGGTCGATTGGCCGTGCACCGCCTTGATCCGGTTGAACAGCCCGCGAAGAAGGCGGCGATAGTTCGCCTGATCCTCCGGCCGTCGCAGGATGTCGTTATGGGCGCCGGTCGCGGTAATTGACCAGATCGCGGTGTCGTCGCCCAAAACAGCGCGAATCCGAGCGTCGTCGACGTCGGCGCTGACGGCCAGCTTGAGCGCGATTGGACCCGCGCCGGACGCATGTTCGCCGACGTTCAGGACGAGCGCTGGCTGGTCGTCCTGCCACGCCCATGTAGCGGGTTCACGATGACGCTGGTGGATGGCGGCGGGGACGATGTCGCCGAGCAGGCGTCCGAGTTCGATCAGCAGGGGCTGGGGCGCGAGCGCGAAGACGCTGAGATGGCGGATGTCCTGCCGTTCGATCCGGTTCCGGATCGCCGTCTCGAACTGGCGGCCGAGGTTGAGGCGCTGCGTATCCCAGTAAATCGGCTCGTCGTCTCTGAAGGTCGCGCCCACCAGTTCCAGGTCGATCGTTTCGCCGGACGCCGGATGCCTGTGCGGCCGCATGGCGTCGAAGATCTCTCGCGTGGACACCAAGGCTGGGTTCTCGGCAATCCTCGCCGAAAACCGCACCACATGGGAGGCCAGGTCCGGCCGGATGGCGACGTTTCGGACGATACGGCGCTCGTGCTCGGCCTTCATCTCCAGCAGCAGGGTCTCGGGGTGATCGTCGGGCGCATCCACGTCGATGAGCTTGTGGTGACGCGCGCACATCAGCATCAGGTTGTCCAAGCGCTTGGCCAGCAGAGCGGACCGCACCTCATCGCCGCGCGGACCGTCCGGACTGTCCGCCACGATATGGGCAAGGAAGCCGAAGGTCCCGTCTTCACGGCCCGCGATCAGGTCGCCGACGAGGTATTCGGAACAGCCCCGGTATTGGCAGCAACCGCCCGCGCGGGCCCACAGGGCGTTGGCGACCTTGTTGGGGATGGTGGTCTTCGCCATCACGCGGCCTCCACATGCCGACCGCTCGCCGTCCAGTGTCCGGTGGCGCGCCAGCCCTCGTATGCGGCCAGCCATTCGATGATCCAGGGGACGGTCGTCTCGGCCAGACTGTCCGCAGGAGACCAGTCGTCGGCCTCGGGGTCGAGCATGCAAAGGACGACCGAGCCGTCCGACCGGTAGTAGACGTGGGGCAGTGCACCTTCCGCGTCGCCGGGCCGGCGGCGGAGCGGCGGCGTCAGAACGGTGACCTCAGGCTGCGTGTTGCGCACGTCGGGGCGTTCGATGACGAGGGGCGCCCTGTAGACAATTCGAACCTGGAAGGTCTGGAGCAGGGGCTTCAACGGGCCCTGCCAGACGGCGCGATTTCCGGCCCTGGCCGCCAGCGCCAGCTGGGGCCAGAGCCGCGCCATGTCGGCGATCTGGGTCTCGATGGTGCGGGTCACGACGGGCGGCGCTCCCCCATATTGGTGTGAGCCACGGCGCGGACCGGCGACAGGCCGGCGGCGACCCCGATGATCGCGGGCGCCGCCGGCGTGAACAGGCCGCCGTTGCGGGTATAGCCGTGCTGCTGGCTTTTCACCTGGCGACCGAGACGCTCGTTGAAGGCGACGACCGACCGGGTGACGACGCGCTCGCCGAACTGCTTGCGCAGCCAGGCCTGGAGATCTTCCAGTTCGACATTGCGCCGCGCGGCCTCAAGACCGTCGGCGAGGGTGTTGAGCAGGCCGGCGTAAGTCCGCTGCTGGGCGTGGGTCTCGGGCCAGCGGTCGGTGAACTTTTCGAGCTCGAGCACGGGGTTGGGGACCGCGATCAGGCGTTGGGCGCGGTCGGCCTCCTCGATCGCCCGGGCCGTCCAGCGCGCCTGACGGATCAGCATGTCGGCTAGGCCGAGGCCCGGAACGGCCGCCTTGCCCGCGTGGCACGAGATGACGACGGAAGGCGGGATACGGCCATCGGCGTTGGCATAGGCGATGTTGCGGTGGCGCTTGAGGAGTTGCTGCGCCACCGTCGCCACGTTCTTGATGACCAGAGGGGTCTGGGGCGGAACCTCGTCCACATCCGCGGCGGCGAAGGCGATGCCGGCGTCCTCGTAAAACCGGCTGTTCATAGCGAGGGCGAAGCGGTCTTCGGTCGGCGTGCGGTCCCGGTACCAGTCGAGGAAGCCCCACGCGTTCATGAGGACATAGCGGCCGGGGTCGGCGCTGTCCGACTTGTGGTGCACGATCTCGCTCACCTTCTCGGCCGGCGCCGCGCGCCGGGAGGGGGTGATGTCCAGATGCATGCCGTCGGCGTAGTAGAGGGTCATGCAGCGGGTCTGACGCTTGATGCGAACCTGCGGATAGCCGGCGAGCGCCGCTTCCAGCAGGTCCATCAGGTGGGCGGCAGTTTCGCCGGCCCCGTCGATCTCGCAGATGATGTCGATGTCGTACTCGTCGTCGGTGCCGCGCGTGGAGATGGTGGCGTCGATCGCCATGGATCCTTGCGGATAGAAGGCCCGCACCCGTCCATGAAGCGGACTGCCGGGACGTTCGATGAAAGCGCGCACAGAAGCATAGCGGTCGCCGGCTTTGGCGTGGAGCCCGGGCGGCAACTGGATGTTGATGGCGATCTCGGCCAGCAGGGCGTCGAGCGGATCGGCGAAGGGATCAACGGTGCGGAAATCCCGGAAGGGCGTCGGAGCAGACATCGAGAGTGGGGTCTTTCGGAAGGGAACGCCGCCCTGCGGCGTCCGGGTTGAATCAGCCCTTCGGGGGGAAGGGATCGGAGCCGTAGGAGTTGGCGTCGCGGATACGACCGTCGGGACGGTGGATGATGACTTCACCGCGTTCGCGGCTGGCGGTGGAGCGGGCGGCGGCTTCAGCTTGCGCCTGGGTGGAATGCACCGAACCGACGCGGGAAGCGCCTTCGCGGCGGGCCGCCCATTCCGATCCATGCGGGACGACGTGGATGCGTTTCGACATTTTTGGCTCCTCAAGACGACTCGGGCCTATCCCTCATCGTTGGAATGATTAACGCCGAGAACGGCCGTGCTGTCAAATAAGCACATCCTTATGTTTGTCATACACACATTTGTGCATGGCATTGACAGGCTGGCCGGGCGCAACGCAAACATGCACGCATGTCGGATGATGAGATCTATAAGGCGTTCGGGCGATCGGTCGCTGCGCGGCGCCGGGAGCTGGATCTCACCCAGGCCAAGCTGGCCGCGCGAGTGGGGATGTCGCGCGCCTCCATCGCCAACATTGAGAGTGGCCGCCAAAATGTTCTGCTTCATCATGTCTACAGCCTCGCGTCGGCGCTCGCCGTGGCCAAGCTGGCTGACATCCTACCGGCCCCTGTTCGCCCCATCCGTCATGATGATCTTGAAGTGATCAGGTGGGACGACACGGTCGCGGTCACCTCCCAGACACGCGCCCAGATCACCGACATGATCGCGAGCGCCATGGGACAGCGCGGCCAGAAGGTAGGGTCGTGACCGTCACGGTAGAGCAGGCTCGGGAGAAGGCACGCGCGGTTCTTGCCGACTTTGGCGTCAAAAGCGCGCCCGTGCCGATCGAGCGGATCATCAAGGCGCGCAACATCGCGCTCCAGTATGCGCCGTTGGACGAGGCCCTTTCGGGCATGGCCTACATCAAGGACGGGGTGGGCATTATTGGGGTGAATGCCCTGCATCATCCCAACCGCCAGCGCTTTTCGGCGGCGCACGAGTTGGCCCACCACGAGCTTCATGCGCCTCTCATCGAGAAGGCCGTTCACGTCGACAGCGGTCTGCGGGTGCTGTTCCGGGACGAGGTGTCCGCACAGGGTACGGACGATGTCGAAATTCAGGCGAACGCCTTCGCGGCCGAACTGTTGATGCCACGGGATCTGCTGAGAGCCGCGCTCGACGGCGGCGGCATAGACATGGATGACGACAACGCCGTCGAGGCCTTGGCCCGGAAGTTCCGAGTGAGCGCCTCCGCGATGCGGTACCGCTTGGCTAGCGGCCTCTAGACCGGAGCCTGAGGTGAGTTTCGTCTTCTTCGATACCGAGACGACGGGCCTCCAAAAGGGCTTCGACCAGATCGTCCACTTCGCAGCGATCCGGACCGACAACGATCTGAACGAAATCGATCGCTTCGAGGCGCGATGCCGGCTGATGGTGCACATCGTTCCTCATCCCGCGGCCGTAACCACCAATGGCATTCCGATATCGCGGCTGACCGATCCGGGTCTGCCGACCCACTACGAGATGATGCGTCAGGTCCGCGCGAAGCTCCTGGACTGGACGCCCTCGATCGTCGTGGGCTTCAACTCGATCCGGTTCGACGAAGAGATGATCCGCCACGCCCTCTTCCAGACCCTCCACGATCCCTATCTGACCAGCCGGAACAACAACTGTCGGGGCGACGCGCTCGGCCTGGTCATGGCGGCGGTCGCCGATACGCCGAGCTGTCTCGTCGTTCCTCTCGGTTCGGAAGGCCGCCTGACGTTCCGCCTCGAGGCGTTGGCGGCGGCAAACGATCTTGACCACGCGATGGCGCACGACGCGATGGCCGATGTCGGCGCGACTCTGGCTCTATGCCGCATGGTGAAGGACGGCGCGCCGGATGTCTGGCAGCGCTTTGTGCGTTTCTCGAATAAGGCGGCCGTCGCCCAGTTCGTCGCCTCCGAGGATGGGTTCCTGCTGACCGAGTTCTACGGCAACGAACCCTACCCGTCGCCCGTGGTTTTGGTCGGCGCGGACCCTGAGCAGGCCGCCAATGGCAGGCTCTGTCTCCGTCTCGATATTGACCTCGACGGGCTTGTCGCCCTGTCCGATGAAGCCTTGAAAGAGGTTCTCGCTGAGAAGGCCGGACCTGTCCGTCGGCTCCGCATTAATGCAGGGCCGGTTCTGACGCCCCTCTATGACGTGCCTGACGCCCTGCTCAACGGGCGAACCGTAGACGACCTTGAGACCGTCGCCCGTCGTGTGAAGGACGATGCCGCCCTTTGCGCCCGGATCGTTGCCGCCTGGGCGGCCGGGCGGACCCCTTACGAACGATCCCCTCATCCCGAGCGTCGCACCCATGACGGCTTCCCGGGGGCGGCCGATGAACTCCGGCGTGACGACTTCCATGAAGTGGGGTGGGCTGAGGCTGTCAGGCTCGTCGAGCATTTTGACGACGACCGGCTGCGTGTGTTTGGCCTCCGGCTAATCTATCTCGGGAATCGCGCCGTTCTTCCGGAGGCCCTTGCCGCGGAGGCGGAGCGTGCGCTCACGGATCGTCTGATCGAGGACGAATCCGGCGGGCTGACACTGACCGCCGCGCTGGCCGAGACGAACAGATTGCTCGCTGCGGCAACCGAGGAGCCCACTCGCAAGCTGCTAGAGGGCTACAAAAACTGGCTTCTCGATCGAATCGAAAGAGTCACGGCGTTTCGTCGTAAGAGGCTTGAAACCCAGACCTCGAACGCTGTGCCCTCCTAACGCTTGCCCGCAACAAGCCCCCTCCGCGGCAATCTTCGGCAACTTTAGGCCTGGATTGGGTCACCCACTCGCGGCGATCTCCAAGCGATCGGCAACTGATGGGTACGCCCCTCAACGTCCGCTGTCTGACCGCGAGCGAATGTCCGCTGCTGGCGCCTTCCGGGCTTCCCGCCGGCTGTCCGCCGCGAAGGCCGGAAGGCGACTGTTCTGGCGTGAAGACGCCGCAGGCTCCACCGTTCGGAACATCGCCACGCCGCCCGGGTTGGATTCCAATCACCCGAGGAGCCCCCAATGCAAATCCAACCGATGATCAGCACCCACCCCGACGTGCGCGGCAGCGTCAATGACAGCCTCGTTCGCGCGATAGAGGCGGCCTACGGCTGCGCCGCCGTGTGCCGCATCTGCGCCGACGCCTGCCTCTCCGAGGAGATGGTGAGGGATCTGACCCAGTGCATCCGCCTCGATCTCGACTGCGCGGATGTCTGCTTGGCCACGGCAGGCCTCGCCGCGCGGCGCGCCGGCAGCAACGAGGCCTTGATCAAGCGCATGCTCCAAACCTGCGCCGAGGCCTGCGCCGATTGCGCTGTCGAATGCGAGAAGCACGCGGAGATGCACGAGCATTGCCGCATCTGCGCCGATGAATGCCGCCGCTGCGAAGGCGCCTGCCGGGACGCCGAGGCCTCGATCACGCCTTCGCGCCACTGAGGCGAACGTCGTCGCCAAGGCTTGGCCCGACAGTGCTGGACGATGTCCGTCGCCCAAGCACCCTCGCCCGGGCCGGTGATCTCAACAAGCGCACGATCATGATGCGTCGTCTTGTCGATGGACCTCTGTACGCAACGCCCGCTAGAAGGCCGCTTCCTGTTGGGGAGTAGCTTCCGACGATTCATCGTCGGGGCCGGGTCAACACACTCGCGCTTCGGCGCGTGGTCCGGCCAGCGGAACCGCCGCCTAGCGAGACCAGCGCGTCCCACCGCCGCACCGGCAGGGGAGGGAGGCGCTGTTCGTTGCCCGGTGGATGCCCGTCATGACGCCCGTCGCCATCGCCGTCCTGTCCCTCAGCATGTCCACCGACGCGTTCGCGGCCGCGGTCGGCCGTGGCGCTTCGCATCGACCGACCCTGCCAGGCGCGGTCAAAGCGGGACTGGTGTTCGGCGTCATCGAGGCCATCACGCCCTTGATCGGCTGGGCGCTTGGCATGGTCGCCGCTGGCCTCGTCGAAAGGATCGACCACTGGATCGCGTTCGGCTTGCTGGCCGCTGTCGGCGGCAAGATGATCTGGGAAGCGACCCGTCCGCGGTCGGAGGAAGCGGGCGAGGCGTCCCGCCGGTCCGGACCGTGGGGGCTGATCGCCACGGCTGTCGGGACCAGTATCGACGCTGCCGCCGTCGGCGTCGGCCTTGCGTTCATTGGAGCCAATATCTGGGTCATCGCCGCTTCTATCGGCGTCACGACCTTTTTGCTGACCACTGTCGGCATGCTGATCGGTCGGGCGGTCGGCCAGCGCTTCGGCAAAATGGCCGAACTGATCGGCGGCCTTGCCCTCGTCGCGCTCGGCCTGACTATCCTGCTTGAGCACCTGGGCTTTATCGGCGCTTGATCTGGCGTGAGCCTGTTCGCTCCCCGGGGCGCTCCGGCCAGCATCTATGCGATCGAGCCCAGTTCTTCGATCACCGGACACCGGACTCGGCCGCCCTCACTGCAGTCTGCGACGGCTTGCTTAAGCACCAATCGCAGCCGTTCGAGGTCCGCGATCTTGGCGTCCACGCTGGCGAGGTGGTCCTGGGCCATGTCGCGAACTTGGCAACACGCCTGCACGCCGGGCTCGCTGAGCGCGATCAGCCGCCGAATGGCGTCGATGCCGAAGCCCAGCTCGCGTGACCGACGGATGAAACGCAGGCGTTGGGCGTGTTCCGGCTCATAGCTCCTGTGGCCGCCGTAGGTCCGGGCCGGGGCTGGCATCAGGCCGATCCGCTCGTAATAGCGCACCGTTTCCAAGTTCACTCCCGCGCTGGCCGCGAGACGCCCGATCGTCAAACTTCGTGTGGACATGGCTCTTGATCCCGTAGTGGCTACGGGTTGTAGCCTATAGCAGAAATCGAACGGGAGGCTCCATGGCCATCGATCAAGACCGACCGAGAGATCCTGAGCTCGCCGTCAGCGCCTCGGCGGCCATCGGCGCCGCCGCCTCGGTGTTCGCCTGGGCCGCCTGCTGCGTGCTGCCCCTCGCTCTGTCGGTGGCGGGCGTATCCTTCGCCGGGGCCGCCGTCATCGCTGGCGCGAGAAACTGGCTGACGCTCCTGGCCGCCGTCATCCTCGCCGCCGGCTGGTTGCTCCATTGGCGCCGTCTGCGCATGTGCAAGAAGGACGGCGCATGCCGGCGCCCTTCGCGCCTGGCGTTCTGGCTGCTGGTGACCGCCAGCGTGCTGATCGTCCTGTCCCTGGCGTGGCAGCCCTACATCGAGCCCTGGGCCATGCCCCGACTGGCGGCGATGCGATGACGGCCGCCTTCGTTCTGGAGTCGACGCTGACCTGCCCGCATTGCGGTCATGTCGCGACGGAGACCATGCCCACCGACGCTTGCATCTGGTTTTATGATTGTCTCGGGTGCGGCTTGAAGCTGAAGCCGTTGCCGGGCGACTGCTGCGTATTCTGCTCCTATGCCGACGTGCCGTGTCCTCCGATCCAAGTGGATGGGAAGGGCTGTTGCGGCTAGGCTTCGGTGGCATCGCCGCATTCGGAGCTCGCCGTGACCGACCACGCAACGCCCAACCTGCCGTCGCGGGACTTCGAAACCACCTCCCGGTTCTACGCCAAGATCGGCTTCGAGGAGGGCTGGCGCGACGAAGGCTGGATGATCCTGAAGCGGGGCGGGCTGACGATCGAGTTCTTCGCGCATCCTGACCTGGATCCGCTCACCAGCAACTTCAGCTGCTGCCTGAGACTCGACGATCTGGACGCATTTTACGCAGCCTGCCTTGTCACCGGCCTGCCGGAAACCTGTTGGGGTCAACCCCGCTTGCACCCGCCAAAGGTCGAGGATTCAGGGCTGCGGATCGGCGCGCTGATCGACCCGGACGGGACCTTGGTCCGCCTGATCCAGAACTGAGGCTTCGCGCCTTGCTCCGATGCACGCCTTGGGCGAGACTCGCCCGATGAAGACTTCGATCGATCATCTGCGGCCGCGCAAGCAGGTGGAACTGCGCCGGGTGGTCGAGGTGATCCGGGAGTCCTTCGCCGAGGCCGTCTCGACCCGCCGGGCCGAGCGGCTAAAGAACGGCAAGATCCTCAAGATCATCCTCTACGGCTCGTATGCGCGCGGCGACTGGGTCCACGATCCGGTCGGGCGCTATTTCTCTGACTTCGATCTGCTGATCGTCGTCGATCATGAAGACCTGACCGATGGCGAGTTCTGGCACGACGCCGAGAACAAGCTGATGCCGGGCGAGACCCTGATCCGCACGCCGGTGAGCCTGATCGTGCACAGCCTCGACGACGTGAATGAACAACTGGATCGCGGGCGCTATTTCTGGGCCGACATCGTGCGCGAGGGGATCGTTCTGTTCGACACGCCGGGCGCCAAGCTGCGCAAACCGGCGGACCTGAAAGCGCAGGTCGCCTTGGCCGAAGCCGAGGAGTTCTTCGCCGACTGGATGGCTAGTTCGCGGGAGTTCCAAGCCGGCGCCGCCTTCTACGTTGAGCGCGACAACAACAAGCTGGCGGCCTTCAGTCTTCATCAGGCGAGCGAGCACCTCTACCACTGCGTCTTGCTGGTGGTGACGCTCTATAGCGGCAAGGCCCACAACCTCGCCTTCCTGCGCAAGAAGTGCGAGGCCATAGACCCCCGCATGGCCGAGGCTTGGCCGCGCGAGACCAAGTTCGAGCGCCGGTGCTTCGAGTTGCTGCGCGAAGCCTATGTGAAGGCGCGCTACTCCAAACACTACAAGATCAGCGCCGAGGAACTGACCTGGCTGACGCAGCGCGTCGAGGTGTTGCGGGCCCTTGCGACGGCCGTCTGTGCGGAGCGGCTGGCCCATCTGCGTGAAGCGGCGAGCCATGACCCTGCCGCGTGATCTGATCCCGCCCAGCATGCGCGCGACGTTGGACGCGGCCAGACGGATAGCCGATCCGTTCGAGGATGTTCGCCGACAGCATGACATGCTGCGCGCGAGCGGCGCGCTCGGCATCGCCGAGCGCATGAAAATGGACACTCCGCTGGCCTACGCCGCGATGGGTCGACACCCGTTCATGGACCGGACGCAGGGCGTCGGAGCCCTGATGAGGGCTCAGGCCGACGCGGATCGCATCTATCGGGCCGCCTTTCCGAATGGCCTGATTGAACAGGCCGAAAGGATCGCCGAACTATCCAGGGGCTTCGCCCTACCGGATGTTCTGGAGGGCTTCAGGACACCCACGGACAGTTTCGTGGATCGCATACTGCGGCTCAATGACAGTGGTCTCGGCGCGAGCGCCCTGGCGATTGGGCGGCCCGCCCAGATCGAAGCCTTCGCGCGCGCGTCGGCTATGGCGGACATGTTCGCCGAGAGCGACCGGCTGACGCGTGGCGTGCGGGAAGCGGTCGGGGCCTTCTCCATCACGGAGATGCCGCAGTTCGCCAATCTGGCGGGCTATCGCAGTTTCCTCGACGCGGCGGGCCTGCGGCTGTCGCACTGGCCGAAACGGCGTCTGTTGACGATGGCCGAGAAGCGGCGTCGCCTGAAAGCGCGCCTCCAGGCCAACTCGGCTCCGCCTCACGTGAAGCGGGCCAAGACCCTGGTGCACCGCTACGAGCTGACCCTGCGGGAAATCCTCGATGCGGTGATGGCGGAAACCTACGGCGAGGACTGGGCGGACGAGCGCCTGCCGCTGTGCGACTGCAAAGATCTGCTTGGGAAGTGGAAGAAGCGGGGCGGCGAGGTTTTCGACCACGCGGACTACACCCACTACGCGCGTATCATGAGCCATCCCGAGCATTTCCAGGCGATCTTCGAGGCCGGCTTCGACGATCCCGAGGCGGTGTTCGATCTGCTCAAACAGGCGGGGAAGCTGCGCGCCGCCTCACATCACGCCCATCTGTTCACACCGGATGACCTCAAGGCGCTCCGTCTGACCTGGAACCAGATCGAGACGGGTTTGCTCGCGCTCACGCCAGACTTCGAGCTGGAATGGGCTGGCTAGGCTGGAGGCGGTGCCGTCGAGCGACGGGCGGTGGCCTACCTGGAGTTCAATGCAGTACTTCGCCGCCGACGGGATCGACCTGACGCAGCTGGCCGGCGGCGTCCTGGACGAAGACCTCGACCCGCGCGCCCCTGTCGATCAGTGTCGTCGCCTTGATGAGCGCGGACTCGATGGCGTCAACGCTGAAGTCGAAATGCCCCGAGGTTCGGCCGTCGCGAAGAACCCGCCAGTCGCCATCGCCGCGGATCACCGTGAACTGGATTGTGTCGGGGTGCATCGCGTAGCGATCGCCTCCTTACGCGTCCGCCGGTCATGCGTGCGGTCGTAGCCAATCTACAGGCCTTCTCTGGGCAGGTTCAAGAAGGCCCTGATCCAGACTTGTGCAGGGCCAGAAGGTCCGACCGGAGCAGGCCGTGCGCTAGGAGGGCTCCGAGGCGGGGTGAGGGTCTCTCGCCGGCGGGCCAGCCCGCGCGGCCTCTCGAAGGGCTTGATCTGACCGAAAGCCGTCCGTCTTCCGCAACCGGGCGGGGCGAGTTTCTTCCCCGGCCTGGCGGCCTCCTCGCGCAAGTCAAGAAACACGCCCCGCCCGGTCCTTCGCATGCGCTGCGGGGTCTCTGACGCCTGCGGCGCTGCGACCTGCGGGCCGTTCGTCTCCCGGTCCGTCGATCGCCATCGAGGCCGCGGCAGGCGTGGCCCGAGATCAGCAAGGAGAGACTTCCATGGCCACCATCGGTTCCTTCACCCAGCAGGCGGACGGCAGCTACAGCGGTTCGATCAAGACCCTGACCCTCAACGTCAAGGCGGCCCAGCTCCGGGCCAACGAGAAGACCGACGACAAGGCTCCAGACTTCCGCATCTTCTCCGGCCAGACCGAGTTCGGCGCCGCCTGGAAGAAGACCAGCCAGCAGAACCGCGACTACCTGTCGGTCAAGCTCGACGATCCCAGCTTCCCCGCTCCGATCTACGCCTCCCTGGTCGAGATCGAAGGCGGACACAGCCTGATCTGGTCCCGCTGAGCGAGCCGCGGCGGCGCTGACGACAGCGCCGCCGCCCCTTCTTCACATCCCATTTTTCGAGGAGGCCGCTATGTCGCGCCCCGACGAACCCTCACGTTCCGATCTCCACACCCGCATCACCCGCCAGATCGTCGCCCAGCTCGAAGCCGGCGTCCGGCCCTGGACCCAGCCCTGGGCCGCATCCGAAAGCGTCAGCCGGCCGCTCAGGCACGACGGCACGCCCTACCAGGGCATCAACGTCGTCCTGCTGTGGGGCGAGGCCGCGGCCCGAGGCTTCCAGTCCGCCACCTGGATGACCTTCCGTCAGGCGCTGGCGCTGAACGCCTGTGTCCGCAAGGGCGAGCGGGGTTCCACCGTCGTCTACGCCGATCAACTGGTCCGCACCGACGCCGATGACGCCGGCGAGGAGGCGACCCGGCGAATTCCCTTCCTGAAGGCCTACACCGTCTTCAACGTCGAGCAGATCGAGGGCCTGCCCGCGTCGTACGCTCCGGCGCCGACGCCGGTCCTGAACTCGGGTCAACGCCTCGCTCGGGCCGAGGCGTTTTTCGCCGCGACGGGGGCGGAGGTCCGTCATGGCGGCGGATGCGCCTTCTATGCGCCGGAGCCGGACTTCGTGCAGATGCCGGCGTTCGAGAGCTTCCGCGATCCGGAAGCCTATTACGCCACGCTAAGCCACGAGCTGACGCACTGGACCCGGCATCCCAGCCGGCTCGACCGCGACTTCGGACGCCGCCGGCACGGAGACGCCGGCTATGCCCGGGAGGAACTGGTGGCCGAACTCGGCGCCGCCTTCCTCTGCGCCGACCTCGGACTGGCCCTGCAGCCTCGCGAGGATCACGCCGCCTATCTCGCCTCCTGGCTCGAAGCGCTGCGCGACGACACGCGGTTCATCTTCTCGGCCGCCGCCCACGCCCAACGCGCCGTGGCGTGGCTCCATGCGCTCCAGTCGGGATGATGTCTGGTCTCCGGCGTCAGCTTCAGCCAGCCTTCGCCCAGGAGGGTGGCGATGGCCGACAACAAGAACCAGCATTTTGTCCCGAAGGGCCATCTGAAGCCGTTCTCGGTCGACGGCGAAGGCAAGGCCATTCACCTGTTCAATCTGGACGCCGGCCGGGCCATCCCGAACGCGGCCGTCCGCAAGCAGTGCTCCCACGACTATCTCTACGGTCGGGACGCACAGCTCGAGAGGGCCATCCAGACGATCGAAGGGGCGTACGGGTCAGCGATCCAGAGGCTGGTCATCCAGGGCGCGGACCCGACCGGGCTCGATCGCCTCGTGCTTCGCCGGTTTGTGCTTCTCCAGCATCTGCGGACCGAGGCCGCGTCCGTCAGCGCCAGCCAGATCGCCGCCGCCCTGGCGCAACTCCCCGGGGTCCTGCCGGACGGGGAGGCGTTCGACCCGAAGGCGGCGATGCTCGAGGCCGTTCAGGCGGCGATGCTGTTCTATGCGCGCTCGATGAAGATCGTGGACGATCTGCAGATGACGCTCGTCCGGAACCGGACCGCGACGCCGTTCGTGACCTCCGACGATCCGGCGGTCCTCACCAATCGCTGGCACCTGCAGAACCCCCGGGCGCGCGGGCTGGCGTTCGGGGCTCGCAGCGGCGGCGCGATCATGCTGCTGCCGCTGTCTCCGCAGCTGCTCGTCGTCTTCCACGATCCGGACGTCTACGCCGTTCCGCATCAGGACGGCGTGATCGAGTTGCGACGCGAGGACGACGTGCTGGCGCTCAACGACCATCAGATCCTGAACTGCGCGGCGAACCTGTATTTCCGGAGATGGGAAGACAGGACCCTCGTCGCGGATGCGGTCAGGGAGGCGGCCGACCGTCGCCAGACCCCGCGACACCGGACGACCTATGCGGTCCGGGACGAGGTCGTCGGCGAGCACGTTCGCTACGAGGTGCGCCCCCTGGCCGACATTGTTCCGCAGGCCGATCGGGATGTGCTCGTGCACACCGAAACGCTCCGCGCCCGGCCCGCCCGATGGCCGAGGTTTCTGCAGTATCGGCGGGACGGCCGTCTGTACTCCAACGGAACGCGCACCGGGTTCGTGCGCGAAGGATGCCTCGCAGCGGGCTTCGTCGAGGGTGCCGGCTACCGACGCGTCAGGGTCTGAACCCTCCGGCTGGGGCGTCCGGCAGGACGGCGGGCGAGCGGCCGTCTTCGGTCGCCGAGGGGAGGGCGGCTACACCTGAGGCCTACGGGGCGAGGGGGGTGACGGTCTAGGGCAGGATAGGCTTTGCGCCGGCAATGTCTGACAAAGCCCCCGACCGATGGACCGCCTCACCCTTCGTCTTCCACCTGATCTGGCGCGCCGCTTCGACGCCGCGGCGGCCGGTCGCGGCGGGCGCTCGCGGTTCCTGCGCAGCCTGATGGAGGCGGCCGCCCAGGCGCCCGTGCCCGAAGCTCCGGACCGTCCGCCGGGCGGCGGGGCCGGCAAGCTGACCCTGCGCCTCGGGGCGGACGACCTGGCCCTGGTCGAGGCCGTGGCCGCCGGCGTGGGCCTGTCCCGGACCCAATGGTGCGTCGCCCTGATCCGCCGACGTCTCCATGGGTCGCCGCAGTTCAGTCCGCCGGACGCGATCGTCCTCATCGAGGTTCAGCGCGAGCTCCGGCGCATCGGCGTCAACGTCAACCAGATCGCCCGGGCCCTGAACACGGCGGTGATGGAGGGCCAGGTGCTCGACCTGGAGACCGCGCAGCTGGCCGCCTTCACCGAGGAGATTCGCCGCCATCTTCTCGGGCTGCGCGACGCCTTCGAGGGCAATCTCGCCTATTGGGCGTCCGAGCCTTGAGCTCGATGCGGACCCCGTCCGGCTTCGAGGAGGCGCTGCGCCCCCCGGTGGACCTACGGCGGGCGCGGCTGACCCCCGCGGTGCTCGGCAAGCTCTCGTCCAGGGCGCCGGACGCGGCGCGCAGTCAACTCATGCGCGTGGTCCGGGGCGCGCCGGAGGTCATGGTCAAGATCACCGGGCGCACGCGCGACGGCGGCCATCTCGTGCGCCATCTCGACTACATCTCCCGCGACGGCGCCCTGGCTCTGGAGGGGCCGGACGGCGAGCGGCTGGTCGGCCGTGAGGCGGTGAGGACGCTGGCCGGGGACTGGGCGGCGGAGCTGGCCGTGGAGCCGCATCGCCGGAAGGATTCGCCGGCGTCCCTGTCCGTGGTCCTGAGCATGCCGGCCGGGACCGAGCCCTATCGGCTGCACGATGCGGCGCGGGCCTTCGCCGCCGCGACCTTCGGCGACCGGTTCGCCTATGTGTTCGCGCTCCACGACGAGGGACGGCATCCGCACGTGCATCTCACCGTGCGGATGCTGGGTCGGGACGGGGAGAGGCTGAACCCCCGCAAGGCGGACCTGCAGGCCTGGCGCGAAGGGTTCGCCAGGACTCTGCGCGAGCGAGGCGTCGAGGCGGAGGCCACGCCACGCAGGGCGCGAGGCGTGGTGCGCAAGGCCGACCCGATCGCCATCCGGAAACTGCGGGAACGCGCGATGGCGGGTGGGACCGACATGCCCCGCGTCCTCGCCTCGGCCTGGCGCGAGGCGGTCGAGGGCGGGACGGGATCGGAGCCCTGGCGGCGGCCGATCCGCGCCCGCCAGCTGGCGGTCCGTAGGGCCTTCGTGGCCGAGGCCGTCGCCCTGCAGAAGTCTGGGGACGCCGCTGACCAGCGGTTCGGAGAGGCGATCGAACGGTTCGTCCGCGCATTGCCCGAGGTCGAGACCCGCCGCGACCTGCTGCGACGACGGATTGAAGCGGCCAGGGAGACGCCATCCCGCCAGCGGGATGACGGGCGGGCGCCGGGCGGACGCGCTCGATAGGGGCTCGCGCCCCGGTCAGCGGTCGCGGCCGCCCCTGGAGGGCCGGTCTTGCGCGTCGCGCGAGCGCTCCAGATAGGGCGCGGCGCGGGTCCAGGCGCGGGCGATCAGCCGCGCCTGCATCTCGGGATCGACCACCACGGCGCGGACGACCTGGGCGGCCATGGCCAGGCGCGCCTCCACCGTGCGGGAGGCGGGCTTGCGCTCCAGCGATCGGTCGCGGTCCGCCGCGGGCGGGCCTTGGTCGCGACCGGCTGGCGCGGCCGCCGCGCGGTCCCGTTCGGTGGGTCGATGACCTTTCACCTCGAGGCCGAGCGCCTGGGCCTGGACCCAGACCTCGCGCCGGAATGCGTCATCGCCGGCGACGCGGAGGCTCGACCATCCCCGGTGTTCGGCCACCTTGAGCATGTCGGCCACGGTGTCGGGGTAGGACTGGCGGGCGACAAGCGATCGGCCCTTGTCCTGGAACATGGGTTCGCGGGCGCGGTGGTCGCGATAATAGCGTTCGGGACGGCCTTGCCGGTCGCGTTCGACGAGATAGCGGTCGAGCAGGGCGGCGGGGACGTCGCCCGTGTCCAGCGACCGCGCCCGCCGCGCGCCGGCGTCGCCGACGGGCGAGAGGCGATTTGACGGCGCCGCGGTCTTGTCCGGACTGGCCATCAGCGGTCACGCGCCTCCATAAGGGCCGGCCCGGGCCGGCCCGCCGTGTCGATCATCCGGTCGATCCAGTCGCCGAACTCGGCTTCCGAGGCGGCCGACGTGGGCGGGGCGAGACCCTCGGCCGCGAGTTCGGCCGCGAGGCTGTCGAAATCCAGGCTCGGGGTGTCAGAGCCGATCGGCGAGGGGTCGGAGCCCGCGGCCGGCGCCGGGGCGGGCGGAACGACCGGCGCATCGCGGAGACGATCGGTGAAGGCCCGCTCGCGGTAGTAGAGGATCTTGCGCGCCCGGACCGGCGGCAGCCCGGCCTTGAGGACCAGCAGGGCGTCGGCCGGCAGCTGCATCAGCTCCTGCGGCAGCATCAGGGCGCGGCGCTGGTCGGACTCCGTCTGGCTGCGGCGGCCTTGCGCCAGACCGCTCGGCCGGCTGCGGCTGCGCGCGCGGTAGGTGTAGTAGCCGAGCCGTTCGCTGAGGTCCTGGGCGACCTTGAGCTCCTTCGGCGCGAAGACCACCTCGATGCCGCAGTTGGTCAGGATCTCCTCGGCGAGATCCGCGCCGTAGAGGCCGCGCAGCTGGGACGGGCTCTGGATCACCGGCAGCAGCCGCAGGCCATAGCCCGCCACCCAGGCGAAGGCATGCGCCAGGACCGGCGCCCGTCCGAGCCGGGCGAACTCGTCGAGCAGGACGAGCACGGGGCGATCGGTCGGACCGGGCAGGGCGCGGCTGTTCAGGTCGACGAGCTGCTGGAACAGCAGGGCGTAGAGCGGAGCGACGCGCAACAGGTTGTCCGGCGAGGCGCCCAGGTAGAGCGAAAGGCCGCTCTGGCGGACCGTCCGGAGATCGAAGTCGCTGGCGCTGGTGGCGGCGTCGACGGCCGGGTTGAGCCACAGGCCCATCCGGCTGGTGATCGACTGGCGCACCGAGGCGAAGGTGTTTTCGCTCGAGGCGCAGAAGTCGGTGAGGGCCGAGATGCAGCCGGGCGACAGCGGACGGCCCTGGCGGCGGCGCGCCTCGATCAGCGCCGGAAAGCGCAGACGGGGATCGCCCTGGGTCAGCTGGCGATAGATTTCGCCCAGGGTGAAGGGCCGGTCGGGCGTCTCGGCGACGAAGGCGCCGACGCCGATGAAGCCGATCCGGGCGGCCTCGGACCAGAACGGGTCGGCGTGATCGCTGCCGGTGAACAGCATGGCGGCCATGCGCTGCAGTTCGTCCAGCACGGCGGCGGGATCGCTCCGCTCGATGTGGGCGAGCGGATTGTACCGGGCCGTGCGCCCGTCCTTCGCCAGGGGATCGAAGAGCAGGACGCGCTGGCCGGCCTCGGCGCGGTAGCCGGCCGTGGCCGCGAAATTCTCGCGCTTGATGTCGAGGACCACCACTGAGCCGGGCCAGGCCAGCAGGTTGGGAATGACGACGCCGACGCCCTTGCCGGTGCGGGTCGGCGCATAGAGGATGACGTGATCCGGCCCGTCAGCGATCAGCAGGCGGTCGCCGGCCCGGCCGAGGATCACCCCCTGACGCGCGCGCAGACCGGCGCGGCGCTGCTCCGAAGCGGACGCCCACCGGGCCGCGCCGTGAAGCGGGCGGCGGGCGTTGAGCGCGACCGCGGCCGCAAGGACCAGGCAGACGAGGCCGCCGGACGCTGAGCCGATCGTCAGCCAGCGGCGGACCTCGGGGTCATGCCGGTAGTAGAGGAACCAGGCCGGGACGCGGGCGGGATCGATGTCGCCGGAGAACCGGCCCAGGCCGATCAGGGCGACGGCCATGGCGAAGACCCCGACAACGCCGAGGCCGAGGAGCGCGGCGGCGCCGAGCAGCGCCGTCCTAGCCGCCCGGCTGGCGCTTGCGAACCGGGTCATGCCAGACCTCCGTCACCCGGAAACGCCCGTCGACCTTCTTCATCTGGATGACAACGTCGACGAGCAGGTGGAGCAGGGCGCGGATGTCCTCGCGCGGCAGGTCGCGACCGCCCTCGGATTCGCGCACCAGCAGGGTGAGCTGTTCGAAGGCCAGGGCGGCGGAATCCGCATGCACCGTGGTGATCGAACCGGGGTGACCCGAGTTGACGTTGCGCAGGTAGAAGAAGGCCGTGCCGTCGCGAAGCTCCTGCAGCAGGATGCGGTCCGGCCGCATCCGCAGGGCGCTTTCCAGAAGCTGTTTGGGGCCGATCCGGGCCAGACCCTGCCCGTCCTTGGAATAGACGAGGTGGACGACATTGCGGTGCGGCACCACGAACTCGCGGGTGTCCTCGATCGTCAGCAGGCGCTCGTGATCCGGAATCAGCTCGATCAGCCCCTTGGCCAGGGTGGTCTTGCCCGAGCCCGTCGCGCCGGAGATCAGGATGTTGCGCCGGGCCGCCACCGCCAGGGTGAGAAAACCCGGCCAGTCGCGGGCCTCGCGCAGCCGCACCAGTTCGGCGTCGGCGGGGTCGGACGCGTCGGCCTGGGCGTCGGCGACCTGGTCGAACAGGCCGGCCGCGGAAAAATCCTTCAGACCCAGGCGGCGCCGCGACGGCTTTCTCAGCGTCAGGGACAGGCCTCCGTCGGCCGCGACCGGCGGCAGGACGATCTGGCAGCGGATGTCGCCGGGCAGGGTGGTCGAGCAGATCGGCTGTTCGGGGCCGACGTCCTGCCGGGTGTAGGCCGCGGCCGCCACCGCCAAGGTGCGGAGCCAGGCCTCGGTCAGCTCCGGCGCCTCGGACCAGCGCCAGGCCCCGTCGGCCTCGACCCCGACCTCGCCGGGCCGGTTGATGACGACCTCGGTGACGGACGCCGGCTCCAGGAAGGGGCGCAGCGGCGCGATGTAGTGATCCAGAACGGAGGTGTCGTCCATCAGCGCGGCCGCAGCTGATAGACCCCGGAGAAATCCAGGTCCTGGGCCACGAAGATCGACACCTCGGCCCCCTGACCCTTGCGCAGCGTCGGCGGGATGTCGACCGAGCCCTGAAGGGCGACGCTCGCGGCGTCGGACGGCAGGCGGGCCGTGGCGGAACCGCCGTCGCTCCGACCCACGGCGGCGTAGACGCCGTCGTCGACGATGGAAAGCAACAGGGCGCCGCCGAACCGGTCCCAGAACCGGGTGTCCACGTCGCCGTCGAAGCCCGAACGGCCGAGCGCGTCGGCGGCCGGCGAGGCGAGGGCGACGGCGACGCCAGTGGGCGTCACGGCCCGGGTCCACAGGACGAACAGCCGGCGCCGGCCCTGTTGCAGGCCGCCGCGATACTCGCCGAGCACCCGGGTGCCGCGTTCCATCAGCACCACGGCGCCGTTGTCCGACCAGGCGTCGCGCGGCAGGACGCAGGTCACATAGCCGGGCGTGGTGCTGTCCATGGCGGTCTGCAGGACGCAGGGCACGCTGGTCCCTGCGGTGATCAGAAGGTTGCGGTCCGGCAGACGGCCCGCCCGCGCCTGGCTCACCGGCGTGATCTGACGCAGCTGGTCGAGCGAGGTCGGGGCGCCCGGAGGCAGGGAGGGCGCCACGACCGGCGGCGCAGTCGATGGGCCGCCGCCGGCGCGGCTATAGGCGAGGACGGGCGCGCGCCGGGCGCTTTCGGCCAGTGCGCGCCGCTGTTCCGCCGGCGAAGGACCGGATGCGGTCGGCGCCGGGTCCCGGGGACCCGCCTCAAGGGGCGGGACGACCTCCCCGTCGGTCAGCGTCGGCGCATACGGATCGACGGCGCCGTCGTCCAGCAAGGGCGGTGTTTCGCGGCGGGCAGGCTCGAACGGCGCCGTCTGCCGGGGCGGCTCGTCGCGCCGGGTCGGCTCGGCGCCGTCCGCGTCCCCGCGGTCCCAGCTTGCGATCAGGAAGACGCCGCACCCGACCGCCAAGGCAGCGAGGGTGACGACCTTGCCCTGCCGTCCGCCGAGCCGGCCGGCGATGGGCGAGACGCCGCGGTCGGTCGCCGGCGACGGCGGCTTCGGATCTTCCGGCGGCGGGGTCGGATCGAGGTGGCTCATGACGGGCTCCCCGCCGGCGCGCGATCGACGGCGGGCGAGGCCGTGCCGGTGCCGAGGCCCACGCCGCGGGCGTCATGGGCGTCGTTGAACAGGCAGAGGACCGACCGCCCCCGCCTCAACCGCAAACCGCGCACGACGCCATGGATGACCACGAATTCGCCGCGCACGTCATAGGGGACGAGACGCTCGGACCCGTCCTCCCCGACCTCGAACAGGGCCGGCAGGGCCTGGACGCCTGGGAAGCGCAGCACGGTGAAGCGGCCGTTGTCGCTGACCTCGCTGGGCTGCAGGGCGGCGTCGCCCTGGGCCGACCAGGCCAGGTTGCGGGCGCCCTCGACGATGCCGCGCTCCAGCTCAAGACTGATCAGGCGCTGCTCCACCGCCTCGGCCGAGGCGGCCAGGGTGCGGGCCGCCTCGGCCTGTTCGTCGGCCGGGTAGCGGAACCGGACCTGATAGGCGATGGCGGTGCGGTCGCCGGTGTCGCGGGCCACAAGTTCGAAGGCGTAGTGCCGGGCTGCGCCGCCGCGATCGGTGACGACCAGCAGATTGGTCGGCTGGTGACGTTCGCGAGGCTTGAGGAAGAGCACCGAGCCTTCCGCGGCCACCTCCCAGGCGACGCTGTCCCCGATCGCGGCGTGACGGATGGTCTCCTCGGGCGAGAAGACGATCTGGGTCGCCGTGCGGAACGCCCCGGCGATCCGGTAGACGGCCGCCGGATCGTAGGTGAGCTCGTGGATCCGGGGATCGGGCAGGGTCTGCGCCGCCACGGGGGAGGTCAGGGCGAGCCCGGCGATGAGGGTCAGGAGGGGTCGGGGGGATTTCATCGGATGACCTCCGGATCGGCGCGGTAGGACGTGACCTGGAAGCCGAGGGGGTTCCTCAGCCGGTCCGGTTCGGACATCGGCGCGCGGGTGTAGGTGAAGGCGATGGTGGCGATCCAGTCGCTCTCCACCGTCTGCTGGGCCTGGCGGACCGTGCGGTGGAAGCGGACGTTGGCGACGCCGTCGTTGATGAAGCCGATGGCCCGGATCGAGACGATCGCCTCGCCGTCGCGCCCGTAGAGGTTCTGCGGGCTCGCCGGATTGGAGCCGCGGAACAGGTCGGCCCAGCGCCGCTGCTCCGACGGGGCGGACAGGATGGAGACGAGCCGGAAGGCGTCTTCGGCGGCCGGATCGAGGTAGCCCTCGCGGTGGCGGACGTACTGGGCGAGGAAATATTTGCTGACGGCCTCGTCGTAGCGAACCGGGCCGTCCTCGGCCGAAAGGCCGCGCACCACGTCGACCGCGCCCGTGGTCTGATCCACCCGGATGACGAAGGGTTCGGTGGATTTCAGCGGCGTCAGCATGGCCACCGCGCCGGTCGAGATCACCGCCAGACCCGTGGCCAGGGCGGCGGCCGACCAGGCGAGACGGCGCGACCGCAGCGCGGACGCCAGCCGGTCCTGATCCCAGCGCCGCGCCTCCGCGAAGTAGCGCTTCAGATCGGGGGAGGGCACGCCGCTCATGCGCAGCCTCCCGCGCCCGGGTTGACCGCGGCGCCAGCCGCCGGCGCGGCCGGTTGCGGCGGGGCCTCCGGGGCGAGCACCGAACCATGTGGATTGGCCGGCCGCCGGTCTGAGCCGTCGCAGGCGGGCAGGACGGGATCGCCCCGGTGGGCGCAGCCGGCCAGCAGCATCAGGCCGGCGAGCAGAAGGGGTCGGCAGGTCATGTCAGGCGCCTCTCGGTCGAATGGAGCCGCCGCCCCTGGGCGGCTGGCGGTCAGCTTCCTGGGGACCCTGGCTGCGACCGGAGCCGCTCCCGCCCAGGGCGGCGGCGTTGGCGAAGTCGGCGAGGCCGGCGCTGGCGCCGCCCGCGACGCCGGCGGCGATGGCCGGGGTCTGCAGAAAGAAGATCGCCCCCAGCAGGCACAGGGCGATGAAGATCAGCCCGCCGATCATGGGATCGGCGCCCTGGATCGCGCCCCACTGGTCGCGCACGAGCGACAGGACGAGCTGGAAGATGACGATGATAAGGGCGAACAGGACGAGATAGTTCACCGCCTGGCTCAGCCATCCGAAGAAGAAGCGGCGGGTCGCGTCGAACAGGGCGCAGGCGATGAAGATGGGGCCCAGGGTGACGAGCAGCGCCAGGGCCAGCTTGGCCACCAGCACCACCCCGAAGCCGAGCGCCGCCGCGAGAGCCCCGATGATGAAGACGGCGGCCGACACCACCCACGGGCCCGGATTGAAGGCCGAGCCCTCGCGCGAAATGTCCTCGCCCAGCCAGGCCGCATAGGCGAAGAACTGGTCGAAGGCCGCGCCGACGCTCGGCGTGTCCGCGCCGCTGACGGCCCGGGTCAGGGCGTTGGGCAGGCCGGTGAACAGTGGCTCGGTGACGAAGGTCGAATAGGCGGCCGTGGTCGCCAGCAGATAGAGGAAGGCCAGCTTCAGCGACCGGACGGCGAAGTCCATGACCGGCTCGCTGATCGCCCCTCTCAGGATGGCGATCCCGTAAAGCACGACATAGAGGACCAGGGCGATGCGCAGCGGTCCCTCGACCTCGGCGATCACCGACGACAGACGGTCGCCGAGGAAGACGTTGAGCCGTTCGTCGATGAAGTCGTAGCTGGGCTCGAAGACGCGAAAGCTCATCGTCGGGATCCTCGGAAGGCCCGCTCGTAGGCGCGCATCCGCGCCTCCCGGCGCGCTTCGGCCAGGCCTCGTCGGGCCGCCTCGCATTCGTCCTCCTCATGTCCGGCGTCGCAGTCGGCGACCACCCGGGCCGCCTCTTGCGGATCGGCGGCGAAGTCCCCGGCGGTCCGTGCGGGCGCGCCGCAGCCGGCCAGGCCGAGGATCATGAGAAGGGCGGTCCGCTTCACTGGAAGGTCCGCCGATAGACGTCCATGCGCGCCGCCCGGGCGGCTTCGGCCCGCTCCCGGGCGCGCTGTTCCTCGAGGCGCGCCTCGGCCGCCTGGGTCAGGGCGAGGCCCTGCAACCGCACCTGTTCGTTCTGGATCATGGCCTGTTCCGCCGCGAGGCGCGCTTCGAGATCCAGGACGGCGCGGGCGTTCGGCGCGGTGTCCAGGGCGGAGCGGAGCGTCTCCAGGCCCTGCAGGCGGCGATCCGCCGCGCCGCCCACCGCTTCGCCGATGGCGAGGTCGCGGGCGGTCCGGGCGCCGGCGCGTTCGAGGCTGTCCCGATACCAGGCTTCCGCCGGGTTCGCGTCGCCCGGCGGGGGCGAGTAGAGGCGGGTCTCCCGACGGATCGCGTCGGCGCGGTCCGCCAGGTCGCCAAGGGCGGAGAGATCGCCGTTGGCCGCAGCGCGCAGCGAACGCATGTCCGGCAGCGGGTTGCGCACTGTCGGCAGCCCGAGTTCGCTGGCCAGGGCGTTGACGCCGGACAGATCGTTCAGGCTGTCGAGGAGCTGTTGGCCCTGCTCGACCTGGGCCTGCAGCGCCCGGAGCTGATCGAGCGTGGTCCGGGCCTCCTCGATCATCTGGGCGAAGGCGCGCGGATCGTGGACGATCTGTTGCGCCTGGACGGCCGGCGCGCAGGCGAGGACGAGGGCGGCGGCCGCCGCGGCGATGGAGATGCGGGTTCTCACAGGAACCTCCTCTGGTCATGGAAGGGATCGCGCCACGCCGCGTAGTCGTCGCCGACCTCGGCGCGCAGCCGGTCGAGCAGGGCGGTGGTTTCGGTGCGGCCGGACAGGACCGACAGGGCGTCGTCCATCCCGCCCAGGTCGAGCTCGACGACCACGCTGTCGTGGCCCTGCTTGACCAGGAAGCGATGCGACTCCGGGGTCAGGACCTCGCGCACCAGGCGGAACTCTTCCTGGGTGAGGCCGAAGCCGTCGATGTAGTCGCGCGCCTGGCCGTGGGCGTTGGGCAGGAAGATCTTGGTCGCGCACTGTTCGAGGATGGCGTGGGCGATCGGGGAGCGCAGGGCGTCCGCCGGGGACTGGGTGCCGAACACCATCAGGGCGTTCTGCTTGCGCCAGGTCTTGAGCCCGTCCCGGGCCAGTTCCGTAAAGGCCGGATCGCCCAGCACCTTCCAGAACTCGTCGATGTCGAGGACGAGGCGGCGACCGTCGACCCGCTCTGCGATGCGGTGGAACAGATACAACATCGCCGGCGTGCGGACCTCGTCGTGGTCGAGCACCTGGGTGATGTCGAAGCCGGCGAAGCGGGCCTCCAGGCTGAGGGCGTCCTCGTCGTTGTCGAGCACCCAGCCCAGGGGGCCCCCTCGTTGCCAACGCTCCAGCCGCGCGCCCACGCCGCTGGCGTCCGCCTGGCCGAGCAGGCTGCGCAGGGCGGCGATGGATCGCCGCTCGCGCGGCAGGGCCTCCAGCGCGGCCACGCCCTGATCGATGGCGCGGGCCTGCGGCACCGTCAGGGTTTCCTCCGGCCGGGCGACGAGGGCTCGGACCAGGCGGACCAGAAAAGCGCGGTTGGCGGGGCTGGGCGAGAGGGCCTTGAACGGGGCGAAGCCGGTCGGTTCGCCGTTGCGCAGGGCGAGATAGGTCCCGCCGCAGGCGCGGACGAAGATCTCGGCGCCCCGGTCCTTGTCGATGAACAGCTGCTGGGCGTCGAACCGCTCCAGCTGGGCCAGCATGAAGTTCTGGACCACGGTCTTGCCCGAGCCGGAGGGTCCGCAGATGAAGGTGTGGCCGAGATCGCCGACGTGGAAGTTGAACCAGAAGGGGGAGCCGGCCGAGGTGCGCAGCACCGCGACGGCGTCGCCCCAATGGTTGCCGCGCGCCTTGCCCACCGGATGGGCGTGGAAGGGCGCGAGGGCCGCGAAATTGCGCGAGGTGATCGCGGCCGGCCGGGTGCGACGGGCGAAGGCCCCGGGGAACTGGGACCAGAAGGCCGCTTCCAGACCGAGGTCCTCGCGCGCGACGACGAGGCCGGAGTCGGCGAGGATGGCGCGGGCCTTGGACAGGTGGTCGGCCAGCGCGGTCGGGGTGTCGCCGTGCACGAGGATCGAGGCCTGGTGCTCGCCCATGACGAAGCGATTGCTGACGAGGTCGTCGAGCGCGTCCGACAGGCCGGTGATCTGCGAGGCCGCGCGGTCCCGCGCGGAGACCATCTGGTTCTGCTTGCGCTCCATCACCGCGCGGGCCGAGGCCTTGGACAGGAAGGCGAAGGACTGGCTGATCACGAAGCCGAAGCGGACGCTCAGCAGCTCGTCCCACAGCCCGGGCCGGGTCGTGGCGGGGTATTCCTTGACGGCGAGGACGCCGGCGTAGCGCGCATCGGCGGCGTCCCGCAGTTCGAGCGTTTCCCGCCCGAAGATGGCGCGCACGGTGTACACCGCCGAGCCGAGGTGGCCGAACACGATCGGAACGGACGACCGTCGTCCGGTCAGGACCAGCCGCATCACCTCCATCGGCTCGGAGAACCACAGGCCCGCGCGCTCGTAGAGACCGAGCCGGCGCGGGGCGTAGCGTCCGAGGTACTGGACCAGGTCGCGCCCGGCCTCCTCGATGCGCTGGATATGGGCGACCTCGACCTCGGCGTCGTTGCGGCGGGCCGCCCTGAGACGTTTCGCCAGGGCTGCGGCGCGGTCGCCTGTGTCGCGGCCGGGATGCAGCACGAGGGTGACGAACAATTCGTTGACCCAGAGCTGTCGCCCGGCCACGCGCTCGTCGTAGAGGGCGCCGAGTTCACCGGCGAAGGCGGAGCGGTAGCCGGTCGACCGCTCCAGCTCGACCGGACGCCGCACCACATGGTGCCAGACCGCCAGACGGTCGTCGGCGAGGTTGCGCCAGGCCTGGTTCAGCTTGACGTGCCAGTCGTTGAGGTCGCGCGCGTCAGCGGTCTCGAAGCTGGCGCCGTCGATCTGGAACACCATCATCAGGGCGCCGCTGTCGAGCGCGACCACATGGTCCGAGACGTGGCGGGCGTAAGGCAGATGCGGCCGCGCCTCGGCCTCCCGTCGCAGACGCGCCGCGCTGACGCCGCCCTCAGCCACGGGACAGCTCCGCGGCACGATAGCGGCGCACGAGGGGAAGAGGCGTCGCCGAACTGCCGCCCCAGAGCGCCGCATTGCGCGACCGGCCCTTGGTGTCGACATAGACGAAGAGCAGCCGGAAGGCGTTGTGATCGGCGCGGCAGATCGCCCGGAACACCAGGTGGAGGGCCGGGGCGACGAGCAGATAGAGCAGGCTGCCGCCGACGAGGAAGACCACGCCCGACACGATGACGTTGACGCCCATCGCCTCCATGGGCACGCCCAGGATCATCGCCGGCCGCGTGCAGGCCAGGAACAGCGGGTCCTCGGCCAGGCGTTCGTCAGCCATGGGGGCCTCCCGCGGGCAGGCGCCACAGGGCCAGGCCGACGGTCAGGCCGATGCCGAGCCCGCCGAGGAGCTGGGCGAACCGTTTGGGCGAGATCAGCTTCAGGCCGAGCATCAGGCACAGGGCGACGACGGCTGACGCCGACCCGATCCACAGCCAGGGCGCGGCGGCGGTCATCACGCGCCGCCCGTGATCAGATTGACGATCTCGGCCGCGCCGAAGACCACGACGATGCCGAGCACGACGATCGCCGCCCGGCGCAGATCGAACAGGCCGAACATCCACAGGATGCCGACGACTACGACCGCCAGCACGGCCAGCAGACGGGCCGTATTGCCCGTGAGCATGTCGACGACGTTCTGGAGCAAACCTTCGACATTGGCCGAGGCGAGCGCGGGCTGCGCCGAGAGGCAGGTCGCCGCCAGCGCGATGCAGACCGCAGCGCCGGCGTGACGGGGGAAAGGCGAGGGGATCAGAGGACGAAACATCAGCGGCTCCGGTCGTCGGATGTGGAAAAGACGACTTGCACGGGCCCGCGCGCGAACACGTCCCAGGATGCGGGCGGGGTTCTCGGGGGCGGTGTCTCGGGCAGGGTCGCGCCGGTCGCTCCGACGGCGGCGGCCGTGAGCGGCGTCGCCAGATCCAGGGCGACCGCCGCCTGTTCCACTCTGGCCACATAGCCGTTGCGGAACCCCCGCCCGGCATCGCCGGTGTTGTAGCGGGACAGGGCGACGCGCAGGGCGGCCTGGCGATGCGCCGGAGCCTCGCCGGACGGCCTGTAGCCCGCGCGGAGGACCGTCGCCGCGGCGCGGAGATTTAGGCAGGGATCGAATGTGTCTTCGACAGACAGGCCCAGCCAGCCGAGGTTGTCGCTGTTGATCTGGGCCAGGCCGAGGTCGAGGTTGGCGCCGCGGTCCAGGAGACGACGGGCCGTCGCCGCCGCCTCCCTTGCGTCGCGCGCCCGGGCGGGGCGGGGCCCATTGCCGTTGACGCCGATCGCCAGCGGGTCGAACCGGCTCTCGACGTGCGCGATAGCGGCAAGGGTCTGAGGCGCCACGGAAGGCGCGCAGCTTTGCGAGAGGGCGAGAACGAACGCGAGGTCGAGCATCAGGGCCTCCAGGAACCGCCCCAATCCCAGCCGATCCGGCCGGCGGCGACGACCCGCGAGCGTCCCGTGGGAGATCTACGGTAGGAAGCTGCGGGGTTCGTTTGCGCGTCGTGCGGCGACCGCCAGGCGCGCGACCGCCTGCACGCGCGTCCGCACCCCGAGGATTCTGCAGGCCGTCATGAGATGCTCATCGACCGTTCTCGGGGAGAGCCCCAGCCGTTCGGCGATGGCGGAGGAGGTCAGTCCCGTGGACGCGAGCTGCAGGCATTCGCGCTGCCGTCCGGTCAGGGCCTCGACCAGAAGGGCCGATGACTCAGCGGGATGGGAGGCGAGCGCTTTCATCGCCGAATCCAGCCGGAAAATCCCGGCCGCGCGCCAGTCCGTGACCTTCTCACCGTAAATCTGCGGTGGCGTCAGCGGCTGGGGCGCCTCAGCCGCCGTCTTCGCGGTCCGGGGCCAACAGCCGGCTGCGGCGTTGTTCGAGCCAGGCCTCGGCTTCCGCGTCGCGCCGGACGGATTGGTCCACGAGATCCCTGAACATCCTCGTGAAGGTGTTGATGATCGGCCGGGCGTCGAGGTCGGCGATGGCGTCGCCGGCCTCCTCGTCGAATTCCTGCAGGGCGACGGCGAGGATCGTCGCCAATTTATTGTCGGCGCACCGCAAGGCGAAGGCGGGCGACCCGAGGGCGAGGGCGGCGAGGATCCCGTGCGGATCGCTGTTGGTCACCTCGGCGAAGCGATGGATTCGCTCGATGTTGATTCGTCCGGCGCCGGACTCGAAATGCTCGTACGACCTGAGCGCCATGTTCATGGCCTGGGCCACGTCGATCGACCGCATGCGCCGATGGGACCGGATCAGGCGCAGGCTCGAGGAGAGCACCGCATTCGTCGACTGGGTGTGCCGGGCGTCCATCTCTCGGTTTACTCCCTCGCCGTCGGCACCACGCGTTACGAACTCAGGTTCACCCCTACAGGTTGAAAAATGACTCAGCCAAGCGTCAAATGAAAGCTGATAAAGATCAACAACATAAAAGCTGCGGCTATGACGCAAGTTTCTTGCGGACGACAGTATAGACGCTATCGCGTCGACCGACTCCCCCAGTGCCTGGCGGTCGCTGGCCTGCGGATCGTCGGCGGCCCGTGCGGGACACGGGGATGAGACAGCGGGATCCCTTTGGCACGGCGCTCGCCAGCCTGCGAACAGCGATCGAGGACGGGCTGGCGCCCGGTCAGCATCTGTCGGTGGCCGACATCGCCGCCTCGCTCAACCTCAGCACCAGCCCGGTGCGCGAGGCCCTGTCGCGGCTCTGCGGCGAGGGACTGATCGAAGACCGTCGAGGCTTGGGCTACTTCACGCGGGCGACGCCGCTCGAAGACATCCTCGGCCTGCTGGATCTGGAAGCTGCTCACGTTCGGCTTGCGGCGCGCGGAGCCGGGTTCGCCAATCCGATCGACGGCTCGGACGGGGCCGTCGATGCGTGGATCATCGAACTGATCGAGGTCTGCGAAAATCAGCCCCTGCTGGAGAGCCTCGCGCGGGTCCGTCGCCGTCTTGCGCCGCTTCGAGGCCTTGGCCCTTCGACGGAGCCGCCGGCCGGGCCATCCGATGGCGACAGTATCGACGCCTACTACGCCCGCTGGCGGATCACCGCGGGAACAATCGCTTCGCGCGTGCGGCGGATCGATCCCGACCAGTCAAAGTATACGCGCAATATAGTTTGAATCGATTTGCTTTGAGGCGCTGATGGTCCGTCGTCGACCTTTTGTCGATATTTCAACGAGGAGACGACCATGACCACCCACCGCACCCCGCGCCTCGTGCGCCTCGGCGCCGCCCGCGACCTGACGCGCGCCGTCGACGAAGGCGACTACGCCGAGCTGAACACCTCCAAGCTCTACACGATCCCGCCCGGCGCCTGAGCGCGACGTGCCGTCCTCCGGGACGGCACGGACGCCCGGTCCGGCCTCGCCCGGCGCGTCCTGATCAGAGGCTTTCACCGAAAAAGGGAGTCTGGCCATGAAGGTCCAGAACAAGGGCCGCATCCTGCGGCTGGGCGGCGCGCGCCGCCTGACGCGCGCCGTCGACGAAGGCGACTTCGCCGAACTGAACTCGCATTTCCGCTGGGAAATGCCGCCCGAATGAGCGGGCCGGGGTCGTCCCTCGGGGCGGCCCCGAGCGGCTCCCATTGGAGGAATAGTTCATGCTGATACGAAAGATTGGGCGCCTGGTTGTCCTCGGGTCGGCGCGACGGCTGACTCGGGGCAAGGGCGGCGAGTTCGTGGAGTTGCAGGTGACCCACCGCTACGACCTCCCGCTCGAATGACCGAGGAGGGGCAACTGGCGCAGGGCGTCCACGCGGTTCCGATCGGAGGCGATCTGGTCCTTCTGGATCTGGCGGCGGATGACTATCTGCTGTTCGCGGACTGCGGTGACGTTGCGGTCTTGGGCGAACGCCTTCGCGGACCGATGGATACCCTCCTCGAACTGGCGTCAGCAGAACTGCTGCATTCCGGTCCAGCGCGTCC
The DNA here is from genome assembly GCF_057809775.1 of Brevundimonas sp. FG128. Lineage (NCBI taxonomy): Bacteria > Pseudomonadati > Pseudomonadota > Alphaproteobacteria > Caulobacterales > Caulobacteraceae > Brevundimonas > Brevundimonas sp. FG128. The sequence goes on from NZ_JBMDKP010000001.1 coordinate 609,309, forward strand.
TGCGTGCGTCCCGCCTCCGCCGCTCCCCCTGCGCAGCTTGCCTGAGATTTCCGGTCGCCGGCCGCGCCTGGCAGAGATCGCCGCGTTCGGCGCGATCTGGGCCGATCGGGCCTGGCGTCGCCCGACGCTGGCCGGACTGGCGGCCGCTCATGGCGACCGGACCGGGCGGCGCGATGACCTCGAAATGATCGCGGCGCGCGCGCAGACGTTTTTCCAGCTTCTGCCCTTCGCGCCCCGGACCGGCGCATGCCTGTTCCAGGCCGAGATGCTGTTGCGCTTCCTGAACGCCGGCGACCTCGACGCCGACTGGGTGTTCGGGGTCCGCGCCTGGCCGTTCCTGGCCCATTGCTGGCTGCAGGTCGATGACGTCTGCGTCAGCCAGTCCGTGGAAACGCTCAGCCATTTCCATCCCATTCTGGTCATCTGAGGATGGGCGCGGACTCCTTCGTGGCGCTCGTCGGCGACGCGGCCGGCGCGGTCGATGCGCTCATGGCCCCCTTGCGTCGGCGGCTGGCCGGCGCCGGCTGGTCGCGCTGTGTCTCGCACCCGTTCCTCGAGGTCTATGCGCCGTCCGACCGCCTCAGGATCACAGCAGCGCTGGACGGCCATGGCGTCCTGATCGGCGAGATGTTCGACAACACGGGCCGGGCGGCTTCCGCCTCCGAGGGGGGCGCGCTGGCCTGCCGGTCCCTGGATGCGGCGTCCGCTCGACGGATTATTGGAGAGCACTGGGGCCGGTACGTGCTGGTCCGGCGCACTGGCGGCGACGCCGCGATCCTGCGCGATCCTTCCGGTGCGATCGAGGCCGTCTGCTGGCGCAGGTCCGGTGTGACCGTCGTCGCCTCCAGCGCGGCGCCAGTTCTTGACCCTCTCCTGCCCGAGGATCTGGCTCTGGACTGGGTGGCGGTGTCGCGGTTGGTCAGCCGCGGCGGCGAATATCGTCACGATCTCGCCCTGGACGGACTGACGCCGATCGCCGGCGGAGAGCTCCGAACGGTCGGCGCCGGCGGGTCTCGCGGCGTGCAGATCTGGCGGCCGGCGGACGTCTATCGACTCGGGCGCGGCCGTCCGCCTGAACTTCGGTCGGTGGTGCAGATGGCGGTGCGCAGCCTAGCCGGCGATCACACATGGGTCGCCGAGGTCAGCGGCGGTCTCGACTCTGCGATTGTCGCGGCGTCCCTCGAGACGTCGCAGCGGAATCGCGTCGCGGCCTGGGTGAACCACTACGTCGAGCAGCCCGAAGGCGACGAGCGCATCTATGCGCGGGCGGTCTTGGCGCGCGAGGGACATGCGCTGACCGAGGTGCGGCGCGAAGGGCTGAGCCTGTCCGCCGAGCGTCTGGCGCGCACGGCGGACGCCTTCCGACCGGCCACCAACGACATAGATACGGACTACAATGACGACATCGCCGCCCGCGTTCGGGAGGCTGGGGCATGGGGATCGCTCACGGGACAGGGCGGCGACGCGGTCTTCTTCCAGATGCCGAGCCCTCTCATCGCTTTCGACGAAATCCAGGAGCGCGGGGTCAGGGCGCGGCCGGCGGCCGTGCACCGGATCGCACGCTGGACCCGCCGGTCCCTTTGGCCTTGGGCCTGGTTCCGCGCATTCCGGGAACACCGGCGCAGCCGCGCCGACTGGGATCATCCCTGGCTCGACGACCTGCGGAGCGTTCCACCTGCGAAGGCCCTGCAGATTTCGATCCTCGCCTTCTGCCAGACCTTCCAGGGGCAGGCCGCACGGAGCCGGCGCGGGGTCTGCGTGAACCCGCTGCTGAGCCAGCCCGTGATGGAAGCCGGCCTGTCCTGGTCGACTGTCGATCTGACCTGGGGCGGCCGGGATCGGGCCGCGGCCAGAAACGCGTTTCAGGACGTTCTGCCTCCCTCGATTTATGCCCGCCGTTCAAAAGGCGAACTCGGAGCCTTCTACGGCGAGGCTGCCGCGAGCAATCTGCCCTTCCTGCGGGACTATCTGCTGGGCGGGGCCCTGGCTCAGGCGGGCCTGCTGGACGACCTTGAGACGGACCTTTCCCGGGAGGCGCTGCTGTGGCGCGGCGGCTTCTCCCGCCTGCTCACCCTGGCGCTGACGGAGGCCTGGGTTCGACGGTGGACGGCGCGGCTGGAGGCGCGTTCGCGATGAGATGGCGATCGAACCAGCCGATGACCTGCTCATAGTAGATCCGGGCATTGCCGGGGTTGTGGATCCCGTGGTCCTCGCCGATCAGATAGAGCAGGGCGGCCGGGCGCTGGAGGCGTCTGAGGGCGGCGAACATGCCTTCGGCCTCGCCCGTCGCATGGTCCATCTCGCCATAGACCAGCAAAATGGGAGCCGTGATCCGATCCGCCTGTTCGAAGGCGCTGCCGCGGCGGTACCTGTCGGGATCGGACCAGTAGGACGCACGCATCCCGACCTGACCGGATTCCAGCCACCGCGCCGTTCCCATGATCGCAGCCTCGTTCTCGCCCGCCAGACGCGCATGGTTGGACAGCCTGCCGAGCGATCCGGCCAGGTCATAGGATCCGTTCAGGGCGACGACAGCCTTGAACCTGGGGGATTGTGACGCGCTCAGCACGACCGCCCAGGCGCCGAAACTGTGTCCCCAAAGGCCGATCCTGTCGCCATCGACGAGCCTCTCGGCGGCGGCGGCGTCGACCACGGCGAGGATCCGGTCCGCCAAACCGGCCGCCGGCTCGGGGCCGACAGGCAGGTCGGGATAGAGGACGGCGTAGCCGGCGGCGACCAGAAGCTGGCCGTTGAGCGTCAGATTACCCGCCTCGGGGCGCATGGTCGGCGGCGGGGTTGCATACGCGCGGTCGGGATAGGGGATGACAATCACCGGAAGCGGCCGATGGCCTTGAGCCGGGGCGTAGAGCCATCCACCGGCCCCTCCAGGGCCGTCAACCCGCCGGGCCGCTGTGAGGTCTACGTCGTCGAGCTCGGGATTGAGGCTCCGGATCGTCTGCGTCGACGTTCCGCGTGTCACGGCGAGGCGGTTGACAGCCCGACCCTCGCCGCCGCGCGCGACGGCCACACCTTGAGACCAACTCACTGCCGCGCCGGAAGGACCCGTGACGCAGACGATGGGGCCCGGGTCAGCCCGGATCCGGCACAGCTGTCCTGTCGGCTCCGACACCACTGCGCTGTCTTGTTTCATTGGCCCCGCCAGGGCCCGCTGGCCAAGCGGGCCATCCGGCCGAACGACCGAGGCGAACGCACCGAGGTCATCGGACGACCCGTCGGTGGTCAGGCGAACGACATGTCCGCGACTGGAGAACAGAGCCCCGCGGCCTCCTTGTGCGATGAGGCGGGCGTCCGGCGCCAAGGCCGGGAGCCTCTCGCCGCTCAAGAACCAACCCTCTTCATCCCGATCACGGCCGTGCAGGACGATCGTTTCACCGATCCAACCGGCCTCGGCCGTCGGCAATCCGTGGAAATCGAGCGGGATGAGCGGGGTGACGCCCGGCGGGGTGACGTCCCGCGCCGCGCCAGCCGGGCTGACGGCGAGAAGGCGGGGAGAGTCGCCATCGATCGCGGCTACCATGAGGGTGTCGGACGCCGGCGACCAAGTCAGGAGACTTGTCGAGACGTCCCGGGCCTCGGGCGGGTCCCGAGTTTCGCCGGAGCGACTGTCGACCAGCCGCAGGGCGCGGGTACGCCGAAACTCCGTTGCGGCGCCCGGAGAGGGGAGGAGCTGGAGGGCGCCGTCGACAATCAGGGCGACGTGGCGGCCGTCCGGGGACGCCTCCAGGTCAAGGAACGGCCCTCGGGCGAGACGGGTCGCGGCACCGGTCCGGGCGTCGATCCGCAAGAGGTCGCGAAGGGGCCGCGCCGGTTCCGACCCAAGCCCGACCGAAACGAAGGCCGCCTCCCCACGGGCCGCCCGGTCCCAGAGCGGGGGCAGTTCTCTCTGGGTTCGATTGGTGTCCGCCAGACGCGGCGGCAGATCCCCGTCGGGCATGCCGAGCACCACGATAACATCCTCGGACAGCCATTCCACGGATCGGCCCCAGGCGCCCGTTTCCGGAGAGATGTCGGTCCACACGACGCCGCCGCTGCCCAGATCCACGATCCCGATGTGGAACTGCAGGGCGTGCAGGCGGAAGACGAGGAGCTTGCCGCCGGCGGGGGAGAAGGGGCCGGCGGTGTAGCCGGCGTCCTCCTCCATCGGCAGGAGCGGCGCGACGCGGGCAGGGCTCGCGACATCGGCCCGATAGAGGCGGGCGTAGCGGAGCGCGCCCTCGGGCTGCAGGTCGTAGCGGGGAAGATCGTCCCGCGCGCGGCGTTCCTCGAACACGATCACTTGGCCGGTCGGATCGACGGCGATCCGCCCGAAGCTCTCAAGCCCGAGCAGGGTGTCGAGGGTCAGCGGCTCCGAAGCGCCCGTCGTCGGGCACGCGAGAGCCAGCGCGACCAGCGCGCCGGACAGACGTTTGCGCATGGCGTCTCACCAGCGCTTGACGAGTTGCAGGGAGACTTGGCGGCCCAGCGCGTTGGTATTGGCCGCATCGTAGCCGATCCCGCGCGACGCGTCGTAGAACGGCGGCTCCGAGTTCGCGAGATTGAGCACGTTCAGGGAGAGGGAAAGGCCCTCGCCCCAGCCAGGGAAGTCGTAGCGGACCTGCCCGTCGAAGGTCGCCCAGTCGTCGATGCCGCGACCGCCAACGGGGTCTCGTCCGCCGCTGACATAGTTGGCGATCAGGCCGAGCGTCAGAGGGCCGCTTACCCATTGGCCGCCGAGCCTGCCGCGCCACCGGGCGGGGAAATGAGGGTCTCCGAGCAGGTCCTCATTGGGGGACGCGTCGGTGATCTGGCGATCGTTGGCCAGGAGATGCGTCATCGACGCGTCGATCGACATCTGACCAGCGCCCAGGTCGAAGCGATATCGCGCTGACAGGTCCAGCCCCTCGACCTCGACGGCGGCCGCGTTGACGAAGCGATTGTCGACGATCACGCCATAGGCGGTGACGGGCATGACGGTCGGGTTGAAATTGCCGGGGTGGTCCAGCAGCGATTGGACGAGGGCGCGATCCTCGGCGTTGGTGGCCGGGTTCACGAAGCGGACGAAAGGGGCCAGGGCGGGATCGTTGAGAACATTCGTCAGATTCTCGAGGACCGGATTGCCGATGCGGTCCTCGAACCGGGTGCGGAACCAGCCGCCCTCCAGTCGGAACCCGCTAAGGGCCGCCGGCGTCCAGATAAAGCCCGCCGTCGTCGAAGTGGCCGTTTCCGGCCGCAGGTCGGGATTTCCGCCGTACTGGACGACAGCGAGCACATTGACGCCGCCCCGGTTGAGAAAGGTCGGGCCGAGGGCATAGGCCGTGAACAGCTCGCGGAGCGCCGGCGCGCGGAACGATGTGCCATGGCTCGCCCGCAGCAGCAGGTCGGAAGCCGGGCTGTAGAGCAGACCGACCTTGGGGTTGGTGGATTGCCCGACCCCCTCATGGTCTTCGATCCGCGCCGCCAGGGAGAACTCAAGGCGCTCCAGGCCCGGGCGGGCGTTTGCGGCGCTCACGAAGGGCGCCCGGAACTCCACAAAGGCCGCCGAGACATCCCGCTCATAGACGAGAGGGGCGACGATGCGCGGCGCTATGCCGGAAAGGAAGTTCTCGCCCTCGGTTTCGAACCGTTCGCCGCGAAGATCGACGCCCACGGCCACCCGCAGCGGACCGCCTGCGAGCTCAAGAAGCGACCCGTCAGCCTTGAGGTTTGCCGAGGTCACGGTGGTCGTGTGGTCAGTCCAGGAATAGCCCGAGCCGATATGCGCCCGCATCGCCGGGCTGGTGTTGGCGGGATCGCCGTAGGGATTGAAGAAGCCGTCGACCGCCGTTCTGAACGTCGTCGTCGGTATATCCGCCCGGGACCCCATGGCCTCCTGCAGGAAGGTCGTCTGAACCCGGTTGGAGAGTGTCCGGCTGCTGAACTCCCGACCGCCGCTGAGGTAGGCCGACAGGTTCCAGTCCCGTATCGCGCCGTTGAGCCCAAGGGCGCCGCTGACGCTTCGCGTGCGGCCTTCTGAGAGCGCCGGCCCAAGCTCGTCGATCCAGGAATAGGCGATGTCGTGGCGTGTCGCGCCCACCGGAGACACGAAGTGAGGATTGGCGGAGGTGATCACGACGATGCCGGTGTCGGCGGGCGTCTGGAGGGTGTGGTCCCGCTCTGTGTAGCGGATGTCGCCGTCGATGCTGAAGCCGAATGGAAGACTCTGCCGCGCCGCGGCGAAGAGGCTGTGCCGACGCTGATGCGGCAGGAACCACTGGCCCAGGTTCTGGTTCGTGAGGTTGACCTCATTGGCCCGAAAGTCGCCCGGCGTCAGCCCTGCGCCGTCCTGATCGCGAGGAATGGCGAAGATGGGCTGATAGGAGCCCGAGATGGGGTTCTGCGCCATGATGTTGCCGGGCGCGCTGTAAACAAGCCGCCAGTCCGAACCGCCCAGCGGGCGCAGGTCGGCGCTGGAGATCACGCGTCGGTCCTCCGAACGGAGCTCGCCGCGATCATGAAACTCGTAGGCCGCGACGAGGCTTCCGCTCGACCAGTTGAACCCGCCGACATGGGACAGCAGGACTTCCTCGGCGCCGCCGTCGCTCGTGCCGCCCACTCGCACGCGGGTTTCCGCCTGCTCGAACCGGGATTTCAGGATGATGTTGACGACGCCGCCGACCGCGTCCGCGCCGTAGAGGGCTGAAGCCCCGTCCAGCAGCACATCCACCCTCGCGATTGCGCTGGAGGGAATGTTGGAGACGTCCGCGAAGTCGCCGGAGATGCCCGTGCCGGCGATCCGCCGGCCATTGACGAGGACGAGGGTTGCGTCTGCGCCGAGTCCGCGCAGGTTGAGCCCGGTCGCCGCGCCGCTGTTCCGGGCCGAACGATCCGCGCCGGTGTTCGCGGAGCCCTCATAGGCGGCGCCGGTGAAATTCTGGGGGAGGGCGGCCAAGGTCTCGGCCACCGTCGCGCGCCCCTGCCGCGCTACATCGTCCTGGGTCAGGACTGTGACCGGCGAGGGACTGTCCACGCCGCGGAAGTAGCTGCCCGTAACCACGACCTCTTCGAGCTGGGTGGCTTCAGCGTCCGTCTCCGCCCGGGCCGACGGATCGATCAGCACGAAGACGTTCGGGCGGCTCTGACGATAGGTGAGGCCCGTTCCGCGCAATAGTTGGGCGAGCGCGGCCTCGGCCGTGAGATTGCCGGTGACGGCCTGGGACTGACGTCCGGCGACGAGCGCGCTGGGATAGAGGATCTGCAGGCCGCTTTGCTGGGCGAAGACCGGCAGGCTCCGCTCGAGCGGCCCCGCTCCGATGCTGAACGCGCGCACGGCCTCGACCGTCTGCGCCGCCACCGGCGTGGCGACCCCCAGCATCAGTGCGGCGAGCGCGGTAGAAGTGAACCTGTGACCCATGATCTCCCCCGATTCTCTACCCGCAGTTTTGCGGGTCGGGGAGGAGACGTCGGGTCGCGGCCCATCCCCTAAGTCCGGGATCAGATTATTTTCAGGCGGGTCCCGTCAGAACAAGGTGGCCGTCCGGCGCCCGCTCCGCTTCGAGGGCGTAGAGGTCCCTGAGCGCGGCGACGAAGCCGTCGACATCGCCTGCATCGAAGACCCCGCTGACCCGGATGGCCGAAATCCGGTCGTCCCGCAGTTCCACCGGCGAGGGGCTGTAGCGGTTGACCTCCGCGACGGCGACGGCGATCGGGGTGTTCTCGAACGTCAGGCGGCCGGTCGTCCAGCTCGTCGCCGCCGGCACGTTCACCGCCACAACCGCCGGGCGTTGAACCGAAGTCGTGACCTGTTGTCCCGGCGCCAGGGTCCATGCCGGCCGCGACGACGCCTCTTGCCGCACGGCAACCTGCCCCTCGACCAGAACAATCCGGGCGCCCGAGCCGGTCCGCCGGACGTCGAAGCGGGTGCCGATCGCGGTCACCTCCGTATCGCCGGCCTTCACCAGGAAGGGGCGAGTGGCGTCTCCCTGCACCTCGAACATGGCGCGTCCGGAGGTGAGCGTGACCAGACGCTCGGACCCGCTGAACCGGACCGTCACGTGAGACGCCGTGTCGAGGATGATGCGTGAACCGTCTTCCAGCCGGACCGTGCGCTGCTCACCGATGGCGGTGTCGTAGACGTCGGAACGTTGGGCGGACCACCAGGACCAGCTTCCCACAACGAGCGCCAATGCGATGGCCCCGGCCGCCCCGAGAGGGACCAGGCGGCCGGAGGTGCGTCTTCCCCCCTTTGTCGAAGCCTGGCGAGCCCGGTTCGCCGCGTCTTCCGTCAGCGCCGCCATCCCGGGGGTGTTTGCCAGCGTTCCGGCCGCGTCCCACATGGCCTCCAGGCGGCTGAAGGCGCGGGCGTTCTCAGGATCCCGCCGCCACACGCTGAAGGCCTTGATATCGGCAGTGGTGACCTTGCGCTGGCTCAACGTGGTGAACCATTCCGCTGCTTCCTTGCGCCTGATGTCGGCTTCAGCCTCGATCGTCATCCGTCTTGCCTACAGGTCCAGCCGAGACGCGCAGTACTCAAGCGCCCTGGACATTCGCCATTCCACCGTTTTTACGCTGATCCCGAACGACTGGGCGATCTCCGGATAGGTCATACCGCCAAAGCGGCTCAAGACGAAGACGTCGCGGTAGAGTTGCGGCATGGATCCGATCACCTGCTCGAGCAGAACCTGATCGAACTGCGGCGCGGCCTCGGCTCCGGCCGGTATCTGAAAGTCCCGATCCCGCCGCCGCCGTCCTTCCCGCCGGCTCTCGTCGCGTACCAGGTTCAGGGCGATCTTGAGCAGAAAAGCCTTCGGATGACGGATGTCGTCCAGCGCATAGGGCGCGGCACGGATGTAGGTCTCCTGAACGACGTCCGCCGCCGCCTCGGCGTCGACATGGGCTCGCAGGCGACGATCCAGCCAGGCGGCATAGCGCCGATAGAGACGGTTGATACCGTCCTGCGCCTCCGTGCCCAGCTGCTTCGTATCGGTCACCACGGTTCTCCGGCCTCTCGACGAGAGGGTCCGGAACCCAGACGCGTCCACACGGCCTGGGACAGGCGCGCAGGCGCGCGCCGTCAGGCGTTGGGAACGGGCATGCGCGCTGTGCGCGCCGCCGTCGATGATCTGATATCGCACAGGGGATTCCAGGCCCCGCCAACGCAAGCGTCGGCGACGTCAGCATGAATCAAACGGAATCCCGGCGCAAGCCGGAGGGGTCGGGCGTTGGAATCCTCTGCGATCGCGAGGCCCGCTGCTTCGGTTCACAGCGGCGCCTCTGTCTCGCGGACAGACCCCGGCTCAAGCTGTGGGCCTATCTCACGGCGCCCGACCGGGGCGGTCTAGAAGCCGCCCCCGGCGGAGGCAAGCGCTGGCGTGGTCTGGCGCGCGGATCGGGTTATCCCGCAAGAAAATGGCGGAGAGCCCGCAATTCACTGTCGTTGCCCGGTCGTTGATTCCCGCCGAACGTGAATCGCGTACTTTGGAAGGAGCGAGCCATGCAGCGTAGTCCCCATGCGGAACGCCAATCATCCCTGCTTCTCAGCGGTCGCGAAACCGAGTGTCTTCTTTGGGTCAGTCGCGGCAAGAGTTCGGCGGACATCGGTCAGATCGTCGGCCTGTCGCCCCGGACGGTCGACAGCTACATCGAGAAAGCCTGCGCCAAGCTTCGTGTCCGGACGCGCATCGAAGCTGTCGCGGCTGCGGTCCGCGCCGGCATCATCGATCCTGACGAAGACGGGTCAAGGCGCGAAGGGTGAGGGGGCGGGCCAGGAACTTCTGTGAGGAAGCCCGGCGTTTCGCCGCCGATCGCCGCCGACGCTCACGCGTCCCCTGGCTCTCGATCGGCGCCTATCGTTCCCGGAACCCGCCATCAATGACCCTACACCGCTTGCGGCTGGTCGCGCGAGTCGGGTTGACCGGAGGCCATCAGAGAAAGGAAAACACGCCGATGCCCAAATACGCCCCGCTCGCAGCCTTCCTCCGACGCCAGAAGCGCGCCGAGGTGGACCTGACCTTCCGGGACATCGAACGGATCGTGGGCGGCATCCTGCCGAAGGCCGCGGCCGTGGAAGGATGGTGGAGCGCGGATCCGGCCGGGCCGGTCATGCCCCAGCACATCGCCTTTGCCGAAGCCGGCTTCGTCGCCGAACCCAGGATTCGGGCCGAGACGGTGCGCTTCGTTCGTGTGGAAACGGCGAGCTCACCGCTGGCGTCAGCCGCTCTGGCGCACGGTGTGACGCTCTGACATCCGATCACTTCCGGCGGCTCCCCTGGAGGCGGCCGCCGGAAGCGCCGATGCGGAGGATCAGTTGTGGTCGGCGTGGCCCTGGGGCGCGGGCGCGTCCGACGGAGCCGGCGCGGGCGGCGCCGGTTCGGCCGGGGCGGCCGGCTCAGTCTTCATGTCGTCGCAGCAGGTCATGGCGGCGTCCGCAGCCATGTCCTTGCAGCAGGCGCAGCCTTCTGCGGCCAGGGCCGTGCCGGCGCTCAGCGTCAGGATCGCGCCGGCCGCGGCCAGCAGGTTGGAAACCTTCATCGTCGTTCTCCTAGTGGACCATGAAGCGGATGGAGCCGGACATCTTGTGACCGTCCGGACCTTCGGCGGTCCAGGCGGCAGTGTAGGTCCCCGGCGAGAGACGCGGCAAGGCCACGCTGACAGCCGCGGCGGCCGGTGCGGCGGGCGCGGTCACGACGATCGGTTCCTGACCTTCTGCGCTGAGGGTGACGGTCTTGAGGACCATCGGGTGCGGGAAGGTCGCGCTGAACCGTTCGGGTGAACCGGATGTCATGGCGCCATCGGCGGGGGTGGTGACGATGCCCGAGGCGGCCGGGGTCGGGTGCTGCATCCCGGCATGGCCGGCGTGCGGGTCCTGGGCGGCGGCGGCTCCGGCGAAAGCCAGGGCGGCGGTGAAGGCCAGGGTGCGGATCATGGGGTGGTCTCCTCTCATTGTTTCGGGGGCGCGGGCATGGCGGACATGTCGTGCCCGGAATGGTCGGTCATCGGCTCCGGGGCCGGCGCGGTCGACGGCGGCGGCGCCGGAGCCGGAGATTCGGCGGCTTTCGCCGCGGGTCTCGCGGGAGCCGCCCGCGAGGGAGCCGCAGCGGCCGGCGCGGGCGAGGCCGCAGGCTCCGCCGGTCCGGTTACGGCTCGCGGCGTCGGGACGGGCGCAGGGGCCGTCTCTTCGACTCCGACCGGGTCGGCCGGCTTTTGCGCCGGCTCGCAGGCGACCAGACCGAACGCGGCGATCAGGGGCAGCATAGTGTTCTTCATGGATGCGGTCCTCAGAACCAGGCCTTGAGGCCGATGACGAAGCGGGTGTCGTCAGCCTCGCCGCCTCGGGCCTCGATGTAGTCGGCGGTGTCTCCGAACGCGCGGCTCCACTCGACGCCGACATAGGGGGCGAACTCCTTGCGGAATTCATAGCGCAGCCGCAGGCCCGCCTCGACTGAGGACAGGCCCGAGCCGATCTCCAGCTCCGGAATGTCGCTCGCCGAGACGTCGATTTCGAGGCGCGGCTGGAGGATCAGGCGCTGGGTGATGCGCTGATCGTATTCGGCCTCGACGCGGGCGGTCAGGTCGCCCTCGGTCGACAGGAAGGCGGCGGCGTCGATCTCCCACCAGTGGGGCGCCAGGCCCTGCAGGCCGAGAACCAGATGCGTGGTGTCCTCGCCGTCGGGACGAAAGTCCTGACGCACGCCGGCCTGAACGTCCCAGAAGGGCGTCACCGCGCGGCTGTAGAGCGCCTGGACCTCAGCCTCCTCGAGCTCGCCGCCGAAGTCGCCTTCGCCCTCGGACTTCCACCAGAAGCGGTTGATGTCGCCGCCCGTCCAGCCCTGGGCGTCCCAGAGATATGATTCGCCGTCGTCGCCGAAACCGGCTTCGAGACGGTCGACGATGACGGCGGTGGTGCGGACGTCGCCGTTCTCGCGGACCAAGGTCCGGCGAGAGGCGGCCATGGCCTCGGTGCCAAAGACGAGATCGGCCGCGTGAGCCGGGCCGCCCAGGGCGGCGGCGGGGAGCGGGTCTTCGGGCGGCCGGCCGGGATTGTCGGCGCTGGTGGGGACGTCCGGCGGCCCCATGCTCATGGCCGACATGTCATGCCCGGCGTGGGGATCGGCCTGGGCGGGGGCCATGGCGGACATGTCGTGGCCCGCATGGGGATCAGGCTGCGCCGGGGCCGGGGCCGCCATGTCGTGCCCCGCATGGGGATCGACGGGCGCGGGCTGAGCCGGCATCCGGTGGCCAGCGTGAGGATCGGGTGCGGGCGGGGTCGGCGCCGCCGGCATGACATGACCCGCGTGGGGGTCCTGCGCCGCCGGCCGGGCGGGCGCCTGCGGCGTCGGGGCCGGAGCGGGGCGGGCCGGCGCCGGCATCGTATGGCCGGCGTGCGGGTCCTGGGCCTGGGCGCTGAAGGCGCTGGCGGCGAGGACCAGGGGGGCGAGGGCGACGGCGAGGCGGATCATCAGTTGGCTCCGTCCATGGGCCGCACCGTCACGACGTTGAACATGCCGGCGTGCATGTGCATCAGCATATGGCAGTGGAACGCCCAGTCGCCGGGCGCGTCGGCGGTCAGGTCGAAGGTCACCTTGCCGCCGGGCGCGACGTTGACCGTATGCTTGAGCGGCTGATGTCCGGCCGGCCCGCCCGTCACCAGTTCAAAGAAGTGGCCGTGCAGGTGGATGGGATGGGCCATCATGGTGTCGTTGACCAGCGTCACCCGCACCCGCTCGTTGCGTTCGAAGCGGATCGGCTCGACCAGTTCGCTGAACTTGCGGCCGTCGAACCCCCACATGAACCGCTCCATGTTGCCGGTAAGGTGGATTTCCATGGTCCGCGACGGCGGGCGCTGGTCCTTGTTGGGCTGGAGCGACACCAGATCGGTGTAGACGAGGACGCGGTGATTGACGTTCGTGAGACCGATCGGACGCTCGCCCAGACGGTTGGCGGGGTCCATGGCGATCGCATCCACGCCGACGCCGACGGCCATGTCCGGCGGGGCATTCTCCGGATCGCGCATGTTCATGCCAGCCATGGACATCGCGGCCCCATCGCCCGCCGGAGCGGCGCCCTGGGCCGGGGAACCGTGGTCCATGCCGGCCATCGCGCCATGATCCATCCCGGCCATGTTGCCGTGATCCATACCGCCCATGCCCATGTCGCGCATGGTCAGGTTCGGGACCTCGCGCAGCGGCGGCACCTCGGCGGTCATGCCCACGCGCGGGGCCAGGGTGGCCCGCCCCATGCCCGAACGGTCGATCGCTTCGGAGACGATGGTGTAGGCGCGGTCCCCGGTCGGTCGGACAATCACGTCGTAGGTCTCGGCGACCGAGATCTGGAACTCGTCCATTTCGACCGGGCGGACGTTCTCGCCGTCGGCCTGGACCACGGTCATCGGCAGGCCGGGAATGCGGATGTTGAAGATGGACATGGCCGAGGCGTTGATGATGCGCAGCCGCACCCGCTCGCCGGGCCGGAACAGGCCGGTCCAGTTCTCCTGCGGCCCATGGCCGTTGATCAGATAGGTGTAGGTCGATCCGCTGACGTCGAGGATGTCGCGCGGATCCATCCGCATCTGGCCCCACATGCGCCGTTCCTCCAGGCTCATGCGATCGCTGCCGTCCATGAGCCCCGCCAGCGTGGTGCGCTGCTGGTTGAAGTAGCCCGGGCTTTTCTTCAGCTTGGCCAGGATTTCGTGCGGATGCATGAAACTCCAGTCCGACAGGACCAGCACATGCTCGCGGTCGTAGGCGACCGGATCGGCGTTCGCCGGGTCGATGACGATCGGACCGTAATGGCCCATCGCCTCCTGAAGGTTGGAGTGGCTGTGATACCAGAAGGTGCCCGACTGCTTGATCGGGAACTCGTAGACGAAGGTTTCACGCGCCCGGATGCCGGGGAAGCTGATGCCGGGCACGCCGTCCATCTGGAACGGGACGAGCAGGCCGTGCCAGTGGATCGAGGTGTCCTCGTCCAGGGTGTTGGCGACGGACAGGCGGACGTTCTGGCCCTCCCGCAGGCGGAGCAGCGGCGCCGGCAGAACGCCGTTGATGGTCACCGCATGGCCGGTGCGGCCGCCCACGGTGAAGGGCGTGTGTCCGACGGTCAGGTCGATGTTCGGTCCCGTCAGCGTCGGAAGATCCGCCCGCAGTCCCGCCGATCCTGTTTGCGCCCAGGCGGGGAGCAAACCCTGCAGGCCCAGCAGCCCGCCGCCGGCGGCTGCGCCACGGAGAAGCGTTCGGCGATCGAGGCGGGGCGTGGACATAGGCGAGAAATTCCTTGGTCGGGCTATTCAGCCGTTCGTTCAGATACGCAGCCGGGCGGCGTATCCCTTGCGTCAGGACGCCACAGACGTCGGGATCGCAGCTTGTGCAGCTTCCCATCATGGCAAGGTCAAGCGTCTCCGCCGGATGCCTGGCCCAGAGCCGCCGTCAAGGTCTTGCGGGCGCGGGCGACGCGAGTCTCGACCGCCTTGGGCGTGATGCCGAGGATCGAGGCGATCTCGGCGTGAGACCGTCCCTCGAGCGTGGCGAGCAGAAGCGGCCCCTTCAGGGCGTCGGGAAGGTCCCGCAAGGCGCGTTGCAGAGCTTCGGCCCTGCGCTGATCGTCCAGCCGGGTCTCGGGTGAGGGCGCATCGTCGCCCACCGCCGCCGCCTCGGGCGCCTCCAGGCCCATGACGCCGCGCACGACCCTGCGCACCGCGCGCCGCCGGCCCCAGTCTCGACATTTGTTGAGGGCGATGGAGCGCAGCCAGACGTCGAACGGCCGCGCCGGATCATACCGCCGCAGGGCGAGCCAAGCGGACGCATAGCTTTCCTGAAGCACGTCATGCGCTTCGGACTCGTCGCCGACATAGCGGCGCACGAACCGGTAGAGATCGGCCTTTGTGGCGACCATCAAGGCGGTGAAGGCGGCCCGGTCTCCGGTCGCCGCACGGGCCTCGATGCTCTGCTCGGCACCCACGCGCGCCGCTTAGCCGGCGTCGTCGTGCAGGGCCTCGACGACCGCGGCGTCGAACACCTCGGCCTGCGCCGGGGTCAGGACGGATCGCATCTCGAACACATGGGTGATCGTCGCCTTCTGCAGATCGCCCATGGCGGCATGGAAATGATCGACCGCGGCCTGGACCTGGGGCGTGTCGCCGTCACTGGCGGCGATGGCGGCCGCCAGTTCGCGATTGGCCGCGCGGACTTCCGCTTCGAGCGCCGGCCGCTGAGCGGCGAACCGGGCTTCGACCACGTCGAGCCGTCGATCCTGCTCAGGGCTCAGGTCGAGTTTCTCATGGACGACGCTGTGCAGGCTTGGCGGCTGCCGCTCCCGCATGACCCATGTCGCGCTCGCCCAGGTCGCCGCGCCGCTGGCCAGCGCGGCCAGGATGGCCGTGATAACGATCGACTTCCAGGCGGCCCTCATCCCCGAACGTCCAGGCCGGAGAGAGGCGACAAGCCCGCCGAGACGGTGAAAATCCGCATCTCGGACGGCTCCGGCCGCGGAGCCATGAGCATCAGCCCTCCGTTCGCAACGCCGATCACCAGCGCGAGTGCAACGGCCGCGACCCGGACCTGACCCATGCGGGCGCGCTCCCTGCGTTCGCCGATCCGCACCCAGACCGCGTCTTCCATGCCGACCAGCCGGCCGGCGTCGCCCGGCCCGACCGCTGCGATCAGTTCATTCATGTCGTCAGTCATTGCGCACCTGCGTCACGCCCCATCTGCCATACGCGCCAGCCTTCCGGTCCCCTCACGAGGGGACGAGCCGTCGCCCGCGTAGATACCAGAGAACGACCGGGACGCGCCCTGTCGTCCGGGGAAAAGACGTGAGCGACAGAGCAGGGCCCACGCGGGTTCCATTCCCCGACGTGCTCGATCCGCTCACGGGCGTGAGGTTCTTTCTCGCCCTCGGCGTCGTGCTGTTTCACTTCCAGCTCTACTGGACGCTCCCGGCGGAGAGCGCGGGCTTGCTGAACCGCGCGCGCCTGGGCGTGGATGTCTTCTTCATCCTGTCGGGCTTCATCCTGACCCACGTCTACCTGCAGGGAGACCGGGCCCCGAACTGCGGTCGATTCCTGGCGGCGCGCCTCGCCCGGGTCTATCCGGCTCACCTGTTCATCCTCCTGGCCATGCTTGGGCTGGTGCTGATCGCGCCTGTGTTCGGCGTCGGGCTCGAGCCTGGCCGGTTCAATCCCGTCGACTTCGCGGGAACCCTTCTGCTCGTCCAGGCGTGGTTCCCGCGCGAGAGCATGGCGCTCTGGAACGGACCGGCCTGGTCGCTGTCGGCGGAGTGGTTCGCCTATCTGGCCTTCCCCGCCTATGCCGCCCTCGCGCTCCGGCTGCGGGCCAGGCCGTGGGTCTTGATCGCACTCGCCATGCTGTTGTTCGTCGCCCTCGACGCCTTCTACCGCGCCTGGTTCGGCCGGATGCTGCCTCGGGCCGAGGACAGCCTCGGGATCCTGCGGATCGTTCCCGAATTCCTTTACGGGATTGGCCTCTACTATCTCGGTCAGCGCTGGACGCCTTCGCCGCGAATGTCCCTCATGGGCGCCCTGGTCGCCACGACCCTGCTGCTGACGCTCATGCAGATCGGCGCCGACGACCGGGTCATCGTGGCGGCGGCCGGTCCCTTCATCCTGTCGCTCGCCCTGTTGGCCAAGGCTCCGGTCCGGACCTTCCTGTCTCACCCCGTCCTTCTGTTCGCCGGCGAGGCCTCGTTCGCCCTCTATCTCGTCCACATCCCCACCCTGATGGTGTGGCGCAACGCGGCGCAGGCGTTCGCCGGCTGGGGCCCCGAATATCGAAAGGGCCTGGTTGAACTGGCCGCCATGCTTGTGTTGACGCTCGCCGCCGCCGCCGCCATCCATGTCTTCGTCGAGCGGCCCGGCCGCCGGTGGCTGCGGGCGCGGCTGGCGCCGCAGCGCGCAGACCCTGTCGAGGCGCAGCGATCCGTCCACAGCGATCAGGGAGAACCCTTTTGAATCCCACCAATCTGAACCGTCGTCTGCTGATGGGCGCGGCCGTCTTCATCGGCATGGGCGGGTCCGCCTGCGCCCAGACCCGTCCGTCCAGAAACCTCACGGTCTTCAAGACGCCCACCTGCGCCTGCTGCGACGCCTGGATCGCGCACATGCGCCAGGCGGGCTTCACCACCACCATCACCGTCCTTCCAAGCCTTCAATCGGTCCGGAGCAGCCGGGGCATGCCGGACGCGCTCGCCTCCTGTCATACCGGTCTGATCGATGGCTATCTGGTCGAGGGTCATGTGCCGGCCCCGGACGTCATTCGACTGCTGACCGAGAGACCGGCGGCGGTGGGCGTCGCGGTCCCGGGCATGCCGCTCGGTTCGCCCGGCATGGAGACGCCGCAGGGGCACAAGGAGCCCTACGACACCCTGCTGGTGCTTCGCTCGGGCGCGACCCGCGTGTTCGCCCGCCACAACCCGCCGGCCTGACGCAGATCGCGCTCAGCCCGTTCAGATCACCCACAATCCGGAGTTCGCCATGTCCCGCACCTCTCTCGCACTCGTCCTGTCGCTCGCCGTTCTTTCGGCGACACCCGCCTTCGCCCAGGACCACGCCCACGGGCATGCCCAAGCCGCCGGCTCGGTCGCCGCGGAAGCTGCGGACGCGGCGGCGGCCGTCGACGCCTTTCACGTCGCCCTGAAGGCCGGCGACACGGCCGTCGCCCTGGCCCTGATGGCGCCGGATGTGATGATCTTCGAGGAGGGTGGCGCGGAGCGATCGCGCGACGAGTATGCGTCCCATCACCTGGGCTCGGACGCCGCCTTCGCCGCCGCCTCTGAAGCGACGGTGACGCGCAGATCGGGATGGGCCGACGGGGACATCGCCTGGATCACCAGCGAAGGCCGCACCACGGGCCAATTCAACGGCCGCGCCGTAGACCGCCTGACGACCGAAACCATGGTCCTCAAACGCCATGCCGACGGCTGGCGCATCCACCACATTCACTGGTCGTCGCGCGCGCCCGGCTGACGCTCAGGCCCGCGCCAGCGGGTCGCCGGCCCTGCGACGTCGGTGAGGAACATCGAGAAGACGCCCGCCCTCGCGGGCGGGCGTCCCCGATCATACGATCAGCAGCAGGTGCAGGCTTCCGCGCAGGCTGCGATAGCGTCGCAGCAAGCGCATACGGCCTGCGCCACGGCGTGCGGCGCGGCCGCGAAGGCGGCTGAACCGGAAGCCAGCAGCACCAGGGCTGCGAGGGTGAGCGTGCGTTTCATGGTTTTGATCTCTGTTTGATTGAATGAGTTCGGTCTTCTTCAACAGGATCAGCGTCGCGGGGGCGGGTCGTCCGCCTCCGCGGTGAAATCGGCATGCCGCGCATCAAGGGATGGATAGAGGACAGACGCATAGACCCGTGCGGGGGTGGGTTCACCGCCCTGAGGGACCAGGCCCTGGCAGATGGCCAGACACGCCTTATGGCACGAGATCCTGACGGTCTTCGGCTCGCAAGGGACGCCGTCGCCGCTCATCGACATGGACGCCATATCCTGATCGACCGGAGCTTCGCAGGCGATCGAAGCGGTGGACACGAACAGCACGGCAAACGCCGCTAGCAGCGCGGTCGTCAGTCGGACGAGGTCATGACGCAGGAACGGCATCGTCTGATCATACTTCAATGGCCGGCGGAGCGACGACCTCATTCAGATCATCGCGATCGCGGCTACAGAGACGCCGGGGGCGGCAGGGTTCCCATGACCGCCACGACGCCGATCAGGGCGAGTCCCAGACCCGTTTCGACCAACAGGCTGCGCCGGAGCGCGCTCATGGCGGCGAGGGAGGGTTGGCCCGTCTCCAGCGCAGAGCCCAGTGTCGGCGTCAGCCGGAACCGGTTGCTCGCCGCCAGCGCCAGCATCAAACCGAAGAGGACGAGCTTGGCGACCAGAAGCTGGCCGTAGAGGTTGCCCGCGATCGACGCCACGCGCTCGGGACCGATCAGGAACCAGCTGTTCACGAGACCGGTCAGCACCAGCAACAGGACCGCCAGCGTTCCCAGACCGGCGAAGCCATGCAGGGCGCGATGGATTGCACGATCGTCCGGACCGGCTCGGCGCAGAAGCAGGGCCGTCAACGCCGCCAGGGCGCCCAGCCACAAGGCCGCTGCCACCGCGTGAATGATGTTGGCGACGAGATGTATGGGCCCGCCAGGGCCCTCGGTGGCCGCGCCATGACCCGTCCACGCGAAGCTGGCGGCCACGATCAGACCCAAGGCGGCCGTCACGCTCCAGAGCGCGCGACCGGGTTTCAGGGCGACCAAGGCGACAAGCCCAAGCAAGGCGGCGGCGGCCCGCACGACCATCGCCATGCCCAGGGCCGTGCCGGTGACCATGAAGGACAGGGACGCGGGTTTGACGGCTTCGCTCAGCGACCCCGCCATGACGGCCGTCTGGGCCACCAGGGCGGCGAGCGAGCCGAGCGCGACGATGATCGCCGCGAGGCGCAATGTCGGTCGCGACCATTCCAGGTTCGGCGCGTCGGGGTCTTTGAAGCTGTAGAGAAGGAACAGCGGCGCGCCGAGAAGGACGACGCCGCCGGCGTATTGAAGCCAGCGAAGCGCGATGACCGCGACTTCCAGCACGGCGTCAGCGCACCGTGAAGGTGTAGGATCCCGTCATGCGGTGGCCGTCGCTCGACGCGATACGCCAGTCGACACGGTAGGGGCCGGCGGCCAGCGGGCGAGCCAGCGCGCCCGTGAGGGTCCTGCCGTCCTCGGCGACCGAGGTGCGGATCGCGATCTTCTCCCCCGCCGCATTGACGACGTCGAAGCCGGAAAAGGCGGGAACGCTGCGTTCGCTGAAGGTCAGGGTCAGCGTCCGGGTCGCGGCCACGGTGGAGTCGGGCGCCGGGGTGGCGCTGACCAGGCGAGCGTGGGCCGCCGCCGGTCCGGCGGCGAAGGCCACGACCGCCGCGACGGCGATGAAGGGCGCGGGGTTGAAGTAACGCATACTCAGTCTCCAGACGTTTGGCCGGTCCCGGCCTTCTGCTTCTCTACGCGCCACACGACCGCGTCCCTCATGAAGAGGAAGCGGGCGGCGGCTGAGGCCTTCCCCCGCACGCCGGGGTCAGCGGCGACGCTTCTCGAGGAGCGCCTGCATCTGGGCGATCTCCTCCTGTTGACCACGCACGATGCCGTCGCACAGGGCGATGATCTCCGGATCGGTCAGGGAGGCTTGCTCGCACATCAACACAGCCCCGGAATGGTGCGGGATCATCGATCGCAGGAATTCGTCGTCGCCAACGAACGCCTGGGTGCGCATGCCGACGAAGCTGCCGACGAAGATCACGACGGCGACCGCTCCAATGACCAGGTTCGTTTTGCGCGACGGGTACATGGACCGCATGAAGACGAGCATGAGGACCGCCATCGGCGCGACCATCATCAGGGTCATGTAGACGTTGTTCAGGTTGAGATAGAAGTGACCGAGCGTGGCGATCATCGTGTACATGACCAGGTACATGATGACGAAATCGAGCGCCAACTCGAGGTACAGGCTCCGATAAGGGCCGAGTCCACGAGCGTTGCCTTGCCCGCCGTGGTCCATCTGTTGATGAGACATCGTCCGTATCCTCTTCAGAAATTTCAGTTCGTCTTCGCCTGCCGCTGCGAATGCCTGGAGACTGC
Source organism: Brevundimonas sp. FG128 (assembly GCF_057809775.1). Taxonomy (NCBI): domain Bacteria; kingdom Pseudomonadati; phylum Pseudomonadota; class Alphaproteobacteria; order Caulobacterales; family Caulobacteraceae; genus Brevundimonas; species Brevundimonas sp. FG128. The sequence continues at coordinate 629,909 of NZ_JBMDKP010000001.1, forward strand.
GGTCAGCGTCTAAATCAATCCGGCCCGTCACAGCCGGTTCCTCCCTTGGGTGGGTGGGCGGACTGGTGATTGCCTATCCTGGCTAAAGCCTCACCGCGCGCAGTCTCAGCGCATTGCCGATGACGCTGACCGAGGAGAGCGCCATTGCGAGCGCCGCAAGGGCAGGCGAGAGAAGCCAGCCGAAGACGGGATAAAGCAGGCCAGCCGCCACGGGGATGCCAAGGGCGTTGTAGCCGAAGGCGAAAACGAGGTTTTGGCGGATGTTGCCCATCACCGCGCGGGACAGACGCCGTGCGCGCACGATGCCTTGCAGATCTCCGCCCAGAAGGGTGACGCCGGCGCTTTCGATGGCGACGTCCGAACCCGCCCCCATAGCGACGCCGACATCGGCGGCGGCGAGGGCAGGGGCATCGTTGACGCCATCTCCCGCCATGGCGACGATCCGACCCTGCGAACGAAGCTGTTGTACTACAGACGCCTTGTCCTGCGGCAGAACCTCCGCCTGGACTTCGTCGATGCCGAGGCGACGCGCGACCGCTTCGGCCGTCGTCCGGTTGTCCCCGGTCATCATCACCAGCCGCAGACCGGCCGCTTTCAGCGCGAGGATCGCAGCCGGCGTGGTGGCCTTGATGGGATCGGCGATGCCGATGACCCCGGCCGCCTTTCCGTCGATAGCCACGAATATGGCGGTGGCGCCGTCGTGGCGAAGGGCCTCCGCCTTCGGCTCCAGCGCGGAGACGTCGATTGAAAGCTCGCCGAGAAAACGGGTGTTGCCCAGGGCGACCTGGCGGCCCTCAATCGTCCCGCGGACGCCGCGACCGACCGGGCTGTCGAAGTCCACGGCCTCGGTAAGGGGGATGTCCCGATCCTTGGCTGCCCGGACAATCGCGTCGGCCAACGGATGTTCGCTGCCCCGCTCGAGGCTGGCCGACAGACGCAGGATGTCCGCTTCCACGAAGCCCTGGGCTGGCAGGATCGCCGTCACCGACGGACGGCCCTCCGTCAGGGTGCCGGTCTTGTCCAGAACGAGGGTGTCGACTTTCTCGAAGCGTTCGAGCGCCTCGGCGTTCTTGATCAGGACGCCGGCGTGGGCGCCACGTCCCACCCCGACCATGATCGAGATCGGCGTGGCCAAACCCAACGCACAGGGACAGGCGATGATGAGCACCGAAACGGCGGCGACCAGGGCGTAGGACAAACGGGGCTCGGGACCGACCAGGCCCCAGACGACGGCGGCGAGCAGGGCGATCGCGATCACTGTGGGAACGAACCATCCGGAGACCGTATCGGCCAGCCGCTGGATCGGGGCGCGACTGCGCTGGGCCTGGGCCACCATCTGGACGATCTGCGCCAGCAGGGTGTCGGCGCCCACCTTGTCGGCGCGCATGATGAAGGATCCGGTCTTGTTGAGCGCGCCGGCCACGACGCGGTCGCCGACGTCCTTGGTCACCGGCATGGACTCGCCGGTCACCATGGATTCATCGACAGCGACCCGCCCCTCCAGGAGTTCGCCATCGACCGGGATCTTCTCTCCGGGCCGGACCCGCAGGCGGTCGCCGACGGCGATCTGGTCAAGCGAGACATCTTCATCGACGCCGTCCGCCCGGATTCGGCGGGCGGTCTTGGGCGTGAGGTCCAGCAGGGCGCGGATCGCGCCCGAGGTCTGTTCGCGGGCGCGCAGCTCCAGAATCTGGCCGACGAGGACCAGCACGGTGATAACCGCCGCCGCCTCGAAATACACCGGCGCGCTGCCGTCGGCCTTCAGGAAGGCGGGCGGGAACAGGGTTGGCGCGACGACGGCCACGACGCTGTAAAGCCATGCCACGCCGACCCCCATGGCGATCAGGGTGAACATATTCAGCCGACGGGTGCGCAGCGATGTCCAGCCGCGCTCGAAGAAGGGCCAGCCGCACCAGAGAACCACGGGGGTCGCCAAAGCGAACTGGATCCAGTTCGACATCTGGCCCGGGATGAACATGTGGAGATTGGCCAGATGTCCGCCCATTTCCAGGGCGAAGACCGGCAGGGTCAGGACCAGACCGACCCAAAAGCGTCTGGTGAAGTCGATCAGCTCGTGGTTGGGCGGGGCTTCCGCCGTGACCGTCTCCGGCTCAAGCGCCATGCCGCAGATCGGGCAGGAGCCTGGGCCTTCCTGCCGGATCTCGGGGTGCATCGGGCAGGTGTAGATGGCGCCGGGAACGGCCGGCTCGGCCTCCACGCGAGGGTTCAGGTAACGCATCGGATCGCCGATGAATTTGGTCCGGCACCCCGCCGAGCAGAAGAAATAGTCCTGACCGCCATGACTGGCTCGGTGAGCGGTAGTCGTCGGATCGACCGACATGCCGCAGACGGGATCCTTGACCGTAGCCGCGCCATCCGAGGCCTTCGCCCCGCAGCAGGCGTGACCCGAGGCATGATTGTGAGGATGCGTGGACATGTCGCTCTCTCCGGCTGACCGAAGGGCTCACATATACCCATGGGGGGTATATCGCAAGATACCCGTCTGGGGTATATGGGGGTGCTCAGGAGGACAGGCCGCATGCAAACCGACACGAAACCCAAAGTCCTCAACAGGCTCAGTCGGATCGAAGGCCAGGTGCGGGGAATCTCCCGCATGGTTGAAGATGACCGGTATTGCGTCGACTTGCTGACGCAACTTCAGGCCGTTCGAGCCGCGCTCCATCGCGTGGAGACCGAAGTGCTACGGGATCACCTCGACCACTGCGTCATGGGCGCCATGACCGGCGACGATCCCGAGGATCGCAAGGCCAAGGCCGGCGAGCTGATCGAGCTCTTGGCGCGGGCCGGACGGTAGGGTCGGCGGAACGAATGGGCCCTCCTGGTCGCTAACGTCGGGACCCCAAGGAGCCGTTATGAAACGCATCAGCCTCGTCCTCGCCGCCTGCGCCTTGGCTACGGCCTGTTCCCCGCAAGCCGAAGAGCCCGCCGTAGCCACGCCTGAGGCCGCCGCAGCGGCAGACGCCCATGGCGGAATGGAGGGCGGCATGGCTGCGCCTGCGCCCGGCGACTCCGTCGCCACCCAAGGCTACAAGGCCTCGATGAACACGATGATGGAGGCGATGCCCGCCTTCACCGGGGACGCCGACATCGACTTCATGAAGCAGATGCGAGGTCACCACGTCGCAGCCGTCTCGATGGCCCGTGTGGAGCTCGCGCAAGGCAAGGACGCCCAAGCGCGGGACCTGGCCCAGGAGGTGATCACGGCGCAGGAGCGCGAAATCACCCTGATCGACGCCTGGCTCGCCCAGAAGGGAGCGTCGGCGGCTCCCGCCGCCTGATCGCGAGATCAGCGCACCGCGTCCGACGACCAACGATGTGCGTAATCCGCCATCTGTCGTCCTCGTGGCGAAAGACCGATCGGCCAGTCCCGCCGTCCTCGAAAATCAGGACGCCGTCGGCCGCAAAGCCAGTGCGGCGTTTGCATCCCGGTCGTCGCGCGCGGCATGACACGCGTCGACGACGCTTGTCGCTATCGCCATACGATCGAGCCGGTAAGCTCGACGACGACCGTGCGGATGAGATACAGTGTACGTCCAAGTGATGGTGCACAGTGGCAAGGCGAACCGAACTCGTTGCATTGCAGCTCAGTGCTCAGAGAGTCCGATAGACCGCAAAAGATGACGAATTCACGCAAATGTTATTGCTTAGAATTTTCTGAATGTTTTCAGAATACTTCCCGTCTGTCGGTTGTTCAATCGGTCCGCCGGTTGATAAGCGAGAAAAAACCCCAAGCCGATCAGCGGCTTGGGGTAATTTGTGTAATCGAGTGGGAATGATTCGGGGCTCTCGCTACCTTTCGGTATCGCTTCCGAAGCGCTCGATAAGCGCCTGACAACATTGTGAATTCCGACGAGACCCTTCGATATCATTCGGAGGGTCTTTTTTTCGTTTTGTCGTCACCGGCGACGGTATCGCGTCCTGTTGCGATGCCGGAATCTCCCTCGTACCGTCAGCCTCATCGCAAGGCGGTGACGGTATTATTTTCGATCAACATATTGATCCTAAAGACAAATACCGGTCGCGCATCGGGCAAATCCGCACTTGCTTGGATCGAGGTGTTTTTACCGTGCTTACCGACGTTGCACTGAAGAATTTGCGCGCAATCAAAGCCTTACAAGAGTACCGACAGGGACGGCTTGTATGTCTATGTCTCGCCCGGCGGAGCGATCTCGTTTCGCTACGACTATCGCTTCAACGGACGGCGCGAGACGCTGACCCTGGGTCGGTACGGGCGCGGCGGATTGAGCCTCGCCCAGGCGCGCGAGCGTCTGTTCGAGATCAAGCGCACCATCGCCGCAGACCGGACGGGCTGCCCTGACCGGCGACATGACCTCTCTGATCGGGGAGTTGTCCTGGCCGCTGATCCCGGGCCTGCCTCGCACGCTGCACGGACCTATGGAGGACGTCCATGGACTGCTGGTGAAGGTGACCTACGCTCTCATAATTCTGCATGTCGGGGCCGCGCTGAAGCATCCGTTCTTCGACAGGGAGTGGGCGGCGGGCCGGATGTGGCCATTTCCGCGCCGCTGAGCGGAGGCGGTCGTCAGAACAACCCAATCCGGAAGCCGATCAGCCCCGTTGATTGAAGGTGTTCGATCCCTTCCATCACGGTGACAGCCGCCAGGAAGGTCAGGCCGTCTCGTAGCGTGCGGAGGAAGAAGGCCGGGCGGATGGTCAGTTCCTCGGCATCGCGCCAGCGGCCGGGATTGGGCCAGAAGCGCGGCGTGCGAGCGCGATAGGCCGCATACGGCGCGCCGAAATGCTCCGCCAACCAGGCCTCCTCCCGGCCGACCGTCCGAAGGAAGACGACGAAGGTGGCGATGGAAGACCGAGCCGATGACCAGGCTGCCGGTCTGGGCACCGATCCCGAACGCGCCGATGAAGCTGAACACATTAAAGTGGATTGCGGACGGGCAAATTCGTTTTTGCTTTCATCAACCTCAACTTTATTACATCAATGCTGACGGTATGATTTGGTGGCCAGAGAAAAGGCTCTGATAAATTAGCGCCTTCTAAGTCAATAAAACATCAAGTGGGATTGAGAGGCAGCAGTCATTTGGGTTCGGCCTCTCACTAAAGGCTTCATTGGATACAGAGATAATAGAGCGATAGACGTCGGGTTGAACGGTCCTGTAGCCTTTCGTTGGTAATTCTGCCGGATTGATCATTCCAACAGTAACTTTGGATCCAGCTACATCTGCTTGCTCGCTGTCAATGAATTACAGGCCAGTCGCCGCCCTCTCCGATTATGCGTCGCGGCTCCTGTCATCCAAAACCGCCGGTCAGAAGGCTCCAGTATGCTCAGCATGACGATCGGCCGTCACGTTGTACCGCCTGATAGGCGCGTGTGAACACGGGTATGGTCTCCGTCGTCAGCCCAGCCAGATTGATACGGCCGGATGACGCGCAATATACAGCGTGTTTCTCGCGCAGGTCGGACACTTGATCTGGTGCCAAGGATAGGCAGGCGAACAGGCCGTTTTGTCTTTCGACCGCCGCGAGGCTCGGCGCGTGGTTGGCAAGCGCCGTGCGGACATCGACTAGGCGTTGGCGCATCGCCTTGAGTTCGGTAGTCCATAGTTCCGTCAGATGTGCGTCTTCCAGGATGACACGGACAACGGCCGCCCCGTGATCCGGCGGCATTGACCAGTTCGCCCGCGCCAGAGCCAGGATGTTCGATGCCGCATTCGCCAGGTTCGTCCTGTCGCGGGCGAGGGCGAAAAGCGCCCCTGTACGCTCACGGTAAAGGCCGAAATTCTTGTCGCAGGAATAGGCCACCAGTGCTTCGGGCGCGGCTTCGAGGACGCGGCGCATGCCGGCGGCATCGTTGTCCAGCCCCGATCCCAGACCCTGATAGGCCAAATCGATGATCGGTGTGATCCTTCGTGTGTCGATGAGGTCGGCCACCGCGTCCCACTGGTCGGCGGAAAGGTCCGCCCCGGTCGGATTGTGGCAGCAGGCCTGTAACAAGATGGCGTCGCCCGCAGACGCTGTCGCCAGCGCCTGCATCATGGTTTCGAAACGCACGGTTTGTCTGACGGCGTCGAAATAGCTGTACCGGACGATCTGAAGACCGGCGGGCTCAAAGATTTGCGGATGGTTTGGCCATGTCGGCTCACCCATGAACAGCCGCGCGTTTGGTTGACCGGTAGCCAGAAGCTCGGCCGCCAACCTAAGAGCGCCCGTGCCGCCGGGGGTTTGGACCCCGAACACTTCGGCCGTGTTGTGGGCCCCGAACACGATCGGTCTCAGGCATTCGAGGAAGCCGATGTCCCCTTCAGGACCCAGATAGGCCTTGGTCGGCTGCTGCTCCACCAGCAAGCGTTCGGCGGCCTTTACCGCGCGAAAAACAGGGGTTTGTCCGAACTGATCGCGATAGACGCCGACGCCGAGGTCCAGTTTGTTCGGCCGCGGGTCGGCGCGGTAGGCGCTGATGAGCGCCAGCAGTCCGTCGGGTTGCTGCGGCGAGAGACCGTCAAAGACCGTGTCCGAAAGGCTCATGCGTCGGCCTTGGAACTATGCGTGTCGGCTGGTCCATAGTTCCGTCTGTCGGGCAGCCTCTTACGAAGCGGCATTCTGAGGCTCCGTGGAGATGGAATGGATCGACTGAACCTCGGCAACGGTACGGCGAAACCCGTTCTGGCAAAGCCAGATCAACACCGCCGCCAGAAGCCAGGCCGGGGCGCCGACGATCGCGATCGCCGAAATCAGCCCGTGGGCGCCGCCGAACATTTCCGAGAGAGCGCCGATGATCAGGGGGCTGAGCCCTTGGGGCACCAGGGCCACGATTGTCATGACCCCGAAGTTGCGGGCGCGCAGGTGGGGCGGGCTGATGTCCTGAATGATGCTGGGCAGGACGGATGCTGCGGCGAGGCCTGCGGCGAACTGAATGGCGATCAGCGCCAATGCCTGCCAGGTCGCGGTGACGAAAGGCAGCAAGGTGGTCGGTGCAGCGGCGATCAGGAAGGCTATGGCGGCTATTCTCGGCGCCATGACCGATCGGTCGCCTCTCCAGAACCTGACGCACAGGGCGGAGACACCGACGCCGACAAGGCTGGCCGGTCCGATGGCCATGCCGAGCTGGAGGCTGACGGTGGCCGGATCGATGTCCAGAATCCGGGGCAGGGCGGTCGGCAACCAGACCAGGGTGGAGGCGATGCCGATATTGTAGGCGGCGACAGCGGCGAATACGCCTGCCAGGGTGGCGAAGTGCCGCCTGGCGTAGGCGATGAAGCCGCTATCCGCCAGCCGGGTCGCGAAGGCCTCTGCGGACGCAAAGGCTGCGGCGCGACTGCCCTTCAGTTTCAGCTTGGCGACCAGCGCGATGAACAGGGGACCGGGCAAGGCGACGAACAGCATGGTCGTACGCCAAGGCTCCATCTCGCCCAGTAAGCCGGGCAGGCTCGCGCCATGCGTGGCGAGCCAGCCGAACGTGGCGCCGCTTATGCTTAAGCCCAAGGTCGTCCCCAGAATGGCGGCGAGGAAATACACCAGGTTGGCGGTGGCGCGTTGGCGGCCTGGAAACAGATCCGGAATGACGGCCCAGATGATCGGCCCCAGGCCCGCCTCGCCGACAGCGATTCCTATTGTCGCCAAGAGCAAGCCCTCGAAGGTCGTCTGGAAGGCGCAGGCGGCGGTGGCGACGGACCAGACCGCGATCCCGATGCACAGGATCAGGCGACGATCAAAGCGGTCCGCGAGCCAGGCGATCGGATAGCTGGCGATCGCTGCGAACAAGGCCAGTCCCAGGCCCTGCATGGCTCCCAGTTGCAGATCCGTCAGGCCAAGGGATTGCTTCAGGGGTGATGCGACCACCGCCAGGATTTGCCGATCGACGAAGGCGAATATGGTGACGCCGACCAGTATGGCCACGGCAAACCAGGCCGAGAACGGGGCTGGGGCTTCTATGGGGGCGACTTCGGGGACGTCCGGCGGTGTGGTGATGCTCAAGATGTCCCCTTCATGGGCGTTACGCGGGCTCGGCCGTCTGCTTGGCTTCTTCTTCCGCTAGGCTGATCAGCTCGCCCGCTAGATCGGGATCTTCGCTCGAACACACGCCCAGGATCAGAGCGCTGTCGCAGTCCTTGCAGACATAGGCGTGGCTCATGGCGCTATCGAGATAGACACCTTGTCCGGTCTGAAGGACGATGGGGGTGTAGAACTCCAAATGGACCTCGATCGCCCCTTCCAGCACGAAGACGAATTCCTCGCCCTTGTGCCGGACGGCCTCGCCGAACTCGCCGATATCGCGGGTGTGAACCCGAGTGATGATGGGCACCATCCGCTTCTGGCGAAGGTCGGCGCAGAGGTATTCATAGTCGTAGTTCGGCGTCTTGATATGGACGGAGTTGCCGCTTGTGGTCAGGCTTCGCCGGCCCATGACGGCCGGCGAAGAGGCGGCCTCGCCCGCCGGTTCGCCCTGCGCCAGGAACTCGGCCATGGTCAGGCCGAGCCTGGCCGTGAACTGCTGAAGCTTGTCGTAGGTCAGAGACAGCTTGTCTGTTTCGACCTTGGCGAGGGTCGATAGGGGTATGCCGACGACAGCGCTCATCTCGCGCAGGGTCCAGCCGTTGCGCTGCCGCACGATCCTGATGAGGTTGCCGAGAGTGCCGCTGTCGTTCGCCATCGTGTCCTGCCTATCCAGCCCAAGGCCGGATTAGTTTCGTCGAGGCTGGCGGCTGGCCACGACCTCGATCTCTACGCGAGCATTCGGTAGCACGAGCTGAGAACCGACGCACGAACGGGCCGGGAAGGGCGCTGAAAGGCGTTTGGCGTAGACAGAGTTGAAGGCGTTGAAGTCGCCTGGGTCGGTGAGCCAGACCGTCGCCTTGACCACATTGTCGAGACCCATGCCCACGCTTTCCAGGATGGCCGAGATTGCGTCAAAGGTCCGTTCGGTCTGCACCGTGATGTCGCCCTCCACCCGGCCGTCGACTAACGCCAATTGTCCGGAGACGAAGACGAGGCCGTCGGTCTCGACGGCCGCCGACAGGGGCAGGACCGCGCCGCCGGGTCCGATCAGGGGTTTGCCGTGAATCTTCATTGAGCGACCTTGTTCTTGCCCGAAGTTGTTTCCCCGAACCGGCTGGGAGACAGATCGGCGGCGGTGACGCCTTCGCGCGCGATGTCGTCAGGAACAGGCTCACCGCGTGCGAGGGCTGCGGCGGTCCGCGCCCAGGCCGGAGCCGTCTGAATGCCGTAGCCCCCCTGGCCGACGGACCAGAACAGGCCTGGCGCCTCAGGGTCGAAGCCAATGACGGGCGCGCGGTCCGGAGCAAAGGTGCGCAGACCCGCCCAACTGTGGTTGATGCGTTCCACTTCCAGGGTGAGGGCCGCCTGGACCCGATCCACTCCGATCGCGATGTCCAACTCTTCCGGCTGGACATCGCACGCCTCGACGAGCGTCTCGTCGGCAGGTGAGATCAGCAGTTTGCCCGCGTCGGGCTTGAAGTAGAATTCCTCATCGACGTCGATCACGGCAGGCCATGCGGCGATGTTCGTTCCGGCCGGCGGATCAACCAAGACGGCCGTCCGTCTCAACGGCTGCAGGCCCAGAGGGCGCGCGCCGACGCCTACAGCGACGTGGTCACCCCAGGCTCCGGCCGCATTGATCAACACCGGCGCTTCGATGCTCTGCGTCGGAAGATTGATCGTCCAAAGATCAGCAATCCGCTCGATCACCGGGTCGCCGACATCGATCAGTAGCGTCGCGCCGCGGGTCCGAGCTCCGCGCAGAAAGCCTTGATGGAGCGCATCGACGTCGATGTCCTGGGCGTCGTGGTCGAATGCGGCTCCGGCGACGTAGTTGGATTTCAGGAGGGGAACGGTTTCCAGAACTGTGGCGACATCGACCCGTTCGATCGCACCGCCCGAACGGCCGATATCGGTGATCATCGCCTTCAGATAATCAAGCTGATCACGCCGGGCGATATAGAGGACGCCCCGCGGTGTGAGCAGCCGTTCCTCCGTGAAGCCCTCGGGAGGCAGCATGAAGAAGTCTCGGCTGGTCCGTGTCAGTGCGCGTACCGCGAGCCCTCCATAACTGGGCGCGAACAGCGCGGCCGAACGACCCGTCGCATGGCGGCCCGGCATTGCTTCGCGCTCAACGAGGCAGACCCGGGCTGTCTCGGACAGTTCGTAGGCGACGGACGCGCCGGCCATTCCCGCGCCGACCACGATGAAATCGTATTTCATTTCGTCCCAAGGCTCGAGAGCGACGATTCCGTAAACTTGTTCCGGCACGTCAGATGCCAAATCCTGAACCGGTAACAGCGTCTATTGCAAGAGACTTTTTCTCTTGACAGAAACATCTCATGATTGATTGTGGTTCGCGCATCATCGAGGGGCTCCATCATGATTGTCTGTCGCAACCACCGTTCGCGTATCAGCCTGGCGTTCCTTCTGGCTTCGACCGCGCTGTGCGCCTCGCCGGCGCTCGCCCAAAGCGCCAACTCGGCAAGTGACGCGACGCAGGTGGGCGACATCATCGTCACCGCGCAGAAGCGGGAGGAGCGGGCCAGCGAGACGCCCCTTTCGCTCTCAGTCCTGACGGGAGAAGCGCTGCAGGCCGCGGGTGCGACACAACTGGCGGATTTCGCTGCAACGGTCCCCGGTCTGTCCTTCACAAGCAACGGCGTCGGTCAGGGCCAGGTCAACCTGCGCGGCGTGACGACCGGACTGAACGTCGGCTCGACCGTCGGCATCTATGTCGATGAAGTGCCCTATGGCTCCAGCACCTCCTTTGCCGGTGCGGCGCAACTCGCCCTGGACGTCGGGCTGTTCGATCTGGATCGGGTGGAAGTCCTGCGCGGTCCGCAGGGGACGCTTTATGGCGCCAGCACCATGGGCGGGCTGCTTAAGTACGTTACGAAGGCCCCCGATCCGACCCGCTTCGGCGGGGGATTGCGCGCGGGGGTGTCGACGACCGCGCACGGAGGGATCGGCTACGACCTGGCGGCCGCGGTGAACGCTCCGTTCGCCGGCGATACGGCGGCTGTGAGGCTCAACGGGTTCTACACCGAGGACGGCGGGTTCGTAGATAACCGGCTGTCCGGGGTCGAGGACGTGAACCAGTCCAAAGTGTATGGCGGCCGAGGCGATCTCCTGTTCAATCCGACCGACGCCTTGTCGATCCGCCTGACGGGCTTCGCCCAAGAGATCGAGCGGGACGGATCGGGTTCGGTCGATTTCATCGGCGCGACGGGCAGGCCGGTCGACAGCGAATACGATCAGCGGCGTTTCGACGAACCCTTCGCCCAGTCGTTCCGTCTGGCCAGCGCCGTGATCGACTACGATTTCGGCCCGTTGCAACTGACCTCGATAACCAGCTACCAGACCAGCGGCGTCGACTATGTGACGGACGTATCGGCGCTCTATGTGCCGTTGTTGGGCGGCTTCGGGCTGGCGCTGGGGTCCACGCCTCTGGTCAAGGCGGTGAACACCGACAAATTTACTCAGGAGGCCCGGCTGGCGGGCAGTGTGGGCGCATTTGACTGGATCGTCGGTGGTTTCTACACGCGAGAGAAGAGCTTCCAGTTGCAGACCTTGCCGGCGACCGATCCCACGGGCGCGCCCTTCCCCCTGAACCTACTGACGGCAGAACTGCCGAGTCTCTACGAAGAGACAGCGGCGTTCGGGACCCTGACATGGCATGTGACGGATCGCCTCGACCTCTCTGGCGGCCTTCGTTACGCGACCAACGACCAGACCTACGAACAAAACGCCTCGGGTCTGCTGGGCGGGCCGGCGCCGAAGCGCAGTTCGAACGAGAATGTGACGACCTATCTGGCCAATGCGCGCTACCGCCTGACCGACCGATCCATCGGCTATTTGCGCTATGCCACTGGCTACCGTCCCGGCGGCCCCAACATGGTGCTGAATGACCCGGTGACCGGCGACCCGCTTGCGCCGCCCACGTTCGATTCAGACAGTCTCGAAAGCTATGAAGCGGGCTATAAGGCCAGCACTGCCGACGGCCGCTTCAGCGTGGACGCAGGCGTCTACTATATCGACTGGCAGGATCTTCAGATCGTGGCGCTGCGTAACGGTGTCGGCGTCGTCGCCAACGCCAGTTCGGCGGCGATCAAGGGTGCGGAACTTACCGTGACAGCGCGTCCGACGCCCGCCCTGTCCCTCGTCGCCGCAGCCAGTTTTCTGGACGCTGAACTCGATGCGGACTCGCCGGATCTCGGCGGTCTGAAGGGCGACACCCTGCCGGACAGTCCGAACGTCACCGTCGCCTTGTCCGCCGACTATGGATTCTCGCTGGGCGGCTGTGACGCGGACGTCGGCGCCACAGTGCGGTATGTCGATGACCGGGTTTCAAGCTTCGACCTGAGCGCCGGTACGCCGCAGCACGCCCTGCCGGGCTACACGACGGTCGATCTGCGCGCCGGCATCGACCTGAACGGCGTGCGTGCTCAGGTGTACGTCCGAAACCTGTTCGACGAGTTCGGCGAGCTGTCGGCGACAACGAGCTTCTCCGTGGCGGGAGGGCCGATACAGATCACCCCCTTGCGGCCCAGGACCGTCGGGCTGACGCTGACGAAGCGCTTTTAGCATCTGTGGAATCATAAATGTCCGACGCTGCCGCCATACCCTCGGTCGACGCCAAGACGATCGACGCCATCTTCGCGGACTATGATACGAGCCATGCCCCGGGTGTGGCGGTCGGGATCGCGATCGGCGGCACGCCGGTCTATCGCAAGGGATTCGGGCTTGCGAACCTGGAACAGAATCAGACCCTGTCGCCCAGCATCCGCATGCGGATCGGCTCCACCACCAAGCATTTCGCCGCCCTGGCCTATATGCTGTTGGTCGAAGACGGGTTGGCGTCGCTCGACGATCCTGTCCGCAAGCATATCCCGGAGATGTCGCCGGCGGTGGCGGATGGCGTCACCATGCGTCAGCTGATGAGCCACACCAGCGGTCTGCGTTGTTCACTGGACCTGTCGATGCAGTTGAACGGCATGGGGCATTATATGTCTCATGCCGATACGCTGGATCTGTTCGCCGCACAGGACACGGTCAACTTCGAACCCGAAACATCCTGGTCCTACAACAATGGGGGCTACACCGCCCTGAGCGTCGCGATCGAGCGCCTGACCGGACAACGGCTAGAGGACGTGTTGCGCGAACGGATATTCGAACCCATCGGCATGATGGACACTCTGTTGCGCCGCGTGGACACCGACTTCGTGCCGAACAGCGCGACCCTGCATATGCTCGGCAAGGATGGGGCGTTCACGAAGGACTATATGGGCATGGAGGTAAGCGGCGAGGGCGGCATGGCCTCCACGGTCGACGACATGCTGCGCTGGATGGCCCACATGGACCGCCCCGTCGTCGGCACGGCCGAAACCTGGGCGGCGATGACGTCGCCCTTCATCCTCAAGAGCGGCTATTCGACCCGCTACGCCCTGGGTCTGTCGGCCGGAGACTACCGGGGCTTGGCCACCATCGAACACGGCGGCACGGTGATGGGCGGCGGCTGCCAGATGATCAAGGCGCCTGGCGTTGGCCTGGACATCATCATCATGACGAACCGGGCAGGCGTGGACACCATGAGCATGGCCGACCGGATCATCGACGCATGCGTCCCCGAACTAGGCCCGGCGCTCGAAGATGTGACGGGGACGAATATCACAGGCCTGTATTACGATCCGGCGACGGGATCGACGCTTCAGTTGCTGGAGCATGAAGGCCGCCAACTGATCGGGCTGGGCGGCGCCACCATCCCGGCCCGGCGCGACGCTGCCGGCAAGCTGCATTCCGCCTACCGAATCTTCGACGCCGTGGTGGACGCCCCTGCGGGCGATCCCGCGCCGGCGCAGTTGACCTACAGCCAATGGGGCAAGCCCGAAGTGCTGGTGCGTCTGGAACCAGGGCCGCAGCCTGACATGACCGACCGCGCGGGTCTCTATGCCTCGGCGTCGACGGGCACGACCGGCGTGCTGACGGTGGCCGGCGATCAGACGACCCTGACCTTCGAGGGGCGATGGAGCGCCGCCCGTTACAGCTTGACCCTCATGGGCGGACCATTGTGGCGGGCGACGTCCATCGACATGGCGCATTTCGGTCTGGGCGGGTTCGTCGAGTTCGATACGGACGGGACGGGGTTCGCCTTCAGCGCCGGTCGCACCCGTCGCCTGCGGTTTGAACGGCGGCAGGCATGAGTGGCCAGCTGCGGGTCTTTGTCGGCTCTATATCGCACGAGACCAACAGCTTTTCGCCCATACCCACCAGCTTGCGCGCGTTTGAGGCGGACATCCTGCACCGACAGGGTGACGCTAGAACCCTGTCACAGGCCCTGACATTTCCCGCCTATGGCGACGCAGTCAAACTGGGCGAGGCGAGGGGGCACCAGGTTATTGCCGGCCTCTGCGCCTGGACCCAGCCGTCCGGCCCCCTGCCGCGCCCCGTCTATGAACACCTCCGTTCGGAATTGCTGGACGGCATAGAGGAGGCCCGGCCCGATCTGGTCGTGTTGGTCCTGCACGGCGCCATGATGGCCGAGGGTTATGACGACTGCGAGGGCGACATTTTGGCCCGAACCCGTGACGTTGTTGGCTCCGATGTTCCCTTGGGGGCCGTACTCGATCTTCACGGCAACGTCACAGCCGAGATGATCGACAGCGCGACCCTGCTGATTGGGTGCAAGCAGTATCCACACACCGACTACCCCGACCGCGTCGGCGAACTCTACGAACTTCTGGAACGGACCAGGCGAGGCGAGATTGCGCCTAGGACGGTCTTTAGCCGAGGGCCGGTCGTTGGCCCGGTTGGCACCACCGAAGATCCCATGAAATCTTTCGTCGAAAGCCTTCACCGTCTTGAGGACGGGGTTGGTGTTCTTTCGGTTTCGATGATGCATGGGTTTCCGTGGTCCGACAGCCCCCACACCGGTTCGGTCTCTCTTGTCGTCCACGACGGATCGCGGCCCGACATGGCTGAGGCGATTGCAGAGGAGGTGGTATCGCGCTTCGCTGAGATGAGCTCGGGTGCGGCGGCGGGTCGGATGCGTGGTATCGATGACGTGCTGGCCGAGTCGGATCGACGACTGCCGAACCTCGGTCCGACGGTGATCGCCGACGGGGCGGACAATCCGGGCGGGGGCGCGGCATGCGACAGCACATTCATTCTGCGGGCCTTGATCGACCGCGGGGCGACTGACGTCGCGCTAGGGATGATTTGGGATCCGCAGGCGGCCGTTATCGCCGCTGACGCCGGCGTTGGCGCCCGTAT
This sequence comes from Brevundimonas sp. FG128, assembly GCF_057809775.1. Taxonomy (NCBI): domain Bacteria; kingdom Pseudomonadati; phylum Pseudomonadota; class Alphaproteobacteria; order Caulobacterales; family Caulobacteraceae; genus Brevundimonas; species Brevundimonas sp. FG128. The sequence continues at coordinate 645,173 of NZ_JBMDKP010000001.1, forward strand.
GCCGCTACGCATCGGCGGTAAGATAGGCCCTATGTCTGGAGAGCCGGTCGATGCCGAGGTAGAGGTTCTAGCCGTCCTGAAAGACGGTTTTCAGCGTGGATTGACCGGCAAGCTTAGCGAGCCTCTCGGTCTTGCTGTCGCGGTTCGGATCGGCGGCATCGACGTGGTCATCAACTCGATCCGCCAGCAGGTGTTCTCGCCGGAATGTTTTACAGCCTTGGACATCGATCTGTCCGAGAAACAGCTGATTGTAGTCAAATCGACCCAGCACTTCCAAGCGCAGTTCGCTTCGATCTCCGGCGCGATGATCTACTGCAACGCGCCCGGCTCGCTGAATATGGACCTTTCAACGTTGCCTTACAGGAATCTGGTCCTGCCAAGGTGACGCCAGCGTCAATACAGTCGAGTCGATGTTCAATATCGGAATCTGGAAAATCCGCTCGCGCCTTTCAGAATCGGGGCTAAGACAGCCCACATAAATTCATAGCCTTGGCTCCGAGGATGAACCCCGTCGCGCGTGAGGTCGGATCGAAACGCCCCTTCGGCATCGGCAAGTTTGGCGAAATAATCAGCGTAGGGAAGGCCTAGATAAGCCGCCAAAGCCTCAAGTCGGTGGTTCAGTTCCAGAACCCTGGCCCGGGGCGTCGCCACACTGTTTGCCCAGGGCAGTTTAGTGACAGGAGTCAGACTACCGAGGATCACGGCGACGCTGTTCGCGCGAGCCAGGCCGATCATGGCTTCGATGTTATTGCGGAAATCTTCGGGTGTGGTTGGACCCGTATTGCCGGCGATGTCATTGACGCCGCACATCAGATGGACCGCGCGTGGGCGCAAGGCGACGACGTCGGCCATAAAGCGCAGCAGGATTTGTGGGCTGGTCTGGCCGCTGACGCCGCGATTGACCACGCCGTTCGAAAACAGGTCCGGCTGGGCGACCGCCCACATCTCGGTGATGGAGTCGCCGATGAAGACGACATCGACCTTTCGGCCGGCGAGGGCGGCGTTGGCGGCGCGATAGTGGCCCAGCGCAGGCCAGTCGTCGGCCTTTCGCTGTTCCTGGATACGCCTGCGATTGGCCTGCCGGTCGGGGTCGGCGTGTAACGCGAGGATGGCGGGGTCCATGTCGCCGTCCGCCAGATAGGCGCGAGCGAACGTGAGCTCCTCCTCGGTCGCGCCGCCGTAGCCCGCGATGTGATCGACCATTCCGGTCATGCGGGTCAGGCGGCTTCAGCCAGGGCGGCGGTCACGACCTCCAGCTTTCGCGAAAGCTCCCGCGCGCGGGCCTGCAGCACGGCCCTAAGGCGCGCCTGCCGTTGTGTGGATGACTCTGTCTCCGTCAGCAGGCGACGGATATCCTCAAGCGGGACGTCGCAGCGGCGGAGCCGGACGACCATGGCCACAAGGTCGCACTGGTCGGGCGTGAACTGGCGCACGCCGGCCGGGGTGCGGTGCGGCTGGAACAGACCGGCATCTTCATAGTAGCGTAGCGCCCGCGGGGTGGCGCCGGTCATCTCCGCCAGTCGGGAGATGCCGAGTACGGCGTGAACAGGCCCGACCTTCGCCATCGGTCAGTCGGTCTCGGGCGTGGCGAACTCAGCGGCAGGCTCGGGCGCGCAGGTCATGGCGAACCAGTAACCGACCAGGGAAATGATCCCGGTGATCACGCCCAGCCAGGTCAGGGTCAGGCCCAGACCTGCCGGACCCTTGAACAGCACGGCCATCCAGGCGATCACCGCCGCCGTCACCGGCCCGCCCACGAACTTGCCGATGATGGCCAGGGCCGCGAGACTGGTCGCGCGTTCTTCGTTAGGCAGAAGCACGGCGATAGCGGCTGTGTTGACCAGATTGACCACCGCGCCGCCGGTCAGCAGGGCGAACAGCACCCAGGCGAACAGGGTCACCGACGGCATGATCGGATAGGCGCTGGCGGGAATGCTGATGAAGGTGGCGATCACGGCCGGCAGAAGGATGCCGCCGCGCATCTTCAGCTTCTGTCCGGCGTCCGCGGCGAAGCCGCCAATGATTGAGCCGACGATGCCGGCGGACAGGATCACCAGACCGACCCAGCCGCCGAACTGGCCAGGGGTCTGGCCGTACTGACGCACCAGGACGGACCCGATCCACAGGGCGGCTGCGCCCTCCGCCAGGGATCCAGCGAAATTGCCGACGTAGAGCGAGCCGAGGAAATAGCGCCGTTTCCAGAAGGCGCGCAGCGCCGGTCGGAAGGCCACGGTGGCCTGTTCGACCTCATGGCGGGCCGGCTCGCGGATGAACAGGAGCGGCAGGACGAGGACGGCGGCGCCGATGCCGGTGATCAGATGCGCCTCGCGCCAGGCCGGGAGGCCGGGCACAAACGCCGTCGGGTTGGCCTCCAGCCAGCCGAACAGGATGCCGCCGATGGCGAAGGCCGCCGCAGCGCCCGCCCAGGCGCCGATCGAGAGCAGGAGCATGGAGCGGCCGCGCCGCTCGGGCATGCAGACGTCGGCCAGCAGGGAGACGACGACGGGAAAGGCCGTGGCCGCGCCCACACCGGCGACCAGGCGCGCCGCGAACAGGCCGTAGAAGTCCTGGACAAAGGCCGTGCCGATGGTTCCCAGCGCCCAGAGCGAGGCCAGGATCACCAGCAGCCGCGTCCGGGTGTGGTGGTCGACCAGCCAGGCGATCGGCAGCGAAAGCACCGCCGCCGGGATCGCCGTCGCGCTGCCGACGATCATGGCCAGCTGGAAGTCAGTGATCCCCAGGTCCGCCTTGGCCGCCTCCTGCAGCGGGGCCAGAAGGCCGCCGACCGTCAGGGCGGAGAAGAGGGTCAGCGTCAGGAGCCAGACGACGTTCCATCGGGTCTTTCGGAAGGCCCCGTCGGGAACGGTCGCCTCAAGGGGCGCGGTGATCATGGGATTTCCTCGGCTTGAGCGCCGCCCCTGTCGATAAGGGCGTCGTAGGTCAGTTGTCGTGCGACTGTTCGGAACTCGGCCGAGACCGGGTCGGCCATGCGCTGGATCAGGCCGACGAAAGCCAGGTCGTTCTCCGGATCGATCCAGAACCAGGTGCCCCCGCCGCCGCCCCAGGCCAGGGTTCCGCGCCCCTCGACGGCGCCGATGGCGGCCGGGTCCAGCATGACGGAGAAGCCCAGGGTGAAGCCGAAGGCCGGGCCGAAGGGGAGGAGGCGCGCGGGGTTCGGCCTGGCCAGGACGGCGTCGGGAATCTGGTTGGTCGCCAACAGGTCGACCGTGTCATCCTTGAGCAGGCGCACGCCGTCCAGCTCGCCACGATTCAGGATCATCTGGCAGAAGCGGGCGTAGTCGCCGGCGGTGGAGACCAATCCGCCCCCGCCCAGCGGCAGGGTCGGCGGCCGCGTGAAGTCGATGATCGGGAAACCGAACAGCGTCCGGGCCTCCTCGAGGCGTCCATCCGGGCCCGCCGTGTAGATGTCCGCCAACCGATCCAGCTTTTCCGGGGGAACGTGGAAGCCGGTGTCGACCATGCCGAGGGGGCCGAAGATGTGGTCGCGGAAATAGTCCGGCAGGCTCTGGCCCGAAATGACCTCGACCAGACGGCCCAGAACGTCGGACGACACGGAATAGGACCACTCCGTTCCCGGCTCGAACATCAGGGGGATGTCGGCCAGGCGGTCGATCATCGTCGGCAGGTCGGGCGCCTGGAGCACGGCGCTGCCGTAGACGGCGCGGTCCACCGGGTGTTGGTCGAACAGGCCGTAGCCGAAGCCGGCCGTATGGCTCATGACTTCCCGTATCGTCGGCGAACGAGAGGCCGGCTCGGTGATCATCGCGCCTGCGGCGTCCACGCCCATACAGACCCGAAGCTTCGACAGTTGCGGCAGAAAGCGGGTGACCGGATCGTCCAACGTCCACAGGCCCTGCTCGTAAAGCTGCATCATGGCCACGGCGGTGATCGGCTTGGTCATGGAATAGATGCGGTAGAGGGTGTCTGGGCGGATCGGTCGGTGGGTCTTGAGGCTCGCCTCGCCCACGCAGTCCAGGGCCGCGACCTGTCCGTGGCGCAGGAGAACGAAGGCTCCGCCGGCGATGCGGCCGGCCTCGACCATGTCGGCCATGTAAGCGCGCAGCCGGTCGATCCCGGCCGGATCGAACCCCAGCGCGGCCGGGGAGGGCGCGATATCGAACCCGCCGAGCCGGTCAGACATCGCCACGACGGGCGCGAACCCGCTCCTCGACCAGGCTGCGGAAGCCGCCGGCCATGAAGGGCGCCATGCGCGCCTTCACCGCATCGAAATCGTCAGAACGGCACAGACCGTCCGACAGGCGATCGATCCGGCCGGTCCGCGCCAGGGTCATCATCAGGGCGCCCGACACGAACTGATAGCCCCAGAAGATGTCCTCGTCTTCTGCCTCGGGCAAGGCCTTGCGCAACAGCTCCAGCAGGCGCTTCACGACCGGGTCGAGCAGCCGGTTCATGATCTCGGAGCCATAGTGGGGCGCATTGGCGATCTGGCCGCCGATCTGGGAATAGTCGCGCCAGCGCTCGCCGCCCTGGATGTAGGAATCGAGGTCCGTGTCGAGATAGGCGCGCAAGGCCCCTTCCACCGTCACGGCGTCGCCAACGGCGGCCTCGTAGGCGTCCATGGCCTCCATTCGACGACCGACGGTGACCGGCAGGCGCCGTTCGATGACGGCGTCGAACAAGGCCTTCTTGTCCGCGAAATAATAGTTCAGCAGCGAGGTGTGGACGCCGACCTGGGCGGCCACATCCTTCAGCGCCACGCCGTGCAGACCGTGCTGGGCGAACAGGCGCTCGGCCGCATTGAGGATCAGGTCGATCGTCTCGGCGCGCTGTTCGGCCTTTGTGCGGCCCTTTGTGCGGCTGGTGGCGGGACGGTCGGCGGGGCGACGGGTGCGGGCGGCGGGCGTCTTGGGCATGGCGGTCTCGGGGGGATTCGGTTCCTCCGAAGATCGACCCCGGGCGTTGATCTTCAAAGCGGCCATTCAGATCGCTCCGAAGGCGGCGCGCAGGCGCGGCTTGTCGATCTTGCCGGTCGGGGCGAGCGGCATGGCGTCGACCCGTTCGATCCGGTCGGGAATCCACCAGTCGGCGACGCGGCCCTTCAGCGCTGCGCGCAGGCGATCGTCGTCGATGGGATGGCGGGTCTCGACCACGAGGACAGGGCGCTCGCCCCATTTCGGATCGGGGCGGGCGATCACAGCGGCCTGGCTGACCGCGTCCAGGGCGCCCACGATTTGCTCGATCTCGGCAGGATTGATCCATTCGCCGCCGGACTTGATCAGATCCTTGGCGCGGCCGGTGATAGTCAGGGCGCCGGCGTCGTCGATGACGGCCAGGTCGCCGGTGTCGAACCAGCCCTCGGCATCGACGGCGGGGGCGTCGGCGCCGAGGTAGCGATTGACGACGCTGGCCCCTCGAACCTTCAGGTGGCCGGGCGCGCCCCGTTGCCGGGGTAGGACGTCGCCCGAAGCGTCGGTCAGCCGCAGATCCAGGCCGATGGAGGGGTAGCCGGAGGCCTGCGCCGTCTCGCCGGGCGCGGAAAGGGTGCCAGTCGGCGACAGTTCGGTCATGCCCCAGCTGGTCTGGACACGAACGTCGAGCACCCGCTCAAGGCGGCTCATCAGGCTGGGCGGGCAGCCCGCTCCCCCCAGAACGATACGCCGCAGCGTGGGCAGGCCTTCGCCGTTCGCTTCGACGTGCTCCACCAGACCCAGCCAGACGGTGGGAACGCCGGCGGTCAGGGTGACGCCCTCCTCGCGGATCAAGCGGGCCAGTCGGGCGCCATCGGTGACGCGGCCGGGCAGGACCAGTTTCGCCCCGGTCGCCGGGGCCGAGAAGGGAAAGCCCCAGGCATTGGCGTGGAACATCGGCACGGCGACCAGGACGGCGTCGCTGCGCGTCAGGCCCAGGGCGTCGGCCATCACCGAGCGCAGGGTGACCAGATAGTTGGAGCGGTGCGTATAGACCACGCCCTTTGGCGCGCCGGTGGTGCCGGAGGTGAAACAGACGCCGGCGGGCGTCGTCTCGTCGAACTCGCCCCATTCGACGGCGCGGCCGCTACGAATCAGATCCTCCACCTCGAGGACCGTGGGCGTGGGCGCTGGTTCGTCCAGCGCGATCAGCCGGAGGCCGGGATGGAGGGCGGCGATGTCGTCGGCCAGGGGAGACAAACCGGCGCCGAAGGCCAGGACCGTCGCGCCGGACTGCTGGACCATGGAGGCCAGCTGGGCGGCGGGTAGGCGGGGATTGAGCGTATGGCAGGCCATGCCGACGCCCATGACGGCGTACCAGATCTCCAGGTGGGGACGAGTGTTCCACGCCAGGGTCGCCACCACGTCGCCGGGTCTTAGGCCCAGGTCTAGAAGGGCGCCGGAAAGCCGGCGACTGCGCGTCTCGACCTCGGCGTATCCCATGCGGCTGGTCTCGCCCTCGACATCGCAGGAGACGACCTCGATGTCCGGGAACCACCGCGCCGCATGGGTGAGGAATTTGTCGACGGTGAGGGCGTAGGCCTGCATGCCGTCGCGCATGGCGGCGACCGCCGATGAGGGGCCCGTCAGGGCTTCGGGGCGCGGAGAAAGGGCAGGCGATTGGGCCGTCATCGGCAGGTCTCGACGTCAGTAAGAGGGCGGGGGCGGGGCCTGGTCGGCTCCGCCCCCGATAGGCTCAGAAGGATCGCGTCAGGCGCACGCCGTACTGACGGGGCGCGCCGGCGTAGCGCAGGCCCGACTTGACCGCGGCGATGTATTCGAGATCGCCCAGGTTGGTGGCGTAGGCTTGGAGTTTCCAGTCGTCCGTGGCGTAGGTCAGCTGGGCGTTGACGATGTCGCGTTCCTCCAGCCGGTCGCCCAGCGCCTCATTGGCGAAGACGCTCGCCCAGGTCTCGGAGATGTGGCTGTAATCGAGGCGCGGCGTCAGGGTCCCGCCCCCCAAGGCGAAGTCGTATTCGACGCCGAGGTTGACCGTCAGTTCGGGCGCATAGGTCTGGGCGTTGCCGGCCAGGTTCACGCAGTTGGCGGTGGCGGGGCCGTTGTCCTGGTCGCACGTTCCAGTCCGCGGCAGGCGCGGATCGGCGGCGTAGAAGTCGCCCAGTTCCGAATGCGAGACCGACAGGCCGGCGTCGAAGCCTAGGTTTCCGAACCGTCCCTGGGCCGAGGCTTCCAGGCCATAGAGCTTGGTGTCGCCCGTCACGTTCAGGACCGAGGTGATCGACGGCACCGTCGGGTCGCCGATATTGATCTGGAAGTTCTGATACAGGTTGTAGTAGCCGCCCAGCTGGGTGCGCACGCGCCCGTCGAACAGGGTCGATTTCCACCCCAGTTCGAAGTCGGTGACGTCCTCGCCGTCAAAGGCCTTGGGCGGGACGAAGGCCAGGTTCGGGCCGTTAAGGCCGCCGGCCTTATGCCCCTGCGCGACGAAGGCGTAGAGGAAGTTGTCGTCGTCCAACGTCCAGTTCAGGGCGATCTTGCCGGTCGCGGCGTCTTCCTCGTAACGGTCGTCCTGCGTCAGGCTGAGGCCCAGCAGCGGCGCCGAGGCGATTGCTTGGTTCTCCACCGTGGAGTGGGTGTAGCGGCCGCCGATCTGCAGCTCCAGCGCGTCGGTCAGGTCGTAGGTGATCTGGCCGAAGCCCGCGACGGTGGTCTTGGGATTCCGCCCCTCCAGGAAGGTGTCATAGAGGATCGGCAAGCTGGCCGACACATATTGGGTCGTGACGAACTGGCCGGGCGGGAAGGTGATCAGGTCGTCTTGATAATAGGCGCCCAGCACCCAGTTCAGGCGGCCGGTGTCCGGAGAGACCAGGGTGAACTCCTGCGACAGCAGCCGCTGCTCGACCTCGTCGTAGAAGGTGAAGGGCAGGGCTGCTGTGCCGTCCAGGTCGGAGCGCACGAGGGTGGTCCCGTACTGGGCGCCCGAGACCGAACGCAGGGTCACGCCGTTGGCGAACTCATAGCTGATGTTCAGCACCGTCCGCGCCGTCTCGTCCCTGGCGGACGAGGGACCATTGGTGGCGATGGTGTGGAGCGGCAGGGGCGAGAAGATCGGACTGGCCGGATAGCCGTCCATGTCGATCAGGCTGTAGTCGGACTTCAGCAGGACGCGCAGCCGATCGTTGGGCGTCCACAGCAGGCTGCCGCGCACGCTCTTGGAATCCAGCACGCCCGGCTCGCCGCGCGTCGGCGTGCCCTGGACGTCGTAGAAACTGTCGCGGTTCTCGCTGTTGAAGGCCAGGCGCGCGGCCAGGGTCTCGCCCAGCGGAAGGTTGATCGCGCCCTGAAGCCGGACGTCGTCGTAGTTGCCGTATTGGGCCGTCACATAGCCGCCGACCCCATCGAAGTCCGGATTTTGTTCTGTGATGAAAACCGCGCCGCCTGTGGCGTTCTGGCCCGCGAAGGTGCCTTGCGGACCGCGCAGAACCTCGACGCTCTGAATGTCGAAGAAGGGCTCGTTCTGGAAATAGGCGGGGAAGACCGCCACGCCGTCGCGATAGGTGATCACGCCGACGCCGACCGACGAATTGTTTTCGGTCTTGCCGATGCCGCGGATGTTGAAACTGTTGCCCTGGCCGGAGTTCTGAACCGTCACCGACGGCATGGAGAACTGCAGGGTCTCGATGTTGCTGACCCCTCGATCCTGCAACTGCTGCCCGCTCAGTACGGCGGCGGCGACGGCCGTGGTCTGGAGATTGGTCGTCCGGCGCTCCGCCGTGACGACGACCTCTTCCAGTTGCGAGGCCTGGTCGGAAGGCGCGGACGCCTCCTGCGCCAGGGCCTGAGACGCGCCGCACCCGAGCAGTGCGACGGCGGATGTCGTGATCCAGAGCCTCTTGGCCATGGACGCCTCCCTCTTTTGCGTTTCCCGGCGATCTGCGTCGCCATGACCGAATAGCTCTCACCGATTTCAAGCGGCGTCAACATTCATTCAATCCGAGTGAACATCTTGACGGGCGCGATCGTCGGGGAGACAGTCGGCGCGAAGCGGCCGTCAACCAGAGCCGCGAGAACATGGGAGAAGGCCCGATGTCGGTTTTGAACCGCGGGGGTGTGGACATCGCCTGGAGCGATCAGGGACGCGGCGTGCCGATCCTGCTGATCATGGGACACCGCTACAGCGCGCGCATGTGGTACCCGGTGTTTGAAGCCCTGGGCGACCGCTATCGCCTGATCGCCTTCGACAATCAGGGCACAGGCGCGAGCGGCGCGCGCCGTCGCACATCGGTCCACGAAATGGCCGAAGACGCCTTGGCCGTGCTGGACGCTGCGGGCGTCAAGGATGCGCATGTCTATGGCGTCTCCATGGGCGGTGGCATCGCGCTGGAACTCGCCATCCGTCATCCGGACCGTGTCCGTTCGCTGATCCTCGGCTGCACCATGGCCAAGACGCCGGACCTGACGACGAAGCGCACCTGGCTTCATTGGCTGGTCTACCACCTGCCGACGCCGATCCTGAACGCGTTGACGCCCAAGAAGCCCAACGACGGCTATGGCGATGCGGCGCCACCGGAGAGGATCGCGCGCGATCAGGCGATGCTGGCCAAGGATCCGTTCCGCCGTCGCGGCGTCTGGGCTCAGGCCGTCGCCATTTCGGACTATTCGGTCGATCCGGCCGAGGTTCACGCCGTGACCAAGCCGGTGCTGGTGTTGCACGGCGTCCAGGACCTGACCGTGCCCTATGCGCAGGGCGAACGCCTGGCGGGCATGCTGCCGCACGCCCGATTGGTGACCTTTGACAAGGCCGGTCACAACTATTTCGTCGCCGACGGCGAACGGGCCAACGCTGAGGTCGAGCGGTTCATCGCCGAGGTCGAGCAGGCGCGATGACGGTGAGGATCTCACTGGATCGCTGGCAGGTTCACGACGTCGATCCCGGCGCGGGCGAACCGCCCGAGTCGGCCGCCGGATGGATGGATATCGCGGCACCCGGCGACATCTATCAGGCGCTGATCGCCGTCGACCGTCTGAAACACCCTTTCGAGAAACGGAACGAAGCCAACGCCGGCTGGGTGCGGGATCGCGAATGGTGGTGGCGCACCGCCTTTACGGCGCCCGACTGGACCGCGGCGGCGCAGACGATCGCCCTGGTGTTCGAAGGGCTGGACACCTTTGCCGAGGTCTTTCTGGACGGGGTCTCCCTGGGCCGGACCGACAATATGTTCCATAGCTGGCGATACGACCTGTCCGGCCGCGTGACACCGGGCGCGAAAAACCAGCTGGCCGTCCGTTTCGACCCCACGGCGAACGCGATCAACAGGCCGGCCTTGCCGGGGTGGAGTTCGTTCACGGACCGGATCAGCGGCTCGCAGCGCAATCTGATGCGCAAGGCCCAGTTCGGCTGGGGATGGGACTGGGGGCCGGACCTGCCGACCGTCGGCGTCTGGAGGGCGGTGGGGATCGAGGTGCGGTCACGCGCCCGCATCGACGGCGTCCGTTTCGCCACGACACGCGCCGATGACTCTCGTGCGGAGGCTGTGGTCGAAGTCGAACTGAGCGAGGCGGCTGCGGGGCTGGCCGTGGACATCCGCCTGACCGATCCGGAGGGTGTCGTCGTGTTCGACCATGTCGGGCCGGCAGGAAACCCCGTGGAGGTCGCCCTTGATCGCCCCCGTCTGTGGTGGACGGCCGATCAGGGCGCACAGCCTCTCTACACGCTGGCGGTTCGATTGAGGGACGGAGACCAGTTGCTGGACGCCGTCGAACAACGGGTCGGGTTGCGCACGATCACGCTGGACCAGTCGCCCGATCTGGACGAGCCCGGCGCGACCTTCTTCCGCTTCGTCCTGAACGGCCGGCCGATCTTCGCCAAGGGCGCCTGCTGGGCGCCTCCCACGTCCTTCGTGGCCGACGTCGATGAGGCGGCCTATCGCCGCCTGATCGCCCAGGCCGTCGACGCCAATATGAACATGATCCGGGTCTGGGGCGGCGGCGTCTATGAGCCTGACCTGTTCCACCACCTGTGCGACGAAAAGGGTGTTCTGGTGTGGCAGGACTTCATGTTCGCCTGCGCGCCCTATCCGGAGGACGCGGCCTTCGTCGCCTCGGTGGGGCGAGAGGTCGACGAACAGGTGCGCCGGCTGCGCAACCACGCCAGCACGGCGCTGTGGTGCGGCAACAACGAGAACCAGGGCATACACCGCATCCACGCCGATGTGTCCGGTGAAGACGCGCCCCTGGCCGGCGCGGTTCTCTACGATGCGGTGATCCCGGGGCTGCTGGCGCAGCTGGATCCGACGACTCCCTATTGGCCGAGCAGCCCTTGGGGCGGCCCCAATCCCAACAGCACGAAGGCGGGCGATGTCCACGACTGGACCGTCTGGCACGGCATCCCGCCGATCCCCGACGACCAAATGACCGAGCCGTTCGGCTTTTCGCCCGAAAAGATCGGATACGAACGCTACGCCGAGGATAAAGGCCGGTTCATCAGCGAGTTCGGCATCCAGGCGGCGCCGGGCCTGGCCACGCTTCAGAGGTGGATGGATCCCGCTGATCTGGAGCCGGAGAGCGAAGGGTTTCAGCAGCGGATCAAGGACGAGGCGCGCAAGGCCCTGGCCATGGTCGGACCCGTGACGGGCCTGCCGACAACGATGCAGGACTATATCGACTTCACCCAATGGACCCAGGCGGAGGGCCTGAAGTTCGGGATCGAGCATTTCCGGCGCCGTCGCCCCCACTGCTCGGGGGCGCTGATCTGGCAGTTCAACGACTGCTGGCCCTGCGTCAGCTGGAGCCTGGTCGATTACGACGGGGTGGAGAAGGCGGCCTATTACGCCGTCCGCCGGGCCTTTGCGCCCGTGCTGGCGTCGTTCGAGATCCGCGACGACGAGGCTGTACTGTGGATCACGAACGATCTTCCAGAGGCCTCCAAAGGCGAGGTCGTCGTCGAAATGGAAGATATCGCGGGAGGGACGGTCTGGTCTGAGCCGTTGAGCTACGAAGTCGGTCCCCGGGGGCATGTCCAGCCCTGGAGCGGACCAAGACCGCAGGATCCGGGGCACGTCCTGCGGGTCCGGTCCCGAACGGATGCGTTTGCCGAGAACCGGCTGTTTGGCGCTCCCATCGCCCGGATGAAACGGGTCGCCGACGCTCGACCCAGCACGCAGGTCGAACGGATCAGCGATGTGGAACTGCGCGTCACGATCAGGGCCGACGCCTATCTGCCGTTCGTCCATCTGCTGTCGACCCGAACCGACCTCTGGTTCAGCGACAACTATTTCGACCTTGGACGTGGGCAGAGGCGCGTCGTCCGTGTCGTTGCCCCCGCGTCGCTCCATCCTGAAGACTTGACCGTGCGCTGCTGGGAGACGAGAGGCGCGGGCGCTTAGCGCGTTCGGGCGAGCGGCATTGTACAGTCAGCCAGACCCGTCAAGAGTCGGACAAGAGGTGTTCGAACGATGGACATCGGGTTCTGCGCGCACACTCGCGATACTAAGCGCGTTAGCTGTAGTCCATTTGGGGATGGTTTCCCCCTCCCCAGCCAGTTCCGCTTTCGATCGCGTGCGAACTCTGATTGCATGGGCATGTGAGGCGGAGCGGCGATGAACAAGTTCAGTACGGGAAACAAGCAATCTTGGCTCTATGTCGGGGCCGCAGGCGTCGTTTGCGCGCTGCTGTTGGCGGGAATCGAGCTGCGGCATGAGTTTGATCGCGTCCGAGAACTGCGTGTGCAGACCGAGCAGTCCCATCAGGCGCGGCGGGAGTTGCAGACGGTTTTCTCGCTCATGCAGGACGCGGAAACCGGGCAGCGCGGCTACATCATCAGCGGCGAACCTGATTTTCTCCAGCCCTACGAGAACGCAACCGCCGCGCTTCAAAGAGAAATCCCCCGGCTCCGGCGGGCCTATGCGGGTGATGAGACCCAAATCGCCAACATAGCGGCGCTTGAAGCCCTGATCGTGGACAAGCTTGCGGTGATGCGCGAGGCCTTGGCCGCCCGCGACGCCGAGGGCCGCGAGGCCGGCCTCGCGGCGGTGTCCAGCGGCGAGGGCAAGGCGGCGATGGACCGAATCCGGTCGGTGATCGACCGCATGAGCGCTGTCGATGCGGGGCGGCTGTCGGCGCTGACGGCGCGGGCGGAGGCGCGCTCACGAACCACGGAGGCGATGGTGACGGCGCTGTTCGTCGCCCTGATCGCCATGGTCGCCGCAAGCGCCTGGCTGATCGTTCGCTATGTGACGACCCGTCGGTCCCTACTGGCGACGGTGCAAGCCACGGCCGCGCGTCATGAAGCGATCTTCGACAGCGCCATCGACGCCATACTGACCCTGAACCCCAGCGGCACGGTCGAGAGCCTGAATACGGCGGCGACACGCATGTTCGGCTGGTCGGCCCAGGATCTCGGGCGTCGCGACGTGGCGGTGCTGCTGGAGGCCCGCGATCAAGGCGATGCGGGTTTGATGGCCCGGATTCGCAAGACAGGGGCAGAGGCGGAGGGCGGCCTGGTGCGCGAACTGACGGCGCGTCGGCGCGACGGCTCGACCTTTCCGGTGGACGTCGCCTTCAGCCCCATGCGGCTGCCGTCCGGCCTGCATGTCGTGGCTGTGGTGCGCGACATCACCGAGCGCCGCCGCGTCGATGAGATGAAGCGGCAGTTCATCTCGACGGTCAGCCACGAGCTGCGAACGCCGTTGACGTCCATCGCGGGTTCGCTGGGCCTGTTGGCCGGCGGCGCGGCGGGCGAGATTTCCGAGCGGGCGGCGCGCCTGATCGGCATCGCGAACGCCAACAGCCAGCGCCTGGTGCGTCTGATCAACGACATCCTGGACATCGAGAAGCTGGAGTCCGGCCAGATCAGCCTGGACCTGCAGCCGCTGGACATGCGTGACATCGCAGCGCGGTCTGTGGAAGGAGTCGGCGGCTACGCCGACGGGTTGGGGGTCGAGCTTCGACTTGAGGACGGTCCGCCCGGCCCGGTGACGGGCGATGCGGACCGGCTGGTCCAGGTGGTGGTGAACCTGCTGTCGAACGCGGCCAAATTCTCCCCGTCCGGCGGGCGCGTCCACGTTTCGGTCATGCCTGAGACGCGCATCGTGCGGCTCAGCGTGCAGGATCAGGGTCCGGGAATCCCGGAGGCGTTCCGCGCACGGATCTTCACCAAGTTCGCCCAGGCCGACAGTTCGGACACGCGGCAGAAGGGCGGCACGGGCCTGGGCCTGGCCATCTCCCGCGAGATCGCCGAGCGCCATGGCGGGCGGCTGTGGTTCGAATCCGCGCCGGGCGAAGGAGCGACCTTCCACCTCGACCTGCCGATGTCGACCGGCGAAGCGGCGACGGCGCCGATGGATGGCCCGCGCCTGCTGATTGTCGAGGACGATCCCGACGCGGCGGAGGTGCTCCGCCTGATGCTGGCGCAGGACGGGTTCGACGCCCGGATCGCGCCCAGCGCCGAGGCGGCCCTGAACGCGGTTCGCGAGGAGGCGTTCGCCGCCATCCTGGTCGATCTTCAGCTGCCGGACGCCGACGGCATCGGCCTGATCCGGGCCTTGCGCGGTCGCCCACAGACCGCCGAGACGCCGGTCGTGGTCGTCTCGGCGGACGTCGCGCGGGGCAAGGCGCGCGGACAGTCGCTGGAGGTGGTGGACTGGCTGGAGAAGCCCTTCGATCAGGGTCGCCTGCGCGGCGCCATCACCTCCGTTCTCGATCGGCTGGGCCGGCCGACGCCGCACATCCTTCACGTTGACGACGATCCCGACATCCTTCAGGTGACCGCCGAAGCCCTGGCGGGCGTGGCCGTGATCACGGGTGCGGCCAGCTTGGCGAGCGCGCGCGCGCTCGTGGCGCGATCCCGGCCCGACCTGGTGATCCTGGACCTGGGCCTGCCGGACGGCTCGGGTCTGGAACTGCTGCCGGACCTGGGCGAGGGCGAGGCCGCCATCCCCGTGGTGGTCTATTCAGCGCAGGAGATGGACGCCGCCCTGGGCGCGCGTGTGGAGGCGGTCCTGGTCAAGTCGTCCGCATCGCTGACCCAGTTGCTGCGGACGGTGCGGCGGCTGACGTTTTCGAACACGAACCCCAGGGAGTGAGCCGATGACGCTGAACCTGATGCACGTCGATGACGAGCCTGACATTCGCGAGGTGGCGGCCTTCGCGTTCGAGCTGGATCCGGACATCGCGGTCGCCAGCTACGCCTCCGGGGCGAAAGCGCTGGCGGAAATGGAGGCGGGGGCGCGGCCCGACGTGGTGCTGCTGGACGTCATGATGCCGTCTCTGGATGGGCCCGGCGTGCTGGCGGCCCTGCGGGAAGTGGACGGGATGGATCGGACGCCCGTGATCTTCATGACCGCGCGCGTCCAGCCCGACGAGGTCGAGCGCCTGAAGCAGATCGGCGCGATCGGGGTGATCGTGAAGCCGTTCGACCCGATGACGCTGGCGCGGCAGGTGCGCGATCTGCTGGCCGAGGCGGCCGCGTGACGGACGACCCGCTGGCGCCGCTCAGGACCCGGTTTCGGGCGCGCGCCGCAATCGAGGCGACGGCTCTTGCGGGAGCCTTGGCGGGCGGCGAGGCGGCGGAAGTGGAGCGGATCGCGCATGGCTTGGCCGGGGCCGCAGGCCTGTTCGGCTTCGCCGATGTCGGGGCCGCAGCGATCGCCGTTGATGAGGATTTCGCTGCGGGTCGTCCGATGGACCTGGCAAGGGTGAACCACCTGATCGAGACGCTTCGGGCGCTGGCCGACTATTCGTAGTCGATGCTCAGCGGCAGCGTCGCGACCCCCGCGACGTCCCCGGGTGCGGAACGAGCGAAGCCGGTCACACGCAGCAGGTCTCGGCCCTGATCGTCCATACGGGAGGCGCGGCTCGTCGATACGTCGCCGCTGTTGTCGCTCCAGATACGCAGGTCCTCGATCAGAGCGGCGCCTTCAGGGGAGGTCAGGGTCTGCGGCACGCGGATGCGATACACCCGCCCCGGATCGCCGGTGACGCGGATGACGGCGGGCGCGTCGGGCCGAATGTCGGCGCTCAGCGTCAGGGTGGCTTCCCGCTGTTCGGGCGACAGCTGAATAGGGCGCACGGCGACGACGCTGAGGGCCCTCTGGACCGTCAGGCTGGCGCGCGCGGAATCCTGGGCGGCGGCCGATCCGGCGACAAGCCCCGCGACGCAGACGGACAAGACGGCGATGGCGACAGCCCGGATCACGGAACAAGCTCCACCGTCACGACATAGTCGAAGCCGTAGGTCCCGCTGGCGGCGTTGGCGGCCAGGACGACGTCCATGCCGAGGCGGAACGTCGCCGAACCCAGAAGGCCTATGGGGTTGAGGTCGAAGCTCAGGCTCGATCCTTCAACCGGCGCCGAGCCGCTGCGATAGGAGGCGCCGCTCAGCGAACCGACCCGCAGGCGTGATATGGCGGCCGGACCCGATCCCGGCGCGGGCGTAATCGTGACCCGCACATGGCGCAGCGCGCACAGGCCCGACAGATTGAGCAGGCCGCAATTCACCGTGATCGTCGTCGGCGTCACCGCGCTGGAGCTCAGCCGGATCGCGTTGCCCGAGGTGCGGCTCACGCTCCCAGAGGTGGAAATGCTGAAGGTCGTGGCCGAACTTCCCCGAATGGTCGTGCCCAGGGTCGGCGCCGTGGCGGGCGAGCGGGTCACGGTGACTTGGGCCAGCGCCTGACCGGGCGCGGCGAGCGCGCCGAACGCCAGCAGAATCAGAAGGGCGAGCGGGCGCGTCATTGGGCCGCCGCTCCTGCGCCCGCGATGCGCACCTGGAAGGCGCCGCCGTCCACGAAGCCGCCCGTGGCGGGCACGACCACGCGCGCCGACGCGACCAGGGACACCCCGAGGGCTCGGGCCTGGTCGGGATCCAGTTGAACGGCGTAGGCGCCGGGCGCCAGCCTTTCGAGAAAGACGACCCCGGCGTGGTCGCTTCGGCCCGGGACGGGGGCGCCGCCGCTCTCGGGAACCAGCAGGATCGACAGGGCGGCCAGTGGCCGCGCCGGGCCGTCGTCCGAAGCCAGTTGAGCCAGCAGCTCGACCTCGGCGCTGCGCCGCATCGGAACGTCGATGCGTGCGACCCGCCCGGGGCGGGGCACGATCTGGAGGGTGGAACCGCCGCCGACCAGGAATGGGTCGTCGACCGCTTCGGCGTTCAGTCGGATCAGCGCGGTCGGCGCATCGCCCAACCCGGCGGCATAGACGCGTCCGTCAGGTCCGGTGACGAACCCGCCTGCGGGGGTGTCGGCGACGACGCCGGGCACGCCGGACTCGTCGGCCTGACGCACGCCGTCGCCGTTCTCATCGATCCAGGCGTTGATCGCCGCCGATCCGCCGCCGGCGACGCCGGGGCGCGTGATCCTGTAGGTCGCCCGGCCCGGATCGTAGCCGAAGCCGAAGCCCAGTTGCAGGCCGACCCGCCAGTCCTGGCGGGCGGTCTCATAGGCGACGTTCAAGGCCAGGTCGAAGCGTGGGGCGCGCCACAGATGCGACGCCTGGAGGCTGGTCGTCGCCTGCGGCCCCAGCGTCCGCACGACGCCCAGGCGCAGGGCCTGGGTCTCGCTCAACTGCCAGTCCGCCGTCCCATAGGCGCTGTCCAGATCGGCGTTCGGAGATAGTTCGTAGGTCAGCCCGGCGCGAGTCTGCAGTCGCGCCGACACCAGGGTGGTGATGTCTACGCCGCCCAGCCAGCGCTGCTGGTCCACGCCGTCGGATCGCTCGGCCTCGTAGGCCAGGCTGCTTGACGCGTAATAGCGGCCGACCGGAGCGGATGCGCGCAGCTCGGCGTTGGTCAGTTCGGCGCCGTCGGCACGCACCAGCCTGCGCGCGTTCAGCGACATGGGGACCGACATGCCGGTCGGCGTTACGACCTGGCCGTCGATGCGCAGGTCGGTCGCGCGACGCAGGGGCGCCTGGCCGATGAGGCCCAACTGCCGCGTCTCGTCGATGAAGCCGCCGCCGTATTCGGAATGCCGGCCGATCAGGGAGACGCCCAGGGCGCGCGTCGCCATGCCGGCGGTAAGGCCCTGTCCGCCCTGGTCGTCGGACGCGACGTCGATCTGGGCGGCGACCGGTCCCAGCGACGCGCGAAGGCCCACCGTCGCCAGCGAACGCGCGTCACGCCCCACGGGATTGTAGCGCGCGGCACCCGCACTGACCGTCACGCCGGGCGTCAGGCCGTAATCGGCCGTGGCCACCAACCGCGTCGCGCCGGCGTCCACGCCCCCCGCCGGCTCCCCCACATCGAAGACAGTCACCCCCTGTTCGAGGGCGGCGAGGCGCACGACCAGACGTCCAGGCTCCAACTGGCCGGCCCCGAAGTTGATGCGACGGACCACCTCGCGGATCTGGCCCTGCGATCCATAGAAGACCAGCCGGACGGTGTTCAGTCCGAAGGCCAGCGGCACGTCCAGGAACTCGTAGCGGCCCTGGACGGGCGAGGTCTGGGCGCGCTGCAGCACCTCATTGACGTACAGCTCCACCTCTTCGCCCAGCGCGAGTTCGCCGCGCAGGTTCAGCGGCGTCGCCAGGTCCAGGCTTTCCAGCGGGGCGGAGGAATAGTAAACGCCCCGCCCGGTCACGCCAGCCGCGCCGATAGGCATGGACGGCGAGAAGACGTCGCCCAGACTGGCGCGCGTCCCGCCGAGGGGGCCTAGCGCGCGACCATAAGGGTCCTTGCGTGTCAGGGCGACGCGCACGGCGCCGATCCGGCCGTCATCATCGGACCCGACGTAGGCCTCGAACCCGCTGCGCAGCAGGTCGCCTGCGGCGCGAATGTCGTAGCGTCCGGCGTTGTCGACGCCGTCCCGCGTCAACTGACCGCCGATGTTGACGTCGAAAGCCGGGGGGCTGACCAGGCGATAGGGCGTCGCCTGCCGGACCACCGTTTCCCCCTCCGCGCCGGTCGCCGACGCCTGCCGACGCGTGCGTTCGGCGCGCTGCTCGAACGGCAGGGGACGGGTCGAGGTCAAGGTCAGGATCTGAGCGCTCGGATCGGCCTTCAGCTTCACCGGCAGCAACTGCTCCAGCAGGTCCATGCGGACATAGAGATCGCCGTCGTAGATGGCGGCCTGGTCGGCGCCGAAGCTCACGACCTGACCCCCGACCGTGGCCTGGCGGCGGGCCAGATCGACGAGGATGCGGTTCGACGGGTCCAGCACCCACCCTTCCGCCCGGCGCTGCGCCGGAAACACGCCGACGGCCAGATCCAGCACCCGCGAGAACTCCCCCAGCGGAACGAACACACCTGCGCGCGAGGCGTAGACGTTCATGGACTCGGTCAGCTGGACCTCTCCCGCCAGCACCTCCATCCACAGCAGGTCGTCGGCGCTGAACGGCTGGGGATCGGCGGCGATGACGAGATTGCGCACCAGCGGATCCTGGGCCGCGACGGTCCACGCCGATGCGGAGCTGGCCAGGGCGACCAGGGCCGCGCCCGCGGTGCGGGCGGCCGTCACGGTGCGACCAGCGTCGCCGTCGCCAGCACCTCGCCTTGCGCTGCGTCGTCGTCCCGATAGGCCACGCTCAGGGTCTGGCCGGGCTGAACGCCCTGCGGCAGGACGGCCACGACCGTGCGACGCTCGACCTCCGGGTAGACGGCGACGCCGCGCACGGCCGTCATCAGGCGCGAACCGTCGGCGTCGGCGACCGAGATTTCCACATCGCCATAGACCGAACTCGCCCCCAGCCGCACGAGGTCAAGCGACAGAAGCGTCTGGTCGGCTTCGCGCGACAGGGACAGGCGGTCGATGGCGGCGCGCGCGTCGGCCGCGCCGTCCCGTACGATCACCGGAATGCTGACGCTGAACAGGGCGATGACCTGCAGCGACACGGCGTCGCCCGGACCCGCCGCTGCCTGGTCGACGGTGAAGCCTGCGTCCTCGAGCGGCAGGGCCGTCACCGTCAGATGGCTGCGGTGTTCGCCGTCGCCGCCGGGCCGCGCGCGCACGCGGATCGCTTGGCTCTCGCGCGGTTGAAGCGTGATGCGACGCGGCGTGTACTGAACCAGATCGGCGGCGGAATCGACCGTGACGTCGGGCCGGTCGGCTGCAGCCACGATCTGGCCGTCGGGCGTCATGACCCGATCCACCAGTTCCACGGAATAGCTCGCCGGCTCGTCGCCCTGATTGAAGACATAGACGGTCGCGCTGCGTTCGCCGGGTCCGAACACCACGCGCTTGGGCGAAATGTTCAGGTCCGCGCCGACCTGCGCCAGGGCGGGCTCGGCCATGGCCAGCGTGACGAGGGCGGGAAGGAGGTATCGCAACATGACCGATCCCAGACGGCGCAACGAGAACGAGAAACGATGGCGGTTCAATCCTTCCCCTTCGTTAAGAGGCCCTGCGCGCCGCGCGCCCATGTCGAGCGGATACATCAGCTTAGTTGTAGGCCGCCGAGACGGTGAAGGCGCCGGTGTAGGCGCCGGTTGTCGTCGTCGAGGACACGGGAACCGAGCCGCCGACGGTGAAGGCCAGCGAACCGGCCGACCCCAGGGCGTTCGACAGCGTCTGGCTGGCCGCCGAGCCCGTCAGGCTGTTGCTGGTGGTCACCGTAAGGGTGTCCGTGCCGTTGGCCATGGAGAAGGTGGCGGGAATGGTGACCGAGACCGACTGGCCGCCTTCGCCGGCGACCGAAAAGCCGGCGGCAGCCGGCGTATCGCCGGAGGTCAGGCCGACGACGCCGCCTGCAACCGAGCGTGCGCCGCCGGCGCTCACCGCCACTGTGCCGGCGCCGGTCGAGGGACGCACGACCGTGCCGAACTTCAGGTCGGCGGTCTTGGTGATCGTCAGCGGGCGGATCACGGTGATGGAGCCGGAGCCGGTGGTCGAGGCGGATTGCGCCAGGGCGGGGGCGGCGACGGCGGTCAGGACCAGGGCGGCGGCGGCGATCAGCGACTTGTTCATCTTCATCTCCAACGGTGTGTGTGACGGCGGTTCGCGCCGTGTTGGAGGCCCAAATCATCCCGAAACGCGGGGGTGTCCACAAACCAAGCCGCCAAAACGGGCCAAATCGAACCAAAGTTATAGGTTCGGGCGCGATTTCGCGGCGGGCCCGGCCGGCGGGCCAGTCCGGCCTGGCTAACGACCGGTTAAGACCTGTCCTGCAATCCTTCTTTGCGAAAGGAGCAACCCACAGCTTCGCCTGAATGGAGCGCGCCCATGCGCTGGACCGTCCTCATCGTCGATGATCATCCGCTGGTCGGCCAGGCGCTGGAGCTCTCGATCCGCGCCGCCTACGCCCATCTCGACGTGGCGCGCGTGGTGTCGGCGGCCGAGGCCCTGGACTGCGCCCGCACCCTGGGCGGACGAATCAAGCTGGTGATGCTCGACCTGATGTTGCCGGACGCCACAGGGTTCGACGCCCTTCTGCGCCTCCAGCAGGCCCTGCCCGACAGCCAGTTCGCCATGGTCTCGGCGCGGCTGGACGCTCACGCGGTGTCGATGGCGCGCGCCTTCGGGGTGCGGGCCTATCTTTCAAAGGCCGCGCCAGTCGAGACCTTGGTGAACGCCGTGGGCGCCATCCTGCGCGGCGAAGAGGTTTTCCCGGCCGAGATCGTCGCCAGTCCCGCAGCAGCGGACTTTCACCGCCGCGTGGCCCGCCTGTCCGCCGCCCAGCTGCGCGTCCTGCGCGCCCTGGCCGACGGCAAGCTGAACAAGGAGATCGCGGGCGAGATGCGTCTGACTGAAGGCACGGTCAAGCAGCACGTCTCCGCCATCCTGCGAAAGCTGGAGGTCAACAACCGCAGCCAGGCGGTCCTGGCGGCGGCGCCCTTCCTGCGCGAAGGGTCAAGCACACGCTGACTGATAAGGGCAGTGTTCGGCGCTCTATGCTTTGACGGAAAATCGCCGGTCACGCATCGTGCTCCCGAAGGGGAGCGATCGTGGCGCAAGGCGGACGGGATGGGGAGCAGGCGAGGGTGCGCTGGTTGGCGCGCGAAGTGCTGCCCCATGAGCAGGATGTGCGCGTCTGGCTGAAGCGTTCGCTTGTGACGTCCAATGACGTCGATGACGTCATCCAGGAGGCCTATTGCCGGCTGGCGAACCTGAAGGCGGTCGAGCAGATCGAAAGCCCGAGGGCCTATTTCTTTCAGACGGCGCGGTCGGTCGTATTGGAACAGATGCGGCGCGCCCGGATCGTGCGGATCGAAGCCGTGACGGAAATCGACGCCCTGCGCATCGAGTGGGACGAGCCGTCGCCCGAGCGCATCGCCGGGGGGCGAAAGGAACTCGCACGCGTCATGAAGATCGTCGCCACCTTGCCGGAACGCAGCCGGCGCATTTTCGAGATGCGCCGGATCATGGGCCTGTCCCAGAAAGAGATCGCGGCGCAGCTGGGCGTGACGGAGAATGTGGTCGAGAACGAATCTGCACGCGGGCTCAAGGCTGTGCTGGCCGGTTTGGCCGAGGCGGACGGCGACAGCCGCGCGGGCGTGACCGGGGAGCGGCGCGCATGAGCCGGGAAACCTCGACCGAGATCGACGCAGCGGCGGCGCAGTGGGCCGCACGATTGGACGGCGGCGGGATGGACGCTTACGATCAGGCCGCGTTGGACGACTGGCTTGCGAACGACAGTCGTCGTCAGGGCGCCCTGTGGCGGGCCAGGGCGGTGCTGGCCTTGATGGTCGATCCGACCGAGGTGAAGACGGATCTTGCGTCCATGAAGCCGGATCGTCGCGTGCTGCTCGGAGGCCTTGGATTGGCGGCTGCGGCCGCCGCCGGCGTGGTGCTGACGCCCGTTCTCTCGCGGCAGCGTTATCGCACCCTGGTGGGGGAAATCCGTCGCGTGCCGCTGGCCGATGGGTCGATGGCGGCGATCAACACCGATACGACGCTGGATATCCGCTTTCAGAAGGCGGAGCGTGCTGTGACGCTGGATCGCGGCGAGGCCTGGTTCCAGGTCGCCAAGGACCGAACGCGCCCGTTCGTCGTCGCCGCCGGCGACGTGCGCGTTCAGGCCGTCGGCACGGCCTTTTCGGTCCGTCGCAAGGCGCTGGGGGCCGAAGTCCGCGTGACCGAGGGGGTGGTGGAGGTCTGGAGCGGCAAGGGTGCTGGAGGACGGCGCCGACGGGTTGTGGCCGGCGAACAGGTCTTCGTCAGCGACCAGGCCGGCGCCTCCAGCCCGGTCAAGCGCCCGCTGGAGATGGATCGCGCCCTGTCATGGCGGGACGGACAGATCGTTCTGGATGGCGACACAATCGCCGCCGCCGCCGCCGAGTTCAATCGCTACAACAGCCGCAAGATCGTGATCGTCGATCCCGACCTTGAGGGTCGCACGGTCGTGGGCTGGTTCCGGACCAACGAGCCGGAAAGTTTCGCTCAGGCGGTCGGCGTCACCCATGGGGCGGAGGTGAAGGTCGGGGACGACGTCATTCTTCTGGGGGGCGCGGAATAATTCTTTTTGGTCCGGCGACGGAAAGTCGTTCGCCGCACATCGAGACTTTCGGAACCCTCGCAGAAGGGTCCGGGAACCAGGAAACAGAAAAGGGAGGGCGCAGGCATGGCCATGTCGCAAAACCAAGGCGCTAGGGCGTCGCTGATGATCGCGGTCAGCACAATGGCTTTGGCCGGAGCCGGCGGAGTCCAGGCGCAGGCCAGGCAGTTCAATGTGCCGTCGCAACCCGCAGCCACCGGCGTCCCCGCCTTCGCGCGCCAGGCCGATCTGCAGGTTCTGGCCTCCACCGAAGCGGTCGCCGGACAGCGAACCGCCGCCGTGCAGGGCGTCTATTCCGTCGACCAAGGTCTGAACCGACTGCTGCAAGGCAGTAATCTGGTGGTCGCGTCCAACAACGGGCGAACGGCGGTGCTCGCCGGCGCGACCGTGGCCCCGCAGACCGTCGCTCAGGGGAGCGAGGTCGAAGATCAGGCCGACGAAGTTGAAACGATTGTGGTAACCGGTTTCCGTGCGTCGCTGGGCAGCGCGCTGACGGCCAAGCGTCGCGCCAATGGCGTCGTGGACGTCATCAAGGCCGAAGACATGGCGGATTTCCCGGACGCCAACCTGGCTGAGTCGATCCAGCGCGTGCCGGGCGTCTCCATCGCACGCGACGCCGGCGAGGGACGCCAGATCACCGTGCGGGGGCTAGGGCCGCAGTTCACGCGGGTGCGCATCAACGGGGTCGAAGGCCAGAGCACCTCGTCCGGCACGGACAGCTCGGGCGGCGCGAACCGCAACCGCGCGTTCGACTTCAATGTGTTTGCGTCCGAGCTGTTCAACAGCATCACCGTGCGCAAGACCGCCTCGGCCGAGACCGAAGAAGGCTCGCTGGGCGCGACGGTTGATCTGCAGACTGGGCGACCCTTCGACTACGCGGGCGCGAACCTCGTGCTGTCGGGCCAGTACGGCTACAACGACCTGTCGCGCAAATGGGACCCGCGGTTCGCCGCGCTGGCCAGCAACACCTGGATGGACGGCCGGCTCGGCGCGCTTGTGTCGGTGGCCTACACCAAGCGCCAGCTGCTGGAAGAAGGCCACGGCTCCGGCGGCTGGCTGAACGGCACGGAAGCGGGCGGCTTCAATCCGGCGTCTCCCTTTTCCGACGCCAGTCGGGCGGACGTCTATACGCCGCGCTTTCCGCGCTACGGGCGGCTGACGCATGACCAGGAACGGCTCGGCCTGACCGGTTCAGTGCAGTTCCGTCCGCAAGAGCAGACGCTGATCAACCTCGATCTACTCTATTCCGACTTCAAGGCGACACGTCAGGAGAACTGGCTGGAGGCGCTGTCTTTCGCCCGCAACGCGTCGCAGGGCGGCCGGCCGGAAATCATCGTGCGCGACGGCGTCATCGATGAGAACGGCGACATGGTCTATGGGCTGTTCGACGACGTCGATGTGGAGACCGAAACCCGCTACGACGAGCTGGACACCAAATACACCCAAGGCACACTGAGCATCGAACATGCGTTCAGCGACCGGTTCCGGGTCAAGGGTCTGGTCGGTTATTCGAAGTCCGATTTCGACAATCCGATCCAGACGACGGTCATCCTGAATCGCGAGAATTCGGACGACTATTTCTACGACTATCGCCAGAACCGCGACGCGCCGCTGATCGGCTTCGGCTACGACGTCACCGATCCGCTGGCCTATAATTTCGGGGCGGCGCGGTCGGAAATCCGACTCCGTCCGCAAGGGGTGACGAACACGATCAAGACGGCCCAACTCGATGGCGGCTATGATCTGACGCCTTCGCTGACCTTGAAGGCGGGGGTGAACTACAAGGAATACGAATTCGACTCCTGGGCTCTGGCGCGGGTCAACGAGAGCGTCGTGCCGCAACTGCCCGCCGGCGTGACCCTGGACAGCCTGACCGAACTGGTCAGCGGCTTCGGCCGCAATCTGGGCGCGCCGGACGGGACGGTGACGAACTGGATCGCGCCGAACCTCAACGCCTTCGCCGACCTGTTCGACATCTACAGCGGCACGGGTCTGTTCGAACTCAGCGGCGAAACCAACGCCAATGCGCGCGGCAACATCCGCAATGTGACCGAGAAGGATTCAGCCGCCTATCTGCAACTGGACTTCAACACCCAGTTGGGCGGCATACCTCTGCGGGGCGACGTCGGGGTCCGCTATGTGAAGACCGAACAGAGCTCGACCGGCTATCAGCTGGTCGCCGGCGCGGCCCAGCAGACGACGGTGGACCGGGACTATGACGACGTGCTGCCGGCGCTGAACCTAACCGCGGAGGTGACGCCGGACGTCCTGCTACGCTTCGGCGCGGCCAAGGTCATGACGCGCCCCAATCTCGGCAGCGTGACGCCGGGCGGTAGCTTGAGCACGGTCGGGGTGTTCAGCGTCAGTTCCGGCAACCCGTATCTGGATCCCATTCGCGCCACGACCTACGACCTGTCGGCCGAGTGGTATTTCGCGCCGGATGCGCTGTTGTCCGTCGGGCTCTTCTACAAGGACATCGACAGCTACATTCAGACCTCGCGGGTGTCGCAGCCGTTCAATGAGTCGGGCCTGCCGCTGGCGTTGCTCGACGGCCTGGGCGTGTCGCCCAGCGACGTCTTCCTCTTCAGCCAGCCGGTCAATACGGAGGGCGGGCCCCTGAAGGGGATCGAGATCAGCTATCAGCAGCCGTTCAGCTTCCTGCCTGGGCCGTTCGACAACCTCGGCGCCATCTTCAACGTCACCCTGGTGGATTCGAAGATCAGCTACATCTCGTCGCGATCCTCCACTGGCTTCGTCGAGAACGACCTGCTCGGCCTGTCGAAGACCGCCTACAACGCCACCCTCTATTACGAGGACGACCGGTTCAGCGCCCGGGTGTCGGCGGCCTATCGTGATCGTTATCTGACGGCGGTGCCCAGCGGCACCAGCACCAATGACATCGACGGGGTCCGCGACATCGTGACGGTGGACGCCTCGGCGTCTTACGCCCTGAACGACCGGATCAAGGTCACGTTCGAGGGGCTGAACCTGACCGACGCCTTCAACGAACAATATACCGACAGCCGCCGCGACAGCATCTACGTCTATTCCCATACGGGCCGGCAGTACAACTTCGGTATTCGCTATACGTTCTAGGTGCACAAACTCCCCCCAGGAGACCTGGCGCTGACCGGTTCGCCGGTCGGCGCCGCTTTTCATTCGGAGCCGTCATGTCCCAGACCGTTTCCCGGCGCGCCCTTCTCGCCTCCGGCGTCGCCCTGCCGCTGGCGATGTCCACGCAGGCCTTGGCCGAGACCACCGGTTTCGACGCCGTCGTGGCGTCGGGTCCGTCGGACGGACGTTTTGGCGCGGCCGTCTATCCCAGCCTGTCCGCCGCGATCGCGGCCGCGCCGACGGACGGGCGAAAGCCATTTCGCATCCTGGTGACGCGAGGCATCTGGAACGAGCAGGTCGTCGTGGACAAACCCTTCATCCACCTCATTGGCGAGGATCGCGCGGGCTCGGTGATCAATCACCTGGCCGCCTCCGGTCTGGCCGCCCCGGACGGTCGCATGTGGGGCACCTTCCGCACGCCGACCCTGTTCGTGCGCGCCCCCGATTTCCGCGCCGAGACCCTGACCATCAACAACGCCTTCGACGGTATGGGGGAGATGACGAAGCCGAACGGGCTTCACTCGCACAATGGGGCCGGGCCCCAAGCCGTCGCCTTGATGATGGACAAGGGATCGGACCGCGCGGTCGTGCGCAACTGCGATATTCTCAGCTATCAGGACACCTTGTTTCCGGACGCCGGCGCGACCCTGTTCGACCGCTGCCTGATCGCGGGAAGCTATGATTTCATCTTCGGCGGCGGACGCGCCTGGTTCGAGCGCTGCGAAATCCGATCACGCCTGCGGCCCGCCGATCCGGTGGAGGGCTATATCACGGCCCCCAGCACGCCCATTGAGCAGACCTACGGCTTCGTCTTCCACGACTGCCGCCTGACCAAAGATGCGGGCGTGGTCAGGCACTCGGTCTTTCTCGGCCGGCCATGGCGCCCCTCGAGCGCCTTTCCGGACGGGCGGTACGGAGACCCTCGCTTTGTCGGCGCAGCGACCTTCCTCGACTGCTGGATGGACGACCATATCGCGCCGGCGGGATGGACCGAAATGTGGTACACGGGGCGCGACGGCAATCCCCGCACCATGCTTCAGCCCGAAGACGCGAGGTTCGCGACCTTCAACTCTCGCGGTCCCGGCCTTGCGGATTTCTCACGGGGCGCGCGTTTGACGGCGACGCAGGCGGGAAGCATCCGACGAGATCGGGTCCTTTCGGGTCGCGGACTTTAACCCGCGCTTGCTCAATAGATGCGGTCGGGGAGAATATCGACGTCGGCGCAGGTTGCTTGACCACTTCGAAGCCCTTCAGGCTCCCGCCGGCCGATCATGGCGCCCCACCAGTCGAGCAGCAATGTCTGGCCGGTGAGGAAGGCGTCATGCTCCAACAGAAGAAAGGCGATCAGGGCCGCGATCTCCTCCGGCTTGCTGAAATGTCTCATTGGGACGAACGCACAACAGCGCTCATAGCCCGGTTTTCTCGATGGATTGTTTGCTACCGAGAAATCTGCACCTTTTGGTTTTTAGTAGAGATGACGCACAAGCAGCCAGCGCTGGCGACAGCTAGCGTGACGCCGTCAGTGGCGCGACACCGCTATCACCTTCAGGCGCGAGGGCTGCCGGCGCCGGCCGAAGCTGCATCATGGTCGCCAGGCCTTCCACCGCCTGCGCCATCGCCACGCGCTCGGCGTGGGGGAGGCGTGCGAAGGCGGTCATGAAGCCCTCGCCGAACAGGCTGGGGGAACCGGCGAGCGCCTCGCGGCTCTGATCCGTCAAACGCACGTGGACGACCCGGCGGTCCGTCGTGGAGCGATAGCGGACGGCCATGCCCTTGGTCTCCAACTTGTCCAGCACGGCGACCACCGTCGGGGGCGACATGGAGACGTCGCGCGAGATGGCGCTGGTGCTGACTTCGCCCAGGGCGCGGATGGATTGCAGCACCAGGAGCTGCGGCAGGGTCAGGCCCGTCAGGTGCGCGATCTCACGTGAGCGGACGTCGATCGCCTGGGCGATGCGCCTGACCGAACGCACCAGAGACGTCGTGGGATCAGCCGCGTCCGCGAGCGGCTGAAGGGAAATATCGCTCATTGGGTTGAACTCTTTCGTGCACGAACCATTTGTACGCGCTGCTTCCACAATTCAAGGAGGGCCCATGTGCGGTCTTAGCGGCGAGATCAATTTCGACGGACGACCGGCGGACGCCGGCGCCGTTCAACGCATGACCGATGCGCTCTCGCCCCGTGGACCGGACGGGTCCGGCATCGTGATGCGCGGCCCGGTGGGGCTGGGTCACCGACGCCTGAAGATCATCGACCTGTCGGAGGCCGCGCAGCAGCCGATGGTGGACGCCGACCTGGGCGTGACCCTGGCGTTCAACGGCTGCATCTACAACTATCCCGAACTGCGGGAAGAACTGCAGGGAATGGGGTTCCGCTTCTTCTCGCACGGCGACACCGAGGTCATCATCAAGGCTTGGAAGGCCTGGGGCGAGGCCTGCGTCGAGCGGTTCAAGGGCATGTTCGCCTTCGTCCTGCATGAACGCGACACCGGCCGCACCGTGATCGCCCGCGACCGGTTCGGCATCAAGCCGCTGTATCTGGCCGAAAGCGGTAAGCGCCTGCGGTTCGCCTCGACCCTGCCGGCCCTGCTGGCGGCGGGGGATGTGGACAAGACCATCGATCCGGTCGGCCTGCACCACTACATGACCTTCCACGCCGTGGTGCCGCCGCCGCACACCATACTGAAGGGCGTGAAGAAGTTTCCGCCGGCGACCATCCGCGTGATCGAGGCGGACGGCACGGCCAAGGACCGCCTCTACTGGCAGCCCGACATGACCCGCCACGTCGAGGACGCCGCCCTGACGGCCGAGGACTGGCGCGACCGGGTGCTGGACAGCCTGCGCGAGGCGGTTAAGCGCCGCATGGTCGCCGACGTGCCGGTCGGCGTGCTGCTGTCGGGCGGTGTGGATTCCAGCCTGATCGTCGGACTGCTGGCGGAACTGGGCCAGAAGGATCTGATGACCTTCTCCGTCGGCTTCGAGGAGGCCAATGGCGAGAAGGGCGACGAGTTCGTCTATTCCGACCTGATCGCCAAACACTATGTCACCAAGCACCACCAGATCTTCGTGCCGCACCAGCGGCTGATGGAGGCCCTGCCGGGCACCATCGGCGCCATGTCCGAACCGATGGTCAGTTACGACAACGTCGGCTTCTATCTGCTGAGCCAGGAAGTCTCGAAACACATCAAGGTGGTGCAGTCGGGCCAGGGCGCCGACGAGGTCTTCGCCGGCTACCACTGGTATCCGCCGATGCTGGGTGCGACCGATCCGGTCGAGACCTATGCCAAGGCGTTCTTCGACCGCAGCCATGCGACGCTGAAGACCCAGTTGAACGGCGCATACATGGCCGACACCGACGTCAGCCGCGCCCTGGTCGAGGCCCATTTTGCACAAGGCCGGGCGGCGACCCCGGTCGATCAGGCGTTGCGTCTGGACAGTCAGGTCATGCTGGTCGACGACCCGGTCAAGCGCGTCGACAACATGACGATGGCCTGGGGTCTGGAGGCGCGCGTGCCGTTCCTCGACCACGAATTGGTCGAGCTGGCGGGGCGCATTCCGCCCGAGCACAAGCTGTCTCAGGGCGGCAAGGGCGTGCTGAAGGAGGCCGCGCGGCTGGTGATCCCGTCCGAGGTGATCGACCGCAAGAAGGGCTATTTCCCTGTGCCGGCGCTGAAATACATTCAGGGTCCGTATCTGGAGATGGTGCGCGAGGCCCTGACCAACCAGGCGGCGCGCGATCGCGGCCTGTTCGACAAGGCCTATCTGGACACCCTGTTCGCCAATCCGACCGAACACATCACGCCACTGCGGGGCTCGGAGTTGTGGCAGGTCGCCGTGCTCGAGATGTGGATGCAGCAGCATGGGGTCTGACGCTCGCCCCTCACGCCCCAAGGCGCACCGCCTGAAGCGGCTGCGTCACGAGGGGTTGAAGCCCCCGGTGCAGGCGGGCGAGGGGCCGAGCCCGGACGCCGTGCTGGATTGCGGCTGGGGGCGGCTGCTGTTCGCCCAGACCTTCGCCTCGGCCGAACCCCTGGTCGAAGCCTTGCGGGCGGAGGGACCGGATCGCCGCGACATCGCCTTCTACGTCCGCAATCCGCACGTCCTGCTGGCCCAGGCGCCGCAGGAACTGTTCCTGGATCCGTCGCACACCTATCGGCTGGACCTGGCCACCTATCGCGCCAGCCGCCGCCAGCCGCGGGGCTTCACCGTGCGTCGCCTGACGTCCGAGATGGACGCCCAGGCGGTCAACGACATCTACGCCAAGCGCAAGATGGTGCCGGTCCCGCCCGACTTCTTCTGGTCGCGCCGCGACGACCGGACGATCACCTATTTCGTCGCCGAGGACACGACGACGGGCGCGGTGATCGGCACGGTGACGGGGGTCAATCACGGCCGGGCTTTCGACGATCCCGAATGCGGTTCGTCCCTGTGGTGCCTGGCGGTCGATCCGCAGGCGACCCAGCCGGGCGTCGGCGAGGCCCTGGTCCGGCGTCTGGCCGAGCACTTTAAGACGCAAGGTCTGGCCTACATGGACCTGTCGGTCATGCACGACAACGACCAGGCCATCGCCCTGTACGAAAAGCTGGGATTCCGCCGCGTGTCCTTCTTCGGGGTCAAGCGCAAGAACCCGATCAACGAGGCCTTGTTCGTCGGCCCGACCGACGACCACGACCTGAACCCCTATGCCCGGATCATCGTCAACGAGGCGCGGCGCCGGGGCATCCATACCGAAATCATCGACGCCGAGGGCGGGCTGTTTCGTCTGAATTGGGGCGGTCGCTCGGTGCGGTGCCGGGAAAGTCTGTCGGAACTGACGTCTGCGGTGTCGCTGAGCATCTGCGACGACAAGCGGATGACGCGGCGCATCGTGGAGGCTGCCGGTGTGCGCGTCCCTGAACGGATCGACGCCGGCGATCCGTCGGCCATCGACGCCGCCCTGGCCAGGTTCGGCGCCCTGGTCGTCAAGCCGGCCCGAGGCGAACAGGGTCAGGGGGTCGCCGTCGGCCTGAAGACCATGAACGAGGTCCAGACGGCTCTGACCCGCGCGCGCCGCATCTGCTCAGAAGTGCTGATCGAGGAACAGGTCCAGGGGGAGGACCTGCGTCTGGTGGTGATCGACTACAAGGTCGTCGCCTGCGCCTTGCGGCGCCCGCCGCGCGTCATCGGCGACGGCCGCTCCACCCTGCGCGCCCTGATCGAACACCAGAGCCGCCGCCGCGCCGCAGCCACCGGCGGGGAATCAACCATCCCCATCGACGGCGAGACCGAACGCACCCTGGCCGAGGCGGGTTATCGGCTCGACGACGTGGCGCCGGAGGGGGCCGAGGTCCTGGTACGCAAGGCGGCCAACCTGCATCTGGGCGGCACCATCCATGATGTGACCGAGGAGGTGCATCCCACCCTGATCCGCGCCGCCATCGCCGCCGCCCGCGCCATCGACATTCCGGTCACCGGCATCGACCTGATGGTGAAGTCGCCGCGCGAGCCCGACTACGCCTTCATCGAGGCCAACGAACGCCCTGGTCTGGCCAACCACGAACCCCAGCCGACCACCGAGCGTTTCATCGATCTGCTCTTCCCACTGTCCGCCCCGACCTCGGCGCGGACCGCCCCGAGATCCGAAGCCTGAAGGAGGCCTCTTGGCCCGCCCCGCAATAGACCTCGACTATCTGAAGGCCCGGCTGGCCGACCTGCTGAACACGCCCAGTCCGACGGGCTACACCGACGAAGCCGTCTGGCTGTTGTGCCGCGAGCTGGAACGCCTCGGGCTTGATTATGAGCTGACCCGGCGTGGCGCCATCCGGGCGCGCCTGCCCGGCCGCACGCCCAAGCCGGCGCGGGCCATCGTGGCCCACGTCGATACCCTGGGCGCCCAGGTCAAACAGGTGAAGGACAACGGCCGGCTGGAACTGGTCGCCATCGGCCACTGGTCCTCGCGCTTCGCCGAGGGCGCGCGGGCGACGATCTTTTCCGAAGGCGGCGCCTATCGCGGGACCATCCTGCCGCTGAAGGCGTCGGGCCACACCTTCAACGAGGAGGTGGACACCCAGCCCGTGAACTGGCCCCAGGTCGAACTGCGCATCGACGCCGTCACCCATGGTCGCGAAGACACCCTGGCCCTGGGCGTGGACGTCGGCGACATCGTCGCCATCGACCCTCAGCCCGAGTTCATGGACACCGGCTTCATAGTCTCGCGCCATCTGGACGACAAGGCGGGCGTCGCCACCCTTCTGGCCGCGTTGGAATGTATGATCCGCGAAGAGCGGACGCCGACGGTCGACACCTGGTGGCTGTTCACCATCGCCGAGGAGGTGGGGCTGGGCGCCTCGTCCGTCCTGATCCCGGACGTGGCCGCCATGGTCACGGTGGACAATGGCACGACCGCGCCGGGCCAGAACTCGTCCGAGTTCGGCGTCACCATCGCCATGGCTGACCAGACGGGACCGTTCGACTGGCACCTGTCGCGCAAACTGGTCCAGCTGGCCCGCGATCACGACATCCCGCATCAGAAGGACGTGTTCCGCTACTACCGCTCGGACTCGGCCTCCGCTCTTGAATCCGGCGCCGACATCCGCACGGCCCTGGTCACCTTCGGCATCGACGCCAGCCACGGCTATGAGCGCATCCACGAAAGCGCGTTGGTCGATGTCGCCCGTCTTCTGGTCGTCTATGCTGAGAGCGATGTCGAAATCAGGCGGGACGCGCAGGCGGTCGGGGGGGTGCGCGGCTTCACCCACCAACCGTCGATCGACCTAGCCGATGCCAAGACATCATCGACCTGAGCCGCGAAGTGGCCGTGTATTGCTATCGGCCAAGTTCGAAATCAGGCACCGGAGTCGGCCAGTGACCGGGAGCGATGTTTTCGCACTGGAGATGGCCGAGTTTTGCGAAGCTAACCGGCGTCGGACGGCCGGCCTTGGATCCAGGTCTGTGCGACGGTCAGGTCGGCATTGAGGGCGACGAGGTCGGCGATCTGTCCGACGGCGATAGACCCTCGCCTGTCTGCCATATTCAGAAATGTCGCAGGATTGGTCGACGCCATGGTCGACGCGATCTCAAGGGGCAGGTCCAGCATGGCGACGGCGTTGCGGAAGGCGGACGCCATGTCCAAGTCGGAGCCCGCCAAGACGCCCTTGTCGTCGTAGCAAAGGCCATCCTTCACCGTAATGCGGCGGCCCTGAAGGAAGAAGTGGTCGCCCTGCGCGCCGACACTGGGCATGGCGTCAGTCACCAGCATGAACCGGTCGGCTGGCCGGCAGCGCAGCGCCACCGTCAAGACGACCGGATCGACATGGTGGCCGTCCACGATGATCCCGCACCAGGCGGTCTGGTCTTCAAGCACGGCGCCGACGACGCCGGGGGCTCTGTTCTGGAGCTGGGACATGGCGTTGAACAGATGGGTGACGCCCGTCAGTCCAGCGTCCAGAGCCCGGCGTAACGTCGCATAGTCGGCGTCGGTGTGGCCGGCCGAGACGTGGGCGCCGGCGCCGACCAGGCGACGGATGATCTCGGGCGTCGTCATTTCCGGCGCCAGGGTGATCAGGGTGCGCCCGCCGTTCAGACGCGTCAGCCGTTCGACCTGGGCGTCTTCCAGTTGGAGAAATTTCGAGGCGTCGTGAATGCCCTTGCGCCGAATGTTCAGGAACGGACCTTCGATGTGGATACCCAGGACGCCGGGCACGCCTTGGGCGATCGCGGCCTCGACCGCGTCGATGGCGCGGTCGATGACATCCAGGTCGTCGCTGATCAGGGTCGGCAGAAAACCGGTTGTGCCGAAGCGTCGATGAGCGGCGCCGATGGCCGCAATTCCCTCGACGCTTGGGTCCTCGTTGAACAGGACGCCGCCGCCGCCGTTGACCTGGGTGTCGATGAAGCCGGGCGCCAGGATGCAGCCGCCGAGATCCTGGACATCGGCGTCTGGCGTCTGGTCGGCGGAGCCGACCGCGACGATGAGCCCGCCGTCGATGACGACGCTGAGGTCGTCGCGCAGTCCGGCCGGGGTCAGCACGCGGCCGTTGATCAACTTGACGGCCATCAGACGGTCTCGGTCACCTTGTTGAGATAGGGCGGGCGGTCGGGATCGAAGCCGCGCGCGACAGACAATCGCGCGGCTAGGCCATAGAAGCTCTGGATCAGCAGGATCGGCTCCAGCGCCGGGTGGCCGGACGTCGAGGGCAGGGGGACGACACACGAATCGCCGGTCTGGCCGGAGAGAAAGACCCGAGCGCCGCGTGCGGCGAAGTCAGCCGCCAGATCCTCGGCGTCTTCACGGGTGGCGTCCGATTGGGACAGCATCAGCACCGGGAATGCGGCCTTGACCAGGGCCATGGGGCCGTGGCGCACCTCGGCGGTGGAGAAGGCCTCGGCGTGAAGGCCACAGGTCTCCTTGAGCTTCAGCGCGGCCTCGCGCGCCACGCCGAAGCCGCCGCCGCGCCCGACGACGTAGAGGTTGGTCGCCACTTGCAGCACGGGCAGGGCGGCGCTCCAGTCCTGGCGCCAGGCGGCTTCCAGCTGGTCGGGCAGGGCGGACAGACCGGCGCGCAGGGCGTCGTCTTCAGTCCATTCGGCGACCAAATGGGCGATGGCGGTCAGGCTGGCGATGAAGCTCTTGGTCGCGGCCACCGACAGTTCGGGACCGGCGCGCAGGGGAATGGTCAGGTCCGCGACATCCGACAGGGGCGAGCCTTCGACGTTGACCAGGGCGATGACGAAGGCGCCGCCGGCCCGGGCGGCAGAGGCGGCCGCGACCAGGTCCGGGCTCTTGCCCGATTGCGAGATCGCAAAACAGACTCCGCCGGGAATGCGAGGAGTGCGGCCATAGACCGAGCTGACCGCCAGCGGCATCGGGCTGGTCAGGACGCCGGTCCCGGATTCGATCAGATAGCGGGCGAAGACGCCTGCGTTGTCGGAACTGCCGCGCCCGCAGATCAGGGCGGCGGAGGGTATGTGGTCGCGAAGGCGGGCCGCCGCCGTCGCAATGACCTGGGCGTTGTCTCTCAACTGGGCGCGGACCACGGCGGGGGCCTCGGCGGCCTCGGTGAACATCCTGGTGTCTTCGGCGCGCATCAGGCGGGTCCGTCGTTCAGTTCGGCGACGAAGTCGTAGGCGTCGCCGCGATAGTAGGATTGCGTCACCTCGACCGCCTGGCCGTTGTGGAAGGCGCGGCGCTCGATCAGCAGGCCAGCGGCGCCGGCGGTCGTGCCCAGCAGGTCGGCCTGTTCGGCGTTGAACAGCACGGCCCGCAGCCGCTGAAGGGCGCGGTTGGGACGATAGCCGGCCTCCGCCAGGGCGCTGTACAGCGAGGTGGTCACCGTCTCCAGTCCCGGCAGGCAGGCGGCGGGAATGGTCGAATACTCCAGCGCCATCGGCAGGCCGTCGGCGTAACGGATCCGGTTGAAGCGATACACTGGCGTGCCGGGGCTGAGGCCCAGGGTCAGCGATTCCTCGGGCGTCACCGCCCCCTCGCTGCGGTTTAGCCAGGAACTGGTGGCCTTGCGTCCGCGCGCAGCCATGTCCTCGGAGAAGGAGGTCAGCTTGGAAAAGCTCTTCTCGACCCGCGCGGCGACGAAGGTGCCGGCGCCCTGGCGGCGGGTGAGCAGCCCCTCGGCGACCAGGCCGTCGAAGGCCTTCCTGATGGTTATGCGCGAGACCGACAGCTCCTGGGCCAGGTCGCGCTCGGGTGGAAGCGCCTCGTCGGGCCTCAGGGCGTGGCGTTCGATCGCCTCGCGCACGGCGTGCTGAAGCTGCTGGTACAGCGGCGCCGAGCGCTGCGCGTCGAGCGCGCCTATGGCCTCAAGAAACGACATGTCGCCCCGTCCTGGATCAGCCCGCCCCCGGGCTTGGTGTTGCGCCCATCTGAGCCGATGTCATGCGACCAATCAAGTACCAATGACAAAAAAGAATAGGCCCAATTCGCATTTTGGTCTTGCGCGGTGTGATGGATTGATGAAAGTCTCTCCTTCAACGGCGGCGTAATCAAGCATTCGCAGCCGAGAGATAGACCATATTGGTCTTGCATTGGGCTTTTCAGGATCTGCGGGGGCAGATCCATTGATGGGGAGAACTGGCGTCATGAGTATTCGTCATGCCTTGCTTGCCGGATCCGTCAGCGCCTTGGCGCTGGTCGCGTCCGGCCAGGCCTTCGCGCAGACCGCCGACGCGCCGGTCAGCACAGTGGATGAGGTCGTCGTCACTGGCATACGGGCGTCGTTGCAGCAGTCGCTGACGACGAAGCGGAACGCCGACGCCATCATCGACGTCGTGACGGCCGAGGATGTGGGCAAGTTCCCAAGCTCCAACGTGGCCGAGGCCATCACCATCATTCCGGGGGTCACCATCGACCGGGCCTTCGGCCAGGGCGAGAAGGTCTCCATCCTGGGCACCGACCCGGCGCTGAACCGCACCCTGCTGAACGGCCAGACGGTCGCCTCGGCCGACTGGTTCATCCTCGATCAGCCGGGCCGGACCTTCAACTACGCCCTCCTGGCGCCGCAGATCGTCGGCCGGGTCGAGGTGTTCAAGTCGCCTGAACCGCGCATCGACGAAGGCTCAATCGGCGGCACGGTGGACATCATCACGCGGCGGCCTCTGGACCTGGACGGCACGACCCTGTCGGGCGCGCTGACCTATCTCTACAACGATCGCTCGGAAGAGGGTGATGTCCAGTATTCGCTGCTGGGCGGCTGGCGTAACGAAGCTCGCACGTTCGGGGTCCTGGTCTCGGCCCAGCACGCCAAGGACAGCCTGCGCCGCGACGGCCTGGAATCCTACGGCACCATTCCGGCCAGCTATTACAACGGCGGCAATCCGGAGAATCCGGGCGCGGACGCCATCGCCAACGGCAACTGCGTGGGTGAATGCGCCGCGACCTTGCAGGCCAATCCGGACGCGCGGGGGCTGAACTCGTTCGGCACGCACTTCTTCAACCAGACGCGCGAACGCGACAGCTACACCGTCGCCCTGCAGTGGCGGCCGGTGGAGCAGCTGGACCTGAATTTCGACTGGCTGCACGTCGATGCGACCTATGACAACATCAACCAGTCGCTGTTCGCCTTCCAGGGCAACACCTGGAACAGCCTGGGCGCCCTGACCGACATCGAGGTCGAGGACGGCGTCATCACCTACGCCGCCTTCAACAATGCGTTGAGCGTGCTGGACGTCCAGTACCGCGAAGCCGCGCTGACGACCGACAGCTATCATCTGGACGGCAAGTGGCGGGGCGAGGGGTGGGACCTGTCCGGCGACGTCGGCTACTCCAAGGCCGACGGCGGAACCCAGCGCCAGCTGTTCGGCGAATTCCTGAACTGGGCCGATTACGAGGTCGATTTCCGCGGCGCCCCGGGCTCGCCGGGTACGCTGACCTACACCGATCCCGCCAACGCCGACGTGTTGAGCAATGCGTCGAAATTCGCGTTCGACGGCGGCTGGGGCGCGGGCGATCCGTCGGTGGGGCCAGCGGGCTACAACGCCGGCTGGGGCGGCAACCTGGTCTCCAAGCCCACGACGGACGAGGAGACCTACGGCCAGGTCGATCTGGGCTTCGACCGCACAGGCTTCTTCGACCGGTTCCAGTTCGGCTACAAATACCGCAAGCACGAGACCGACCAGAAGATGTCGGGCGTCACGGTCCAGATCTACGGCGCGCCGGACAACGCCTCGCTGTTCAGCCCCGGTCAGGTGCCGGACAACTATCTGGACGGCTTCGACGGCGTGAACGACCAGATGAAGAACCGCTTCAGCGTCGATGGAAACGCCCTGGCGAACTATATCGAGAACGGCGATTACCTGCGTCCGTGGCAGGCTGCGCCGGTCCCGACCGTATTCGGCAACGCCGAGTTCACGGCCCAGAACTGGAACGTCCAGGAGACGATCAACGCCTTCTACGGCCAGGCGAACTTCGAAAACGACCTGCTGCGCGGCAACATCGGCCTGCGCTACGTCCGCACCGAGTCCGACAGCGGCGGCTACATCTGCGTCAATCAGACCGCGACCGGCTGCGGCACGACCGAGGCGGATTGGGAATGGAGCGTCACCAGCAAGGAGTACGACGACTTCCTGCCCAGCGTGAACATCGCCATCAACGCCTCCGAAGACCTGATCATCCGCGCCGCCGCCGCGAAGGTCATCGCCCGTCCGAACTACGCCGACATGTCCAACTACTTCTGGCTGTCGGATCAGATCCTGACCGGCGGGGGCGGCAATCCTGAGTTGGATCCGTATGAGTCGACCAATCTGAACCTGGCGGCCGAGTGGTATTTCCAGCCCGAGGCCATCCTGTCGGCCGAGGTCTTCTACAAGGACATCTCCAACTACATCCTGCAGGCGACCGCGCCGGAGGAGCACTTCAGCCAGGCCCAGAACGCCGTCACCACCTATCAAATCAGCCGTCCGACCAACGCGGGTTCGGCGAAGCTGAAGGGCCTGTCGGTCGCCTATCAGCAGACCTTCGGCTATGGCTTCGGGGTGCTGGCGAACTACACCCTGGTCGATGGCGAGGCGGACAACGGACAGGATTTGCCGTTCAACTCCAAGCACCAGGTCAATCTGAGCCCCTTCTACGAGAGCGGACCGTTCTCGGCGCGGGTGACCTACACCTGGCGGTCGAAGTACTTCACCGGCCTGGACCGCGGCGACGCCCTCTATGTCCGCGACGTGGACACCCTGGACGCCACGGCGGGCTACAGGATCAACGACAACGTCAGCCTGACGGTGTCGGGGCAGAACCTGCTGGACAGCGAATACTACAGCTACGCCAACACCGTGGCCCTGCCGCGCGGCGTGTACCGGACGGGCCGCAAGCTGATGGCGACCCTGGCCGTCGAGTTCTGATCGATGGAGCGGGGACGGCGCCGCGTCGTCCCCGCAAGCCGATTGCCATGGCCGGGCATCCGTACTCAGGATGCGGCCATGAACGCTTCGACGGATGTTTCCCCTTGGCCTTCTCCTGAGGCCGAACTGGCGCGGAGCTTCGGCTCCGCGCGCTCTTTCCTTCAGCGAGATCCCCTATGACGCCGATCGTCCGCACGACCGCGGCCGCCCTGCTGGCCCTGTGTCTCGGCCTGGCGCCGGCGGCCCATGCACAGATTCAGGCCCAGACGCAGGCCCAGACGCAGGCGCCGATCATCCCCGAGCCGCAGAGCGTGCAGGCGGGGAGCGGCGTCTTCAGCCTGGAGAAGGCGACGGTGCTGTCCGTTCCGGCGGGCGACGCGGAGGCGCGCCGTGCCGCGACCTATTTCGCCGATCTGATGAAACGCACGCGCGGGCTGGACCTGACCGTGCGCGAGAACGCGTCCGGCGCCGGCGGGATCGCCCTTCGGAGAGCGGATAAGGCGCAGGACGCCTACGGCCTGTCGGTCACGGACCAGGGCGCGACAATCACCGCCGGCGGCTTCGGCGGTTTCCTCTACGGCGGGATCAGCCTGTGGCAGCTGGCGACGGCCGAGGCCGGTCAAGGCGACGTTCGCATTCCGGCGGTGACCATCGAGGACGCGCCGCGCTTCGGCTGGCGCGGCCTGATGCTGGATTCCGCGCGGCACTACCAGTCGCCGGAGTTCATCATGGGCTTCATCGACTGGATGGCGCTGCACAAGCTGAACGTCTTCCACTGGCATCTGACCGACGACCAGGCCTGGCGGCTGGAGATCAAGCGTCATCCCCGCCTGACAGAGGTCGGCGCCTGGCGGGTCGAGGCGGGAGCCGGGCCGCGCGCCGACATCGACCCCGCGACGAGTCAGCCGCGTCTGTACGGCGGCTTTTATACACAGGAGACAGTGCGCGAGATCGTGGCCTATGCGGCCGCGCGAAACATCACCATCGTGCCCGAGGTCGACGTGCCGGGTCACGCCAGCGCGGCCGTAGCCGCCTATCCGGAGCTGGGGGTGACGGACGCACCAGGCGCGGCCGTGCCTGCGGTGCCGGCGGACTGGGGCGTCTATCCGACCCTGTTCAACACCGAGGAGTCCACCATCGCCTTCTTCGAGCAGGTGTTCGACGAGGTCATGGACCTGTTCCCCGGCGAATACGTCCATGTGGGCGGCGACGAGGCGGCCAAGGACCAATGGAAGGCCTCACCCCGAACCCAGGCGCGGATGCGCGAGCTGGGCCTGGCGAACGAGGAGGCGCTGCAGAGCTGGTTCATCGGGCGGCTGGAGAAACACCTGAATGCGCGTGGTCGGCGCCTGATCGGCTGGGACGAGATCCTGGAGGGCGGGCTGGCGCCGAACGCCACCGTCATGTCCTGGCGCGGCGTGGACGGCGCGATAGAGGCGGCGCGACTGGGCCACGACGCGGTGATGACGCCGGGTCCGGTGCTGTATTTCGACTATCGCCAGAGCCCGACCGACGGCGCGCCGGGGCGAAAGATCGTCTCGTCGCTGGAGGACGTCTATCGGTTCGATCCGACGCCGGACGAACTGACGCCGGAGCAGGCCGAGCGGGTGATCGGCGTTCAGGCCAACATCTTCACCGAACACATGCGCACCGAGGACCGGGTCGAATACATGGCCTTTCCGCGCGTGGCGGCCCTGGCCGAGGTGGCGTGGACCGCGCATGACCGGATCGACTGGGATGCTTTCCGGGCGCGGCTGGAGCCGCAGCTGGCCCGCTATCGAACGCTGGGGATCGACTACGCCACCAGCGGCCTGGAGCCCGCGCCGCCCGTTCCGGGGCAAGGCGAGCGGCGCTACAGCCATCAGCTAACCACCTGCTCGGACGGGCTGGTGCTGTCGCTGATCGACGATGCGCCGGCGACGGGGGAACGGTCCGTCTTCATGATGGACATCATGAACCCGTGCTGGACCTATGAGGGCGCCGATCTGACCGGCGGCAAGCGGATCGAGGTCGCGGTGGGGCAGATCCCGTTCAACTTCCAGATCGGGGCGGCCAGGGACAACATCCGGCTGACGATGCCGACTACGCCCGAGGGCGAGTTGGAGGTGTTCATCGGCGCCTGTGAAGGCCAGCCCGCGCTGGTGCTGCCGCTGAAGGCGGCCTCGGCCGATCCGGGGGTGACGGTGCTGGCCGGCGAACTGCCAGCGCGCGAGGGGCGTCACGATCTTTGCCTGCGTTTCGCCCAGCCGGGTCTGGATCCGATGTGGGGCGTCGACTGGGTGCGGATCGGAGGCGCGCAGTGACGTCCGTCATCGTCCTGGCCCCCATGGCGGGCTGGCTGGCGCCGCTGGGCGAGGTTCCCGATGCGGCCTTCGCCGAGGGCCTGGTGGGCGACGGGGCGGCCATCGATCCAACCGAGGCCGTGGTGCGCGCGCCGTTCGACGGGGTGGTCGTTGGCCTGCCCGCCAGTCGCCACGCGGTGACGGTGCGCTCGGCCGAGGGCGTCGAGGTGCTGATCCACGTCGGTCTGGAGACGGTGGCGCTGAACGGGGCGGGCTTCACGGTCCATGTGGCCGAGGGCGCGGCGGTGAAGGCGGGCGATCCGCTGTTGACGCTGGACCTGGACGTCATCACCGACGGCGCCCGGAGCCTGATGTCGCCGGTGATCGTGGTCGGTGGCGGCGCGGCGACGGCGATTGATCCGGGGCGCAGCGTCAGGGCTGGGGAGCCGATCCTGACCGTGGTGATCGAGGACGGCGCAGCCCTTGGCAGCCAGGGAGAGACGCTGGCCACGACGGTCAGGGCGCCGCTGCCGCATGGCCTACACGCCCGTCCGGCGGCCCGGATTGCGGCCTGCGCCAAAAGCTTCGACGCGCGGGTGACCTTGAGGCTGGGGGAGCGTCGGGCTGACGCGACCAGTCTGGTCGCCATGATGGGATTGGGCGTCCGGGACGGCGACGAACTGGGGCTGGCGGCGTCAGGGCGTCAGGCGGCCGAGGCGCTGGAGGCGGTGCGGGCGCTGATCCTGTCGGACCTGGAAGAGGCGCAGGGCGGCGCGCCGACGGTCGCGGTCCCGACGGCGAAGGCCGCGCCGGTCATGGGCGAGGACGGCGAACTGATCCTGAGCGGAGTCACGGCGGCGCCGGGCCTGGTCGTCGGTCGGGCCGTGCGGTTGCAGCAGAGGGAAATCGTCGTGGCCGAGATCGGCAGGGGCGTGGCGGCCGAGACGACCGCGCTCCATCAGGCCCTGTCCGCCGTGCGGGCGCAGATCGAGCGGGCCGGTGCGGGGGGCGGAGCGCATCGTCGCGCCATCCTGGCCGCGCACCTGGCGTTTCTGGACGATCCCGGCCTGATCGAGGCGGCCGAGCGCCACGTCGCCGAGGGGCGGGGGGCTGGTTTCGCCTGGCGCGAGGCGACGCGGGCGGGCGCGACCCTGTTCCGCGCCATGGACGATCCGCGCATGGCAGAGCGGGCCGACGATCTGCTTGACCTGGAACGCCAGGTGCTGGTCGCGCTGTCGGGCGAAGCGCCGCCGGCGCCCGCCGCCATCGGGCCGGGGTCGGTGATCGTGGCCGACGACCTGTTGCCGTCTCAGCTGATGGCGCTGGACGCAGCGCGGCTGGCGGGGATCTGCACGGCGCGGGGAGGACCGACTTCGCACGTCGCCATCCTGGCCGCCGCCATGGGCCTGCCGGCCCTGGTCGCGGTGGGCGAGGGGCTGGAGCGGGTCGAGGACGGCGTGTTGGTGGTTCTGGACGCCGACGGCCGCCAGATGATCGCCGCTCCGTCGGCCGCCCGCCAGGCCCGCGCCCAGAGCGACGCGGCCGCGCGCGCGCGCCGACGCGCCGACGCACGGGCCCTGGCGGCGGACGACTGTCGCACGGCCGACGGCGTCCGCATCGAAGTGTTCGCCAATCTGGGCGATGCGGCCGAAGCCGCGCCGGCCGTCGCTGGCGGCGCCGAGGGCTGCGGCCTGTTGCGCACCGAATTCCTGTTCCTGGAGCGGGAGACGGCGCCCGACGAAGACGCGCAACTGGCCGAGTACCAGGCCATCGCCGACGCCCTGGACGGGCGGCCCCTGATCGTGCGGACGCTGGACGCAGGCGGCGACAAGCCCTTGCCCTATCTGCCGACCCCGCCCGAAGAAAACCCGGCGCTGGGCTTGCGGGGCGTGCGGTCCGGCCTGCACCGGCCCGACATCCTGCTGACCCAACTGCGAGCGATCTGCCGGGTGCGGTCCAGAGGCACGGTGGCGGTGATGCTGCCGATGATCGCCTCGACGGCCGAGGTGCGGCAGGTGCGCGCCATGCTGGACGTCGCGGTCGCCGAGACCGGCGGCGCGACGCCGCTGCTGGGGGTGATGATCGAGACCCCAGCGGCCGCCATGACCACGGACCTGCTGGCCCCGGCCATCGACTTCATCTCGTTCGGCACCAACGACCTGACGCAATACGCCCTGGCGATGGATCGCCAGAACGCGGGGCTGGCGGCGCAGTTGGACGGCCTGCATCCCGCCGTGCTGCGGCTGATCGCCCGGTCCGTCGAAGGGGCGGGCGGGCTGAAATGGATCGGCGTCTGCGGCGGGCTGGCGTCGGACCTGACGGCGGTTCCAATCCTGATCGGCCTGGGCGTGCGCGAACTATCGGCGACGCCGTCAATGGTCGCGGAGGTCAAGGCTGTCGTGCGCGGCCTGACCCTGGACGACTGCCGGGCCCTGGCGGCGGAGGCGCTGGGCCAGGATAGCGCCGAGGCGGTCCGTGCGCTGGCGTCGGACCGGCTGGCGTCGCTTCTCAAACCCCGCGCCGTGGGAGCCATGGCATGAAGATCGGCCTTTCCAGCCTGCAACCTCTGGGGCGCGCGCTGATGCTGCCCATCGCGGTGCTGCCCATCGCCGGGCTTCTGCTGCGTCTGGGCCAGCCGGACCTGC
This sequence comes from Brevundimonas sp. FG128, assembly GCF_057809775.1. NCBI lineage: Bacteria > Pseudomonadati > Pseudomonadota > Alphaproteobacteria > Caulobacterales > Caulobacteraceae > Brevundimonas > Brevundimonas sp. FG128. Next base: position 689,375 of record NZ_JBMDKP010000001.1, read on the forward strand.
TGAACATCGCCTTCATCTCGGCGGCGGGGCAGGCGGTGTTTTCGAACCTGGGTCTGCTGTTCGCCGTGGGCGTCGCCGTCGGCCTGGCGCGGGACAACAACGGCGCGGCCGGACTGGCCGGCGTTGTCGGCTATCTGATTGCGATGGAGGCGTCCAAGGTGCTGCTGACCGTCCCGCCCGAGGTCGTCACCGGGCTGGCGGGCGATGCGGTCGAGGCGGCCGGGACCGCGTTCAAGGACCAGGCGATGGCGCGACTGGGCGTACCCATCGGCATCGTATCGGGCCTGATCGCCGGTGATTTCTACAATCGGTTCTCGACCCTGAAGCTGCCCGACTATCTGGCCTTCTTCGGCGGCCGACGGTTCGTGCCGATCGCCTCGGGGTTGGCGGCGCTGGCGCTGGCGGCCGCAGTCGGGCTTTCCTTCACGGCGATCGATCACGCCATCGACGTCTTCAGCCGCAGCGTGGTCGGATCGGGCGAGGTCGGCCTGTTCGTTTATGGCTTGCTGAACCGGCTGCTGATCATAACCGGCCTGCATCATATCCTGAACAACGTCGCCTGGTTTATCGTGGGCGATTATCAGGGGGCGACCGGGGACCTGAACCGGTTCTTCGCCGGAGATCCGACGGCGGGGGCCTTCATGAGCGGGTTCTTCCCGGTGATGATGTTCGGCCTGCCGGCGGCCTGCCTGGCCATGTATCACGCGGCCCGGCCCGAGCGGCGCAAGGCGGTGGGCGGGATGTTGGCCTCTTTGGCCCTGACCGCCTTCCTGACCGGCGTGACCGAGCCGATCGAGTTCACCTTCATGTTCCTGGCGCCGGTGCTCTACGCCATTCATGCGGTGCTGACGGGTCTGGCCATGGTGGTGATGAACCTGCTGGACGTCCATCTCGGCTTCACCTTTTCGGCCGGCCTGTTCGACTATGTGCTGAACTTCGGAAAATCGACGCGGCCCTGGCTGCTGATCCCGGTGGGACTGGTCTATTTCGGCCTCTACTACGGCCTGTTCCGGTTGTTCATCCAGCTTCTGGACCTCAAGACCCCAGGGCGGGAGGACGAAGAGGTCCGGACGGTCGTCGTGACGCCCGGCGGGCGGGGCGAGGCCTTCGTCCTCGCGCTGGGCGGCGCCGGGAACCTGCGCACCGTCGCGGCCTGCACCACGCGCCTGAGGCTGGAGATCGTTTCGCGCGCCGCCGTGGACGAGCCGGCGCTCAAGGGGCTAGGCGCTCGCGGGCTGATCGCGCCGTCTCCCGGCGCGCTTCAGGTCGTCATCGGCGCCACCGCCGACGCCGTGGCCCAGGAGATGCGCGACCATCTGCAGATCGCCGGCGTCGCGCCGCAGGGAAATAGCTCTGCGGAACCCGTCCTGCTCGATGACGCCCTGACTCACGCGCTCGGCGGCGCCGGCAATGTGCGCTCGGCTGTGAAGAAGGCCGGTCGCATCTGCATCGCACTGTCGGAACCAGAGGCGTTGGATATCGAGGCGCTCGCCAGGGCCTGCCCCAAGGGCTTCGTTCACACGTCCAAGGGACTCCAGCTTCTGGTCTGACTGGGTTCAAAGCCTTCACGCGTTAGATGCATTGGAACGTCGACATCATCGCGCCTCGCTGCCGAAGGCATGTCTGAATGTAACGGACGCGTCTAGATCGGCGTAGGTCGCCATGCCACATGCACAATAATGCTATGGGTCAACGCACGCTTGCGCCCCACAACGAATGAAAGACCTGAGCCATGACGGACAAGACGGAACGCGCCGTGCTGGCGGGCGGGTGTTTCTGGGGGATGCAGGATCTGCTGCGTCGCTACAAGGGCGTGGTCTCGACGCGGGTCGGCTACACCGGCGGGGACGTGGCCAATGCGACCTACCGCAACCACGGCACGCATGCGGAGGCGATCGAGATCGTGTTCGATCCGGCCCTGATCAGCTATCGCTCGCTCCTGGAGTTCTTCTTCCAGATCCATGATCCCTCGACCCTAAACCGCCAGGGCAACGACATCGGCCTGAGCTACCGTTCGGCCATCTACTATGTCGACGAGGCGCAGAAGGCGTTGGCGCAAGACGTGATCCGCGACGTGGACGCCTCGGGCGTCTGGCCCGGCAAGGTGGTGACCGAGGTCGAGCCGGTGGGGCCGTTCTGGGAGGCGGAGGCCGAGCATCAGGATTATCTGGAGCGCTATCCGGCCGGTTACACCTGCCACTTCGTGCGGCCCGACTGGACGTTGAAGGCGTCCTGATCGGCCTTTAGGCGGCCTAGGCGGCCTAGGCGGCCTAGGCGGCCTGGGCGGTCGAGGGGGCGAGGGTCTGGCGCTCGGCGTTGAGCGCCTCGGCGAGGTCGCGGCCGACGATCCGTCCCATGTCGAACGAACTGGTGATGCCCTGGACGAACGGATGTCGTCCCATGATGAAGGGCAGGCTGAGGCAGTACAGACGCGCGATCCGGCCGGCAGCGGACAGCGGATGGAAGGCGTCGTCGATGGCGATGCCGCGTCGGGCCTCGGGCGCATCGGCCGATACGTCGTCGTGAATGAGGCCCTGCTTCACCAGCGAGGGGAAGGGGAACTGGTCGGCGGACAGCGGCCGCTGGCCCATGGCCTCGACGAAGGTCGGGAAATGTCTGCGACCGTCGCCAGTCTCAAGCACGGCGCCGCCTCGTGCGGGATCGGCGTCGATCCGGTAGTCGTCGCCCAGCGCCAGGATCTCCAGCTTGCCCGCCCGGTGAAGGGCCAGCATCCGCTCGATCGATTCATGCGGGACCGAGCTGTAGTCGTCCACGAAGACCGGCTTGAGGTGCTGGTTGAACCGCGCGAACGACCGCCCATCCAGATGCGGCGCGATCAGGCCGATGACCTCGTGCATTCTGAGGATGGCGTAGCGCCAGGGCACGACCACCTGATCGCGGTGGTTTCTCCGGGCCTCTTCGAGATTGGCTTCGGCCCATTCGAACGGGTCGGCCTGCGCCCGGGCGGCGAAATAGCATTCCGCGAAGGTCTCCACCGTCGCGTCCGCCAGGCCGTTGGCCTGCGCATAGGCGGGGTCGGCGTGGGTCAGTTCGCGTTTGAACAGGGCGAACGCCGCATCGAGGAGGTCGCCATCCGGCGCCGTGATCAGCCGCTCGATCGCCTCGGTCGTGCAGATCGCTAGGGGCGGGTGCGGCAGGGGGAAGTAGAAGTCGGCCTCAGGCAGCAGGCCCTTGCGCGACATCAGGGCGAACCGCAGGCCTGACGTTTCCTCGGCGGGCTCATAGATCAGCACGCCGCCGCGTCGCACGAAGGCGCCGTGTGCGGAGGCGATCGCGACCGCCGTGTCGATGGCCGTCAGGGACGAGCCGCGAACGCCGACCTCGACGGGGGGCAGGGCGGTCAGACTGGAGGCGGGCCAGGGCGACAGGAAATAGCCGGGGCTGGGCTGCTGGACCGGCCATTGGTGGCCCGTCGCCAGAACGACGAAGTCGAAACGCTGATGATAGAGGAAGTCGCCGCCGGGCGAGACGATCAGCCCGACGCTGTCGTGGTCATAGACGGCGTCCACGACCCGGCATCCGGTGCGGACCTCGATCCTGATCCCCGCATGCCGCGCGCGATCGACCAGGGCGTCGAATTGTTCGGCGTAATATCGACCCAGGGTGAGGCGGGAAAAGAAGGTGCGATCGTCGATCTGGTCCGGCGCAATCCCCAGGGCGGCCAAGGCGCTCGTCGACTGGCGGCCGAGCCAGTCCACCAGGGTCTCGGTGACGGGCGGGATTTCGACGCTGGCGATATTGGCCAGCATGGCGGGGTGGTTCCAGCCGGGCCGATAAGGCATGCCGATCCCGGCCTCGGCTTCCGCCTCGAAGACGGTGATCTGGATGTCGCCGGGCGCCTGATCCAGCAGGGCCGCCAGCGTGTAGAGGGTGGTCGGTCCCGCGCCGACGAAAGCGATGGTTGAACTCATGCCACGTGAATGCGCCTGTCTGGAAATGGCGCCACGCCCTTGCGAAAATTGTCATAAGTACGGTTGCGGAAACAACCACTTGCGTGGTCGGACACAAGTCGGTGTGGAGGGTTGGGGCTGACTCCACAAACCGCGTTCGTTGTGAGAGGAATGTCGCGGGAGGACCGATCATGACAACCCGGAAGACCCTGATCCGATCGCAGGCGGGCGTCCGATTGATGCGTGTCGAGCAACTGGCGGAACGGCAACGCGTGGTGCAGCAATCCTGGCGGCTGTCCACCTTGCGGCACGGCCAGCCGCGCCAGTTCGCCGACGAGACCGAGGCCGAGATCGCCTTCGACATCGAGGTGGTCACGGCCCTGATGGACCCGGTGGTGCTGGACATGCAACGGCGCGGATTGATCGACTGAATGGCGCCCAGGCTGAAGGTCTTCACCTGGTCGGACGGTTTTCACGCCTTCTCCGTGGCGACCAGCTCGCGGCCCAAGGCGCTGGAGGCCTGGGGATCCAAGCAGGACCTGTTCGCCACGGGCCTGGCCAGTGAACTGAGCGGCGGGCTGGACTATGAGGCGGCCCTTGCCTCGCCAGGCGAAGTGGTCGAGCGCGGCCTGACTATCGACGTCGGCAAGATCTCCAAGGCGAGGACGAAGACGTCGGCTGGCCCTTCGAAGGCCAGGCGCGAGAAGGTCGCGAAGCTGGAGGCGGCGCTGGAAGCGTTGGACGGCGACCATCAGGCCGCATCGGCCGAACTGGACGCGAAACAGCAGGCGCTGAACGACCGGCGCGCCGCCCTGGACGCCGACCATGACCAGCAGCGCAAGCGGATGGTGGCTGACCTGAAGAAGGCCAGGGGTTAGGCCCGCCGGTCCGGCTAGGCTGCGGCGCCGCGACCGGCGGTCTCCGGCGGCTCGATGTCGCGGTCGGGGTCGCGGCCCTGGCTTTTGTCGAACATGCGCATGACGGGCGTGACCGATACGCCATGCAGCAGGATCGACATCAGGCAGATCAGGCCGACCAGCGCCCACAGGCGGTCGCCCTGCTGGAAGGACGCGCTGTTGAGGCCATAGGCGAGGTAGTAGAAGGACCCCACGCCGCGAATGCCGAAGAAGGCGAGGATCAGCTTCTCACGCATAGGCCGGCGCCAGCCGATGAAGCCTACAAGCCCGGCAAGGGGGCGGACCACCAGCACGACGACAAAGGCCGCAGCGATGTCGATAGGACGAAGCGGCGCCAGCAGGCCGGACGCCAGGGCGCCGCCGAACAGGACCAGCACCACCATCATCGTCATACGCTCGATCTGCTCGATGAAGTCATGCATCTGGACGTGGAAGTCGTGGTCGCGGTCGGCGTGGCGGAAGGCCAGGGCGGTGATGAAGACCGCCAGGAATCCGTAACAGTGCAGCATCTCCGTCACCGAATAGGAGATGAAGGTCGCCGCCAGAACGATGAAGCCGTCGCGCGTGGCGGCCAGTTTGCTGCTGACCGGAATGGCGAAGGTCAGCCAGCCGAACACCCATCCGATCGCCCAGCCCACCGCCAGGCCGGCGAACACTTCCCACAGGACATTGACGGTCAGCCAGTCGGTGAACCAGTCGGGCTTCACGCCGGACGCCGCCAGGGCCAGGGCGATGGCCAGATGGACGAAGGGGAAGGCCAGACCGTCGTTCAGCCCGGCCTCCGAGGTCAGGCCGAAACGCACGATGTCCTCGCGCCCCTCCTGCGGCGCGCCCACCTGGATGTCGGCGGCCAGCACCGGGTCGGTGGGCGCAAGACAGCCGGCGAGTAGGACGGCGGCGGCCACGCCGAGGCCCAACACCGTAAAGCCGATCAGGAAGATAGCGGCGACGGACAGCATCATCGTTATGCCCAGCAGCCGCCAGGTGACGCCCCAGCGCCTGAAGCTGAAGATGCTGTCGATCTTCAAGCCGGCGCCCATCAGGGCGATGATGACCACGAACTCCGTCAGCCGCTCCGTGATCTCGGGAAACCGCTGCGGCAAGGGCGCGAAGTCGATACCCGGCAGGGCGAACAGGCCGGCGCCGAGGGCGACGCAGACGATCGGCAGCGAGAGCGGAACCTTGCGGAACACCAGCGGAAGCCAGGCGACGAGGGCGATCAGGGCGCCGACGACGAACAGGACGACGATATAGGGATCAGGCATGCCGCTCCGGACCGAAAGATGCGGGTCCACAATGCATCAGCGGCCTTCCGGTCGCATCAGCATCCGACGGGATAGCGCGCTTGAACCGAAATCGGGTTTTCGGAACGGTTATCCAGACGCGACGTAGAGGCGCGCCGTCGGGATCGAAACACCCCCGTGTCAGGGACCTCTTGCGCTAACCGTCCAGCAAACCCTGCAGCAGCGGATGGGCCAGGACCGGCGCGGCGAGACGCACCACGGCTTGCGGGTCTTCCAGGCGGACGGCCGCTGTGGCGTCGGCGACGATGAAGTCGGCGTGGGTGCGCGACGGTTCGGTCAGGCGCTCGTGGCCCGGACGCACGGTCGCCAGATATTGCGCCACGACCGAATCCGCCGACCGGCCCCGCTCGGTCTGGTCGCGCAACAGGCGGCGGATGAAGCGGATGTCGGACGGCGTGTCCACGAACACCCGGATGTCGAACAGGGCGGTCAGGTCGGGGGTGCAGAGCACGTGCGTGCCCTCGACAATCACCACCTCGGCGGCGGGGATCGGCTCTCCGCCCGGCTCGCGCCCGTGATGGATGAAGGAATAGACCGGCGCCGTCACCGCCCGCCCGGCCTTCAGTTCCCTCAGGTCCCCGATCATCAGGTCGTGGTCGCGCGCCGCCACATCGTCGAAGTCGAAGGTCGCGGCGTCGAAGCCGGGCAGGGAGGCCGCATCGCGATAGTAGCTGTCCTCGCGCACCAGCACGGCCGCCCCTTGCGGCAAGGCCGAAACCAGCGCCTCCGCCAGGGTGCTCTTGCCGGAGCCGGAGCCCCCCGTGATCGCGATCAATATGGCCATGACCGGCCTTCTAGAGCGCCAGACGGACCGACGCCACAGGGGACGATCGGTCGCGCGGAACATGACGTTGCGTCACGTTGCTTATCGCTGATCACCGATGATAGCGTCCGTCCCAAGCGTCGCATTCAAGCAGGCGTAACCAAGGAACAGGAAACGACATGCTGGGCTTGATGCAGGACTGGCCGCTGACGGTCGATAAGATCATCGACCACGCCAAACATTGGCATGGCGACCGCGAGGTTGTGACCCGCTCGGTCGAGGGCCCCATCGTCCGCACGACCTATGGCCGGATCCATGAGCGCGCCAAACGCGTCTCCAACGCCCTGAAGGCCTGGGGCGTCGCGCCCGGCGACCGCGTCGCCACCCTGGCCTGGAACACCGACAAACATATCGAGACCTGGTACGGCGTCATGGGGATCGGCGCGGTCTGCCACACCCTGAACCCGCGTCTCTTCCCCGAGCAGCTGGTCTATATCATCAACCACGCCGAGGACCGGGTCATCTTCACCGACCTGACCTTCGTGCCGTTGCTGGAAGCCATCCTGCCGCACATCCCCAAGGTCGAGCGCGTCATCGTCATGACCGACGACGCCCATATGCCGCAGACCAAGCTGCCCCGGGCCGAGGCCTATGAGACGGTGATCGCGGGTCAGTCGGCCGAGGTGGTCTGGGGTGACTTCGACGAACAGACCGCCTGCGGCCTGTGCTACACCTCGGGCACGACGGGCAATCCCAAGGGCGTGCTGTATTCGCACCGCTCGAACTTCATCCATACGCTGCTAGGCCTGCAATCGACCGTCCTGGGCGCCACGCCCAACGAGGTGATCCTGCCGGTCGTGCCGATGTTCCACGCCAACGCCTGGGGCATCGCCTTCGGCGGACCGGCGGCCGGCGCCAAACTGGTCATGCCGGGCGCCAAGATGGACGGCGCCTCGATCTACGAACTTCTGGAGAGCGAGAAGGTCACCTTCTCCGCCGCCGTGCCCACCGTCTGGCAGGGCCTGCTGGGCCATATGAAGCAGAACGACCTGCGGCTCTCGACCGTCAAACGGGTGCTGATCGGCGGCTCGGCCGTGCCCGAAAGCCTGATCCGCGCCTTCCATGACGACTATGGGATCGAGGTGCTTCAGGGCTGGGGCATGACCGAGACCTCGCCCATCGGCACCCTGTCGAACATGACGCCCGAACTGGCGGACAAGCCGTTCGAGGAACAGCTGAAGTGGCGCGTCAAACAGGGCACCCCGCCGCTGGGCGTGGAACTGAAGCTCAAGAACGACGCGGGGGCGACCCTGGCGCATGACGGCGCGACCTTCGGCCATCTGATGGTCAGGGGGCCGACCGTCGCCCGCGCCTATTTCCGCGAGGAGGGCGACATCATTGACGACGAAGGCTTCTTCGACACCGGCGACGTGGCGACGGTGGACGCCATGGGCTTCATGCAGATCACCGACCGGTCCAAGGACGTGATCAAGTCCGGCGGCGAATGGATCAGCTCCATCGAGATCGAGAACATCGCCGTCGGCCACCCCAAGGTCGAACTGGCCGCCGTCATCGGCGCCGCCCACGCCAAATGGGACGAACGACCGGTGCTGATCGTGCGGCTCAAGGACGGCGAGACCCTGGACAAGCAGGAGCATCTCGACTTCCTGCAAGGCAAGATCGCCAAATGGTGGATGCCCGACGACGTGGTCGCCGTGGACGAGATTCCCCTGGGCGCCACCGGCAAGATCGACAAGAAGCTTCTGCGCGAGCGGATGAAGGACTACCGTCTGCCCGATCCCGCCTGAAGGCTGGGGCTGAGTTCGAACCGGAGCCGCAATGCCGTCCAGAAAGCCTGTACCCGCCGTCCTGCCGTGGCTGACGGCGCTCGCGGGGGCGCCGGCGGTGCTGATCGTGGCGGCGATCGCGGCGACGAAGTTCGGCGGGGTCGATCTATCGGTCAGCTATGATCTGCTGACCTGGACGGTGGCGCGCATCCTGGCCTGGGTCGGGCTGGCGGGCGCCTTGGTCGCGGCGGTTCTGGCGGTGCGCGACCTGAAGGGCAGGGGGCTTTACGCCCTCGTCGCCCTGGTCCTGGCCGGGGCGACGGTGGGCGGCTTCGTCTGGCGGCAGGGACAACTGGCGACCCCTTCGCCCCTCGATGTCACCACCAACGCCGACGAACCGCCGGCCTTCTCGCGCGTCGCCGCCCTCCATCGCGGTTCGACGTCGCAGACCTGTCCGAACGTGAGCGCCGTCCCCACCCAGGTCCTGGCCCAACAGGCGACCTCTGCCCTGGTCGACGCCGGCTTCGTCGTCACCCGCGCCTCGACCTTCGAGGTCGAGGCCGTGCATCAGGGCGCCTGGTTCGGCTTCGTCAGCGACGCAATCGTCCGCATCCGCCCCGGCCGCACCGACATCCGCGTCGCCGCCCGCGACCCGCGTCCCGACGGCGGCGCGACCTGCCGTCTGGCCGCCCGCATCGCCACAGGCCTGGACGCTGCGCGCTAGGCCAGCCGGAAAGTTGCGCCCAGTCCAGGCTCGGGATCGCTGACCGCCGCGCCGTCCTTGACCAGCTTGATCAGATGGGCCAGCACCGACAGAGACGCCGCCGGCCACAGGCGTTGATCGACGGCCGCATAGAGGACCGGGACCATTTCCGCGATGGTCCGATCCCCCGCCGCTATCCGCATGACGATCTGCGCCTCGCGCTCCAGCCGGTGAGCGCGATAGGCCTCAAGGAACGGCCGCACCTGCCTCACCGGCGCGCCATGCGTGGGCCACAGCACATCGAAGTTTCGCGCGATTACGGCGTCAAGGCTGGCCATATACTGGTTCATGTCGCCATCCGGCGGCGCCACGACGGTGGTGGACCAGCCCATCACATGGTCTCCACAGAACAACCCGTTCTCCTGGCGTAGGGCGAAGGCCATGTGATTCGACGCATGCCCGGGCGTGAATAGCGCTTCCAGCGTCCAGCCGTCGCCCTCAATGAACTCACCCCCCGTCAGCGCTAAGTCGGGCGCGAAGTCCGCGTCTTCCTCCTCGTCCAGCGCGCCGGAGGCGTGCGTCTCCCTCGTGGGGGGCGCGGCGGCCAGAATGCGCGCGCCTGTCGCCGCCGCGAACGGCCTGGCCAGCGGCGCGTGGTCCCGATGGGTGTGGGTGACCAGGACATGGCTGACCCGTCGCCCCTCGACCGCCCTCAGCAGCGCAGACAGATGCGCCTGGTCCAAGGGCCCCGGATCGATCACCGCAACCGTCGCGCCCGGCTCGGCGCGGCCAATCACATAGGTCCCCGTGCCGGTGAAGGTGAAAGGCCCCGGATTGTCAGCGATCACGCGCTGAACCAGCGGCGACACCTGATCGGACCGCCCATAGGCGAAGTCGAAGGTCGTGACGAAAGGAATCATCCCGAACATCTCCCGCCTTGGCGCAGCCTTTGCGTCAAGGTTTCGATAACCATCCCTGGAGCGCCCGCCATGGCCCGTTCGACCACCTTCGCTGTTTCAAATCGGCTCCAGCCTATCGTGGCGGCGCTGCTGTGTCTCATGGCGGTTCAGATGATCGCCGCATCCTGCACCCCGGAACCCGCGCCCTACGCCACGCGAGCGGTAGTGGAGGGGTGAGGTCGAACTACGCGCGAAATATTATCTTCGCGCACTAATGACCCAAGAAACGCCGAGTTACCCGCAAGGATAATCCATTCCACTACTCCGAGACGCACGATAGTGGCCAAATATGGCAGAGGTTGCCTTCGTGTGGCCATATTGCGACAGCCTGGCGACGAAGACATTACCGGTCTGTAATAGCTGTGGCGTCCCCTCCGAGCGCCGTTATGGTCATGATCAATCTACGCGCAATGGGGGCGTGGAGGTTCATGCGCTGAAGCCTAAGGGCGTCAGGTCGGCATTCAGGAGGACTACTTTTGAAAATCCAAACCATTCGTGAGCGACTGTTGGCGGGTACGATGATGGGCGGCGCTGCGCTGATGGCGCTCGCTGTCGCTCCGGTCGTTCTGCTTCCTACGGCTGCTCACGCCCAATCACAGACGGGTGGTCTCCGTGTGTCCATCACCGGTGACTCCGGTCAACCGCTGGCGGGGGCTACCGTTGTTGTTAGCTCGCCCAGCAGCTTGGTTACTCGTACTGCTGTAACGGATGCGGAAGGTCGCGCGAGCCTGCGTGGACTGGACCCTGCCACCAACTACACGGTTGCCGTGGAAGCTACCGGCTATGAGCCATTCAGCTCTTCGAACGTCGCAGTCGTCAGCGGCCAGGACCGGTCGGTAGGTTACGCGATGAGCAGCGGCGCCGTTTCGACCTTGGGGGATATTGTCGTTACGGGCACGGCGCTGGCTGCGGTCGATGTCACGTCGGCAACTGTCAGCACGACGCTGAACCTCGACATCGTGGAATCGCTTCCCACCGGACGTAGCTATCAAAGCTATCTGCAACTGGTCCCTGGCGTAAAACCAGGTTCGAACCCCTCGTCGAAATCGGGCATCAACTCGTCCGTGACGGGTACAACTGGCGCATCATCCGACAATATCTACGTCCTTGACGGTGTGAACGTTACAGACCCGGTCACGGGCACATTCGGGGCAAACTTCAACTCCGAAATTATCCAAGAACAGCAAGTCATCACTGCCGGCGTTCCGGCAGAATACGAAGGCGGATCCGGCCTGATTTCGAGTGTCATTACGAAGTCAGGTGGTAATGAGTGGCATGGTTCGCTCAACTATTATCTTCAAAATGACACGCTGGTCCAAGAGGATGAGCATGGCGAGTCCGCAGGTTTCTCGACCTATGATACCGCGTTCACCTTGGGTGGTCCCATCTGGAAAGACCGTCTGTGGGTATTCGGGTCCTACCAGAAAAAGCATCGTGAAGATGATGTCTTGAACCTCGATACCGGTGAAGTTCAGCGTACCGTTGAAAATGACGCGGAATATGGATTCGCAAAAGTGACTTGGCAGGTCACTCAAGACGACCGCCTTACCGCAACTTACTTCAGCGACCCCACTGAGATCAGCGGCAGCTCGAGCGCTTCCATCCGAAACTATCGGGATACCTCCCAGGTTCAGGGTGGGGACAATTACAAGGTCGATTACTCTCACACCTTTGGTGACCTAACAGTCGGCGGCTACTGGTATAAGCACGAGTCGGAACTTTCTACTCTTGCCGCAGACCAATCTACTCGAAATAATGTCGTGTTCCTTCGCGGTGCCGACTACGAGTATGAAGAGGCCAATATTGGTGGTTCTGGCACCAACACCGAACGTTTCCGGAACCGTGAAGAGTGGGGCCTCCGCGCGGAATACTATCTGGATACGGGCCGGTTCGGTACCCACACGTTCAAGGCTGGGTACACCTCGACGGAAAACCAAAGCATCGTCGATTCTCAAGTCGCGGGTGGAGCGACCTATACGTCGATCTCTGATCGCTATTCCGGCACAACCTACGGCGATATTTCGAGTGGAGCGTTCACTAGCGCGGTATTCAGCGACGACGACCGCGCCCGAGTGATCGCTGGCATCGACGCAAGCAGCAATCGTGCAGCCATATATGCAGACCTGGACACCGACGGAGACGGTGCTCTGTCGGTTGGCGAAATAAGCGCGATCGAATTCACCGACACTTCTGGAAACCCCGGCGGCCAGATCAACGCTTATCGTTCGCTCCGCACAGCAGATGGCGTGAACGATGTCCGTAGCGAAGGCAAATCGGCTTTCCTGCAAGACACTTGGACAATGGACCAATGGACGGTTAACGCCGGCCTGCGTGCTGAAGAGTGGACCCACATCGCGTCTAACGGGGAAGAACTGTTCACGTTCGACTGGGAGATCGCTCCCCGTGTCAGCGTTGTCTATGATCTGTTTGGAGATGGTCGCTCCAAGGTGTGGGCTTTCGGCGGTCGTTATTATGACCCCGTTCGTAACGACATGACTGGCTTTGCCGGCAGCCTGTCGGGTGCTGTGGATGCAGAACAGATCAATATTAATGGTGAGTGGGTCACGTTCCGGACCCGAGGTGGTGCGCAGGTCCTTGATTCCATCTTCGCTCCAAGCACCCAAACGCCTTACACGGATGAGTTTGTCCTTGGTTATTCCACGACGTTCGGCAACGACATCGGTCTGACGCTGACTGCGACGAAGCGTGATACCAGGAACATCCTGGAAGATTACGACCTCGCAGTGTATTCGGATCCGAACGGTGTTGGAGAAGATGGTCAAGCCGTTCCAGGCAGTGCTCTGTACATCCCATATTCGTATTTCGGGCTAAGTGACGCCCAAATCGAAGCCGTAGGTAATCAAGAGATTAACTATGTGCTCGGGACGTTGCGAGGTGGTAAGCGCGATTATATGGGTTATGAAATCACCTTGCAGAAGTTCAAGACGGACAACTGGCAAGCGTTGATTTCATATACTTATAATGACGCGCAAGGTAACAGTTCTTCGGACGGCAACGCGGGCGTTCAGGGTGACTTTATCTATCTTGACCCCCGTGCGCCTAACATCTGGGGCAAACAACCAGGAAATATCGAGCACATCTTCAAGGCCTTTGGGTCGTATGAGTTCGATTTCGGCCTAGAGGTTGCCGCCGTGTTCAACTGGAACAGCGGAATCATCTTCACTCCCGTGAGCTACCTGTATGGGTATGTGGCTGGCCCTCGTGACGATGCCTACGAGTTCGAGGGAACTACTTCCACTTGGCTGTCGCCAGGTTTCACGGGCCAAGGTAAGGCGCCATCGTATTATACGCTGGATGTCCGGGCATCGTATGATGTTGACTTGGCCTTCGGTAAGGCAGAGCTGTTCCTGGACGTGTTCAACGTTCTTAATCAGCAGTCCGCCACATCCGTCTTCACTGACGTGGCTGGCAACGCCGATTATGACTTTGGCGAAGCTAATAACTGGGTCGCGCCGCGGCGCGCCTACCTCGGTGTTCGCTACTCGTTCTAACGCGACGGCGTGCACATCTGGTTGATGTAGCGAACGTCTTTAAAATGGGGCGGCGAACCTTCGGGTTCGCCGCCCTTTCTTTTTTTCGCCGCACAAAAACCATTCCGGCGATCAAACGTTACAGGCACCAGTTCAGGCCGGGGGGCTCAAGACAACGGGATGCCAAAATTGAAGAAATCTGCAGCCGCGCTCGCCGCCGTCATCACTCTCGCGGGCGCGACCGCTCACGCTCAGGCGTCGAGCCAAGCTCAGGACGGTCCGATAGTGACCGGGAACCAGGGGGGCGAGAGCGCCGAAGCTCTTAAGACCCGCGAAGCGATCGCCTATGCGCGGCCGCTGCCGCGTGGGGCGCCCAGCGCCGACTATCCCTTGGTGGCCTGGTGTGACGCGCTGGTGACGGGTCATGCCGATCTGGGCGATACGCTGCCGGCCCATGCGCCCGAGGATGTGGAACTGGTCCGCCTGGGCCGGCTGGAGGCTCAGGATTTCCGCAGCGCCCTGGCCGTCGCGGCCCCGCGTCAGTCGGCGGCTTCCAAGGCTGAGGCCGAGCAGGCCGTCGCCGCCGTGAAAGCGCAGTGGGCCCCGTTGATGGCGAACACGGATGCCGAAGCGCGCAGCCAGTCCTTCGGCCTGTTCTTCGGTCTGCCCGGCCGTTGCGAACATGCTGCACGACGTATCCGCAACAATGTCACGACACCGCCTGCCACGCTGGAAAGCGTCGGCATCAACTAGGCGGCGTTCACGTTTTTGATGCGAAGAACGACGGCGGCTTGAGCTTCGGCTCAGGCCGCCGTTTCGCGTTTGGCGGCAGGGTCGTAGTTGAGGATGGGCGCCAGCCAGCGTTCGGCGGTCGCGACATCCCAGCCCTTGCGGCGGGCATAGTCCTCGACCTGGTCCAGATCGATCTTGCCGACGCCGAAATAGTGGCTGCCCGGATGGCCGAAATAGAGGCCGGAGACCGAGGCGGGGGGCGTCATGGCGTAGCTCTCGGTCAGCGCCATGCCGGCGTTGTCTTCGGCCTGCAACAGGCGGAACAGGGTGGCCTTTTCGGTGTGGTCGGGCTGGGCCGGATAGCCGGGGGCGGGACGGATGCCCTGGTATTGTTCGGAAATGAGGGCGTCGATGTCGGCTGTTTCGTCGGCGGCGTAGCCCCATAGCTGGGTGCGGACTTCCTTGTGCAGGCGTTCGGCGAAAGCCTCGGCCAGGCGGTCGGCGAGCGACGTGGCCAGGATGGACGAATAGTCGTCGCCGGCGTCCTTGAAGCGTTTGGCGACTTCAAGTTCGCCGTGACCGGCGGTGACGGCGAAGGCGCCGATATAGTCCTCGCCCTCTTCAGCGATGAAGTCGGACAGGGCGAGGTTCGGCTTGCCGTTCGATTTCTTGATCT
This sequence comes from Brevundimonas sp. FG128, assembly GCF_057809775.1. Lineage (NCBI taxonomy): Bacteria > Pseudomonadati > Pseudomonadota > Alphaproteobacteria > Caulobacterales > Caulobacteraceae > Brevundimonas > Brevundimonas sp. FG128. Next base: position 704,618 of record NZ_JBMDKP010000001.1, read on the forward strand.
GCTGGCGCAGGGTGTGGAAGCGGGCGATCTCCGTGTCCCGGCTCTCGTCGGAGAAGACGATGACGTCGTCGCCGTCGGCGCGGGCGGGCCAGAAGCCGACGACGCCCTTGGCCGTGAACCACTTCTCGTCGATGATCCGCTTCAGCATGACCTTGGCGTCCTCGAACAGGTCTCGCGCAGCCTCGCCAACGATCTCGTCGTCCAGGATCAGCGGATAACGGCCGACCAGCTCCCAACTGGCGAAGAAGGGGGTCCAGTCGATGTGGTCGGCCAAGTCCTTCAGATCCCAGGCGTCGAAGGATTTCACGCCGATGAAGGACGGCTTGCCGGGCAGGGGCTGGGTCGGGTCAATGCGGAAGCGGTTCTCGCGCGCCTGTTGCAGCGTCGCGCGGGCCTTGACCTCCTGACCACGGGCGTACTGCTCGCGGATGCGGATATATTCGTCGCGGGTGGCGGCTTCGTTCTTGGCCCGGTCGGTCTTGGACAGCAGGCCGGAGACCACACCGACGGCGCGGCTGGCGTCGACGACATAGGTGGTCGAGCCTCGGCGATAGGCGGGCTCGATCTTGACCGCCGTATGGGTGCGGCTGGTGGTGGCGCCGCCGATCAGCAGGGGGATGTCGAAGCCGCGCCGCTCCATCTCGGCGCCGACGAAGACCATCTCGTCGAGCGACGGGGTGATCAGGCCGGACAGGCCGATGATATCGACGTTGTGCTCGACGGCGGCGTCCAGGATGCGGTCGGCCGGGACCATGACGCCCAGGTCGATGACCTCGTAGTTGTTACATTGCAGCACGACGCCGACGATGTTCTTGCCGATGTCGTGGACGTCGCCCTTGACCGTGGCCATCAGGATCCGGCCCGCCTGTTCGCGCGGCTTGCCGGCCTTCTCCGCCTCCATGAAGGGCTCCAGCCAGGCGACGGCTTGCTTCATCACACGGGCCGATTTCACCACCTGTGGCAGGAACATCTTGCCCGAGCCGAACAGGTCGCCGACCACGTTCATCCCATCCATCAGCGGCCCTTCGATGACGTGCAGGGGACGTTCGAATGAGAGGCGGGCTTCTTCCGTGTCGGCGTCGATATATTCGGTGATGCCGTTGACCAGGGCGTGGGCGATGCGGGCGGCGACAGGCTGGTCGCGCCATTTCAGATCGACGACGCGCGCGACGCCCTTGTCGCCCTTGTAGTTGGGCGCGATGTCGACGAGGCGTTCGGTATTCGAGACGTTCGTCCGCTGCGGGCGGTTCAGGATCACGTCCTCGACCGCCTCGCGCAGGGTCGGGTCGATGTCGTCATAGACGGGCAGGTCGCCAGCGTTGACGATGCCCATATCCATGCCCGCCTGGATGGCGTGGTACAGGAAGACGCTGTGGATGGCCCGGCGCACCGGCTCGTTGCCGCGGAAACTGAACGAGACGTTGGACACCCCGCCGCTGATCCGGGCGTAGGGAAGAGTGGCCTTGATGACCTTCACCGCCTCGATGAAGTCGACGGCGTAGTTGTCGTGCTCCTCAATCCCCGTCGCCACGGCGAAGATATTGGGATCGAAGATGATGTCCTCGGGCGGGAAGCCGACCTCGTTGACCAGGATATTATAGGCGCGGGTGCAGATCTCGATCTTGCGGGCGGCGGTGTCGGCCTGGCCCACCTCGTCGAAGGCCATGACCACGACGGCGGCGCCATAGCGCAGGCATTTGATCGCATGATCGCGGAAGGCCTGTTCGCCCTCCTTCATGCTGATCGAGTTGACGATGGGCTTGCCCTGGACGCACTTCAGGCCCGCCTCGATCACCTCCCATTTGGAGCTGTCGATCATCACCGGCACGCGGGCGATGTCGGGCTCGGCCGCGATCAGGTTCAGGAAGGTCCGCATGGCGACGACGCCATCCAGCAGGCCCTCGTCCATGTTGATGTCGATGATCTGGGCGCCGGCCTCGACCTGCTGGCGGGCGACGTCGAGTGCGGCCGAATAGTCGCCCTCGACCACCAGCTTGCGGAATTTGGCCGAGCCGGTGACGTTGGTCCGTTCGCCGACGTTGATGAAGGTGGGGCGCATTAGGCGAGTGGTTCCTGCCAACCTGTGATGGGATAGGAATGCACTTTTCGTGGCCCCGCCTTGATCAACCGTTGTCCTGTCTCGCCTTGTCCGATCCAGGAGAATTCGTTCAGGCCCCTCGTCGTCAACATCACTGCGAAGGCAGGCATTAAGCTCAACTTCATCGTTACATATCGAACCCGGCCATCACGGCAGGCGTCCAAGACGGCCAGTACCCAGCGGGCGTTGGCGGCAGTCATCGGAATTTCATCTTCACCGGCGCTGCCAAGAGAAAGCGATAGGTCCGTCTCGGACGCGCTTACCTCCAGGCGAGGACGTCTAGGATCGACTGGGTTGGTCCAGATGTAGATTGCATCATGGGAGCGACGAAAGCGTGCGCGAAAACCAGTATCAAGGTTGGAGACAAAACTTTCGAGGTCGTCAGAAAACGCTTCGAAATTCTCTCTGGGAATTTTGACCTTCATCACGCCACCATCTCGAACGGTTCGAGCCCTGACAGCCGCAGGGCCACCGGCCGTTCCGGGATCGCGCGCGGCTTCAGCGGCGAGACTTCTTCGGCCACGTGGCGGATGTGGTCCGGCGTGGTGCCGCAGCAGCCGCCGACCATGTTGACCAGCCCGGAGGCGGCCCATTCCTCGATGAAGTGGGCGGTCTCGTGCGGTTCCTCGTCGTACTGGCCCATGGCGTTGGGCAGGCCGGCGTTGGGATAGGCGGCGACCAGGGTGTCGGCGACGCGGCTCAGTTCGGCGATGAAGGGGCGCATCAGGTCGGCGCCCAGGGCGCAGTTGAAGCCGACAGCGAAGGGTTTGGCGTGGCGCACGCTGTTCCAGAAGGCCTCGGCCGTCTGGCCCGACAGGGTGCGGCCTGAACGGTCGGTGATGGTGCCGCTGATCCAGATCGGCAGGGCGTCCATGCCCTCGTCCTCCAGGTCCTTGATCGCCTTGATTGCGGCCTTGCAGTTCAGCGTGTCGGTGATGGTCTCGATCAGATAGAGGTCGACGCCGCCGTCGTTCAGCGCCTTCACCTGATGGCGATAGGCCTCATAGACCTGGTCGAAGGTGACCAGCCGCGCGCCGGGATCGTTCACGTCGGACGACATGGACAGCATTTTGTTCAGCGGGCCGATGGAGCCGGCGGCGAAGCGCGGCTTTTGCGGCTCCTTCTCCGTCCAGCGGTCGGCGGCGGCGCGGGCCAGTTTGGCGCCTTCCAGATTGATGTCCCACACCGCCTGGGCGTCCAGGGCGTAGTCTTCCTGGGCGATGGTGGTGCCTGAGAAGGTGTTGGTCTCGGAGATGTCGGCGCCGGCGGCGTAATACTGGTCGTGGAGGTCCGAGATGATGTCCGGGCGGGTGATGCAGAGGATGTCGTTGTTCCCCTTCATCTGGTGCTTCTCGTCATGGCCGTTGGCGGCGACAAAGCGGTCGGCGCGGAAGTCGGCTTCGGACAGGCCGCGCCGCTGGATCATCACGCCCCAGCTTCCGTCGAGGACCAGGATGCGTTCCTTGGCCGCCTGATGCAGGGCGGCGATGCGTTGTGCACGGGTGAGGGGGGAGGTCATTACGCCACAGCCTTGGTTTCACGCACGCCCAGCACCCGGCAGATCGCATAGACCAGGTCCGCGCGGTTCAGGGTGTAGAAGTGGAAGTCGGAGAAGCCCTCTTCCTGCAGACGCGCGCAGGTTTCGGCGGCGACCGAGGCGGCGAGCAGTTGGCGGGTCTCGGGATCGTCGTCCAGTCCGTCGAAATGGGCTTTCAGCCAGTCGGGAATGCTGGTCCCGCAGGCGCCGCACATCCGGGTCAGGCCGGCGAAGTTGGACACCGGCATGACGCCGGGGATCAGCGGAATGGTGACGCCCGCCGCCCTGACCCGATCGCGGAACCGCAGGAAGGCGTCGATGTCGAAGAAGAACTGGCTGACCGCGCGGGTGGCGCCGGCACCGACCTTGGCCTTCAGCACATCGATGTCGTGGTCGATGGAGGGGCTTTCGGGATGGCGTTCGGGATAGGCGCCGACCGTGACGTCGAAACCGCCGGCGCGGCTGATGGCCTGGGTCAGTTCGGTGGCGTTGGCGTAGCCGTCGGCGCGGGGCTGATAGACGCCGCCGATCCCGGACCCGCCGGGCGGGTCGCCACGCAGGGCGACGATGTGATCGACGCCGATGGTCTTGTAGCCCGCGATGACCTCATCGACCTCGTCGCGGCTGGCCTCGACGCAGGTCAGGTGGGCGGCAGGGCGAAGCGAGGTCTCGGTGATGATGCGCTGGACCGTGCGGTGCGTCCGCTCACGGGTCGAGCCGCCCGCGCCGTAGGTGACCGAGACGAAGGCGGGGTTCAGCGGCTCCAGACGGCGGATCGCCTTCCACAGATTGGCCTCGGCCTCGTCCGTCTTGGGCGGGAAGAATTCGAACGAGACGCGCACGTCGTCACGGTTGGACCCGGCGCGAGCGACAGGGCCCAGGGGCGACAGCAGCAGGGCGCGGGCGTCAGCTAAGGAGGCCATCAGGCGGTCTTTCTGTCCTGGACGCGGCGTTCCGCCGTCCAGATGGTCACGGTCAGGCCCTCGGCGTCGTGCGGCAGGGCGATGGGGGCGGACGGCGTCAGGCCGCCGTCCAGCAGCCAGCCGTTGATCTCGCTGTCGGCGAAGCCCAGGCGGCGATGCTGGTGCGCCTCGCGCATATGTTCGAAGTCGTGGGGGGCGAAGTCGATGATGACCAGGCGGCCGTTCGGGCTGACCAGGCGAGCGGCCTCGGCGACGGCGGCGGACGGGTCGGACAGATAGTGCAGAACCTGGTGCACGATCACCAGATCGGCGCTGGCGGCGGGTAGGCGGGTGGCGAAGATGTCGCCGTGGCGCAGCTCGACCTTGTCCAACCCGGCCTTGGTGACATTGGTGCGGGCGATGTTGAGCATGTTCTGGCTGAGATCCAGCCCGACAGACATCTTGGCCTTCTTGCCGAACAGGGTCAGCATCCGGCCCGAGCCGGTGCCCAGGTCGACGACGCGTTCGAACGGCCCGGGGCCGACGGCCTTTTCCAGGGCGGCCTCGACGGCGGTCTCGCTGACATAGAGCGAGCGCAGGCGATCCCACTGGGGCGCGATCTGTTCGAAATAGGTGACGGCGGCTTCCTCGCGATCCCTGCGAACCTCGTCGAGGCGGCGGTGATCGGCCTCGCCGGCATCGTCGGCCAGGATGTCCAGCACGGTGTCGATCAGGCGGCGGGCCTGGGCGTCGTGCGACAGGCGGTAATAGACGCGGGCGCCATCGGGGAACCGTTCGATCAGGCCGGCGTCGGTCATCAGCTTCAGATGACGCGACACGCGAGGCTGGCTCTGGTCCAGAATACGCGACATCTCCATGACCGAAAGCTCCTCGCCGGCTAGCAGCGACAGCACGCGCAGACGGGTGGGTTCGCCGGCGGCGCGCAAGGCTTCGACAGTCTGGTCAGCGGACAGGCTCATACGGTCATATAAAGATATCCTTATATGATTATGCAAGTGAAATCGTGGTCTTCGGATTGGGGCGACGGGAAAACTTCGCGCGTTCGTTGAAGCAGAAGTCACCTTATTGGAGCAGCCTTATGCGCGTCCTTCTGATCTCCGCCTTCGCCGTCGGCCTCGCCGGTCCTGTCCTGGCCCAGAGCGACTTTCCCGAACCGCCCATGCCGCAGATGTCGGGCAGCCAGATGGGCGGCCAGATGGGGGACATGCGTCCTCCGGAACGCGAAACCCTGGCCCAGATGAAGGCGCGCACCGAGCAGATGTTCAACCGCATCGACACCAATCATGACGGCGTCGTGGACGCGGCCGAACTGGCCAACGTCCGGGGCGGCCGGATGGTGGCCCGCGCCGACGCCAACGCCGACGGCCGCATCACCGAGGCGGAAATGACCGTGAGCGTCGATGCGACGTTCAAGAGGCTGGACAAGAACGGCGACGGCGTCGTGACCGCCGACGAACGTCCGCAACGCGGCGCTCGCTGAGCCGATCACCCTACAGGCGTCTTCAGCGGTTCGCCCGCGAAATGCGCCTGAAGGTTCTGCATCAGCAGCATCAGCATGCCCTGCACCCCGGCCGTCGTGGCCCCGGCGGTGTGGGGCGTCAGGACGATGTTGGGCACGTCGGCCCAGCGGTTCGGGTCGGTCGGCTCCTCGATGAAGACGTCCAGCGCAGCTTGGCCGAGCGCGCCTGATCTCAGGGCCGCGATCAGGGCGTCCTCGTCGACGACCTGGCCGCGCGATACGTTGACCAGCAGGCCGTCAGGGCCCAGCGCCTCAAGCACCTCGCGCGAGATCAGGCCGCGATTGGTCTCGTCGGCCTTGCAGGCGACGACGAGGATGTCGCTCGCCTTCGCCAGGGCGAGCAGGCTCTCGGCGCGCGGCCATTCGGCGTCGTGCGGACGCGGCCCCCACCAGTTGATGTCCATGCGGAAGGCTTCGGCGCGGTCCGCGACAGCCTTGCCGATGGCGCCCAGGCCCACGATCCCCAGCTTCTGGCCGCCCATGGACGCGGTGATGGTGCGGGTCTCGGCGGTCCAGCCGCCGGCGCGGACCTGGCGGTCGCCCGAGGCGATCTGACGACGCGCCGCCAGGATCAGGCCCAGGGCGTGGTCGGCGACGTCCTCGTGATTGACGCCGGGGGCGTGGGTGACGGGCAGGCCCCGTTCGCGGCACCAGTCCACGTCGATCCCGTCATAGCCCGAGGTGAAACAGGCGATCAGATCGAGGTTGGGCAGGCGTTCGATCAGCGCCTTGTCCAGCGCAGCCTCGCCGGCGACGACCAGGGCGCGGATGTCGTGGGCGGCCTCGATCGGCGGGCCTTCCCAGAAGCGATAAACGTCATAGGCGCTCTCCAGAATCGGCGAGAGCGGGGCGAGATGCCGCTGCATGATGAGAACGGCGGGGCGTTGGGTCATGCAGCGGCTCCTCTGGTGGGATCAGGCGATCAGCGCCCGAACTTCTGGTGCTGGAGGCGTTTGGGGATGATGCTGTCGGCGCCCAGGCGGCGCATCTTGTCCTGTTCGTAGGCTTCGAAGTTGCCTTCGAACCATTCGACATGGCCTTCGCCCTCGAAGGCGAGGATGTGGGTGGCCAGACGGTCGAGGAACCAGCGATCGTGGGAGATGACCACGGCGCAGCCGGCGAACTCTTCCAGGGCCTCTTCGAGGTTCTGCAGGGTCTCGATGTCCAGATCGTTGGTCGGTTCGTCGAGCAGGATCAGATTGCCGCCCGAGGCCAGGGTCTTGGCCAGGTGGACGCGGTTGCGCTCACCGCCGGACAGTTGCCCGACCTTCTTCTGCTGGTCGCCGCCCTTGAAGTTGAACGATCCGACATAGGCGCGGGTGTTGATCTCGCGCTTGCCGACCATCATCACGTCGGTACCGCCCGAGATGGCCTGCCAGATGGTTTCGTCCGGCTTCAGGTCGTCGCGCGACTGATCGACATAGGCCAGCTTGACCGTTTCGCCGACCTTGATCGTGCCGCCGTCGGGCTGTTCCTGGCCGGTGATCAGCTTGAACATGGTCGACTTGCCGGCGCCGTTGGGGCCGATGACGCCGACGATGCCGTTGGGCGGAAGCTTGAAGGTCAGATTGTCGAACAGGGTCTTGTCGCCATAGGTCTTGGCCAGGCCTTCGACTTCCAGCACGACATTGCCCAGCCGCGGTCCGGGCGGGATCTGGATGTGGGCGTGGGTCTGGGCGCCGCGCATCGATTCCTGCTCGTCCACCATCCGCTCATAGGCGGCCAGACGGGCCTTGGACTTGGCCTGACGGGCCTTGGCGCCGGAGCGGACCCAATCCAGTTCGCGGCTGAGGGCGCGCTGGCGGGCTTCGGATTCCGAGTTTTCCTGAATGACGCGCTTGGTCTTGGCTTCCAGCCACGAGGAATAGTTGCCCTCGTGCGGGTGGCCCTTGCCGCGGTCCAGCTCCAGCGTCCACTTGGTGACGAGGTCCAGGAAGTAGCGATCGTGGGTCACCAGGATGACGCAGCCGGGGAAGTTTTCCAGGTGGTGCTGCAGCCAGGCGACGGATTCGGCGTCCAGGTGGTTGGTCGGTTCGTCGAGCAGCAGCATGTCGGGCTTGGACAGCAGCAGGCGGGCCAGGGCCACGCGGCGCTTTTCACCGCCGGACAGGTTGGCGACCTCCCAGTCGTCGGGCGGGCAGCGCAGGGCGCCCATGGCCATTTCGATGCGGCTGTCGATGTCCCAGACGTCGCCAGCGTCGATCTTCTCCTGAAGGGCGGTCATCTCCTCCATCAGCTCGTCGGTGTAGTTCTCGCCCAGTTCGGCGGCGACGGCGTTGAAGCGGTTGACCCACTGCTTCTCTTCGCACCAGGATTCGACGTTCTCGCGGACGTTCAGGTTGGGGTCGAGCTGGGGCTCCTGCTCCAGATAGCCGCGCTTGATGCCGTCGGCGGCGCGGGCCTCGCCGGTGAACTCGTTGTCCAGGCCGGCCATGATCTTCAGCAGGGTGGACTTACCCGAGCCGTTGACGCCGACGACGCCGATCTTGGCGTCGTTATAGAAGCTGAGCCAGATGTTCTCGAAAATCTTGCGGCCGCCGGGGAAGGTCTTGGTCAGACCCTGCATCTGGAAAATATATTGCTGCGCCATGAGGTGCGGTTTCGCCCTTCGGGTTCGTCTAACGGGGAGGATGGGGCGGATGTAGCGATCCCGAGGCCTGAGAGCAAATAAGGCGACGGACAGGCGTCTTCAGCCTCGCGGCGCAGGGGCTGCGAAGTTGGCGGAGGGCTGGGCGGAGCGCCGGGCCTTCGCCCGGAGTGTGAGTTTGTAGTACCGTTTCGACGAAGGATATGACGCTCCGCGCGAAGGGTTGGCCGCAGGCAGGGGGCTTTTAAGCGGCGGTTCTTACGCCTCCCCCCCAATGCCGACGACGGGCAGGTCGGGGCTGCGCGCCCCGATCCCTGGTCCGGCCGTGGTTCCCACCCCGACCCTCGTTACGACGCTTCAGACACCGGGCGGACCCGACCGATAAGACGCCGAACTCGCACGGGCCGTCTCAGACCCGCCCCCGTTCTCTCCGCTCCCGCCGCCGCAAGGTCGCAGGCCTTACGAGCCCTCCATGCGACGAGACGGGATCAGAATACGCGCGTTTGGGAGGGGGGATGGGAGATGGGCGACATAATTCGCCAAGCGACTGGATTCGTTGGGAAGGCACCAGCGTCATTGTGCGGGTTGGGCTAGAAGCCGGCCCCCGCCATTCCACCCCCACTCCCGTCATCCTCGGCCTTGTGCCGAGGACCCACGGCTAGGCGGACGCGGACGTAAAGGACGATGCAACACAGTGGATGCGCCTTGCTGGTGATCGTGCGGCGGACGGGTGGATCCTCGGCACAAGGCCGAGGATGACGGGGTGAAAAGGGGAGAGGCGTCTGTGGGACGTCTAGAGCCCCTCCATCAGGCTGCGCGTGGTCTTATCCCCACGATTTGGGGGAGACGCCGATCCGAACCTCGGTTACGCCGCTGCGCCGCCGTCGACCAGGATGCTGGTGCCGGTGACGAAGGATGCGCCGGGGCCGGCGAGGAAGGCGACGGCGGCGGCGATGTCGTCGGGTTGGCCGAAGCGGCCGAGCGAGATGCCGCCAAGCATGGCTGGCGCGTTGGGGCCGTCGGAGGGGTTCATGTCGGTGTCGGTGGCGCCGGGCTTGACCAGGTTGACCGTGATCTTGCGCGGGCCCAGTTCGCGCGACAGGCCCTGGTTGAAGGCCTCGAGCGCCGACTTGGTGGCGGAATAGACGGTCACGCCGGGGAAGGGCACGCGGCTGGCCAGCACGCTGCCGATCGAAATGATCCGGCCGCCTTCGCCGATGTGGGCCAGGGCGGCCTGGGTGGTCAGGAGGACGCCGCGGAAGTTGACGTTGAGCAGGGCGTCGATGTCTTCCAGCGATTGTTCGGCGAACAGGCCGCCGCGGCTGATCCCCGCGTTGTTGACCAGGATGTCGAGGCCGCCCAGACCGGAGACGGCGCCGTCGACGGCGGTCTTGGCGCCTGCCGCGCTGCCGGCGTCGGCCTGGATGGCGACGGCCTTGCGGCCCAGGGCGCGCAGTTCGGCGGCGAGGGCCTCGGCGCGGTCGGCGGACTTTTCATAGGTGATGGCGACGTCGGCGCCGTCGGCGGCCAGTTTGCGGGCGATGGCGGCGCCGATGCCGCGGCTGGCGCCGGTGACGAGGGCGCGTTTGCCGGAGAGGGGAGGGACATGGGAAGACGGCCTTATCTGTAATGATCGATAAAGAACAGATGGCGCGGTTGTCTCTGCTCCGCAAGGGCATTATCTATCGATCGCTATAAAAAAGGAGAGCCGCCGTGTCCGGCCGTGGACGACCCCGCAGTTTCGATCGCGCCAAGGCGCTGGACACCGCCATGCGCGTGTTCTGGGAAAAGGGGTACGCCGGGGCCTCCATGGCCGAGCTGACGGCGGCGATGGGGGTGGCGGCGCCCAGCCTGTACGCCGCGTTCGGCGACAAGGCCGCCCTGTATCGCGAGGCGGTGGCGCTCTATCTCAACACCGAGGGGCGGGCCCTATGGGGCGCGCTGGAACAACCGACAGCGCGGGCGGGGGTCGAGGCGGTGCTGCGCGGGGCGGCGAGGCGGTTCACGTCGGGCGAGGCGCCGACCGGATGTATGGTCATGCTGAGCGGCGCCCAGCCGGAGGCCCTGCCGCCCGAAGCCTGCGCGGAAATGGCCGAGCATCGGCAGGGCGCGGCCGTGGGGATCGAGGCGCGGCTGAAGCGGGCCGTGTCGGAGGGTGAGATGGGCGCGGGCGTCGATGTGGCCGCCGTCGCGGCCTTCTATGCGACCGTCCATAAGGGACTGAGCCTCAGCGCGCGGGACGGGACGTCGCGCCAGGAACTGGACTCGGTGATCAGCTCTGCGATGGCGGCCTGGGGGCCGTTGACCGGTCAGGCGTAGTTGAAGCTGATCGAGATCCGGTCGGCCTTGGCCAGGTTGGTCGGGACCTCGTGCCGCAGCCAGCTTTCCCACATCAGCACCGTGCCGGCCTGGGGCTTCAGATAGACGAAGGGGCGTTCGGCCTCGGTCGCGTCGTCGGTGACGGACGGCCGCGCCATCATGAAGGGCAGGCGGGGGTCCTCCAGCTTCAGCGACGAGGCGCCGTCGGGGACGTCGATATAGACGGTGCCCGACAGGAAGGCGTGCGGGTGGATATGGCCGGTGTGGCCGCCGCCGGGCTTGAGGATATTGACCCACAGATTGTCGAGGCGGGGCTTCCTCGCCAGGTCGAAGTTCAGCGCCTTGGCGTAGGCGACGGCGTGACGGTCCAGGTGGCGTTTCAGCTCGGCGAACTCGGGGAAGCGCTGGGGCAGGTCGTTCAGCGAGCCGTAGGAGGTGTAGCCGCGATAGGCGTTGGCCTTGCACCAATGGCGGCCGGCCTCGTCCTCCTCGGCCATCATGCGGATGACGTCGATCAGCTGTTCGTTGAAGTCGGGCCAGCCCCGGCCGTCGGCGAGGCTGGCTTCATAGACCTGGGTGACGAAGAGGGGGCGCAGGGACATGGGATTGGCTTAACGCCTGCGGGGGCGCCTGAGAAGGGTCGTGCGCAGCCTCTCGCCTGCCTCGCACGATCCGGCTAAGAACGCTTCATGTTCAAGTCCGTCCTTGTCGCCAATCGCGGCGAAATCGCCTGCCGCATCTTCCGTACCGCCAAGCGGATGGGATTACGCACCATCGCCGTCTATTCCGAGGCGGACCCCCAGGCCCTGCATGTGCGCGAGGCCGACGAGGCGGTGCTGATCGGGCCGGCGGCGGCGCGCGAGAGCTATCTGGACGGCGCCAAGGTGCTGGCGGCGGCCAAGGCGACGGGGGCGGAGGCGATCCACCCCGGCTATGGCTTCCTGAGTGAGAACGCCGAGTTCGCCGAGGCGGTCGCCGCAGCGGGCCTGATCTGGATCGGGCCGGATCCGGCGTCAATCCGGGCCATGGGGCTGAAGGACGCGGCCAAGGAACTGATGATCCAGGCCGGGGTGCCGGTGACGCCCGGCTATCAGGGCGCGGACCAGTCGGAGGCGACCCTGACGGCCGAGGCCGCTCGGATCGGCTATCCGGTGCTGATCAAGGCGGTCGCAGGCGGCGGCGGCAAGGGGATGAAACGGGTCGATGATCCGGCCGATTTCGCCGCCGGCCTGGCCAGCGCCAAGCGCGAGGGGGCGGCGGCCTTCGGCGACGACCGGGTGCTGATCGAACGCTACATCACCCGCCCGCGCCACATCGAGGTGCAGGTGTTCGGGGACAGGCACGGCGATGTCGTCCACCTTTATGAGCGCGACTGTTCGCTGCAACGCCGCCACCAGAAGGTGATCGAGGAGGCGCCGGCGCCGGGCATGAGCGAGGCCGTGCGCACCGCCGTGACGGGTGCGGCGATCAAGGCGGCCAAGGCGGTGAACTATGTCGGCGCCGGCACCATCGAATTCATCGCCGACGCCTCGGACGGGCTGAAGGCCGACGGTATCTGGTTCATGGAGATGAACACCCGGCTGCAGGTCGAACATCCGGTGACCGAGAGCGTGACCGGCGTCGATCTGGTCGAATGGCAGTTCCGCGTCGCGGCGGGCGAACCCCTGCCGCTGAAACAGGATCAGATCCAACTGAACGGCTGGGCCATGGAGGCGCGCCTCTATGCCGAGGATCCGGCGAACGGCTTCCTGCCCAGCATCGGCCGGCTGGAGCATTTCGTCATGCCGGACGGCATCCGCGTGGATACGGGCGTGGAGCAGGGGGGCGAGGTCAGCCAGTTCTATGACCCGATGATCGCCAAGCTGATCGTGCATGAAAGCACGCGCGAGGCGGCGGCGGCGCGGCTGGCCGAGGCGGCCGGCGAGGTCGAGGTCTGGCCGGTCAAGGCCAACGCCGGCTTCCTGAAACGCTGCCTGGAGCATCCGCGCTTCGTGGCGGGCGACGTGGATACGGGCTTCATCGCGGCTGAGGAGGCGGCGTTGCAGCCGGTCGAGAGCGACGACGCGACGCTGGCGGCCCTGACCTTGATCGCGGAAGCGGCGGCCGAGGGGGCGCAGGCCGAGGGCGACCGGTTCAGCCCGTGGGGCGGCCAGCCGGGACTGTCCTATGGCGTTCGTCTGAACGCGTCCGCACAGACGACGGTCTGGGCGCACGTGGACGGCCGGGGCGTATCGGGGCCTGTGACGCCGGTCGAGACGGGATGGCGCGGCGCCGAAGGGGCGATGGCGCAGGTCGGCTTTGATCAGGTTCAGGCCGGAGATCGGCTGTTCGGCTATCAGGCCGTGGAGGACGGTTTCGTCCTGTTTGTGGATGGCGAGGCGCGGCGGGTGACGCCCTATCGCGCAGCCGTGGGATCAGGGGCCGGCGCGGTCTCGGACGGCGCTCTTCGCGCACCCATGCCGGGCAAGATCGTCGCGGCGCCGGTCAAGGCCGGCGACGTCGTGACCAAGGGTCAGCCGGTCGTGGTGCTGGAGGCCATGAAGATGGAGCACGCCCTGACGGCGCCGTTCGACGGGATGGTCGAGAGCGTCGCGTCCGTCGGCGATCAGGTGGTCGAGGCGGCTGTGCTGGCGGTCGTGAAGGCCGCCGACTAAAGCCCCACGCCGCCGATGGGGCGGGTGAAGACGGTGTCGCTCCAGGTAGCGATGAGGGCTAGGGCGGGGCGCATCACGCCGGTCTCGCGCAGCGTGGCCGACCAGGCGCGGTGGGTGGCTTCGTCCATCCAGATTTCGGTGACCCAAAGGGCGTCCGGGTCGCGCAGATCGTGGGCCGCGACATAGCTGTGGCAGCCGGAGCGCCGGACGTTGGGGTCCAGCAGACAAAGGGCCAGTTCGTCGCGACGGCCGGGATGCGCCGTCAGGCGGGTGATCAATCCGTACATACTGGTCCTGTGTCGCGCCTGACGAGGGAGCGCGCGGATCATGCCTAACCGTTCGAAGATTAAGAATCTGGCCAATGCGTCCAAGGACGACTAGGTGGGCGCCATGCCGCTTCACATGATCAAGCTGGGCGTCGGGGTGCCGGACGTCGAATGGCTGGAGACCCGCGCCGCCAAGGGCGGGCCCCTGGTGGTCCATACTCGGATGACGCCCAAGCGCGCGTCGGAAATCGAGGACGGCGGATCGCTGTATTGGGTGGTGAAGGGGACGATCGTCTGCCGCCAGCCCGTGCTGGACATCGCCACACTGGGCGAGGGCAAGCAGAGCCGCTGCGAGATCACCCTGGAGCCCAGAGTGATCCGCACGGCCCCGATGGCGCGCCGCCCGTTCCAGGGCTGGCGCTATTTCGAATCCAAGGACGCGCCCGTCGATCTGACCGAGCTGGATGCAGGCGAGGCGCCGGAGGAACTGGTGCGCCAGTTGCGCGAACTGGGCGCCTGGTGAAAACGCGGAGTTAGGCTGGCGGACTGTCCCAATAAGGCGGATCGCCGAAAACCGCCTTGAGATGAGCGATCAGAGCCTTGAGCCGGATGGACGTACCTTGATCTTTGGGGAAGACGAGATTGATCTCTGTTCCCTCGGGCTCTGCTCCCACGTCAAGAACACGCAAGCCGTGCGGAATTCGCGCGCCGTAGCCGCCGTGCACGATGAAACTGGGGAGGAGGGTGATCCCCAGCCCCGCCGACGCTGCGTCTCGCATGACGAAGCCATTGTTGACCCGAAGGCGCGCGCGCGGGTGGACGATTATCGGTCCATCTTGGCCCTGAAACCGCCAGTCGGTCGCTCGGTTGGTATACAGAACCGCGTGATGGCTTTCGAGCTCTGCCGGCGTGTTGGGCATGCCGTGAACTGCGAGATAGGCGTCGGACGCCACGAGCTTGCGCTTGCTGGTCGCCAGCCGGATCGCCGTCAGCCAGGCATCCTGCACAGGGCCGTGGCGCACCACGGCGTCATGCCCGCCAGCGGTCAGATCCGTCAGCCTGTCGTCGAGGTCTAGCGTCAAGTCCACACCAGGATGAGCAGTCAGAAACGAGGATATTGCAGGCGCAAGATGCATAACGCCGAAGGTTACCGGTCCGGCAATCCGCAAAGATCCAACCAGATCGCCGCGCATCGATGCGATCTCGTCGACCGCTGTTTCGGCATCCAGAATCAGGCGCCGTGCCCGCCGAAGAAAAACCGCGCCGTCGTCCGTAAGGTCAAGTCTTCGGGTAGTGCGGTGAAGCAGCCGGACACCCAGGGCGGTTTCGAGATCGGCCAGCCGGTCGCTGACAAGGGATTTCGACAGTCCGAGGCGGCGCGCCGCCTCGCTTATGGAGCCGGCCTCTATGATGGCGACGAAGGCTTCGACAGCATCGAGCTTCAGCATTGTTCGGGTTTTCCGGAAACTTAGTTCGGTCCTGCTCGTCTAGTTTCGAGTGTGGGACGAGTTCAGATTGCTGTCGAGCTTCCGATTGAGGGGATGGCAGAATGTTTCGAACCTTTGTTGCGGCCGTCGCTGTTGTATTTCTGTACGCAGGTGGTGCAAACGCCCAGCCTGTGACCGGGGTTTTAACCGCCGTCTCCAATGCCGAATTTCCGACTTTTCCCGCGAGTTTCGCCAGCCGGGATATAGAGACGAATGGGACGACGATACACGTGCGTGTCGGTGGCCGCGGACCGGTGGTCCTGCTGCTTCATGGCTACGGCGAGACCGGTGACATGTGGGCGCCGATGGCCGAAGCCTTGGCCACGAGCCACACCGTCATCGTTCCAGACCTGCGCGGCATGGGCCTGTCGTCGCATCCGGCTGGGGGATACGACAAGATGAACCAGGGCAGGGATATGGCCGGCGTCCTGGCGACATTGGGGGTGCAAGACTACGCGCTGGTCACCCACGATATTGGTAACATGGTCGGGTTCGCCCTGGCCACCCAACAGCCAAACCACGTCAGCCGGTTCGTCCTGATCGATGCTCCGGTGCCTGGCGTTGGGCCCTGGGAAGAGGTGCTCAAGAACCCTCTGTTATGGCATTTCCGCTTTGGCGGACCGGATATGGAGCGGTTGGTCGCCGGGCGGGAACGCATCTATCTGGACCGGTTCTGGAACGACTTCTCGGCCGATCCTGCGCATTTCACCGAGGCTGCGCGTGCGCACTACGCCGCCCTATACGCCCGGCCAGGCGCAATGCATTCCGGCTTTCTTCAGTTTGCCGCACTCGACCAGGACGCCATCGACAATCGCGCCTGGCTCGCCGAAGGTCACAGGTTAACTATGCCAATCCTGGCTATCGGCGGGGAAAAGTCGTTTGGCCCAATGATGGCGACGGTCATGCGCGCCGCAGGGTCGAACGTGACAGAAGGCGTGGTGCAGGGTTCGGGGCACTGGATCATGGAGGAGAACCCCGCCGACACCACCGCAATGGTCGTGCGTTTCCTTGAGGGCTGGTCATGACCGTCTGCGCGCGTCCGATCGTATGGTTTACAGCGATGGTCGGTTTGACGATTGCTGCGTCCGCACATGCTGGGAACGAAGACCGTTCGAATCAGGTTCGTCTGACGCCGAGTGAAATCAGTGGACTGACTCATCAAGGCGCGGGTTTGGGAAGCTCTGGTGTTAGTGGCATAGAGACGCGGGTGCTTTTGGGGGATCCCGGCGTTGCCGGTCCTTACGCCATTGAAATAAGGGTTCCGGCCAACACCCGCATCGCTGCGCACGAACATAGCGACCATCGCTCCGCCGTGGTGATTTCCGGGGTCTGGTACTTCGGTTACGGCAAGGTCGTCGACGAGGAGGCGACGCGCGCCGTTCCTGCCGGCAGCTTCTACACCGAGGCGGCCGATGATCCGCATTTCGCCTTAACGAAGGAAGAGCCCGTGCGGGTCTACATCATGGGTTGGGGCCCGACGGACACGCGCTTCGAAGCCTCGCAGGCTAGATGATCTGATCCCGGTCGCAAGGGCAGATTGGGAAGCCAGCGGAGATCCCCATCCAAACGCTTTTGGATGTTGACCCGCCGGCCCCGTCGTGGCCTGTGCCGCCTCCGATGATCGCGCTCAGCCCCCAGACCCGTTCCGCCTTTCGCGACCTGCTTAACCTGGCATGGCCGGTGATCCTGGCGCGGATCGGCATCATGACGATGGGGCTGACCGACGCCATCGTGGTGGGGAATTTCTCCAGCAAGGAACTGGCGTTTCACTCGCTGGCCTGGGCGCCGACGTCGATCGTGGTGACGACGGCGGTTGGGCTGATGCTGGGCGTGCAGGTGATGACGGCGCGGATGCTGGGCGAGGGGCGTCGGCACGCGGTCGGCTCGGTGCTGCGCCGGGGTATGACCTATTCGCTGCAGATCGGCGTGGTCTCGATGATCGCCCTGATCGCCGTCGGACCGTGGGGGCTGGGTCAGCTGGGGTTGGAGGATGGTTTGGCGCAAGGGGCGGGACCGGCCCTGGTGGTGTTCGCCCTGTCCATGCCCTTCTATCTGATTTCGGTGACGGGGCAGTTCTTCCTGGAGGCCCTGGGTCGGCCCAAGCCCGGCATGGTGGCGATGTGGGTCGCCAACGGGGTCAATCTGGCGCTGAACCTGGTGCTGGTGCCCGATCTGCTGGGCGTCGGGTTCAACGGGGCCTTCGCCTCGGCCTGGGCGACGTTCGGGGCGCGGGCGGCGCTGGCGATCTTCCTGGTCATCTACATCCTGCGTTTGCCCGAGGCGCGGTCGCTGGGCGTGTTCGACAAGCCCGAGCGCGATCCCAAGGCGGCGCGCGAACAGGTCAAGGTCGGTCTGGGCGCCGGCGCATCCTATTTCATCGAGGTCGGGGCCTTTTCCGGCTTCACCTTCTTCGCCGGCCAGATCGGCACGGCGGAGACGGCGGCCTGGGCGGTGGTGCTGAACGTCTCGGCCATCGTCTTCATGCTGCCCATGGGCCTGTCGTCGGCGACGGCGGTGTTGGTGGGCCGCAGCTATGGCGCCGGCGACGGGCGAGGGGTCCTGCGGGCGGGGCTGGTCGGGCTGGGGGTGGTGACGGCCCTGACCCTGGTCGTGGCGTTGTTGGTCTGGCCCAGCGCGCATCTGATCGTCGGGGCTTACAACCGCGATCCGGCTCTTCTGGCCATCGCGGCGCCGGCCCTGGTGCTGGCGACCCTGTTCTTCGTGGCGGACGGGATCCAGGTCGTCGCGGCCCAGGCGAACCGGGCGGCGGGCGATGTGTGGTGGCCCACCATCATGCATTTCGCCGCCTATGGCGCGGTGATGATGCCGCTGGGCTGGGTGCTGGCGCACCGGATGGGCGTGGATGGTCTGGTCTGGGCGGTGGTGATCGCCAGCCTGGCGTCCTCGACCCTGTTGACCGGGCGTTTCATTAGGGTGGCGCGGCGGCTGCCATAAATTCTCCCTCCCCTTTCATGGGGAGGGGCGGCGAAGCGTAGCGCAGCCGGGGTAGGAAAGTTAGAATTCCGCCCAGGCCTATCCGGGCCCCACCCTGATCGCTGCGCGATCGTCCCTCCCCATGAAGGGGAGGGAGAGGTGACGTCGCCGCTTCCGCTCTCTATATCCCTGCGCTTCCCCGAACTCCTGGACGATCATGGCCCGCATCCTCATCACCTCGGCGCTGCCCTACATCAACGGCATCAAGCACCTGGGGAATCTGGCGGGCTCGATGTTGCCGGCCGACGTCTGGGGGCGGTTCAAGCGGGCCCAGGGCCATGAGGTGCTCTATATCTGCGCCACGGACGAGCACGGCACCCCGGCCGAGCTGGCCGCCGCCGCCGCGGGTCAGGACGTGCGGACCTATTGCGACGAGCAGCACGAGATCCAGAAGGCGGCCGGCCAGGCGTTCGGCCTGAGCTACGACTGGTTCGGCCGGTCGTCGAACCCGCAGAACCATCGCCTGACCCAGCATTTCGCCGAGGCGTTGGAGAAGAACGGCCTGATCGAGGAGCGGGTGGATCGGATGATCTATTCGATCGACGACGCGCGCTTCCTGCCCGACCGCTATGTCGAGGGCACCTGCCCGCACTGCGGTCATGTCGGGGCGCGCGGCGATCAGTGCGATAACTGCGGACGTCTGCTGGACCCGACCGACCTAATCGACCCCTATTCGTCGGTGTCGGGGTCCAGGAATCTGGAGGTGCGCGATACGCGTCACCTCTATCTGTTGCAGACCAAGATCGAGCCCCAGATCCGCGCCTGGGTCGACGGCAAGAGCGGCTGGCAGGTGCTGGCCAAGTCCATCGCCTACAAGCATCTGGACGAGGGGCTGATCGACCGGGGCATCACGCGCGACCTGGCCTGGGGCGTGCCGGTGCTGAAGGACGGCTTCCCGCGTCCCGGCATGGAGGACAAGGTCTTCTACGTCTGGTTCGACGCCCCCATCGAATATATCGCCGCAACCGAGGAATGGGCCGAGGCGACCGGCGGGTCGTGGCGTGACTGGTGGCGTCTGGACGAGGGGGCGGAGGACGTTCGCTATGTCCAGTTCATGGGCAAGGACAATGTCGCCTTCCACACCGTGTCGTTCCCGGCGACCATCATCGGCTCGGGCGAGCCTTGGAAGACGGTGGACCAGTTGAAGGCCTTCAACTGGCTGAACTGGTACGGCGGAAAATTCTCGACCAGCCAGAAGCGCGGCGTCTTCATGGACCAGGCGCTGGAACTGCTGCCGGCCGACTACTGGCGCTGGCGCCTGACGGCCTACGGCCCGGAACACGCGGATTCCGCCTTCACCTGGGAGGATTTTCAGGCCTCGACCAACAAGGACCTGGCCGATGTGCTGGGCAATTTCGTCAACCGGATCGTCAAATTCGCCGAGTCGAAGTTCGACGGCGTCGTGCCCGACGGCGGCGAGGCGGGATCGGTCGAGATCCAGCTGGAAGCCGACATCAAGGCGGGTATCGCCGAGGCGACCGAACAGTTCGAGGCCATGGAGTTCCGCAAGGCGGCCCAGGCCCTGCGCGCCGTCTGGGTGCTGGGCAACGAATATCTGCAGGTCGCCGCGCCCTGGACGGCGCTGAAGACCGATCGCGATCGCGCGGCCGTGGGGGTGCGCACCGGCCTGAACCTGGTGGCCCTGTTCGCGCGGCTGGCGGCGCCGATCCTGCCGTTCTCGGCCGAGAAGATCGCCGCCTCTGTGGGCGTCACCGACCTGAGCTGGCCCGGCGCGGACGAGGATGTGCTGAACGTGTTGACCATCGGTCAGCCGGTCGCTGCCCAAGGCGTGCTGTTCGCCAAGATCGAGGACGCTCAGGTGGCGGAATGGTCCGAACGCTTCGGCGGCGCGGACGCCTGATCGCTAGGCCCGGTTCCAGGGTGCGCGGCTCAACAGCATTCCCAGCCCGCACCAGCCGGTAGCTCCGGACGTGGCCAGGGCCGCGCCGAACAGGCCGGCGACGATGAAGCCGAAGGCGTTCACGAGGAAGCCCGTCAGCACGCCTAGGACCACCAGCAGGCCGACGGCCATCTGCACCTGGCGGAAGATCGACACCTTCGGTGCATCGGCGCCGCTGACGATCGGCAGGCCGGCGGCGGCCCAGGCGTCGAGGCCGCCTTCCAGATTGAACACCGGCTGGCCTCCGGGCGCGAGGGCGCCCACGGCGGCGCAGGCCTGTCCGCCGCGCCCGCCCTTCTGACACTGGAAGACGATCTTGCGGTCTGCGGGAAGGGTCATATCGCCCAGGACGGCGGCGGCGCGGGCCAAGGGGGCCGACAGCGCGTAAGGAATATGGGCGGCGGCGAACTCGTCGGGTTCGCGCACGTCGATCAGAATCGCTTGGCCCGACATCAGCCAGTCCAGCGCCTGGCGCGGCGAAACGGCGTCGGTCATGGTCAGTCCTTGGAACAGAAGTGGGCGTAGAGCACGGTCATGATCTCGACCGCCGCCGGGTGGGCGATGAAATAGGTCAGGGTGCGGTGGTCGCGCCGGAAATCCACGACCCCCTCGTCCTTCAGCTTGGACAGATGCTGCGACATGGAGGTCGGGGCCACGCCGGTTTCGGCGATCAGGGCCGTGACGTTGCGCTCGCCCTGCACCAGGGCGCACAGGATCAGCAGGCGATGAGGGTTGGCCAGACTCTTCAGGAAGGCCGCCGCTTCGTCCGCGCGAGGGGGAAGCGCGTCCGACATCTCCATCGTGATGGCGTCTTTACATTTCATGTTTCGATCATATCATAAAATAACGAAATGAAAAGGAGCCTTTCATGGCCAAGGACTATGCGGCGCTGACGCGCGACATCTCGACCTACGTCGGCGAACTGCGGCGGGCGCAGCCGGGACCGATGCAGGCCTTCTCCGAGTTGGCGAAAAGCGCAACTGCGGACGGGGCGGTCGACAAGAAGACCAAGGAGTGGATCGCGCTCGCCATCGGCGTGACGCAACGCTGCGACGGCTGCATCGGCTTTCACGCCAAGGCGCTGAAGGACCTGGGCGCGACACGCGAGGAGATCGCCGAGGTCATGGCGATGAGCGTCTATATGGGCGGCGGTCCGGCCCTGATGTACGCCGCCGACGCCCTGAGGGCGTTCGATCAGTTCGCCGAGGCGACCTAGCCTTCGATGATCGGCAACCCCGCCGCATGCCAGACCTGGATGCCGCCGGTCAGGTTGAACAGGGGCTGGCCGTCGGGGCCGGTCGGGCCGACGAAGGCGCAGACCTGGTGGCTGCGGCCGCCCTTCAGACACTGGACAACGATCTTTTTGTCGGCGGGCAGGTCCAGCGCGTCCCAGGCGGCGGGCATCTGGCTGAGGGGCGCCAGGATCGCGCCGTCGATGCGGGCGGCGGCGAACTCGTCGGGCTCGCGCACGTCGATCAGGATCGCCTCGCCGGACTGCAGCCAGGCGGCGGCCTCCTCGACGGTGACCGTGGCGACGGTCATGCTGCGGGCGCAGGAGCAGGGGCGGTGGGTTCAGCGGGCGCGGGGGTCGGGCTGGTCTCGGTGCGCTTCTGGCCCAGGTGTTTAGCAGCCTCCTCGGGGCTGATCTCGATGAAGGCCGGGGCCGAGGCGTTGAACTCGTCCATGTGGCCCGTGCGGACCACCACCTGGCGCGCGCCGTCCCAGATCATGTGCAGGGCGACGTACAGCACGACGACCAGGCCGATGTAGCCGATCCACGCGAAGCGATGCAGCAGCTTGGCGATGAAGGTGGCGGCGACACCCATCAGGGCGATCGACAGGACAAGGCCGAAGACCATGATCCACGGATGTTCGTGGGCGGCGCCGGCGACGGCCAGCACATTGTCCAGCGACATGGTGATGTCGGCGACCATGATCTGGAGCAGGGCGGCGCCGAAGGACTTACGTTTCAGACCCAGTTCCTCGGGCGACGGCCCGGAGCCATGCTCGATGCTCATGGCCAGTTCGAGTTCCCTCTCGGCCTCGGCCTGGTCGTGGGTGCGCTGCTCCTGAAGTTCGCGCCACATCTTCCAGCAGACCCAGAGCAGCAACAGGCCGCCGGCCAGTAGCAGGCCGACCAGGGCCAACAGCTGGACCGTGATCAGGGCGAAGCCGATCCGCATGACCACGGCGGCGGCCAGGCCGATCAGGATGGCCTTCTTGCGCTGGTCCTGGGGCAGGGCTGCGGCGGCGAGGCCCACGGCGACGGCGTTGTCGCCGGCGAGGACCAGATCCATCAGCAGGACCTGGCCCAGAGCCGTGGCCTGGCTGGCGAGTTCGGGAGACGAGAGGAATTCCATTCTCGCTCCATAAACGGGGTGCGGCCTTCTGTCAGCCGCGTTGCGCGCGCGACGCCTCATAAAGCGCGACGGCGGCCGCGTTGGACACGTTGAGGCTCTCGAACCCGCCGGGCATCAGGATTTTCGCCAGGACGTCGCAGTGTTCGGCGACCAGGCGGCGGATGCCGTCGCCCTCCGAGCCCATCACCAGAACGGTCGGCTGATGGTCCAGCGCCTCTTCCAGCGTCTGCTCGCCCGTTCCGTCCAGGCCGACGGCGCGCCAGCCCAGGTCGGCGAGGTGTTCAAGCGCACGCGACAGATTCGTCACCCGCGCATGGGGCAGGCGTTCCGTCGCGCCGACGGCCGCCTTGGCCAGGGCGCCGGCCAGGGCGGGGGCATGGCGATCCTGGACGATGATGCCCCGCGCGCCGAAGGCCAGGGCCGAGCGGAAGATGGCGCCGACGTTTTGCGGATCGGTCAGCTGGTCCAGCATGACGATGACGCCCTGGGCCGGATCGGCGAGTTCGTCCAGCGACACGCCTTCCAGCGGCTGGACCTTGAAGGCCAGCCCCTGATGGACGGCGCCGGCAGGCAGCATTCGGGTCAGGGCCTGGACTTCGACCACCTCGATCTTGTGGCCGTGGGCGAGTTCGCCCTCCTCGATCTCGGCAGCGCGCTCGGCCGTGGCGAGCAGGCGACCCGTGCCGCGACGGGCAGGATTCGCCAGGGCGGCCAGAACCGGGTGGCGACCCCAGAGGAAATTATCGGCGTCCGACTTGTTCCGGTCCGGCGCACGGGGCGGACGGGGCGCATCGTCGCGCCCGCCAAACCCTTGCGCGGCGGGCTTTTGGCTCTTTTCACGCGGCCCGGAAGGGCGACTTCCGAAGACCGGTTTTTTACCGCTTTTACGGTCGTTGCGTTCTGATTTCGACGACACTATAAGACGCCCTCCGATTTGGAGCCCCAAGGGCTTTCGGGTCTGGGCGCCCCCTCTATCCTAGAGGAGGCGACAAGCCGAAGGCTTTTGTTTCGTCCCGCTTCTTTATGGGCGGAAACGAGGGTCCGACGGTTCGACAAGGCGCGCTGGGGGAATGTCCCGAGTGGCAAAGGGGGGGGACTGTAAATCCCCTGCGTAAGCTTCGAAGGTTCGAGTCCTTCTTCCCCCACCACGCGCCTTGACGGATACGACGGATCAGGACGACGGAGAGGAACCGGCTGCGGCGTTCCCTTAAGAACTTCCGCAGTCTCCGCGCGGGTATAGCACAATGGTAGTGCAGCAGCCTTCCAAGCTGAGGATGTCGGTTCGATCCCGTCTACCCGCTCCAGGTTTTTTGATCAGCATCGCGCCCCTCAACCCGGGCCATCAGGAGTTTGGCCATGGCCAAGGAAAAGTTCGAACGCACGAAGCCGCACTGCAACATCGGCACGATTGGTCACGTTGACCACGGCAAGACGACGCTGACGGCTGCGATCACGATGACGCTGGCGAAGGCCGGCGGCGCCAAGGCGATGAACTACGCCGACATCGACGCTGCGCCGGAAGAAAAGGCCCGCGGCATCACGATCAACACCGCGCACGTGGAATATGAGACGGCCAACCGTCACTATGCGCACGTCGACTGCCCCGGCCACGCCGACTATGTGAAGAACATGATCACCGGCGCCGCGCAGATGGACGGCGCGATCCTGGTGGTGTCGGCCGCCGACGGCCCGATGCCGCAGACCCGCGAGCACATCCTGCTGGCCCGTCAGGTCGGCGTGCCCGCCCTGGTGGTCTTCATGAACAAGGTCGACCTGGTCGACGATGAAGAACTGCTTGAGCTGGTCGAGATGGAAGTGCGCGAGCTGCTCTCGTCGTACCAGTTCCCGGGCGACGACATTCCGATCACCAAGGGTTCGGCCAAGGCCGCGACCGACGGCGTGAACCCGGAAATCGGCGAACAGCGCGTTCTGGCCCTGATGGAAACCGTCGACGCCTACATCCCGCAGCCGGAACGTCCGGTCGACCTGCCCTTCCTGATGCCGGTCGAAGACGTGTTCTCGATCTCGGGCCGCGGCACCGTGGTCACGGGCCGCGTCGAAAAGGGCATCGTCAAGGTCGGTGAGGAAGTCGAAATCGTCGGCATCCGTCCGGTTCAGAAGACGACCTGCACGGGCGTCGAAATGTTCCGCAAGCTGCTGGACCAGGGTCAAGCGGGCGACAACGTCGGCGTTCTGCTGCGCGGCACCAAGCGTGAAGACGTCGAGCGCGGCCAGGTGCTGTGCAAGCCGGGCTCCATCACGCCGCACACCAAGTTCCTGGCCGAAGCCTACATCCTGACCAAGGAAGAAGGCGGTCGTCACACCCCGTTCTTCACGAACTATCGCCCGCAGTTCTACTTCCGCACGACGGACGTGACCGGCATCGTTCACCTGAAGGAAGGCGTCGAGATGATCATGCCCGGCGACAACGCCGAGCTGAACGTCGAACTGATCACCCCGATCGCCATGGACCAGGGCCTGCGCTTCGCCATCCGTGAAGGCGGCCGCACCGTCGGCGCCGGCGTCGTCGCCAAGATCATCGAGTAGTCGACACATTCTTTTGGCCTAACGCGCTCACGCGCTGCTTGAGGCCGAATGGATACAGTAGCGTAACAGAGCGGCCCCCGGAGAAATCCGGGGGCCGTTTTGCTGTGCGCTGCATTCGCCCGCAAGGCGAGCCGACTTGCTCGCAACCGCAAACCGGAGTTTACGTTCGATACGGACGTTAATCTTTCGGTAACCAAATGCGACGCGCCTTACGCTTGGGTCTTTTCATCGGCACCGTGATCGGGATGAGCGCCTGTGCGAGCCAGTATGACGCCGACGGGCGGCCTGTGTCGGGCGCCTATGGTTCGGTCGAGGCTGGGCGGGCGGGCTGAGGCGCAAGGAAATCGTGGCGTAAACGCCATTCGTCGCATACTATCGTCTCGCGGACGCCGTATGTCGCGCCGCGTCGGTCCCCACACCCTTTAGATGTTACTCATCGCTATTGTCGTCGTTCTGCTCCTGGTGGTGCTCAACGGCCTGTTCGCCATGACCGAATTGGCGGTCGTCTCCTCGCGCAGATCCAAGCTGCAGAGCCGGGCGGAAAAAGGGGATCGCGGCGCACGCAAGGCGCTGAAGCTGTCGGAAGAACCGACTCAGTTCCTGTCCGCCGTCCAGGTGGGGATCACCCTGATCGGCATTCTGGCCGGCGCCTACGGCCAGGCGACGATCGCTGGCGAGCTGGACCGCATTCTGGAGGTCAGCTTTCCGGCCCTGGCGGCCTATACCGAAATCTTTTCGACGGCCCTGGTGGTCGTCTGCATCACCTATATCTCGCTGATCGTGGGCGAGCTGGTGCCCAAGCGTCTGGCGCTGATCTTCCCCGAGACCATCGCGGCCAAGATGGCGCCGCCGATCTCGACCCTGGCGATCGCGCTGAAGCCGTTCGTGCTGCTGCTGACGGCCTCGACCTCGGGCATACTGAAACTGATGGGCGTCAAGGATCGCGACGGTTCGGACGTCACCCAGGAAGAGGTGGCGACCATATTGGCGGAAGGCACCTCCGCCGGCCTGATCGAGCCGGAAGAGCAGGTCATGATCGAGGAAATCCTGCGCCTGGGCGACCGCCCGGTGCGGGTGGCCATGACGCCGCGCCACGACGTCTTCTGGATCGCGCTGGACGACCCGGAGGCAGTGCTGCGCGAGGAAATCCGCACCTGCCCCTATTCGCGCATCGTGGTGGCGCGCGAGAGCGACGTCGATAATCCGCTGGGCGTGGTCCACAAGAAGGACCTGCTGGATGCGTTGCTGACCGACGGCACGTTCGACATCGAGCCTCTGGTCGCCGAGCCGGCCTTCATCCCGCAGTCGACCTCGGTGCTGAAGGCGCTGGAGATCCTGAAGGGCTCCCGGGTACATATGGCCTTCATCGTCGACGAATACGGCGCCTTCGAAGGCGTGGTGACCGCGACCGACATCCTGGAAATGATCGCCGGCGACTTCAACGAAGGTCACGACGAGGAACAGGCCTGGATCCATCAGCGCGCCGACGGCAGCTGGCTGGTCGATGGCCAGACGGACCTGGACGAACTTGCCGACAAGCTGGGCGAGGACTTCGGCGAGCACGAAGGCTTCCACACCGTCGCCGGCCTGATCCTGCACCAGATCTCACGCGTCCCCGACGAGGGCGAGGTGCTGCAGGTCGGGCGATTCGAGGTCGAGGTCATCGACATGGACGATCGCCGCATCGACAAGCTGATCTTCAAGGAACTGGTGAAGGCCCAGGACGAGCGGGACGCCATCGCCGCGCACCTGGAAGACTAGTCGCAAGTGTCACATCGCCCTTGAAATGCCGGGCGGTGTCGGGCATACGCGCCCCTCTGGCGAACGCGAGGACCTTCTGGGTTCGAGCGGTTGTCTAGGAGTTTAGCTCAGCTGGTAGAGCACCGGTCTCCAAAACCGGGGGTCGTGGGTTCGAGTCCCCCAACTCCTGCCAATCCCCCCTGTCGCTTCCGGATGGGACTTCCCATCTGGGGCGACAGGAACAATTGTGTGAAGAGCAACTGATGGCCAAGGCCAAAACTCCCGGCAAGCGGCCCCAGGCCAGCGCAAAGCCTCAAGTCGCTGCCGCCGGTGCAGCCATCACGGTCGATTCGCCCGAGCCCAAGAAGCCCCGCACCAGCCCCGGCCAGTTCTTCAGCCAGGTTCGCGCCGAGGGCCGCAAGATCG
The DNA here is from genome assembly GCF_057809775.1 of Brevundimonas sp. FG128. Lineage (NCBI taxonomy): Bacteria > Pseudomonadati > Pseudomonadota > Alphaproteobacteria > Caulobacterales > Caulobacteraceae > Brevundimonas > Brevundimonas sp. FG128. Next base: position 731,975 of record NZ_JBMDKP010000001.1, read on the forward strand.
TGTGGCCCAGCCGCAAGGAGACCTGGATCACCTCGGTGATGGTCTTCATCATGGTGATCATCGCCTCGGTCTTCTTCTGGATCGTGGACACCGGCCTGGGCTTCGCCTTCCGCTACATCATCGCTCTCGGATCCTGAGAAAGACGCGCCCATGACCGATGCAGCGCCCGCAAAGCCCGCCAATCCGCGCCACAAGTGGTATATCGTCAACGCCTACTCGAACTTCGAGAAGAAGGTGGCGGAACAACTGCGCGATCAGGCCAAACAACAGGGCCTTGAAGACGCCTTCTCCGAAATCCTGGTTCCGACCGAGGACGTCGTCGAGATCCGTCGCGGCCGCAAGGTGAACTCGGAACGCAAATTCTTCCCCGGTTATGTGCTGGTGAAGATGGAAATGACCGACCAGGCCTATCACCTGGTCAAGAACACCCCGAAGGTCACGGGCTTCCTGGGCGCCGCAGGCGGCACCAAGCCCCTGCCGGTCTCGGAACGTGAAGTTCAGAACATCATCGGCCAGGTGGAGGAGGGCGTCGAACGTCCCAAGCCCACCATCCGCTTCGACATCGGCGAGAAGGTCAAGGTCATCGACGGTCCCTTCGCCAGCTTCGACGGCTCCGTCGAGAGCGTGGACGAAGAACAGGCCCGCCTGCGCGTCGCCGTGTCGATCTTCGGCCGCGCCACGCCGGTCGAGCTGGAATACGCTCAGGTGGAGAAGGTCGCGGGCTGATCGCCTTCTGACCTGTCGAGATTTGAAGCCGCGTCCGAAAGGGCGCGGCTTTTCTCGTTTCACCTCGCCGTTTGCCTTTCCGCCCCCCCTCTGTTACACGCGCGCCTTCGCTCGGCGGGCCTCGGCTCGCGGGGCGGCAAATCCGTGGGAGGCAGCCATGCCGCACCACGGCTCACCGGCCCTGCGTTCAGTCGTCGGGTCATTCATAGGAGAGACCAATGGCCAAGAAGATTCTCGGCTATATCAAGCTGCAAGTGCCGGCCGGTTCGGCCACGCCTTCGCCCCCGATCGGCCCCGCTCTGGGTCAACGCGGCGTGAACATCATGGGCTTCTGCAAGGAGTTCAACGCGCGCACCGAGAAGGAAGCCAAGGGCACCCCGCTTCCTACCGTGATCACCGTCTATCAGGACAAGTCGTTCACCTTCCTGACCAAGACGCCGCCGGCGACCTGGTACCTGAAGCAGGCTACGGGCCTGAAGTCGGGCTCCAAGCTGGTCGGTCGCGAGACCGCCGGTACGGTCAAGGTTTCGCAACTGCGCGAGATCGCTGAAAAGAAGATGAAAGATCTGAACGCGAACGACCTCGACGCCGCGACCAAGATCATCGAAGGCTCCGCCCGCGCGATGGGCCTCGAAGTGGTGGAGGGCTAAACCATGGCCAAGCAAACCAAGGCTCAAAAAGCCCGCACCGGCGTCAGCCAAGACCTGCTGCCTTTCTCCGACGCCATCAAGCTGGCCAAGGAAAACGCCAAGTCGAAGTTCGACGAATCCCTTGAGATCGCCGTCAACCTGGGCGTCGATCCCCGTCACGCCGACCAACAGGTCCGTGGCGTGGTGAACCTGCCGTCGGGCACGGGCCGTGACGTTCGCGTCGCCGTCTTCGCCAAGGACGCCAAGGCCGCCGAAGCCACCGCAGCAGGCGCCGAACACGTCGGCGCCGAAGATCTGTACGAGAAGATCGCCGGCGGCTTCATGGAGTTCGACCGCGTGATCGCGTCGCCGGACATGATGGCCCTGGTCGGCCGTCTGGGTAAGGTGCTGGGCCCGCGCGGCCTGATGCCGAACCCCAAGGTCGGCACCGTGACCCCGAACGTGGCGCAAGCCGTCAAGGACGCCAAGGGCGGCGCCGTCGAGTTCCGCGTCGAGAAGGCGGGCATCGTCCACGCCGGCATCGGCAAGGTCTCGTTCACCCAGGACGCCCTGGAAGCCAACGTGAAGGCCATCGTGGACGCTCTGGTCCGCGCCAAGCCGACCGGCGCCAAGGGCACCTATGTGAAGCGCATCAGCCTGTCCTCGACGATGGGCCCGGGCTTCAAGGTCGATCCGTCCTCGCTGGGCGCCTAAACGCTCAACGCTAGAACGACGAAGGCCCCGGAGAGCGATCTCCGGGGCCTTTTTCTTTGCCGGATACGCAGTCCTCAGTAGGCTGCCGTGAAGCGGGCGCGGCTATGTTTGGGCTGTTCCAGTTCGTCGACCATGGCGATGGCGTAGTCGGCGAAGCTGATCTTGCTGTCGCCCGAGGCGTCCACGACGAGTTGGTTGGTTCCGGTGCGGTATCGGCCCAGGCGCGGCGTTTCCTCGATGAAGGCGGCGGGGGAGAAGAAGGTCCAGTCGATCTGGGTCTCGGTCTGCAGGGCGTCGAGAAAGGCGATGCCGTCCTCGGCGATGGCTTTCCATTCCGGGGGAAACTCGGGTGTGTCGATCAGGCGGACGCCAGGCGCGACCTCCAGGCTTGCTGCGCCGCCGGTGACCAGAAGGCGAGGGACGCCGGCGGTCTTCAAGGCGGTCAGCAAGGTCTCGGCGGGCACGTCGAAGTGCAGGGCGCTGATGACGGCGTCCGCCCCCCTGATCAGGGTCGCCAGGGCCGCGGCGTCCGAGGCGTCGCCGGCGACGGGTGTGACGTTTGCCGCACTAGGAATGGCGTCGGGCTTGCGCGCGATTGCGGTGACCGCATGACCGCGGGCGGCCAGTTCCCTGGTGATTTCCGAGCCGGCGCGACCGCTGGCGCCGAGGACTGCGACTTTCATGGAAGGCTCCTTTTGGTATCCAATGGTGACCAAGTGCGGTAGCTATATCGACCATGCAAGACGGCACCTTTTCCTCACCTGGTCACCCCGACGAAACCTGGACGCGCGGCGACGTGTTCGCGGCCGACTGTCCGACGCGGCTGTTGCTGGACCGGATCGCCGACAAGTGGAGCACGCTGATCCTGATCGTGCTGGGCGAGGGGCCGATCCGGTTCAATGCGCTGAAGCAGCGGATCGACGGCGTGTCGCAGAAGATGCTGAGCCAGACGCTGAAGTCCCTGGAGCGCGACGGCCTGGTGTCGCGCTCCGTCGTGCCGACCGCGCCCATATCGGTGACCTATGCAGTGACGCCCTTGGGCCTGACGTTGATGACGGCCATGCGGTCGATGATCGACTGGGCCGAGACGCGGATGCCCGAGGTCGCGGCGGCCCAGGTCGCCTACGATGCGCGATCAGCGGACGCACACTGAGTTTATTATCGCCTGCGGCGAACGGCCACGCTGCGACCGCGTTCCTGTCGCGATCTTGAAGGGGACGTGATGTTCGGACTGGGAAGAGTGATGGGCGACAAGCCTGGCGCAGGCGGGCGCGATCCGTGGAAGGGGCGGCTGGCGTTCGGCGCCGTGGTGCTGGTGGCGGCCTATTTTGCGGTCCAGCTGATCGTGACGCTGCAGACTCTGTGGCTGTTGATCTTCGGCGCCATCGTGGTGGCCGTGGTGCTGCGGGCCCTGGCCGATCCTATCGTGCGCTGGCTGAAGGCGCCGGACCCGCTGGCGGTCTTCCTGTCGCTGCTGATCGTGGTGGCGGTGCTGGCCGGCATACTGACGCTGTTCGGGACGCAGATCACCGAACAGGTCGTGGCCCTGTCCGCCGTGGTGCCGCAGGGTTGGGACCAGGTGCAGTCTTGGATCCAGGCGCAACCCTACGCGGCGCAGATTTTCGAGCAGCTTCAGGGCCTCGGGGACCGGGCGGGCCAGGCCCTGCAGGTGGCGCAGACGGTGGCGCTGGGGTTCGCGTCCGGCGTGACCACCCTGTTGCTGGTGGTCGTCGCCGGCGTCTTTCTGGCCATCGAGCCGGCCAAGTCGCGCGAGGGTCTGTTGTCGATGGTCCCGATGGATCGCCGGCCACGCCTGCGCGAGGTCCTGAACAGTTGCGGCAAGGCGTTGAAGGGCTGGCTGAAGGCGCAGCTGTTCTCGATGCTGCTGGTGGGCACTCTGACTGGCGTGGGGCTGGCGATCATCGGCGTGCCGTCGGCGCTGGGCCTGGGCCTGCTGACGGGACTGGCGCAGTTCGTGCCGATCGTGGGGCCGATCGTCTCAACCATTCCGGCGGTGCTGGTCGGCGCCACCCAGGGGTGGGAGACAGCGTTGATGACGCTGGCGCTTTATGTTGTGGTGTCGCAGCTGGAGAGCAACTTCATCACGCCGATGGTGCAGAAGAACGTGGCCAACCTGCCGGTCGTGCTGGGCATCTTCGCCGTGGTGGGGATCGGCACCCTGTTCGGGCCGCTGGGGGTGTTGTTCGCCACGCCGCTGGCCCTGGTGCTGCACACCCTGATCACAATGCTTTATCGCCAGGACGTGCTGGGCGATCCGGACGCCAAGGCGCCGGGTGAGAAATAAAGCGAGCCGTCCGTGGCCTGACAACTTGACGCAGGCTTCGCGATCTCGTTTCGAAGGCTGCGCCTTAGGGCCGCCAAGCCAAGGGGATCAGACGTGACCAACGGGCCAAGGCCATCATTGAAGTCCGGCCAGACCCGTCCGCAGCGATCGGTCAGGGGCTAGAGTTGGCGGTCGCCAGGTCCAAACGCACCGCGCGATCCGAGACGCGCCAGGTGGCGGCCCTGCCGTGGCGGCGGGAGGACGGCGAGCGGCGGATCCTGATGATCACCTCGCGCGAGACGCGCCGCTGGGTCATTCCCAAGGGCGGGCGGATGGTCGGCAAGAGCGATCCCGAGGCCGCGGCCCAGGAGGCGCTGGAGGAGGCCGGGGTCAAGGGCGACATCGACACCCGGTCCATTGGCGTCTTCCGATACGCCAAGGGGATGAAGGACGGCGGCGTGCGTCAGTGCGTGGTCTCGGTCTATCCGCTGGAGGTGCTGATCCAGCTGGGCGTCTGGCCGGAAGCCCATCAGCGCGAGCGCCGCTGGATGACGCCGGCCGAGGCGGCGGAGCTGGTGCATGAACCCGACCTGGCCGCCCTGATCCGCGACTTCGACGCAACGCCGCGCGAGGATTGAGAAACCGACGGTAGATTCGGCTGGTCATGTCCTGATCGCCCTCGGATAGTGCGCGCGGGGGAGGCGTCATGCGCATCATCAGACTTATCGCCGTCGCGGCGGCCGTGTTCACGCTTGGGGCGGGCGCCGCTCTGGCCCAAGACGCCGATCTGGAGCGCCGCACCGTGCTGGCGCGCGAGCTGATCTCAGCGTCCACAGGCCCGAACCTGACCAAGGGGATCGAACGCTATGTCGCCGCCGAGATCGACAAGGCGGCCGAAGGGGAGGACGGGGAGGAGGCCGCCTGGGTGCGCGCCAACATGCCGGCCATGATCGGGCGGATGATGAACCGCATGTTGGCGGACCTGGCCCCGGTCTATGCCGACACCTTCACCGCCGAGGAGCTTGAGGCCCAGATCGCCTTCTATCGCTCGCCGGTAGGACGTCAGGTCGCGGCCAAGACGATCGACCTGGCCGTCGCTCAGGACACGCTGATGCAAGGCACCATGACAGGCTTTCTGACCGAGTTCGAGGCCAAATACTGCGCCCAGTTCGACTGTGGCGACGAAGGCCGGACAGCCGCCAAGTCCGTGCGTTAGCCGTCCAGTTCGGGATAGCGGCGGAAGATGCCGTCCTCGTTGAAGGGGATGCGGCGTGGGCTGGCCAGATAGGCCGCGATGCGGGGCAGGGCGGCGACGCGGTCGCGGACGGCGACGACGTGGGGCGTCGTCTTCAGGACACGCGCAGCCGCCGTTGGGAAGGCGTAGGTCAGGCCTTCGACCACCTGGAACAGCGACAGGTCGGCATAGGTCAGGCGGTCGCCGACCATCCAGGCCGAACCGTGCGGGTTTCGCTCCAGCACCCGTTCAGCCCAGCCCAGGAACTTCTTGATCCGCTCCTTGCGGAACCCCTCGGCGCGCCGGGCGGCCTCGGGCTTCTGGTCGTCGTAATAGGCCATCAGATCGACCGGGTGGTGGGTGTCGTGCGCCTCGGCGACCAGGTCGGCCAGGGTCAGCTGGATCTGGTTCAGCCAGGCGCGGTCGCTGTCGCCGTTCGGCGCCAGACCCAGCTGGGGGCCGATCCAGGCCAGGATGGCGGCGACCTGTCCGATGGTGCGGTCGCCCAGGCGCAGGAAGGGCGGGGCGAAGGACGGCGTGGCGGCCTGTTTCATCAGCTTCATCATCGCCTCGCCGTCGTCCTGGCGTGAGACGTCGGCGTAGTCGGCGCCGGCCGCCTCCAGCGCCAGACGCACGAACTCGCCGCGGCCTTGGATGGTGGGCCAGTAGTAGAGTTCATAGGCCATGCGATCCGCTCCTTGCTTTATCGGGAATGTCCCTGTAAGAGCGCCGCTTCCCGTCACAGGTTCATCCTTTGACGGTCCTGTCCGAGAACTTCGGGGTCTGGGGGTCGCCCAGGCCATAACTGTCAGAGAGCCCTCTGGCGCCGTGGGGAGATGGGGACGCGACCCTGCGCTGTCAGCCCGCATTCCGGGATGGACGCCGTCAGACGCATCCTTCGGACAATACGACCGGCCCGAACGCTGTGCAGCGATGCATTGCGCTTTGGCCAATCCGTCGTCGGGAATAAGCCCGGCGGCGAATACCAAGACTGGAGACCGCAATGGACCGCGCTCAAAAAGCCGAGTCGATCGAGACGCTCAAGGGCGTATTCGCCGACGCCGGCTCCGTGGTCGTGACCCACAACCTGGGTCTGACCGTTGCGGAAATGGAAGATCTGCGTGGCCGCCTTCGTAAAGAAGGCGCCGCGTTCAAGGTGGTCAAGAACCGCCTGGCGCTGAAGGCGCTCGAAGCCGAAGAAGGCAGCGAATTCCACGGCCTGTTCAAGGGCCCCGTGGGCATCGCATACGCCGAGAACCCCGGTACGGCCGCCAAGGTCGCCACCGAGTTCGCCAAGGCCAATGATCGCTTCAAGATCATCGGCGGCTTCATGGGCGACACCGTCGTCGATCAGAAGGGCGTGGAAGTTCTTTCCAAGCTCCCGACGCTCGACGAAGTCCGCAGCCAACTCATCGGCCTGCTCAACGCGCCTGCGACTCGTATCGCTGGCGTGCTGCAAGCACCCGCCGGTCAGCTGGCTCGCGTGTTCAACGCCTACGCCACCAAGGAAGCCGCGTAAGCGGCCCAGCCTTTCATCTCTGCATCACTCTCTAAAACCAATCCTCCGAAGGAAAACTGACAATGGCTGACCTCGCCAAGATCGTCGAAGACCTGTCCGCTCTGACCGTTCTCGAAGCTGCTGAACTGTCGAAGCTGCTTGAAGAAAAGTGGGGCGTCAGCGCCGCCGCTCCCGTCGCCATGGCTGCTCCGGCCGCCGGTGGCGGTGCTCCGGCTGAAGCCGCCGAAGAGCAAACCGAATTCACCGTCGTCCTGATCGACGGTGGCGACAAGAAGATCAACGTGATCAAGGAAGTCCGTGGCGTGCGTTCGGACCTGGGTCTGAAGGAAGCCAAGGACCTGGTCGAAGGCGCTCCGCAGAACGTCGTCGAGAACGTCTCCAAGCAAGCCGCCGACGAAGTCGCCAAGAAGCTGACGGAAGCCGGCGCCAAGGTCCAGATCAAGTAATCTGGGTCTCAGCACTGCTGAAGATCGCGGGGCCGGTGGGAAACCACCGGCCCCGTTTTCGTTTCAGTCGCTGGTTCGCAGTGGCGGTCGACCGGTTCGACGCCCATCTGTGACGCCGGACGAACAAGGAACGATCTCATGAAAATCCTGGTGGTGCTGACCTCGCACGACGAGCTCGGCGATACGGGCAAGAAGACCGGCTTCTGGCTGGAGGAGCTGGCGGCGCCCTATTACGCGCTGAAGGACGCTGGCGCCGAGATCGTGCTGGCCTCGCCCAAGGGCGGCCAACCGCCCCTGGATCCCAAGAGCGACGACGCCGACGCCCAGACCGAGGACACGCGACGCTTCAAGGCGGATGCGGAGGCGCAAGGCCTGCTGGCCACGACGGTCGAACTGGCGTCGGTCAAGGCGGACGACTTTGACGCGGTCTTCTATCCCGGCGGGCACGGTCCGCTGTGGGACCTGGCGAACGACAAGGACTCCATCGCCCTGATCGAAGCCTTCACCAGCGCGGACAAGCCGACGGCCTTCGTCTGCCATGCGCCGGGCGTGCTGAAGTCGGTCCATGGGGCGGACGGCAAGCCGCTGGTCGAGGGTCGCAAGGTGACGGGCTTCACGAACTCGGAAGAAGACGCCGTGGGCCTGACGGAGGTGGTGCCGTTCCTGGTCGAGAACGTGCTGAGCGCCAATGGGGGCGACTATTCCAAGGGGCCGGATTGGGGGTCGTATGTGGTCGTCGACGGCAAGCTGGTGACGGGCCAGAACCCGGCCTCGTCGCGCGAGGCGGCGGAGGCGCTGCTGGGGATGTTGAAGTAGGGTTCACCTCTCCGCGCGCGGAGGCGCGTGGGGAGGACAGATCGCGCTAGCGATCAGGAGGGGGCGACTCCGACCGTGGTGATGAATCGGCCGGCTTCAGACACCGAGTCGCCCCCTCCTGGCGCTCGCTGACGCGATCGCCTGTCCTCCCCGTTCGCCTGCGCGAACGGGGAGGTGATGTCAGGTCAGCGTCGGCGGGGGGCGAGGATGTCCGACAGGTGGTCGGGCGTGCCTTCGATCCGTTCCAGGCGGGGGTAGCGCAGGCCTTCGTGGTAGTCGAAGGCGACGGTGCGGAAGCGGTCGCCGGACTTGAGCAGCAGGTCGAGGGGGGCGGCGGTTCCCTTGGCCGCGGTGACGGCGTCGCGCAACACTTCGGCCGAGCCGGCCTTGCCGTTGACGGCGACCAGACTCCAGCCGGCGCCGATCCCCTGTTCGAAGGCGAGGCCGCCCCAGCGGATGTTGGCCAGTTTGTCGCCGCTGAGGGTGAAGCCCAGCGAATACTGGAAATCGTTGGTCCAGCCGCGCTGGACGGACTTTTCGGTCTCGGTCGGGGCGTCGGTGTAGGTCAGGCGCCAGCCGCCACGTTCGATGCCGGCGAGGGGCGCTTTGGCGTCGGGGCCGACGGCGTCGAGGCGGCTGCGCAGGAAGCCGGCCCAGTCGTGGGGATGGACGGCGTTCAGGGCGGCGACCAGCTGTTCGAACGTATAGCCCTGGGGCGTCCACGAGCCGTCGTCGTGGCCGAAGAAGGTCCGGGCGAAGTCGTCGAGCGACTTGCGCCCGTTCGTCTCGGCGCGGATCAGGGTGTCGGCGTCCAGCCAGACCAGCAGGCTTTCGCGGTAGTAGTCGCCGGTGCCGCGCATCCACGAGGGGAACTGGCCGGGGACGCGGTAGCCCAGCAGGTTGTGGTTGTTGGTGTCCTGTAGCGCGCGCCACTCCCGGCCCGGCTGATTGTCATAGAAGGCGGCGACGCCGGCCAGGGTCGCCAGGGCGATCTCCTTGGCGTGCAGGCCCGAGCGGGCGGCGAGGACGTCGCCCCAGTATTCGGTCTGACCCTCATAGACCCACAGCAGGGTGTTCTGGGTCGGGACGTTGTGGTTGGCGGTCAGTTCGTCCGCCGGGCGCATGAACTTGCCGTTCCAGGAATGGGTGTATTCGTGAGGTAAGAGGCCCCGGTCGCCGGCGCTCTTGGCCCAGGCGGTGAAGAAGTCGGGGGCGCCGGTGTTCTCGGAGGAGCGGTGATGCTCCAGCCCGATGCCGCCCATCTGATCGGTCAGGGCGAACAGGAATTCGTAGTGGTCGAAATGGCGGGCGCCGAACAGGCGGTCGGCCTGGGTCACCAGGTTTTCGAACAGCTTCAACTGGTCGTCGGTGGCGGCGAGCCCCTTGGCCTCGTCGGCGAGGATGTTGAGGTGGACCGCTTCTCCGGTCGGATCGATGTCGACGCGGCGATAGTGGGCGCCGGCGAAGATGGGGCTGTCGATCAGGGTGTAGAGGTCGGTGGGGGCGAAGGTGGCGACGCCGGCCTCATGCGAGGCGGTGGACAGGGCGGTGCCGTAGTTCCAGCCCTGGGGCATGACGACGGTGGGCGCGACCTGGATCTGGCGGCTGTAATAGCCGGCCGGGTAGAGGATGGCCTTCTCCCACTGAAGATTGACCATGTCGGGCGTCATCAGCACGCGCCAGTTGGAGCTGTCGGGCTGAGTCAGTTGCTGGAAGGCGACGTCGATGGTCGTCACGCCCGCCGGGATGTCGAGATGGAAGGCGTAAGGGTCCAGGGTGTCGCGCAGCCATTCGATCCGCTGGCCGTTCGCCGTCACGGTCAGGCCCGACAGTAGCTGGATCGGACCGGTGGCGGCGTGGTTGCCCGGCAGGAACTTGGGATAGAGCAGCGTCAGCGGGCCGGGGCCGGCCACCGGGATGCGCTCGGTGACATTGATGATGCGGCGGTCGAGATCGGTGATGTCGGCGCGGTACTGGATGACGCCCGGATAGGGCTGATCCTGGGGCGCGGGGATGGCCGGCTGGGCGCGGGGCAGGGCCAGCGGGGCCTGGGTCGCATCGACGACGACGGGGGTGGACTGGAAGGTCTGGGCCAGGGCCGGGGCGGCGGCGGCCGTGATCAGAACGGCGAGGCAGGCGGCGGTCAGGCGGGTACGCGGCATCAGGTCATCCGAAGGTGAAGCAGGCGCACACCGTCGGGGGCGGGGGGCGATGCGTCAAGGGACAGATGGCCGCGACCCGAACCCTCTCCCTTTGGGAGAGGGCTTGAGCCTCGGAGAGCCGCAGGCGATCCGCAAGGCGAAAGGGTGAGGGGCGAGTGGTGCGACTTGGCCCGCGACCCGACCCTCATCCGACCCCTTCGGGGCCACCTTCTCCCAATGGGAGAAGGGCAGTCGTTTAACGCTTTCGGGGCGTCAGGATGTCGCCGAGGCGGTCGGGGGTTCCCTCGATGCGTTCGAGGCGGGGGTAGCGGAGGCCGTCGTGGTAGTCGAGGACGACGGTCTTGTACTGGTCGCCGTCCTTGACGATCAGGGTCACCGAGGTCGCGGGATCCTTGGCGGCGGTGACGGCGGCGGCGAGGCGATCGGCGTCGGCGGCCTGGCCGTTGACGGCCACGACCTCCATGCCCGCAGCGAGGCCGGCCTTGAAGGCGGGGCTGCCCCACTGGACGCTGCGGATCGCGTTCTTCTCGCCGGTCTGGATGCCCAGCGAATAGGTGAAGTCGTTGCGCTTGAACTCGCCGTACAGGGTCTTTTGATAGTCGCTGGGCGTCTCGGCGTAGACCAGCCGCCAGCCGCCGCGCGTCAGGCCGTCCAGCGGCGCGCCGGGACCATGACCGTCGAGGCGGGTGCGCAGGAAGGTCGCCCAGTCGTTGGCCACCACGCCGTTCAGCGTCTGGACCACGTCCTCGAAGGTGTAGGGGGCGGGATCGAAGCTGCCGTCCTGGACGCCGTAGAAGGCCTTGGCGAAGTCGTCGAGCGACTTGCGGCCGTTGGTCTTCTCCCGGATCGTCGTATCGACGTCGAGCCAGATCAGCTGGCCTTCCGAGTAGTAGTCCTCGTCACGCTGCCAGGACAGCCAGCCCTTGGGTTGGCGCTGGCTGATGATCGGGTCGTTGGTGGTGTCCTGCATGGCGCGCCATTCGCGGCCAACGCGGGTGTCGTAGGCGGCGGCGGTCATGGCCAGCGAGTCCATCGCCTGCTGTTTGGTCAGCAGGCCCGAGCGGGCCGCGATCACCTGGCCGTAGAACTGGGTCTGGCCCTCATAGACCCACAGCAGGCTGTTCTGCATCGGGCTGTTGAAGTTGGGCACATACTGGTCGGCGGGGCGGCGCCATTTGCCGTCCCACGAGTGGTTCATCTCGTGGCTGAGCAGGTCGCGGTCGCCGAGATGTGTGGCCCAGCCGGTGAAGAACTCGGGATCGACCGAGTTTTCCGAGCTGCGGTGATGCTCCAGACCGATGCCGCCCAGCTTGTCGGTCATGGCGATCAGGAAGTCGTAGTGGTCAAAGTGGCGCGCGCCGTACAGGCGGTCCATCTGGTCGACCAGATTGCGCAGGATCTGGATCTGCTCGTCGGTGGCCTCCAGGCTGGCGGCCTTGTCGGCGACGAAGTTGGCGCGGACCGGGGAGCGGCCGCCTGGATCCAGATCGATCTGGCGATAGTGGACGCCGGCGAAGACGGGGCTGTCGATCAGCACCTCGAGGTTCACCGGCTTGAAGGTCTGGACGTCGCCGGCCTTGCTTTCGGGCTCCAGCGCCGTGCCGAACTGCCAGCCGGTCGGGAACTTGACCGTGGGCTGGACCGTGATGTTCCGCGACCAGTGGCCGGCGGGATAGAGCAGCATCTTCTCCCACTGGATGTTCAGCATCTCGGGCGTCATCGTGATGCGGCCCTGATTGCCGGTCGTCGGCGACAGGTGCTGCATGGTCAGCTTCAGCTCGGTCGCGCCTGCGGGAACCGTGATGTGGTAGGCGAAGGGATGCAGGGTGTCGCGCACCCACTCGACCCGCAGGCCGTTGGCGGTGATCTCGATGCCGGCCAGCTGGGTGATGGGGCCGACGGGGCCGTGGTTGCCGGGCAGCCATTCCGGGAAGAACAGGGTCATCGGACCGGCCTGGGCGACGGGGATCGTCTCGGTCACGGCGAAGATATGTTGCGCCAGGTTGGTGGCGTCGATGTCCAGCTTGACGACGCCGGGATAGGCGACGTCCTGAGCGTCGGGGATCGGGGGCAGGGGCGCGGGCAGGGCGGGCGGATAGGTCGAGGCCTGCTGGGCCAGGGCGGCGGGCGCCGCAGAGGCCAGCAGAAGGGCGAGGCCCATGCCAAGGGTGGGGGCGCTCAGGCGGGATCGGATCATCACGGACTCTTCAGGCGACTGCGGGAAAGCGGCCGTGACACTCTGCCGCAGGACGCGACGCGTCAACCTTGGGAGGCGGTCCGAAGTTGCACTGCACCCCGAAAAACAGTGCAAGGTGCAAGAAAGTGCAACTTGATCAATCCTCCTCGATCGGCCGCAGGGGCGGCGGCGCGGCGCTGAGACTGGCGCCTTGATCCCGTTCCGCCTTCAGCCTGGCGAAATGTAGGCGCTCGGCGTCTTGTCGGGCCATTTCGACGAGGTCGCTGTGCAGCCGCGACCAGCCGCGCGCTTCGATCAGCTTGCCGTCTCGCATGGCGCGCGACGCGTTCGACCAAGCCAGGCGCGCCATGTCGGCGGCGTTGCAGGGCAGGCTCTGATCGATGATCTCCATCTCATAGCTGTCCAGCGGCTCGAACACCGCGCCGTGCGGCTGGTCCGATCGTCGCCACCCTTCGGTGCGGGCGCGCCAGCGGAAGGTCGACAGGCTGAGGCCGTGGCGCTCGCAGACCTCGACGGCGAAACCACCGGCCAGATAGTCGGCGCGGGCGGCGGCCCAGGTCTCGGCCGAGCGGCGCGTCTGGGGTGGTGGGGAATCGGGCAGGTGGCGGATGTGATCGGTCATGCCGATAATCATGCGCGCGCTTTTAACTCAGGCTGGCAAAACGCCCTGAAAAATCGCCAAGCCATTGAAACGGCGGCTATTCAGCAGCGACATTGTGATGGTTGGCGCCCTCCCGCCATCCTAAATGCCTAATCGAGCGCATCCAGAAGGGCCGCGTGGAAGCGGGCCGGATCCTGGGTCTGAGGGGCGTGGCCGAGGTCGGGGAATTCGACCAGGGTCGCGTTGGGAATGGCCTCGGCGGTGCGACGGCCAAGGGCGGGATACTGGCCGAGACGGGCCTGAGTCTCAGGCGAGGCGCGGTTGGCGCCGGGGGCGGTGCGGTCGGTTCCGCCGATGATCAATGTGGTGGGGGCGGCGATGCGGGCGAACTCATGCGCGATCGGCTGGGTGAAGATCATGTCCGAGGTCTGGGCCTGGTTCCAGGCGACGGCCTCGCCGCCTGGGCCGGCGTACATGCCCGCCAGCATGGCGACGGGCTCGTCGTATTCGGGTCGCCACTGGCCGTCGTAATAGACCTTCTGCTGATAGGCCTTGATGCTGTCGAAGCTGGTGCGGCGCTCGTTGGCGTAGGCGGCGTCCAGCGGGGCGTAGGGGACGCCCTCGGCCTGCCAATCCTCCAGGCCGATGGGGTTGACCAGAACCAGGCGCTCGACGGCGTCGGGATGCTGGATGGCGAAGCGGGCCGCCAGCATGCCGCCCATCGAATGGCCGACGATGACGGCGCGGTCGATGTTTAGGCTGTCGAGCAGGCCCCTGGTGTTGGTCGCCAGTTGCGGGAGGCTGAACTGATAGGCGGCGGGCTTGGAGGCCTTGCAGAAGCCGATCTGATCGACGGCGATCACGCGGAAACCGGCGTCGGCCAGGACGCGGATGGTGGGCGCCCAGGTGGCGGCGCAGAAGTTCTTGCCATGCAGAAGCACCGCGGTGCGGCCGTTGGTCGGCCCGGTCGGGGCCACGTCCATATAGGTCATCTCCAGCGGCTGGCGCTGGGAGGTGAAGGCGTAGGTGCGGACCGGGAAGGGGTAGTCGTAGCCTTCCAGCCGGGGCCCGTAGGTCGGACGGTCCTGGCCCAAGTCTTGGGCGGAGGCGGTGGTCGCCACGATCAGAACGGCGAAGGCGGCGGGGAGGAGGGTGCGGATCATGATGGGGCCAACGGTGCAGGCTGGACCGGCGTTCCGCACCGCGACCCCTTGTCCGTTCAGCCCGCCGGCTTGACCTCAAGCAGTTCGACCGAGAAGCGCAGGGTCGAGTTGGGCGGAAGCTCGTCGCCGCCGACCCAGCGCGAGCCGTAGCCGAGCGAGGCGGGGATGACGAACTCATAGATTTCGCCGACCCGCATCAGGGCGACGCCCTCGGTCCAGCCCTTGATGACGCGATTCAGGGGGAACTCGGCGGGCTCGTTGCGGGAATAGGAGCTGTCGAACTCGCGCCCGTCGATGAAGGTCCCGCGATAGTGGACCTTGACCGTGTCGGTCGCCATGGGCTGGGCGCCGTTGGGGTGGGCCTTGCCGACGCGGCGGTATTGCAGGCCGCTTTCGGTGGTCGTCCAGCCGCGCCGGGCGCCGTTCCAGGCCAGATAGGCGGTGTTGCCGGCGTCCCAGGCCTGCTGCGGGGTCTGGGAGGTCTGGCCCGCGACCTGGGCGGCGGCGCGGGCGGCGGCCGAGGCGGTTTCGGCATAGGTGACGGGTTCGCCGTGCGTGGCGCAGGCGGACAGGGCGAGAAGGGCGAGCAGAGGCAGGGCGATGCGTGTCATATGGCGACGCTAGATGACGTGGTTGGCCTCTGCAACGGCGGTTATGAGGATGCAGCCCCTCCACCACCGGCTGCGCCGGCGGTCCCCCTCCCCATCGCGAGCGACGGGGAGGAAAAGGTTCCTCGGGGGCCTTTATTTCGTCGCGAATGCGCGTATATGTGCGTCTCTCCGCAACACTCCATATGAGTCTGCGCGCAAGCGCCGAGGCCCGGTCCGTCGCCCTCCGACCGTGCGAAGGCGCGGCTCCTTCCCCAGGGAGCCGGTACATTTCAGGCGTCCTGGCCCGGCAGCGGGCCGAGGGTGGATGCCGAAACCCTGGCTGCGGACGCGGAAACGCGCGCCGTGGCTGCTGCATTTCACGCGCGACTTCCCCGGGTCGCGCGTCATGGGAAACACTGAATGACTGACGTCGCCCACGATCTCGCCATTAACGGTCAGATCGCTTCCGCCACCTCGTTCACCGGCAAGAAGCGCATCCGCAAATCCTTCGGGCGTATCCCCGAAGCGGTGGCGATGCCCAACCTGATCGAGGTCCAGCGCGCTTCCTACGAACAGTTCCTGCAGCGTGAGGTCCGTCCGGGCGTCCGCAAGGAGCAGGGCATCGAGGCGGTCTTCAAGTCGGTGTTCCCGATCAAGGACTTCAACGAACGCGCCATCCTGGAATACGTCTCGTACGAGTTCGAAGAGCCGAAGTACGACGTCGAGGAGTGCATCCAGCGCGACATGACCTATGCCGCGCCGCTGAAGGTCAAGCTGCGCCTGATCGTGTTCGAGACCGACGAGGAAACGGGAGCCCGTTCGGTCAAGGACATCAAGGAGCAGGACGTCTACATGGGCGACATCCCGCTCATGACGGACAAGGGCACCTTCATCGTCAACGGCACCGAGCGCGTGATCGTCTCGCAGATGCACCGTTCGCCGGGCGTCTTCTTCGACCACGACAAGGGCAAGACGCACAGCTCGGGCAAGCTGCTGTTCGCCGCCCGCGTGATCCCGTACCGCGGTTCGTGGCTCGACTTCGAGTTCGACGCCAAGGACGTGGTCTATGTCCGCATCGACCGCCGCCGCAAGCTGCCGGCCACGACCTTCCTGATGGGTCTGGGCATGGACGGCGAAGAAATCCTGAAGACCTTCTACGAGACCGTGCCTTACGAGAAGCGCGGCGAGGGTTGGGTCACGCCGTACAAGGCCGAGCGCTGGCGCGGTGTGAAGCCGGAGTTCGACCTGGTCGACGCCGACACCGGCGAAGTGATCGCCCAGGCCGGCCAGAAGATCAGCGCACGCGCCGCCAAGAAGCTGGGCGACACCACGACATCGCTGTCGCTGGCCGCCGACGCCCTGGTCACCAAGTACTTGGCCAATGACGCCGTGAACTTCGAGACCGGCGAGATCTTCGCCGAGGCCGGCGACGAGCTGGACGCCCCGACCATCGAAGTGCTGGAGCAAAACGGCTTCACCACCATCGACGTGCTGGACATCGACCACGTCACGGTCGGCGCCTACATGCGCAACACCCTGCGGGTGGACAAGAACGACAACCGCGAGGACGCCCTGTTCGACGTCTATCGCGTGATGCGTCCGGGCGAGCCGCCCACCCCCGAAGCCGCCGAGAACATGTTCAACTCGCTGTTCTTCGACAGCGAACGCTACGACCTGTCGGCCGTCGGCCGGGTCAAGATGAACATGCGCCTGGAGACCCCCGAGGTTTCCGACGAGATCCGCGTCCTGCGCAAGGACGACGTGCTGAAGGTGCTGCAGATCCTGGTCGGCCTGAAGGACGGCCGCGGCGAGATCGACGACATCGACAACCTGGGCAACCGCCGGGTCCGTTCGGTCGGCGAGCTGCTGGAAAATCAGTACCGCGTCGGCCTGCTGCGGATGGAGCGCGCCATCAAGGAGCGCATGTCCTCGGTCGATATCGATACGGTGATGCCGCACGACCTGATCAACGCCAAGCCGGCCGCCGCTGCGGTTCGCGAGTTCTTCGGTTCGTCGCAGCTGTCGCAGTTCATGGACCAGACGAACCCGCTGTCGGAAATCACCCACAAGCGTCGCCTTTCGGCGCTTGGCCCGGGCGGTCTGACGCGTGAGCGCGCGGGCTTCGAAGTTCGCGACGTCCACCCGACCCACTACGGCCGCATCTGCCCGATTGAAACGCCGGAAGGCCCGAACATCGGCCTGATCAACTCGCTGGCCACCCACGCGCGCGTCAACAAGTACGGCTTCATCGAGAGCCCGTACCGTCGCGTGAAGGACGGCGTGGCCCAGGGCGAGGTGGTCTACATCTCGGCCATGGAAGAGTCGAAATACACGATCGCCCAGGCCAACATCGAACTGAAGAACGGCAGCATCGTCGAGGACCTGGTCCCCGGCCGGATCAACGGCGAATCCCAGCTGCTGAACCGCGACGCCGTGGACATGATGGACGTGTCGCCGAAACAGGTCGTTTCGGTCGCCGCCGCCCTGATCCCGTTCCTGGAAAACGATGACGCCAACCGCGCGCTTATGGGCGCGAACATGCAACGTCAGGCCGTGCCTCTGGTGCAGTCGGACGCGCCGCTGGTCGGCACCGGCATGGAAGCGGTCGTGGCCGTGGACTCCGGCGCCGTCGTGGTCGCCCGTCGTGAAGGCGTCGTCGAACAGATCGACGGCACCCGGATCGTCGTGCGCGCAACCGGCGACGTGGACGCCGCCCGTTCGGGCGTGGACATCTATCGCCTGTCGAAGTTCCAGCGTTCCAACCAGTCGACCTGCATCAACCAGCGCCCGATCGTGCGCGTGGGCGACCAGGTGAAGGCCGGCGACGTCATCGCCGACGGCCCGTCGACGGACCTGGGCGAACTGGCCCTGGGCCGCAACGCCCTCGTCGCCTTCATGCCCTGGAACGGCTACAACTTCGAAGACTCCATCCTGATCTCCGAGCGCATCGTGCGCGACGACGTCTTCACCTCCATCCACCTCGAAGAGTTCGAAGTGATGGCGCGTGACACGAAGTTGGGCCCGGAAGAAATCACCCGCGACATCCCCAACGTCGGTGAGGAAGCCCTGCGCAACCTCGACGAAGCGGGCATCGTGGCCATCGGCGCCGAAGTCCAGCCGGGCGACATCCTGGTCGGCAAGGTCACGCCGAAGGGCGAAAGCCCGATGACCCCGGAAGAGAAGCTGCTGCGCGCCATCTTCGGCGAGAAGGCTTCGGACGTGCGCGACACCTCCCTGCGCCTGCCGCCCGGCGTCGCCGGCACGATCGTGGACGTTCGCGTCTTCAACCGTCACGGCGTCGACAAGGACGAGCGCGCCATGGCGATCGAACGCGCCGAGATCGAACGCCTGGGCAAGGACCGCGACGACGAGCTCAAGATTCTTGAGCGCAACGTCTATGGCCGCCTGAAGCCGCTGATCGTGGGCAAGAACGCCGTGTCCGGGCCCAAGGGCATCGGCCGTGGCGAGCTGACGGACGAGAAGCTGGCCGAGGTCAGCCGTGGTCTGTGGTGGCAGATCGCCCTGGACGACGAGAAGGCCATGGGTGAGCTGGAGGCGATGAAGCGCCAGTTCGAAGACGCTCGCAAGCAACTGGACCGTCGTTTCGAAGACAAGGTCGAGAAGCTGCAACGCGGCGACGAACTGCCCCCCGGCGTGATGAAGATGGTCAAGGTCTTCGTGGCCGTGAAGCGCAAGCTTCAGCCCGGCGACAAGATGGCCGGCCGTCACGGAAACAAGGGCGTCATCTCTAAGATCCTGCCGATCGAGGACATGCCGCACCTGGAAGACGGCACGCACGTGGACGTCGTTCTGAACCCCCTGGGCGTGCCTTCGCGCATGAACATCGGCCAGATCTTCGAGACCCACCTGGGTTGGGCCGCAGCCGGCCTGGGCAAGCAGATCTCCGGTCTGCTGGAAGCCTGGCAGGGTGGTGGTCAGAAGCAGGCCCTGATCGATCGTCTGACGCATATCTACGGCCCGGAAACCCCGTTGCCGCAGGATGAGGAAGAGCTGATCGAACTGGCGAAGAACCTTTCCAAGGGCGTGCCCTTCGCGACCCCGGTCTTCGACGGTGCGCACATCGGCGACATCGAACGCCTGCTGGAAGAGGCGGGGCTGAACAAGTCGGCCCAGTCGATCCTGTACGACGGTCAAACGGGTGAGCAGTTCAAGCGTCCGGTCACGGTCGGCTACATCTACATGCTGAAGCTGCACCACCTGGTCGACGACAAGATCCACGCCCGCTCCATCGGCCCGTACTCGCTCGTCACCCAGCAACCGCTGGGCGGCAAGGCGCAGTTCGGCGGTCAGCGCTTCGGGGAAATGGAGGTCTGGGCTCTGGAAGCCTACGGCGCCGCCTACACCCTGCAGGAGATGCTGACGGTGAAGTCCGACGACGTGGCCGGCCGGACCAAGGTCTACGAGGCCATCGTCCGCGGCGACGACAGCTTCGAGGCCGGCATTCCCGAGAGCTTCAACGTGCTCATCAAGGAAATGCGTTCGCTGGGTCTGAACGTGGAGCTGGAGAACAGCTGAGGCGTGATGGGTGAATCGTGAATCGTGACTGGGTTCAGCCCTCACGATTCACGGCTCACGACTCACGGATCCGCTCTCTCCCTCTGAATAATTTTCGCGGCCCCCGCCGCAGAAGGAAAACAAGATGAACCAGGAAGTCCTGAACATCTTCAACCCGGTCCCGGTCACCCCGACCTTCGACCAGATCAAGATCGCCCTGGCCTCGCCGGAGAAGATCCGGTCGTGGTCGTTCGGCGAGATCAAGAAGCCGGAAACCATCAACTACCGCACGTTCAAGCCTGAGCGTGACGGCCTGTTCTGCGCGCGTATCTTTGGCCCAACCAAGGACTACGAATGCCTGTGCGGCAAGTACAAGCGCATGAAATACAAGGGCATCATCTGCGAGAAGTGCGGCGTCGAAGTCACGCTGGCTCGCGTTCGCCGCGAGCGTATGGGTCACATCGACCTGGCCGCCCCGGTCGCCCACATCTGGTTCCTGAAGTCGCTGCCGTCGCGCATCTCGCTGATGCTGGACATGGCGCTGAAGGACGTGGAACGCGTCCTGTATTTCGAGAACTACATCGTCACCGAGCCGGGCCTGACCCCGCTGAAGCAGAACCAACTGCTGACGGAAGACGAGTTCTATCGCTATCAGGAAGAGTTCGGCGATGACGGCTTCACCGCCGAGATCGGCGCCGAGGCCGTCCGCAACCTGCTGATGGGCATCGACCTGCACGCCGAGGCTGAAAAGCACCGTGGCGAGCTGGCGGACAGCCCGTCGGAAATGAAGGCCAAGAAGGCGTCCAAGCGCCTGAAGCTGATCGAGGCCTTCCTGGAATCGGGCAACAAGCCCGAGTGGATGATCCTGACCATCGTGCCGGTCATCCCGCCGGAACTGCGTCCTCTGGTTCCGCTGGACGGCGGTCGTTTCGCGACCTCCGACCTGAACGACCTGTATCGCCGCGTGATCAACCGGAACAACCGCCTGAAGCGCCTAATGGAGCTGCGGGCGCCGGACATCATCATCCGCAACGAAAAGCGGATGCTGCAAGAGTCCGTCGATGCGCTGTTCGACAACGGCCGTCGCGGTCGCGTCATCACGGGCGCCAACAAGCGTCCGCTGAAGTCGCTGGCCGACATGCTGAAGGGCAAGCAGGGCCGCTTCCGTCAGAACCTTCTGGGCAAGCGCGTCGACTATTCGGGCCGTTCGGTCATCACCGTGGGACCGGAACTGAAGCTGCACGAGTGCGGCCTGCCCAAGAAGATGGCGCTGGAGCTGTTCAAGCCGTTCATCTACGCGCGCCTGGACGCCAAGGGCCTGTCGGGCACCGTCAAGCAATCCAAGCGCATGGTCGAGCGCGAGCAGCCCGCCGTCTGGGACATCCTGGACGAGGTCATCCGCGAGCACCCGGTCCTGCTGAACCGCGCGCCGACGCTTCACCGTCTGGGCATCCAGGCGTTTGAGCCCAAGCTGATCGAGGGCAAGGCCATCCGCCTGCACCCGCTGGTCTGTACGGCGTTCAACGCCGACTTCGACGGCGACCAGATGGCCGTTCACGTCCCGCTGAGCCTCGAGGCCCAGCTGGAAGCGCGCGTCCTGATGATGTCGACGAACAACATCCTGTCGCCCGCCAACGGCAAGCCGATCATCGTGCCGTCGCAGGACATCGTCCTGGGCCTGTACTATCTGTCGCTGGTCAAGGACGGCGAGCCGGGTGAAGGCAAGCTGTTCGCCAACATCGGCGAGATCGACGCCGCGCTGGACGCCAAGGTCGTCACCCTGCACAGCCGCATCAAGGCGCGCTGGACGGAACAGGACGCCGAAGGCAAGGAGATCACGAAGGTGATCGACACCACGCCGGGCCGGATGAAGCTGGCGGCCCTGCTGCCGCGCAACCCGAACGTCGGCTATCGCCTGCTCGAGAAGAACCTAACCAAGAAGGAAATCGGCAATCTGATCGACGTGGTCTATCGCCACTGCGGTCAGAAGGCGACGGTCATCTTCGCCGACCAGATGATGGGCCTGGGCTTCCGCGAGGCCGCCAAGGCGGGCATCTCGTTCGGCAAGGACGACATCGTGATCCCGGCCAAGAAGGTCGAGCTGGTCGCCGAAACCCGCACCCAGGTCGAGGAGTACGAACAACAGTACGCCGACGGCCTGATCACGCGCGGCGAGAAGTACAACAAGGTCGTTGACGCCTGGGCCAAGGCCACGGACCGGATCGCCGACGCCATGATGGGCGAGATTGCGCAACCGCGCGTGCTGATCGAGGGTGAGAACCCCGACATCAACTCGGTCTTCATGATGGCCAACTCCGGCGCCCGGGGTTCGCAGGCGCAGATGAAGCAGCTGGGCGGCATGCGCGGCCTGATGGCCAAGCCCTCCGGCGAGATCATCGAGACGCCGATCACCTCGAACTTCAAGGAAGGCCTGACCGTCCTTGAGTACTTCAACTCCACCCACGGCGCCCGTAAGGGTCTGGCCGACACCGCGCTGAAAACCGCCAACTCGGGTTACCTGACCCGTCGTCTGGTGGATGTGGCGCAGGACTCGATCGTCACCGAGATCGACTGTGGCTCGACGCGCGGCATCACGCTGCGGGCGGTCATGGAAGGCGGCGACGTGCTGGTCTCGCTGGGCGCCCGCATCCTGGGTCGCTATGCGGCCGAGGACATCAAGGAGCCGGGCACCGATAACGTCCTGTTCCCCGCCGACACCTATCTGGTGGAAGAAGTGGTCGAAGTCGTCGAGGCCGCCGGCGTCCAGTCGGTCAAGGTCCGCTCGGGCCTGACCTGCGAGGCGGAAGCCGGCATCTGCGCCAACTGCTACGGACGTGACCTGGCGCGAGGCACCAACGTCAACATCGGTGAAGCGGTCGGCGTCATCGCCGCCCAGTCTATCGGCGAGCCGGGCACCCAGCTGACGATGCGGACCTTCCACATCGGCGGCACGGCGCAGGTTGCGGAAACCTCCTTCATGGAGGCGACCAACGCCGGCGTGGCCAAGATCACCGGCCCGACCGTCATCGCGGCGCACGGGGACTTGGTGGCCATGAGCCGCAACGTCATCGTGACCGTGGTCGTGGACGGCAAGGATCGCGAGACCCACAAGGCGCCTTACGGCGCCCGGATCCGGGTCAAGGAAGGCAGCGAGGTCAAGAAGAACCAACGCCTGGCGGAGTGGGACCCCTACACCACCCCGATCCTGACGGAAGTCGGCGGCGTCGTGCGCTTCGAGGACCTGGTCGAAGGTCTGTCGGTCAAGGAAGAAACCGACGAAGCGACGGGCATCGCCCAGCGCGTCGTCAGCGACTGGCGCGCCAGCCCGCGCGGTTCGGACCTGCGTCCGGCCATGGGGGTCACCCTGGGCGACGGCTACGCCAAGCTGGCCTCGGGCTCTGACGCTCGTTACCTGCTGCCCGTGGGCGCGGTTCTGTCCGTGTCGAACGGCGACGAGGTCAAGCCGGGCGAGATCATCGCCCGCGTCCCGACCGAAGGCGCCAAGACCCGCGACATCACCGGCGGTCTGCCGCGCGTCGCCGAACTGTTCGAAGCGCGTCGTCCCAAGGACTGCGCGGTCATCGCCGAGATGGATGGTCGCGTCGAATTCGGCCGCGACTACAAGAACAAGCGCCGCATCAAGATCACGCCGGAAGTCAACGCCGACGGCGTGCAGGGCGAACCGGTCGAGTTCCTGATCCCGAAGGGCAAGCACATCTCCGTTCACGACGGCGATCTGATCCAGAAGGGCGACTACATCATCGACGGCAACCCGGATCCGCACGACCTGCTGCGCATCCAGGGCGTCGAGGCGCTGGCCGAGTATCTGGTGAACGAGGTGCAGGAGGTTTACCGACTGCAAGGCGTGCCGATCAACGACAAGCACATCGAAGTCATCGTCCGTCAGATGCTGCAGAAGGTCGAAGTCCTGGATTCGGGTGAAACCACCCTGATCCGCGGCGACACCGTCGAAGTGGCCGAAGCCGTTCTGGAAAACCAGAAGGTCGAGAAGCGCGGCGGCCGTCTGGCCACCACCCAGCCCGTCCTGCTGGGCATCACCAAGGCGTCGCTGCAAACCCGCAGCTTCATCTCGGCGGCGTCCTTCCAGGAGACCACCCGCGTCCTCACCGACGCCTCGGTCCACGGCAAGAAGGACATGCTGGAAGGTCTGAAGGAGAACGTCATCGTCGGCCGCCTGATCCCGGCCGGCACGGGCGCCTATCTGCGGGCCCTGCAAAAGATCGCCAACGATCGCGACGCCGAGCTGACCTCGGCCCGCGAAGATGCGATCGAGCCGTTGCCGGCCGATCTGCAACTGGAGCTGGAGAGCAGCGAAAGCTGATCTTCGGGTTCGGACGCGAAGACATGAAGAGGGCGGCGCCGGCGACGGCTCCGCCCTTTTTTTATTGCTGGCGGCGGCGTTCGCCCCGGTTGATCGTCGTCTCGGCGCCCTGTCGCATGTCCACGCCGGGGACGTCAGGCAACTGAGCCCCTGCGCAGCCCGTGCCGAAGTTGGAGCCGACGCAGTCCGCGGGACCCACCACGCCCACGCCGCCGGACAGGGGACGTCGACGCTGCTCCCATTCCGCCAGACGGCGCGCGCCCTCGCGGGCGAAGGCGGCGTCGCGTTCGGGGTTGCCGGTGCCGGCGATGGGGGCGGCGTTGCGGCCGCGCCGCTCGGCCTCCTCGCGGCAATGGTCGCGCTCGGCGGTGCTGAGTTGCTGGGGCGTGGAGCAGCCGATCAGGCCCTGACGCAGGGCGCGGGCCATGGCGTTCGAGCGGTCATTCGGATTGACGGTCCAAGCGTCGGCCGGGGCGGGAACGCCCTGGGGCGAGGGCGCGGCGATCCGGGGACGGAACGGGGCGGGGCGGGCGTCCTGCCGCTGGTCCTTGGGTCGGTCGGGGGGCGATAGGGTCTGTCGGACGGTCTGGGACGCTGTTGGGGTCGCGTCACTGGCCGGAGCGACCTGGACCGGCGCACGCGGACGCTCGTCGGGCAGCAAAGGACGGGGCGTGATATCGACATAGACGGGCGGCTGTTCGGGGACGACGACGGGGCCGTCGATGCCTAGGGCCGTGAAGGACAGGACCGCGATCAAGGCGGTGTTGATGACGACCGAGGCCGCCGCCAGACCCGCTTTTCGCCAGTCGGGCTGTCTGGACCGGGGCAGGGGAAAGGCGGTCATTCTCGACGCTTTCTGAGGTTGGGCAGCAGGCCGTCACGCGAGGAAAAGAGTTCAATCCGAATGTCCACGTCGGCACATCCTGCCACGGGGTTCGGATTTTCGCACGATGACCTGACGCGCGACGGGTCGGCGCGCTGAGCCTCCCACGCCGCCAAACGGCGCGCGCCTTGGCGAGCGAATGCGGCGTCGCGCTGCGGATCGCCCGTGCCCCGGATAGTGGGAACGGCCGCTGCTCCAGCCCATCGATCCTCGCAGCGATGTCGGGCGTCTGGCGACAATCGATGCGGGGCGTCGCACGACAGGATCGCGGCGCTTGATCCCGGCGTGACCGCACCGACCCGCCATCGGGTCTCTATGGCGTCATCCTTGGCGTCATTGGTCGAGGGCGCAGAGGCTGGCGCCGCATCTGCGATCTGCGGTCCTGGCGAATCGTCCCGCGTCGTAGTCCTCCTGTCGCGCGGCGGGGCTGCGTACGCAGGTCCATCAGCGTCATCAGCCAGCGCTTGCGGTGCGCGCGCCAGCCGTGGCCAGGGCTCGTCCAGATAGATGATCATCGGTTCGTTTCGCAGCGGCCGATGGCGCGGACCGAGGTCCGTCAGTGAAAGCAGAGCGATCACGCCCGCATTGAGGCCCACGGCGGTCGCTGCTAGCCCAGCCTTGCGCCAGTCTAGCCGCACCTGTCCCGTTCGACTGATCGCCGTTGCGGTCATCGCCCCTCCGTCAGATCAAGCTGGGCGCGAAGCGTGGCGGGTTTCAGGCAACTTCCGGTTCTATTGGAGACGGCGAAGCTTTAAGTGATAAGTTGGCGGCGGCGAGGCGTTAACGCCGCCTTCTTGACCTTGGCCCCTATCGCGCGTAGAAGCCGCCCACTTTCGAGGCGTGGCCGGTTCGCCGGTTGCTGAGATCGTGACAATCTAACGGACGGGCTGTGCCCGCCGGAACGCCCAAAGCGCGCGTTCCGGCCCTTTGTGTTTCTCGGTTCGCCGAGGCGAACCGGGGCTGTTTGGGGGTCATGCGCTCGGTCTCGATGACACCCGGGCGAGGGGATGGTCCCCCGTTCACAAGAAGGCGAGAGGCGCTTCGGTCGAAAGACACACGCCTCCATCAGAAGTCGAGATAAGTTTCGAATGCCTACGATCAACCAACTGATCCGCAAGCCGCGCAAGCCCAAGCCCACCCGTAACAAGGTGCCGGCTCTGGAGGGTTCGCCCCAGCGCCGCGGCGTCTGCACCCGCGTTTATACGACGACCCCGAAGAAGCCCAACTCGGCTCTGCGTAAGGTCGCCAAGGTCCGTCTGGCCAAGAACGGCTATGAAGCCGTTTGCTACATCCCCGGTGAAGGCCACAACCTTCAGGAACACTCGGTTGTTCTGATCCGCGGCGGCCGCGTGAAGGACTTGCCCGGCGTTCGCTACCACATCCTGCGCGGCGTGCTCGACACGCAAGGCGTGAAGGACCGCAAGCAGCGCCGTTCGCACTACGGCGCCAAGCGTCCGAAGTAAGCCATTCTCAGCACTTTCGTCTCTGGGCCGTCGCGCCCGGAGACCTTTTCGAGACCTTCCCGGCGACCGTCGGGACCCAAGAGGAATAACCCATGTCGCGTCGTCACCGCGCCCAGAAGCGCGAAGTTCTGCCGGATCCCAAGTTCGGGGACCTGATCGTCACCAAGTTCATGAACTACGTCATGTACGAAGGTAAGAAGGCCGTCGCCGAAAACATCGTGTACGGCGCCTTCGACATCCTGGCGGACAAGAAGAAGGAGCAGACTGCGGTCGAGACCTTCCACACCGCGCTGGACAACGTCGCCCCGTCGGTCGAAGTCCGCTCGCGTCGCGTCGGCGGCGCCACCTATCAGGTGCCCGTCGAAGTCCGTCCGGACCGTCGCCGCGCCCTGGCCATCCGCTGGCTGGTCAACGCCGCGCGCAAGCGCGGTGAAAACACCATGACCGAAAAGCTGGCCGCCGAGCTGCTGGACGCCTCGAACAACCGCGGCACCGCAGTCAAGAAGCGCGAAGACACCCACAAGATGGCCGAGGCGAACCGCGCCTTCAGCCACTATCGCTGGTAAGCGTCTTACAACCGTCTCCCTTTCAAAGGTAATGGGCGGTTCCTATCTAAGGCTATCCGGTGCGGGCGGTTTGAGCTAAATCGCCCGCACTCGCTTATCCGAACACCGACATCCTTCCGTGGGCGCCCTCAGCGTCCTGAAAACTTTCAAGGCACGTTTCCATGGCACGTACGCACGCGCTCCAGGACTACCGCAACTTCGGCATCATGGCCCACATCGATGCGGGCAAGACGACGACGACCGAGCGGATCCTGTACTACACCGGCAAGAACCATAAGATCGGCGAAGTCCACGACGGCGCCGCGACCATGGACTGGATGGACCAGGAGCAGGAGCGCGGCATCACCATCACGTCCGCCGCGACGACCGCCTTCTGGAAAGAAAAGCGCCTCAACATCATCGACACCCCCGGCCACGTGGACTTCACCATTGAAGTCGAACGTTCGCTGCGCGTGCTCGACGGCGCCGTGACGGTGCTGGACGGCAACGCCGGCGTCGAGCCGCAGACCGAAACCGTCTGGCGCCAGGCTGACAAATATTCGGTGCCGCGCATCGTCTTCGTCAACAAGATGGACAAGATCGGCGCCGACTTCGACGCCTCGGTCCAGTCGATCCGCGACCGCCTGGGCGCCAAGGCCGTGCCGATCCAGTTCCCGATCGGCGCCGAAAGCTCGCTGACCGGCCTGGTCGACATCGTCGAAATGCGTTCGGTCGTCTGGGACAACGACGCCCTGGGCGCCAACTTCAAGGTCGGCGAGATCCCGGCGGACCTGGTCGACAAGGCCAACGAAGCCCGTCAGTACCTGATCGACAACGCCGTCGAACTGGACGACGAGGCGATGGAAGCCTACCTCGAAGGCACCGAGCCTTCGGTCGAAGTGCTGAAGAAGTGCATCCGCAAGGCCGTGCTGACCGGCGCCTTCTATCCGATCCTGTGCGGCTCGGCCTTTAAGAACAAGGGCGTGCAGACGCTGCTGGACGCCGTCGTCGACTACCTGCCGTCGCCGCTGGACATCCCGCCGACGCCGGGCATCGACTTCAAGACGGAAGAGCCCGTTGTCCGCAAGGCGTCGGACGACGAGCCCCTGTCGGTCCTGGCCTTCAAGATCATGGACGACCCCTTCGTCGGTTCGCTGACCTTCTGCCGCCTGTATTCGGGCAAGATGGAAACGGGCATGAGCCTGCTGAATTCCAGCCGCGACAAGAAAGAGCGCGTCGGCCGGATGCTGCAGATGCACTCCAACAACCGTGAAGACGTCAAGGAAGCCTACGCCGGCGACATCGTCGCCCTGGCCGGCCTGAAGGAAACCCGCACCGGGGACACCCTGTGCGATCCGATCAAGTCGCCCGTCATCCTGGAGAAGATGGAATTCCCGGCGCCGGTCATCGAGATCTCGGTCGAGCCCAAGACCAAGGCCGACCAGGAGAAGCTGGGCGTCGCCCTGGCCAAGCTGGCCTCGGAAGATCCGTCCTTCACCGTCTCGACCGACCACGAGTCGGGCCAGACCATCCTGAAGGGCATGGGCGAGCTTCACCTGGACATCAAGATCGACATCCTGAAGCGCACCTACAAGGTCGAGGCCACCATCGGCGCGCCGCAGGTCGCCTATCGTGAATCGCTGGGCCGCAAGGTCGACATCGACTACACCCACAAGAAGCAGACCGGCGGTACGGGCCAGTTCGCCCGCGTCATGCTGACCTTCGAACCCGGCGAGCCGGGCTCGGGCTTCGTGTTCGAGAACTCGATCGTCGGCGGCGCGGTGCCCAAGGAATATATCCCCGGCGTCGAAAAGGGCCTGAACTCCATCAAGGACTCGGGTCTGCTGGCCGGCTTCCCGCTGATCGACTTCAAGGCGACCCTGACGGACGGCAAGTACCACGACGTCGACTCCAGCGTGCTGGCGTTCGAAATCGCGGCCCGCGCCGCCTTCCGCGAACTGAAGGAAAAGGGCGCGCCGAAGCTGCTCGAGCCGATCATGGCGGTCGAGGTCGTGACCCCCGAGGAATACCTCGGCTCGGTCATCGGCGACCTGAACGGCCGTCGCGGCATGATCCAGGGTCAGGACATGCGCGGCAACGCCACCGTCGTGAACGCCTTCGTGCCGCTGGCCAACATGTTCGGCTATGTGAACACGCTGCGCGGCATGTCGCAGGGCCGCGCCCAGTTCACGATGCAATACGACCACTACGAGCCGGTGCCGCAGCACGTCGCCGACGAAGTGATCAAGAAGTACGCCTAAGCTTTCCCTTTTCGGAAAGCGGACCTAAAAGCGCCCGGACCGTAAGGACCGGGCGTCCTTAACCCCCAAACTGCAGGAACCCCGGTTCGGGGACCTTAGGAGCTAGAAGATGGCCAAGGAAAAGTTCGAACGCACGAAGCCGCACTGCAACATCGGCACGATTGGTCACGTTGACCACGGCAAGACGACGCTGACGGCTGCGATCACGATGACGCTGGCGAAGGCCGGCGGCGCCAAGGCGATGAACTACGCCGACATCGACGCTGCGCCGGAAGAAAAGGCCCGCGGCATCACGATCAACACCGCCCACGTGGAATATGAGACGGCCAACCGTCACTATGCGCACGTCGACTGCCCCGGCCACGCCGACTATGTGAAGAACATGATCACGGGCGCCGCGCAGATGGACGGCGCGATCCTGGTGGTGTCGGCCGCCGACGGCCCGATGCCGCAGACGCGCGAGCACATCCTGCTGGCCCGTCAGGTCGGCGTGCCGGCCCTGGTGGTCTTCATGAACAAGGTCGACCTGGTCGACGACGAAGAACTGCTGGAACTGGTCGAGATGGAAGTGCGCGAGCTGCTGAGCAGCTACCAGTTCCCCGGCGACGACATTCCGATCACCAAGGGCTCGGCCAAGGCCGCGACCGATGGCGTGAACCCGGAAATCGGCGAGCAGCGCGTGCTGGCCCTGATGGAAACCGTCGACGCCTACATCCCGCAGCCGGAACGTCCGGTCGACCTGCCGTTCCTGATGCCGGTCGAAGACGTCTTCTCGATCTCGGGCCGCGGCACCGTGGTCACGGGCCGCGTCGAAAAGGGTATCGTCAAGGTCGGTGAAGAAGTCGAAATCGTCGGCATCCGTCCGGTCCAGAAGACGACCTGCACGGGCGTCGAAATGTTCCGCAAGCTGCTGGACCAGGGTCAAGCCGGCGACAACGTCGGCGTCCTGCTGCGCGGCACCAAGCGTGAAGACGTCGAGCGCGGCCAAGTGCTGTGCAAGCCGGGCTCCATCACGCCGCACACCAAGTTCCTGGCCGAAGCCTACATCCTGACCAAGGAAGAAGGCGGTCGTCACACCCCGTTCTTCACGAACTATCGCCCGCAGTTCTACTTCCGCACGACGGACGTGACCGGCATCGTTCACCTGAAGGAAGGCGTCGAGATGATCATGCCCGGCGACAACGCCGAGCTGAACGTCGAACTGATCACCCCGATCGCCATGGACCAGGGCCTGCGCTTCGCCATCCGTGAAGGCGGCCGCACCGTCGGCGCCGGCGTCGTCGCCAAGATCATCGAGTAGTCGACACATTCTTTTGGCCTAACGCGCTCACGCGCTGCTTGAGGCCGAATGGATACAGTAGCGTAACAGAGCGGCCCCCGGAGAAATCCGGGGGCCGTTTTGCTGTGCGGGGGCGGTTGGAGATTTGAACGTCGCCCGCGTTCGGGCGTTATGGGCGTCTGCCCACAGCCAAGGTTCACGATGCGTCTGATCTCGTTGCTTGCGTGCCTCGCGGCGCTCTCGGCCTGCGCCACCCATCCCGGCAAGGTTGATTACGTCCGGCTCGCCAGCGACGCGAAGCCTGCGCTGGCCACGACGGAAGACGGCGTGGTGCGCGGCGTGGACGGGGCGGGAACGCGGGCGTTTCTGGGTCTGCCCTATGCCGCGCCGCCGGTGGGGGATCTGCGCTGGCGGGCGCCGCAGCCGGTCGAGGACTGGTCGGGCGTGCGCGATGCGACGCGGATCGGGGCGGACTGCACCCAAGCGCTGGGGCGGCGCTCCATCCTGGGCGGAGGCGGCGGGATCGTGGTCGGTTCCGAGGACTGTCTGTATCTGAACGTCTATGCGCCGGGGGGCGAGGCGACCAAGCGACGGCCGGTGATGGTCTATCTGCCCGGCGGCGCCTTCACCGTGGGGGCGGGGGCCAATTACGACCCGTCGAAACTGGCGCGCGACCAGGGGCGGGTGGTCGTGACGATGAACTATCGGCTGGGCGCGCTGGGATGGCTGGCGCATCCGCAGTTCGAGGCGGAGGGCGAGGGGTACGGCGGCAATTTCGGGCTGCTGGACCAGCAGGCGGCGCTGAAATGGGTGAATCGGAATATCGCGGCCTTCGGCGGCGATCCGGCCGACGTCACCCTGTTCGCCGAAAGCGCCGGTGCGTGGACCGCCTGCTATCTGATGGCGTCGCCGCAGTCCGAGGGGCTGTACCAGCGGGTCATCCTGCAAAGCAGCGGCTGCCTGGAGCCGTCATCCCTGGTCAGCGCGCAACAGGCCGCAGCGTCCGGCCCCCTGTTCGCCGAGCGGCTGGGATGCACGGGCGACGACCAGGTCGTCTGTCTGAAGGCGCTGCCGGCCTGGCGGGTGGCGCGGGCGGCCTCGGTACGGGCGGGCATCAACGGACCGGGGTCGTGGGGGCCGGTGCATACCGACCGGACGGTGCCTGAAAGCCCGGCCGTGGCCTTCGACCAGGGCCGGTTCACGCGGGTTCCCGTCATCGTCGGCACCAACCGCGACGAGGGGCGACTGTTCGCCAATGAGGTCCAGGACATGGACCGCTATCAGAAGGAAACGGTCTGGATGTACGGCGATCAGGGCCAGCGGGTGCTGGACCGCTATCCGGTCGGAGAGGACGGGCCGGCCTACGCCATCGCCGCCAACTTCACTGATCAAAGGTTCGCCTGCCCGTCACAGGCGCTGAGGCGGCAGCTGTCGCGCTATGTGCCGACCTGGGGCTATGAGTTTGCGGACCGGGACGCCCCGTTCGTCTTGCCCGCCTGGATCGTGGGGCTGGACCTGGGCGCCTATCACGCCAGCGAACTGGCCTATGTGTTCGGAACCCGCTGGGTGTTCGCCGACGTGAAGCGGTTCACGCCGCAGCAAAGGGCGCTATCGGAGCGGATGCAGGCGCTATGGGCCGGGTTCGGTCATCAGGATTTTGGTGCCGACTGGCCCCGCGTGGAGGGTGCGGGGCCGGTGCGGGTGTTCGCACCCGAGGGCGACCGGCTGGACGAAGACTTCTTCGAACGCCACCAGTGCGCCTTCTGGGACGGGACGCCGTTCGGCGCCGTCCACTGATCAGGTGAAGCGCACGGTGACGCCGGGCTTGACCTTGTCGGCCAGCATCCAGGCGTCCCAGTTGGTCAGGCGCACGCAGCCGTGCGAGGCGGTCTTGCCGATCTTTTCCGGATCCGGCGTGCCGTGAATGCCGTAGCTGGGCTTGTTCAGGTCGATCCAGACCACGCCGACCGGATTGTTCGGGCCAGGCTTGACGATGACCTTCTTCTTGCTGTCGCCATAGCTGAGCTTTGAGGGGTCGAAGGTATAGTCGGGATTGCGGGCCACGCCGTTGACCTTGACCGTGCCGGTCGGCGTCGGATTGTCACCGCTGCCGATGGTGGCGGGGAAATAGGCGATCAGTTTTCCGTCCGCGTCGAACGCCTTGACCGAGCCCTCGTCCTTGTTGATGTCGATATGATCGACGTCGGCGGGCAGGGGCGTCCGATTGACGGCGGGCACGAGCAGCTTTTGGCCTGCGCGGCCGAAATCTGCGCCGGGGTTCATGGCTCGCAGCAGCGGCTCGGTGACGTGGAAGCGTTCGGCCAGCGCCTCGACCACATTGGCATACCCCATGTGCGACGCCTCGCCCTGGGCCTCCAGTTCGGTCGGGACCGTGCCGAGATAGGGCCCGGAGACGTCCGCCTGAGTGATTTCATAGGTCGTGGTGATCGCGCCCTGGCCCGCGGCGCGAAGGCGGCCGAAGACCTCGGCGTTCAGTTCGCCGTTGACCGGCAAATCCTGCGCCTTCTGGAAGGCGGCTACGGCCTGACGCATGTTCGATCCGGCCAGACCGTCGATGGCGCCGGGCGAGAACCGCGCCCGCTCCAGGAGGACCTGGGCGCGGATCAGCGCGGGCTGGGGCTGGGGCGGTTGGACAGGTTGGCCGTTCTGGGCGGATGCTGGGTCCTGGGCCAGGCCCGAGGGCTGGGCGGGCGGCGGCGTGTAGGCGGTGTTTTCGATGGCGTCGCGCGAAAGGGGGCCGGTTTCTCCGACCTGGGCGGATGCAGGCGCCTCGGCGTTTTCAGACGGGGGCGAACAGGCGGATAGCGCCAGGACGGCGAGGGCGGCGGCGAGACAGGGGGATCGGTTCATTCGGGACTTTCGGCACGGGCGGAGGAACAGGCGGGTAGGGTACGGTCAGTTCTGCTCGCCGGTGGCGGGATCGGTTTCGGTCTCGCCGGAGTTGGACGACCCTTCCGCGCCCTTGGGCTCGGTGGCGGGACGCGGCGGTTGACCCGGCGCGTCGGGGCGAAGGTTTTCGTTTTCGACCTTGCGGTCGTCGGGGCGTGAATCGGTCATGGTCGTCTCCTTGGGACGAGGGAACGCGCAGGGGGCGGGGCGGCTC
The DNA here is from genome assembly GCF_057809775.1 of Brevundimonas sp. FG128. Taxonomy (NCBI): domain Bacteria; kingdom Pseudomonadati; phylum Pseudomonadota; class Alphaproteobacteria; order Caulobacterales; family Caulobacteraceae; genus Brevundimonas; species Brevundimonas sp. FG128. The sequence goes on from NZ_JBMDKP010000001.1 coordinate 765,468, forward strand.
CCGTCAACGCGCGTTCACCATGCCGGTGAACCGTGCCGAAACGGGCCGAGGCGCAGGATGAGGCTGGAACGGACCTTGCTGCATGAGGTCGCATGAGGACGCGCATGACCGGATTGCTGCAGGTCGAGATCATAAAGGCGGGGGCGCTGGACGCCGCCGCCGTCGCCCTGTGGCGTGGGTGGACAACTGCCAATCCCGATCTGGCCAGCCCCTATTTCCGTTGGGAGTATGCCGAGATCGCCTCGCGGGTCTGTCCGGGCGCGGCGATCGCGGTGTTTCGGCGGGATGGCGAGATCGTCGGCTTCTTCCCGCATCAGCGGCGCGGCGGAGCGGTGCAGCCGCTGGGCGCGCCGATGAACGACTATCACGGCGTCATCGCGCCCGCAGGCGAGACGATCACGCTGGAAGAGGTGGCGCGGCTGTTGAAGGCCAAGCGGCTGAACGTGCCCGGCTGGATCGGCGCCGGCGAGACCGGGCAGGCGCGCGAGACGGTCCAGGTGGAGATGCCGGAGCCGGGATATGACGCCTGGTACGCCGAGCGGCGCTCGACCTTCGGCAAGTATTTCAAGGACAAGGAACGGGCGCGCCGCAGTCTGGAGGCCGAACTGGGGCCGATCCGGGTGGAGCGGGGGCTGCGCGATCCGGCGCTGCTGGATCATCTGATCGCGCTGAAGGCGGCGCAGTATCGGCGGTCGGGCCTGCACGACATCTTCGCCTGCGGCTGGACGCGGGATTTGCTGCAGGCGCTGATGAGCGAGCCGCGCGCGGACTTCGGCGCCTCGATGGCGGCGATGCATGCGGGCGACAAGCTGGTGGCGGTGGAGTTCTCGCTGCACGCCGGGCGGCACTATCATTTCTGGTTCCCGGTCTATGAGCCGGCGCTGGCGCGCTGTTCACCCGGCATACTGCTGAGCATGGACACGATGCGGCTGGCGGCGGCCGAGGGGTTCCGGGTGTTCGACTTCGGGTTCGAGGGCGAGAGCTACAAGAAGTATTTCGTCAACGCGCGCCAGACGGTGCGCGAGGCCGTTGTGATGCGGCCCGGCGTGACCCAGGTCTTGGGAGACGCCGCCGTGGGCGTGCTGGACCGCGCCGGCGGACGGGGCGAGGCTGTAAGGTCGTCTCTGCGTCGGCGCTGGGCCACCATTGAAGCCTGCGAGGCCACGCCGGTCGGGCGGTTGAGGGGGGCTGCGGTCGCAGCGCGATCCGCCGTCCAGAAGGCCGCCGCCCGCAAGAAGACGCCGGCGCGCGTCGCCCACGCTTGAGGATATGAGCATGACCGAACGCCGCACCCGCTATCCGGGACCGATCGCCGAGGCGAAGACGCACGCCCATACGCTGATCGATCAGGGCTTCGCCGAGGACGCGGCGCTGGCGGCCGTGCTGGATCGCTATCCGGCCGAGCTGTTCGATATCAACCTGTATGACTACGACGACGAGGGGCAGGTCAGCTTGCGCACCGGCGCGCGCGGGCGGCTGTCGGGTGAGGAGTTGCTGGAGGCGATCAAACAGGGTCGGCTGTGGGTCAATCTGCGCGGGGTCGAGACGGGCTGGCCCGAGCTGTGGGCGGCGGCGATGAAGGATTTCACAGCGATCCAGGCGACCTATCCGGGGATGCGGGCGGTCAAGAACGCCGGCCAGCTGATCCTGTCGTCGCCCAAGGCGCGGGTACCCTATCATTTCGACGCGGCGGGGGTGGTGCTGTTCCACCTGCGCGGGCGCAAGCGGCTGTTCGTCTATCCGGGCGACGAGGGGCATCTGCCCGAGCGCAATATGGAACAGGTGGTGGCGCGTCAGACGACCGAGGAGCTGCCCTATACAATGGCGTTCGAGGCTGACGCTCAGGTCATGGATTTGGAGCCGGGGCGGGCGCTGACCTGGCCGCTGTATGCGCCGCACCGGGTGGAGAATCTGGACCGGTTCTGCGTCAGCCTGTCGATGGATTTCCAGACCTGGCCGTCGCGGTTCAGGAATGGGGCCCTGTTCACCAATGCGGTGATCCGCAGCCGGGGCGGCCGGCCACGCTTCACCGACGGCATGACGACGCCGGAGCTGGCGGCGCGTTGGGCCGCGTCGCTGGCGCTGAAGCGGACGGGGGCGATGAAGAGCAAGATCGCGAACTTCCAGCGTGACTTCGAGCCTGAGGTCGGGGCGGCGGACGGGGCCGGGGCGCTAAGGCCCGCCCGTTAATTCGAGTTCATGACCTCGAGTTAAAATGACTTGGGCGTGGGCGGCGCGCACCTTCTCCTCACATTCGGGAAAGGGAAGCCGCACATGAAGACCGTACTGATCGCCGCCGCAGCCGCCACACTGGCGGGCCTGGCCGCCGCGCCCGCTTCGGCCGCAGAAGTCGAGATCCGCGACGCCGTGGCGCGCGTGGTCGTCATCGTCGAGGACCGCCAGGACATCGGCGTCGAGGTGACGCAAGGCCGTTCACGTCTGCCGACCATTCAGGTTCGCCGCAACGGCCGGGACGTGCGGATCGATGGCGGGCTTCGTCGCAACGGCATGTGGGGGAACAACAGCGGCATCCGCAACTGCAACGCCGGCCGGGCCGATGCGTCCCAGCCGGGCCAGGGCGCGACGGCCGAGGTGCGCGACCTGGGGCGGATCCGCCTGGAGGACGCGCCGCTGATCGTGTTGCGGACGCCGCGCAACGTGGAACTGAGCGCGGGCGGGGCAGTGTTCGGCTCGGTCGGGCGCGGCGCGCGGTCCATCGACCTGAACAGCGGCGGCTGCGGCAACTGGAACATCGCCAATGTGGACGGTGATCTGGAACTGGGCGTCGGCGGTTCGGGGTCGATCCGCGCGGGCACGTCGCGCTCGCTGGAGGCCAATGTCGGCGGGTCGGGCTCGATCGCAGCCGGCGCGACCGGAAACCTGAAGGCGGCCGTGGGCGGCTCGGGCAGCGTGGAAATCGCCAGCGCTGGCGGGGAGGGCGACATTTCGATCGGCGGTTCCGGCGGGGTGAATGTCCGTCAGGGGCGGATGGACAAGCTGTCGGTCGCCATCGGCGGTTCGGGCAATGTCCGCTACGGCGGGACCACGCGCGACCTGAGCGTCGCCATCGCCGGATCGGGCGATGTCCGCGTCGGCGCGGCCACCGGCGCCGTATCGCGCACCGTCGTCGGATCCGGAACCTTGCAGATCGGGCGTTAAGACCCGTCTCTCCGCCGCGAGAGGAAAGGCCCCCGGTCGTGGAACCCTGGGGGCCTTTTTCGTGCGCCGCGCAAGAAAAAGCCCCGGCGGATCGCTCCGCCGGGGCTTGTCCTCATCCCGTGAGGGAGGCCGTGTCTTACAGGCCGCCCAGGACGCTGACGATGGACGAAACGCCCAGGCCGGCGCCGGCGCGATCACGCGCTTGCAGACCGCCGCCGAACGAGTAGCGAACGCCCAGCGACCAGGTGTCGACGTCGAGCGAGTCGATGTCGGCGCGGGTGTAGGCGGCGCCGACCGAGAACGGGGTGTTCTCTATTTCGTACTCGGCGCCCACGCCGTAGGTCCAGGCGTCCACGTCGTCGCCCGTGACGTCGACGTTGTTGTAGCTGACGCCGGCGTTCAGGCGCAGGTTCGGCATGACGTAGAAGGCGGCGTCGCCACCAACGGTCCAGATGTCGGCGTCGATGTCATCAGCCGTGGTGTAGGCGACCTGACCGGTCAGGGTCGCGTTGGCCAGATACTTCTGGGCTTCGGCGCCGACGGTCCAGATGGGATCATCGCCCGTGCCGATGCCGTTGGCGGCGACGAAGCCGCCGGCGCGGATGTCGGAGGACCACATCTTGGTCAGGTGGGCGGCGGCGGCGCCGGTGGTTTCGTTCTCACCGAAGGCTTCGACGTGGTCGACGGCGCCGTTCAGGGTCACAGTCCAGTCGGCGGCCGGCAGGGCCACGGTTCCGTCCACGGTCCAGACGTCGGCGTCGACATCGACGGGGCCGGCGTCATACGACGGGTTGGAATAGGTCACGCCGACCGAACCGATGGCGTCCTGGGCGAAGGCCGGGGCGGCGAACAGAGCGGCGGCGGCCGAGGCGAGGAGGATCGTCTTCATTTTCTTTTGTCCTTAGCAGTCTGTGCCCGGATGGGGGTCCGGGGAGGGCGCCTGCTATCAGTATGCGGACGAAGCTGAGCAATAAATCGTCGTTACATAAGTGTCTTGAAACTGTGATGTGGCGGATAAATCACGCGTTGTGGTCGGAATGTGTCACTTGCGCGCACTTGATGGGGCAAGCGGTTAATGCTGGGTAATCCGCATAATCATATAAGCATATCCTTATATGTATTGACGGCCGCGCTTGGTTGGGGTCATGTCGGGTTGTCGTGGTCTCCGCGCGCTCCTCGGGGTGCGTGGAGCTAAGAGGGAAGCCGGTGAGACACCGGCGCTGCCCCCGCAACTGTAAGCGGCGAGTCGAGGGTCCATCTCGTGTCACTGGCGTTCGCGCCGGGAAGGCCGGGCCCGAGGCGTCGACCCGTGAGCCAGGAGACCTGCCCCGACAGATAACGTCCTCCGGCGGGGTGCCCGGTCAGGCCGCATGCGCGCCGCCGGACCCTTTGCGTCCGCGACGGCGTCCGCGCGACCCTGTCCGAAACCTGGCCACAGCACAGGTTTCGAATGTCATGACCCGCCATACCGTCCAGGTCGCCACCCTCGGCTTTCCCCGCATCGGCCCCAAGAGGGAGCTGAAGACCGCGCTCGAAGCCCATTGGGCCGGCAAGATCGACGCAGAGACCCTGCTGTCCACCGCCGCCGAGCTGCGCGGCCTGACCTGGGCGCGGCAACGCGAGCTGGGCGCCGACATCGTGCCGTCCAACGACTTCTCTCTTTATGATCAGGTGCTGGATCTGACGGCCATGGTCGGGGCTGTGCCGGCCGCCTTCGGCTGGAGCGGAGAACGGGTCGATCTGGCCACCTATTTCGCCATGGCCCGTGGGTCGCGCGGCGACGCCCAGGTCTGCAAGCACGGTCACACTCATGGCGGAGGCAATCCCGCCTCGGGGGGCGTGCCGGCGATGGAGATGACCAAGTGGTTCGACACCAACTACCACTATCTTGCGCCTGAGTTTACGGCCGACCAGGTGTTCCGCCTGGGTTCGACCAAGGCGCTGGACGAATATCTGGAAGCCAGGGCGCAGGGGATCGAGACCCGGCCGGTGCTGTTGGGGCCGGTGTCCTATCTGCTGCTGGGCAAGACGCGCGGCGAGGCCTTCGACGTGCTGAGCCTGCTGCCGCGTTTGTTGCCGGTCTATGCCGAGGTGCTGCGCTCGCTGGCGCGGGCGGGGGCGACCTGGGTGCAGTTGGACGAGCCCTGCCTGGTCACCGATCTGAGCGACGAGGCGAAGGCCGCCTATGATCTGGCCTATCGCGTGCTGACGGACGTGACGCCGCCGATCAAGGTGATGCTGACGACCTATTTCGGGGCGCTGGGCGACAATCTGGAGACGGCGCTGAAGCTGCCGGTGCAGGGTCTGCACATCGATCTGGTCCGCGCGCCGGAACAGCTGGCGCAGGTGGCGTCGGCCGCTCGTCCCGATCAGGTGCTGTCACTGGGCGTCATCGACGGCCGCAATGTGTGGAAGGCCGATCTGAACGCCGTGCTGGACCGGGTCGAGCCGCTGGTGGCCGCTGGTCGTCAGGTGGTGATCGCGCCGTCCTGCTCGCTGCTGCACACGCCCATCGACCTTGATCGGGAGACGGCGCTGGATGCGGAGATCAAGGACTGGCTGGCGTTCGCGGTACAGAAGGTTGGCGAACTGGCGATCCTGGCGCGGGCCCTGAACGAAGGTCGGTCGGCGGTGAAGGCCGAACTGGACGCCTCGACGGCCTCGGTCGCCTCGCGCCGCACCTCGCCGCGCATCAATGATCCCAGGGCGCAGGCGCGGGCGGCCGATGCCGATCCGGCGCTGGCGAACCGAAGCTCCAGCTTCGAGATCCGGCGCGGGGTGCAGCAGCGCCGGCTGAACCTGCCGGCCTATCCGACCACGACCATCGGCTCCTTCCCGCAGACCTCGGAGGTCCGCAAGGCGCGGGCGGACCACGGCAAGGGCGTCATCGACGATGCGACCTATGCCCGGTTCCTGCGCGAGGAGACCGCGCGGACGGTGAAATGGCAGGAGGACCTGGGGCTGGACGTGCTGGTGCACGGCGAGTTCGAGCGCAACGACATGGTGCAGTATTTCGGCGAGCAGCTGTCAGGCTTTGCTTTCACCAAGGCGGCGTGGGTGCAGTCCTATGGCTCGCGCTGCGTGCGGCCGCCGATCATCTATGGCGACGTATCGCGGCCCAGGCCGATGACGGTGGAGTGGTGGCGTTACGCCCAATCCCTGACCGACCGGCCGATGAAAGGAATGCTGACCGGGCCGGTGACGATCCTGAACTGGTCGTTCGTGCGCGACGACCAGCCGCGCAGCACAACCTGCCGCCAGATCGCCTTCGCCATCCGCGACGAGGTGACGGACCTGGAGACGGCGGGCGCGGCCGTGATCCAGATCGACGAGGCGGCCTTGCGCGAAGGCCTGCCGCTGCGTCGGGCGGACTGGGCGGGGTATCTGGAGTGGGCGGTGGAGAGCTTCCGCATCACGGCCTCCGGGGTACGGGACGAGACCCAGATCCACACCCACATGTGCTATTCCGAGTTCAACGACATCATCCAGTCCATCGGGGCCATGGATGCGGACGTCATCTCCATCGAGACCTCGCGGTCGCGGATGGAACTGCTCGACGCCTTCTCCGACTACCGCTATCCGGCAGAGATCGGGCCCGGCGTCTATGACATCCACTCGCCGCGCGTGCCGTCGGTGGAAGAGATCGCGGCCCTGCTGACGGCGGCGGCGGGCAAGCTGCCGGCGGATCGGCTGTGGGTGAACCCGGACTGTGGACTGAAGACGCGGGGCTGGCCCGAAACCGAGGCGGCGCTGACCAATATGGTCTCGGCCGCGAAGACCGCGCGGCAAGAGGCGGCGCGGGCGTGAGCGTCACGCTTATAGACATGGTGTTCCCTGGGGACGCCAACCACCACGGCACATTGTTCGGGGGCGTCGGTCTGGCGCACCTGGACAAGGTCGCCTTCCTGGCCGCTGCGCGTCATGCGCGGCGGCCCACCGTGACGGCCGGGTGCGAGCGGATAGACTTCGCCGCACCGGCCCGGATCGGCGAGATGGTCGAGGCGACGGGCAAGGTCGTGCGCGTCGGGCGCACGTCGATGGGTGTCGAGGTCGAACTCTGGGCTGAGGCGCCGGTCAGCGGCGAGCGGCGGCTGTGCACGCGGGGCGTCTTCAATATGGTGGCGCCGCGCGGGGAAGGGCAGGGCGATCTGCCGCCTTTGCAGGAAGACACGCCCGTGGACGACGGCTGGCTGCGGGCTGTGGAGATGGTCTTTCCGACCTGGACCAATCACTACGGCACGCTTTACGGCGGCGATGCGCTGAAGCTGATGGGCAAGGCGGCCTTCATCTGCGCGACCCGCAAGGCCAGGGCCGTCATGGTCATGGCGGCGTCGAACCGCATCGACTTCTCCTCTCCCATAAGAGAAGGCGACATGATCGAACTGGCGTCGCGCGCGACGAAGGTCGGTCGGACTTCGGTGACCATAGAGGTCGAACTGTGGGCCGAGGGACTGCTGACCGGCGAGCGGCGACGGTCTGCGGCGGCCGAGTTCGTCATGGTGGCGGTCGATGAAGCCGGGCGGCCCAGGCCGATTTCGCGCCCGGCGCCGGCGTTGGAAACGGCCTGACGAAATCCTGTGTCAGCACCGGTTTGCGCGCTTGACGAAATCAGAATCGGTAGGCATAAGCCACCACTCTTGTTGGACCGGCTGTGCACTTCGGTGCAAACGCGGTCCGCAGGAACGACCTAAGTCACTGTTCTTTGCAGCTTCTTGGGATTCAACGGCCTTCGCGGGCGACTGCGTGGGCCGATCGTTTTTGCGGATTTGCGTTCCCTGAGGGCTTTTTGCCCGAAGGCCTTCGGTCTTTGAAATGGTTCACAGGGACGCGGTCCTCCGACCGCATTGGAAGTAAGCACCGATATGGATCAAAGCATCCGCATCAGGCTCAAGGCCTTTGATCACCGCGTCCTCGATTTCTCGACGCGCGAGATCGTCAATACAGCCAAGCGCACCGGCGCGACCGTTCGCGGTCCGATTCCGCTGCCGACCCTGATCGAGAAGTTCACCGTGAACCGCTCTCCGCACGTCGATAAGAAGTCGCGTGAGCAGTTTGAAATCCGCACGCACAAACGCGTGCTCGACATCGTCGACCCCACCCCGCAGACCGTGGACGCGCTCATGAAGCTCGACCTGTCCGCCGGCGTGGACGTCGAGATCAAGATTTAAAGTAGAAAGAGGCGGGATCCGATGCGCACGGGCGTGATCGCCAAGAAGCTGGGCATGACCCGCGTGTTCGCCGATGACGGCGCGCACGTACCGGTCACTGTGCTTCAGCTCGACGGCTGCCAAGTCGTCGGCCAACGTACCCAGGAGCGTGACGGTTACGTCGCCCTCCAGCTGGGTGCTGGCACGAAGAAGGCCAAGAACACTAACAAGGCTCAACGCGAGACCTTCGCCAAGGCGGAAGTCGAACCGAAAGCCTATGTGACCGAGTTCCGCGTCGATGCGGATGGTCTGCTGGACGTGGGCGCCGAGCTGTCGGCCGAACACTTCCTGGTGGGCCAGAAGGTCGACATCCAGGGCGAGACCATCGGTAAGGGTTTCGCCGGCGCCATGAAGCGCTGGAACTTCGGCGGCCTTCGCGCCACCCACGGCGTTTCGGTCTCGCACCGTTCGCACGGTTCGACGGGTAACCGTCAGGACCCGGGTCGCACGTTCCCCGGCAAGAAGATGGCCGGCCATTACGGCACGGAAACCGTCACCACCCAGAACCTGACCGTCGTCCGCGTGGACGCCGAGCGTGGCCTGATCCTGATCAAGGGCGCTGTCCCCGGTCACGACGGCAGCTACGTCAAGGTTCGCGACGCCATCAAGAAGGCTCGTCCGGCTGACGCTCCGTTCCCCGGTGCGCTGAAGTCGAGCAAGTCTGCTGCTCAACCCGCCTCGACCCCGGCTGAAGAAGCCCCCGTCGAAGCGACCGAAGGCGGTGAAGCGTAATGAAACTCTCTGTCATCAAGCTCGACGGCAAGGCTGCTGGCGACGTGGAACTGTCGGACGCCGTCTTCGGCATCTCCGACATCCGCGGCGACATCCTGGCCCGCACCGTCAACTGGCAACTGGCCAAGCGCCGCGCCGGTACGCACAAGGTTCAAACCCGCAACGAGAACTCTCGTACGGGCAAGAAGATGTACAAGCAAAAGGGCACCGGCGGCGCTCGTCACGGTTCGCGCCGTGCACCGCAGTTCGTTGGTGGTTCGCGCGCCTTTGGTCCGATCGTTCGCGATCACGGCTTCTCGCTGCCGAAGAAGATCCGCGCGCTGGCCCTGCGTCACGCCCTGTCTTCCAAGGCCAAGTCGGGCGACCTGATCATCGTCGACACCGTCTCGGTCAAGGAAGCCAAAACCGCCTCGCTGCGCGAGACGCTCGGCAAGCTGGGCTGGACCAAGGCTCTCATCATCGCGGGTCCCGAAGTCGACACGAACTTCGGCCTGGCCGCTCGCAACATCCCGCACATCGACGTGCTGCCGAACGCCGGCCTGAACGTCTATGACATCCTGCGGGCTGACAAGCTGGTCCTGACCAAGGCCGCCATCGAGGCGATCGAGGCCCGCTTCAGCGATAAGGAAGCCGCGTAATGGCCGCTCAACCTACCGCCAAACACTACGACACGATCCTCTCGCCGATCATCACCGAGAAGGCCACGATCCTGTCCGAGCAGAACAAGGTCGTCTTCCGCGTCGCCGACACGGCGACCAAGGACGAGATCGCCGCGGCGGTCGAAAGCCTGTTCAAAGTCAACGTCCTGAAGGTCAATACCCTGGTTCAAAAGGGCAAGACCAAGCGCTTCCGGGGTATCCTGGGTCGCCGGGTCGACATCAAAAAAGCGATCGTGACGCTGGCCGACGGCCAGTCGATCGACGTCACCACGGGGCTCTGATCAGATGGCCTTGAAACATTACAATCCGACCTCGCCGGGCCGTCGCGCCCTCGTGCTGGTCGACCGTTCGGAGCTCCACAAGGGCCGTCCGGAAAAGTCGCTGACCGAAGGCCTGACCAAGTCGGGCGGACGCGGGCAGGGCGGTCGCATCGCGGTCCGCTTCCGTGGCGGCGGCGCCAAGACCCTGTACCGCAAGATCGACTTCAAGCGTCGCAAGTGGGACATGGTCGGCACGGTCGAGCGCCTGGAATACGATCCGAACCGCACGGCCTTCATTGCCCTCGTGACCTACGAAGACGGCGAGAAGACCTACATCATCGCGCCGCAACGCCTTAAGGCCGGCGACACGGTGATCGCGGGCGAAAAGACCGACGTGAAGCCGGGCAACGCCATGCCGCTCCGTTCGATGCCGGTGGGTACGATCATCCACAACATCGAAATGAAGCCGGGCAAGGGCGCTCAGCTGGCCCGTTCGGCCGGCGCCTACGCCCAGCTGGTGGGTCGCGATCAGGGCTACGCCCAGATCCGTCTCGGCTCGGGCGAACTGCGCATGGTCCTGGACGGCTGCATCGCCACGGTGGGCGCGGTTTCGAACCCCGACCACATGAACCAGAACCTGGGCAAGGCCGGTCGCAAGCGTCACATGGGCTTCCGCCCGCACGTTCGCGGCGTCGCCATGAACCCGATCGACCACCCGCACGGTGGTGGTGAAGGCCGGACCTCTGGTGGTCGTACCCCGGTTACCCCGTGGGGCAAGGACACCAAGGGCACTCGTACCCGCAAGAACAAGGCTACGGACAAGTACATCATCCGTACCCGCCACGTTAAGAAGGCTCGCTAAGAATGGCCCGCTCCTCCTGGAAAGGCCCGTTTGTCGACGGGTATCTGCTCAAGAAGGCCGACGCCGTTCAATCGTCGGGCCGCAAGGACGTGATCAAGACCTGGTCGCGCCGCTCCACCATCCTGCCGCAGTTCGTCGGTCTGACGTTCGGCGTCCATAACGGTCAGAAGCACGTGCCCGTGTCGGTCTCGGAAGAGATGGTCGGCATGAAGCTCGGCGAGTTCGCCCCGACCCGGAGTTTCCCGGGTCACGCGGCGGACAAGAAGGCCAAAAGGAAGTAACTGATGGCCCAGACAAAAAATGAGCGTCGGGTCGCCCCGACCGAGGCCCGCGCCAAGCTGGTCAACGTACGCATCAGCCCGCAAAAGCTGGGCCTGGTCGCCGCATCGATCCGCGGCATGCCGGTCCAGAAGGCGCTGAACGAGCTGGAATTCAGCCGTAAGCGTATCGCGACCGACGTCCGCAAGGTCCTGTATTCGGCGATCTCGAACGCCGAGAACAACCACAACCTCGACATCGACAACCTTGTCGTCGCCGAGGCCTATGTGGGCAAGAACCTGGTGATGAAGCGTTTCGCGAGCCGTGCTCGTGGTCGTTCGTCGCGCATCCTGAAACCGTTCAGCGAGATCACCATCGTGGTCCGTGAAGCCGGCGAGGCCGCCTGATGGGTCAGAAAATCAATCCGATCGGTCTGCGCCTTGGCGTGAACCGTACGTGGGACAGCCGTTGGTTCGCCGCGGGCGCCGACTACTCCCGCCTGCTGCACCAGGACCTGAAGCTGCGCGAGTGGCTGCGGGAACGTCTGGGCGCTGCCGGCGTGTCGCGCATCATCATCGAGCGTCCGCACAAGAAGTGCCGCATCACCATCTACGCCGCCCGTCCGGGTGTCGTGATCGGTAAGAAGGGCGCTGACATCGAGAAGCTCCGCAAGGACATCTCGGCGCGCACCGAAGGTGAAGTTCACCTGAACATCATCGAAGTCCGCAAGCCGGAAACCGATGCGCAACTGATCGCTGAGAACATCGCGCAACAACTGGAACGCCGCGTGGCCTTCCGTCGCGCCATGAAGCGTTCGATGCAGTCGGCGATGCGTCTGGGCGCCAAGGGCATTCGTATGAATGTCTCGGGCCGTCTGGGCGGCGCCGAAATCGCGCGGATGGAATGGTATCGCGAAGGTCGCGTGCCGCTTCACACGCTGCGCGCCGACATCGACTATGGTTTCTACGAAGCCAAGACGACCTACGGCATCATCGGCGTGAAGGTCTGGGTCTTTAAGGGTGAAGTGCTGGAGCACGATCCCATGGCGCAGGACAAGCGTTGGGCCCAGGAAGCGTCGGGTCCGTCCTCGAACGAAGGCCGCGAACGCGGCGGCCCCCGTGGCGACCGCGGTCCGCGTCGCGACCGGGGACGTGAGAACTAAGTCATGTTGCAACCGAAGAAGACCAAGTACCGCAAGGCCTTCAAGGGCCGGATCCATGGCTCGGCCAAGGGCGGCTTCTCGCTGAACTTCGGGTCGTATGGCCTGAAGACGCTGGAGCCGGAACGCATCACTGCGCGTCAGATCGAGGCGGCTCGCCGCGCGATCACGCGCCAGATGAAGCGTCAGGGCCGAGTCTGGATCCGCGTCTTCCCCGACCTGCCCGTCACGGGCAAGCCGGCCGAAGTCCGGATGGGTAAGGGCAAGGGCGCCGTGGACCACTGGGCCGCGCGCTGCCACCCTGGCCGTATCCTGTTTGAAATCGACGGCGTTCCGGACGATGTCGCCCGCGAAGCGCTCCGTCTCGGCGCCGCCAAGCTGCCGGTCCGCACCAAGGTCGTGACCCGTATCGACGCCGGCGTCGCTCATGTCGAGGTAGCCGCCTAATGACCAAGATCGCCGATCTGCGGTCGCAAACGACCGACCAACTGTCCGACGAGCTGCTGAAGCTCAAGAAGGAACAGTTCAACCTGCGCTTCCAGGCGGCCACCGGCCAAATGGAAAAGACTCACCGCGTTGGTGAAGTCCGCAAAGACATCGCTCGCATCTCGACGCTTCTGCGCGAGAAGCGTGCGGCCTCGTAAGGAAACGAATATGCCCAAGCGAATTCTTGAAGGCGTGGTCGTGTCCGACAAGGGCGAAAAGACCGTCGTCGTGAAGGTGGAGCGCACGCTGCTGCACCCTGTTCTGAAGAAGATCGTTCGTCTTTCGAAGAAGTATCACGCGCACGACGAAGCCAACGCGCTCAAAGTCGGCGACATCGCTCGCATCGTCGAGTGCGCCCCGAAGTCCAAACTGAAGCGCTGGGAAGTCCTTTCCAACGCCTCCGCCTCGTAATCAGAAGGATCTGATCTTATGATCCAGATGCAAACTAACCTGGAAGTGGCCGATAATTCGGGCGCCCGCCGGGTCATGTGCATCAAGGTGTTGGGCGGCTCCAAGCGCCGCTACGCCTCGATCGGCGACACAATCGTCGCCTCCGTGAAGGAAGCCATCCCTCGCGGCCGCGTGAAGAAGGGCGACGTTGTTCGCGCCATCGTCGTGCGCACCGCCAAGGACATCCAACGCAAGGACGGCTCGGTCATTCGTTTTGACAAGTCGGCCGCCGTCATCGTCAACAAGCAGAACGAGCCTGTCGGAACGCGGATCTTCGGCCCGGTTCCCCGCGAACTGCGCGCCAAGAACCACATGAAGATCATCTCGCTGGCTCCGGAGGTCCTGTAACATGGCCGCCAAGATCAAGAAGGGCGACCGCGTCGTCGTCCTCACCGGCAAGGACAAGGGCCGCACGGGCAACGTGCTGAAGGTCCTGCCTTCCGAAAACCGCGTCCTCGTCGAAGGCTGCAACATGGTTCAGCGCCACACGCGCCCGAGCCAGGCTGACCCGCAGGGCGGTATCAAGAACAAGGAAGCCTCGCTTCACCTGTCGAACGTCGCGATCGCCGACGCCAACGGCAAGGCGACCCGCGTCGGCTTCAAGATCGATGGGGACACCAAGGTCCGCATCGCCAAGACGACGGGAGACGTCATCTGATGGCTACCGAGAAATACACCCCGCGCCTCAAGGCCGAATATCAGGCCCGCATCCGTGCGGAAATGAAGACCAAGTTCGGCTACACGAACGAAATGCAGGTGCCCAAGCTGGACAAGATCGTCCTGAACATGGGCATCGGCGAAGCCGTCGCGGATTCCAAGAAGGCGAACGCCGCCCTCAAGGATCTGACGGCCATCGCCGGTCAGAAGGCCGTCGCCACCAAGGCCCGTAACTCCATCGCCGGCTTCAAGCTGCGCGAAGGCATGGTCATCGGCGGCAAGGTCACCCTGCGCGGCGACCAGATGTACGAGTTCCTGGACCGGTTCATCACGATCGCGCTGCCGCGCGTGAAGGATTTCCGTGGTCTGAAGGGCACGTCCTTCGATGGTCGCGGCAACTACGCCACGGGTCTGAAGGAACACATCGTGTTCCCGGAGATCAACTACGACCAGATCGATCAGATGTGGGGCATGGACATTGTCGTCTGCACCACGGCCAAGACCGATGAGGAAGCCAAGGCTCTCCTCACCGAGTTCAAGTTCCCGTTCGTGAAGAACTGAGCGGGAAGGGAAGAGAACAATGGCTAAGAAAAGCGCCGTAAACCGCAACGAAGCCGTCAAGGCCCTGGTTGCGAAGTATGCCGCGAAGCGGGCCGCCCTGAAGGCGACCGCCAACGACGAAAACCTGCCGCTTGAGGAGCGTTTCGATGCGCGCCTGAAGCTGGCTGAACTGCCGCGCAACTCCGCGCCGACCCGCATTCGCAACCGCTGCGAAGTGACCGGTCGTCCGCGTGCGTTCTATCGCAAGCTCAAGATGAGCCGGATTGCGCTGCGTGAACTCGGCAACCAGGGCCAGATCCCTGGCCTGACCAAGTCCAGCTGGTAAGGGGAGCGAACAGACATGATGATCAACGATCCCCTGAGCGACATGATCGCTCGCATCAAGAACGCGGCGACCCGCAAGCGTTCCAAGGTGCTGACCCCGGCCTCGCGTCTGCGCCAGCGCGTCCTCGACGTGCTGCAGGACGAGGGCTACATCCGCGGCTACAACCTGGTTCAGAACCCGGGTGAGTTTCCGCAGTTCGAGATCGAGCTGAAGTACTTCGACGGTCAGCCCGTCATCGCCGAGATCGCTCGCGTGTCCAAGCCGGGCCGCCGCGTCTATTCGGCGATCGGCGATCTGAAACCCGTCAAGAACGGCCTCGGCATCTCGATCCTCTCGACTTCGAAGGGCGTCATGTCCGACGCCTCCGCCCGCGACGCTAACGTCGGCGGCGAAGTCCTCTGCAGGGTCTACTGATATGTCCCGTATTGGCAAGAAAACCATCGCTGTGCCGAAGGGCGTGACTGTCACGCTCGACGGCCAGAACGTCACCGTGAAGGGCCCCAAGGGCGAAAGCTCCTGGACCGTCGCCGAAGAAATCGAAGTCACCCAGGAAGGCGACGAACTGTCGCTGGGTCTGCGGTCGGACACGCAACGCGGTCGCGCGATGTGGGGCCTGTCGCGCACCCTGGTCGACAACATGGTCGTCGGCGTCACCACGGGCTTCGAGAAGTCGCTGGAGCTGGTCGGCGTGGGTTACCGCGCCGCGATGAAGGGCGACGCCCTTTCGCTGCAGCTCGGCTTCTCGCATGAAGTCGATATCGCTCCGCCGGCCGGCGTCAGCTTCGCAGTGCCGAAGCAGACCGAGATCAAGGTCTCCGGCGCTGACAAGCAAGCCGTCGGTCAGATCGCCGCGGTCATCCGCAAGCTGCGTCCGCCGGAGCCCTACAAGGGCAAGGGCGTCCGTTACGCGGGCGAGAAGGTCCGTCGCAAGGAAGGCAAGAAGAAGTAAGTCATGGCTCTTTCTCTTCGACAACAAGCCAAGCGCCGCTCGGAGCGCACTCGTCGCCGCCTGAAGGCTGTCGCCAACGGTCGCCTTCGTCTGTCGGTCAGCCGTTCGGACAAGAACATCTCGGCCCAGATCATCGACGACGCCCAAGGCGTGACCGTCGCGTCTGCCTCGTCGCTGGAAGGCGGCAAGGGCAAGCGTGGTTCGGACACCGCTGCGGCCGCCGCGATCGGCAAGCTGATCGCCGAGCGCGCCATCGAGAAGGGCGTCAAGGACGTCGTCTTCGACCGTGGCGAGTACATCTATCATGGACGGGTCAAGGCGCTGGCGGAAGCCGCGCGTGAAGCCGGCCTGAACTTCTAAGGGACGCGACAGATGGCGCATCAACCCCAACGTGGCGGCGGCGGCAACGACCGCAACCGTCGTGACAACCGCAATGGCCCCCAAGCCGATGGTCCGGATTCGGACATCGTCGAGAAGCTGGTCCACATCAACCGCGTCGCCGCCACCGTCAAAGGCGGCCGTCGTTTCTCCTTCGCAGCCCTGATGGTCGTCGGCGACGGCAAGGGCCGCGTCGGCTTCGGTCACGGCAAGGCGCGCGAAGTGCCGGAAGCCATCCGCAAGGCGACCGAAGAAGCCAAGAAGACGATGATCCGCGTTCCGCTCCGCGAGAACCGCACCCTGCACCACGACGGCAACGGCCGTTGGGGCGCCGGCAAGATCATGATGCGCGCCGCCCCTCCCGGGACCGGCGTCATCGCAGGCGGTCCGATGCGCGCCGTGCTCGAAACCCTCGGCGTCCAGGACGTCGTGGGCAAGTCGACCGGTTCGTCGAACCCCTACAACATGATCCGCGCGACGTTCGAAGCGCTGAAGGTCCAGTCCTCGCCTCGTCAGGTTGCGTCCAAGCGCGGCAAGAAGGTTGCGGATCTGATGGGCCGTCGCAACGACGGCGCTTCGACGCCCGAAGCTGTGGAGTCCTAAATCATGGCCCCGTCCAAGAAGACCGACGCCAAGACCGTCACCGTCAAGCAGACCGGTTCGCCGATCCGCCGCAAGAACGACCAGCGCGCCACCCTGGTGGGCCTGGGTCTGAACCGCCTGGGTCGTGAATCGACCCTGGAAGACACGCCTTCGGTTCGTGGGATGATCGCCAAGGTCGCCCACCTGACCGAGATCGTCGAAAAGTAAGCCGTTTCGCCCTTTCCCGAACCCGGGGGAGGGCGTTTCTGCACTTGCGAATACCCCGAGGGTCGCCTATCAGCGGCCCTTAAATTTTTTACAGCCGAGTTCGGATCAATGGTCCGGGCGCTAGCACCCGAAAGGATCAGGCATATGAAACTGAACGAAATCCGCGACAACGAAGGCGCGCACAAGAAGCGCATGCGTGTCGGCCGTGGCCCCGGTTCGGGCAAGGGCAAGACCGCTGGCCGTGGCGTCAAGGGTCAGAAGTCGCGTTCGGGCGTCGCCATCGGCGGCTTCGAAGGCGGCCAAATGCCGCTGTACATGCGTATGCCCAAGCGCGGCTTCAACAACGCCAACGCTCTGAAGCTGGCGGAAGTGAACCTGTGGCGCCTGCAAGACGCCGTCGACGCCGGCAAGCTGGATGCCAAGTCGGAACTGAAGGGCGACGCCCTGGTCGCCGCCGGCGTGATCCGTCGCGTCAAGGACGGCGTGCGTCTGCTGGGCACCGGTGAGCTGAAGCAAGCCCTGAACCTGGTCGTCTGGTCGGCCACCTCGGGCGCCATCAAGGCCATCGAAGCCGCTGGCGGTTCGGTCGTGCAAGAGCGCATCGCCGCCGAAGCCAAGGCCGCTGCGCGCGTCGAGAAGCGCAACGCCGCCAAGGGCAAGGCTCCGGCTCCCAAGGCGCCGCGCGGCGACGAGAACAAGATCTCGGCCCGCACCAAGCGCGCCGCCGCCAACGCCTGATCAACGCGTCGTTGCGGTCGCTTAGGCCGTGGCCTGAACACATCGCAGCGACGAAAGAACGGAAGCGGCCTCGCAAGAGCGCCGCTTCTCGCCTATCTGACGACTCAATCAGTCGTGGGGACGCATAATGGCTTCGGCCGCAGAACAACTCGCCGCCAATATGAACATGGGCTCGTTCGCGAAAGCGACCGAGCTGCACAAGCGCCTGCTGTTCACGCTGGGCGCGCTCC
This sequence comes from Brevundimonas sp. FG128, assembly GCF_057809775.1. NCBI lineage: Bacteria > Pseudomonadati > Pseudomonadota > Alphaproteobacteria > Caulobacterales > Caulobacteraceae > Brevundimonas > Brevundimonas sp. FG128. The sequence goes on from NZ_JBMDKP010000001.1 coordinate 783,348, forward strand.
TGGTCTATCGGATCGGGACGTATGTGCCGATTCCGGGCATCAACTCGCAGGCCTTCCTGCAGTTCTTCCAGGACCCGTCGGGTCAGCGCGGCATTCTGGACATGTTCAACATGTTCTCGGGCGGCGCCGTCGAGCGTATGGCCATCTTCGCGCTGAACGTGATGCCGTACATCTCGGCCTCGATCATCGTGCAGCTGATGGGCACCGTGTATCCGCCGTGGGAGAAGCTGAAGAAGGAAGGCGGCGAAAGCGGCCGCAAGCAGCTGAACCAGTACACCCGCTATCTGACGGTGTTCCTGGCGCTGGCGCAGTCCTTCGGCATCGCGGCGGGCCTGAACAGCACCGCCGGCCTGGTCGACAATCCGGGCATCTTTTTCATCGCCTCGACGGTCGTGACCCTGACCGGCGGCACCATGTTCCTGATGTGGCTGGGTGAGCAGGTGACGGCGCGGGGCGTCGGCAACGGCATCTCGCTGATCATCTTCGCCGGCATCGTGGCGGTCCTGCCGTCCACCATCGCTCGCCTGCTGGGCCTGGCCCAGCAAGGCCAGATGTCGGCCTTCGCCCTGCTGTTCATCGCCGTGCTGGCGGTGGCCACCGTGGTCTTCATCGTCTTCATGGAACGCGCCCAGCGCCGGCTTCTGATCCAGTATCCGAAGCGCCAGGAAGGCAACCGCATGGCCGGCGGCGAGCGTTCGTTCCTGCCGCTGAAGGTCAACACCGCAGGCGTGATCCCGCCGATCTTCGCCTCGTCGCTGCTGATGCTGCCGACGACGGTGGCGACCATGACGGCCAACGCCGACCTGCCCAGCTGGATGAGCTGGCTGCCGCTGGTGACGGCGCAGCTGACGCACGGCCAGCCGCTGTTCATGGCGCTGTACGCCGCCCTGATCGTCTTCTTCTGCTTCTTCTACACCTCGATCACCTTCAACCCCGAGGACACGGCCGAGAACCTGCGCAAATACGGCGGCTTCCTGCCGGGCATTCGTCCGGGCAAGCGCACGGCGGAATATCTGGACTATGTCCTGACCCGCCTGACCGTGATCGGCGCCGCCTACATCACCGCCGTCTGCCTGCTGCCGGAGTTCCTGGTCGCCCAGATGGGCAACAGCCTGTACTTCGGCGGAACGTCTATCTTGATCGTCGTGTCGGTCACGATGGACACTGTGGCTCAGATTCAGTCCCAACTGCTGGCGCACCAGTACGAAGGCCTGATCAAGAAGGCGAAGCTGCGCGGTCGTGGCGGTCGTGGCGCGCCCACGCCCGTGCGCCGCTAGGTCTTAAGCTGACAGACGCCCAGGGGAGGGCTGAAGCATGAACTTGATCCTGTTTGGACCGCCGGCGGCGGGCAAGGGCACCCAGGCGAAGCGGCTGGTGGAAGAGAAGGGCATGGTCCAGCTCTCCACCGGCGACATGCTTCGCGCGGCGATCGCCTCTGGCTCGGAGTTGGGGCTCAAGGTCAAGGACGTGCTGGCGCGCGGCGACCTGGTCACCGACGAGATCGTCATCGCCCTGATCGAGGATCGCCTGACGGAGGCCGAGGCCGCCGGCGGCGCCATATTCGACGGCTTCCCTCGCACGGTGGCCCAGGCCGAGGCGCTGGACGAGATGCTGGCGAAGCGCGGCGTGCAGATCGACGCCGTCGTGCGGCTGAAGGTCGACGACCACGCCCTGACCGAACGGATCGCCAAGCGGTTCGCCGAACAGGGACGGCCCGACGACAATCCCGAATCGTTCAAGGTCCGGCTCGAGGCCTACAACCGCAACACCGCGCCTCTGCTTCCCTATTACGAAGCCCAGGGCAAGCTGACCGAGGCCGACGGCATGGGCTCGATCGAGTCCGTGGCCAAGGCCATAGACGAGGCTCTGGCCTGATTTGCGATTTCGGGCGTTGAACGCCTGATGACCGAACAGGCCGACCCCAATCCTGAGAAGACCCGCCAGCGGCGCTGGCGCATGGCGGGCGTTTTCGTCGCCGTCGCCGTCGCCGAGATCGGCCTGTTCCTGTTGCTGGGACAGGTGAGGGGGCCGATTCAGACGCCTGTGACGGAGCCGCCGCCGTTCGAGGTCGTGCTCTACGATCCTCCGCCGCCCATCTCCGAAGAGCCGCCGGCCCCTGAGACGGGAGGCGGGGCGCCCGCCGCGCCCTCGGTCATTCACACGCCGCCGCCTCCGCCCAGGGAGCGCCCGCGCGAAGTTCCTGCGCCGCCCGTCAAGGCGCCCGAGCCTGCGCCTGTCGTCGGTATCGCCCCAGCGCCGTCGCCCCAGCCCGGCTTCGGCCAGGGCGGGCAGGGGATCGGCGACGGTTCGGGCGTCGGGTCGGGATCCGGCCCCGGCAGCGGTTCGACCGGACCGCGCCTGGTCACCGGCCCCACCATCGGCCAGATTCGCGCCAACCATCCCTCGGGCGCACGCAGTCGCTATGGACGTGTAGAGCTGTCGTGCGTCATTCGCCTGGACAGCCGGCTGGATGGATGCCGGGTGGTGGACGAGACGCCGCCGGGCCTGGGCTTTGGGGCGGCGGGCTTGCAGGTCGCCGGCTATTTCCGGTTTCAGCCCCCCACCGAGGACGGCCGCCCCGTCGAGGGCCAGCGGGTCACTGTGGGCGTGGACTTCGGCCGTCCGCCACGCTGACGCCGCCCTAGATGTTGACGCCTCGTGAATCACATGTATAAGGGCGCCTTCCCGCGAAGGGCGCCACGCTCCTGGTCTGTTGACCGGAGCGTTTGTTGCGTCTGACTAACGCGTATCTGGAGAATTTCGTGGCCCGTATTGCTGGCGTCAACATCCCGACCAACAAGCGCGTTGAAATCGCGCTTCAGTACATCCATGGCATCGGCCCTGCCGCCGCCAAGGACATCACCGAAAAGGTGGGCATCGAGCCCGCCCGTCGTGTGAACCAGCTGACGGACGCCGAAGTCCTGTCGATCCGCGAGACGATCGACAAGGATCACACCGTCGAGGGCGACCTGCGCCGCGAGACGTCGATGAACATCAAGCGTCTGATGGATCTGGCCTGCTATCGCGGCCTGCGTCACCGCAAGGGCCTGCCGGTCCGCGGCCAGCGCACCCATACGAACGCCCGCACCCGCAAGGGTCCCGCCAAGCCGATCGCCGGCAAGAAGAAGTAAGACAGACACATGGCCAAGGAACCGGGTCGCGTAAAGAAGCGCGAGCGCAAGAACATCACCTCCGGCGTCGCCCACGTGAACGCCAGCTTCAACAACACCATGGTGACCATCACCGATGCACAAGGAAACGCGATTTCCTGGTCGTCGGCCGGTCACATGGGCTTCAAGGGCTCGCGTAAGTCGACGCCTTACGCCGCCCAAATGGCTGCGGAAGACGCCGGCAAGAAGGCGCAGGAACACGGCGTCAAGACGCTGGAAGTGAACGTCTCGGGTCCGGGTTCCGGCCGTGAATCGGCCCTGCGCGCGCTGCAGTCGGTCGGTCTGACGATCACGACCATCCGCGACGTCACCCCGATGCCGCACAACGGTTGCCGTCCGCCCAAGCGTCGTCGCGTCTAAGCGACCCCGCCCAAAGCACCCCCATCTCCGTCCGCTCCACCATGGCCTCGTCGACAAGGCCGGAGCAGGCGAAACCCGTTCGAGGGACAAAATGATCGAAAGAAACTGGCAAGAGCTGATCCGTCCCGAGAAGCCGCAGATCGAGATCGGTTCCGACGCCCAGCGCAAGGCGCGCCTGGTGGCCGAACCTCTCGAGCGTGGCTTCGGCGTGACGCTCGGCAACGCGCTCCGTCGCGTTCTGCTGTCCTCGCTGCAAGGCGCGGCCGTCACCGCCATCCAGATCGACGGCGTCGTTCATGAATTCTCGTCGCTGGAAGGCGTACGCGAAGACGTGGTCGACATCGTCCTGAACATCAAGCAACTGGCGCTGCGCATGCACGCCGAAGGCCCCAAGCGCATGACCCTGCGCGCCACGGGCCCCGGCGTCGTGACGGCCGGCCAGATCGACGTGCCGGCGGACATCGAGGTTCTGAACCCCGATCACGTCATCTGCACCCTGGACGACGGCGCGTCGGTCCGCATGGAACTGACCGTCCAGAACGGCAAGGGCTATGTGGCCGCCGAGCTGAACCGTCCGGAAGATGCGCCGATCGGCCTGATCGCCGTCGACGCCCTGTATTCGCCGGTCAAGCGCGTCGCCTATCGCGTCGAGCCGACCCGTCAGGGCCAGTCGCTGGATTACGACAAGCTGCTGCTGGAAGTCGAAACCAACGGTGCGGTCACGCCGGTTGACGCCGTGGCCTATGCCGCGCGCATCCTGCAAGACCAACTGCAGATCTTCATCACCTTCGAAGAGCCCAAGAAGGCTGTCGAGCAGTCGGACGGCAAGCCCGACCTGCCCTTCAACCCGGCCCTTCTGAAGAAGGTGGACGAGCTGGAGCTGTCGGTTCGTTCGGCCAACTGCCTGAAGAACGACAACATCGTCTACATCGGCGACCTGATCCAGAAGACCGAGGGCGAAATGCTTCGCACCCCGAACTTCGGCCGCAAGTCGCTGAACGAGATCAAGGAAGTTCTGACGACGATGGGTCTCAGCCTCGGCATGGACGTGCCGAACTGGCCCCCCGAAAACATCGAAGATCTGGCCAAGAAGTTCGACGACCAGATCTAAGTTCAACCCTCCGCCCGTCTCCCTTGGGAGAATGTCGGGGCGGTTAGAAGATTACGAGCCTAGGTCTTCCTCAACGAAGATACCGGGCTCGGAGTAGGAGAGACCCAGATGCGCCACGGCGCCGCCCATCGTAAACTCGGTCGCACGACCAGCCACCGCACCGCCATGTTCGCGAACATGGCCGCCTCGCTGATCAAGCACGAGCAAATCACCACGACCCTGCCCAAGGCCAAGGAACTGCGTCCCTTCGTCGAGAAGCTGGTCACCCTGGCCAAGAAGGGCGATCTGCACGCGCGTCGTCAGGCCATCAGCCAGGTTCGCGACGTGCCGCAGGTCGGCAAGCTGTTCGAAACGCTCGGCCCGCGCTACAGCGAGCGTAACGGCGGCTATATCCGCATCATGAAGGCCGGCTTCCGCCACGGCGACAACGCCCCTATGGCCGTCATCGAGTTCGTCGATCGCGACGTCGAAGCCAAGGGCAAGGACTCCGGTCCGGTCCTGGCCTTCGAAGGCGGCGACGAAGACTAAGATTTGGTCGCATGACCAAACGCCGGAAGGGCGGTCGGAGTGATCCGACCGCCCTTTTGCTTTGCGGCGACTTGCGGCATGAGGCGCGGATGAACTTCGCCATCGTCGATTTCCGGCCCGATCACGCGGCCGCCTGGGCGCGACTGAACACCGCCTGGCTGGTCGAGGGCGGCTTCTCCATCGAGGCCAAGGATCGCCGGTCCATCAACGATCCGCACGGCGTCTTCATCGCCGACGGCGGCCGGATCTTCATCGTCGAGCGGTACGGGGAGGCGATCGGCTGCTGCGCCCTGATCCGGATCGACGACGGGTTCGAGGTGTCCAAGATGACGGTGACCCCGGCCGCGCGCAGGTCGGGCCTGGCCAGGCGGCTGCTGCAGGCCTGCGAGGACGCCGCACGCGAGGCCGGGGCGTCGCGGCTGTATCTCGAGACCAACAGCGCCCTGACGCCGGCCATCGCCCTATACGACAGCTTCGGCTTCATCCACCTGCCGCCCCGCCCCGCCCGACGCCCTACGCCCGAGCCGACGTCTTCATGGAGAAGGGGCTTTAGGTCGGTGGGCGCCTGGCGCGACTGGCGGGTCGCGCAAGGCGAGCGCAGTCCGCCGCCTATTCCTTGGACAGGTCCTGGCGGCTGAACCAGGCGACGGCGCCGGCGAAGGGGACGGCGATCCACAGGGCCAGGCCGAGGACGCCCTTTATCACGGCGTGATCGGGCAGATCGGCGGCCGCCATGCCGCCCTCGATGACCGCCTTGAGCAAGTCGGTGGCGAGGCCGGGCGACAGCAGGGGCAGCAGCCAGCCGTCCGTCGTCACGCCCATTGGCATCAGGATCTGCGGCAAGAAGAACTGGCCCACGCCGATGACCAGGGGCGCAAACAGGGCGGCCAGCAATGACCGGGTCAGAACGGCGCCGAGCAGGCCCAGCATCGTGAACTGAAGGATGCGCGCCCAGGACGTCATGGTCAGCAGGCCGAAGTCCGCCAAGGCTGCGCCGGTCATGGAAAAGGTCAGAGGCCGGCCGAACACCGCCGCCTGGATCAGGCTGGCGATAATGTCGGAGAGCAGGGCGGCGAAACTGGCCAGCACGATCACCAGGGCCACGACCGCCACCTTGCCGATCAGCAGGTTCGGCCGGGTGTTGCGCGCGCTGATGAGCCGCCAGGTCTCCCAGCGATAATCCCCGGCGTAGATTGTGGCGGCGCCGATCAGGACGAACATCAGGATGGCGGGGTTGGCGAAATCGCCGGCGCTCTTGACCAGGGTCAGGCCCAGGTCCAGCGGACCGCCCTTCATCAGTTCGGGCGGCAGTTTGCCGGCCAGCTTGCCCTCATTGGCCTTGGCGAAGATGAAGCCCAGGGTGGCGAGGATGACGCCCATGATGGGCACGAACAGCACGCTCCAGAACACGGCGGTGCGGTTCTTGGACAGGCGGTAGGTTTCGGATCGGATCGCGTCAGCCAGCACGGTTTTGCTCCTGCACGCCGGTCCAGCCGGTTTCGCTCATGAAGACGTCTTCCAGGTCGGCGCCGATCCAGCGGGCTTCTTCGATATCGACGCCGCCCTCGACCAGGGCCCTAATGGCGGCGGCGGCCTCGGCGCGCGGGACGGCGGCGAGCAGGGCGTCGCCTTCCAGCACGGCGCGGTCGCCCAGCACCGCCATGGCCTTGGCCAGGGGGGTGACGGACAGGCGCAGACGCTCGCCCGAGGCGGTCAGGTCCGAGACCTTGCCCTCGGTGATCACCTTGCCCTTGTTGAAGATGGCGACGCGGTCGCAGACGCGCTGGACCTCCTGCAACTGGTGGCTGGCCAGGATGACGGTCACGCCGTCGTGGTCGGCCAGGCTGCGGATCAGGGCGCGCATTTCCTGGATGCCGGGCGGATCCATGCCGCTGGTCGGCTCATCCAGGATGACGAGGTCCGGCTTGGTCATAAGGGCGGCGGCGACGCCGAGGCGTTGCAGCATGCCGACCGAAAAGCCCCGCACGCGACGGTTCGACGCCTCGGCCAGGCCGACGCGTTGCAGCCAGCTGTCGATCTCGGCCGAGGCCACGCCGCCGTGGGCGCCGGCCAGCCAGACCAGCACCTGACGGGCGGTCATGAAGGGGGGAAAGCGCGGCGTCTCGATCATCGAGCCCATGCGACGCATGGACGCCGGATCGCCGATCCGGCCGCCCATCACCGTGGCCTCGCCCTCCGTCGGGCGAATCAGGCCCAGCAGGGTGCGGAACAGGGTGGACTTGCCCGCGCCGTTGGGACCGAGAATGCCATAGACCCCGCCACGCGGGATCGACAGGGTCAGGCCGTCGAGCGCCTTCACCGTCCCATAGGTCTTGGTCAGGGCGCGAATATCGATGACGGTTTCCATGACGCAAGCTTGGCGCGAGAACGCCGTTCCCACAAGCCGTCGTGTCCTTGTCGTCCATTAAGTTTAGGCAATGGTTCGATGTCGCATTGGAGCAAGCCCATGTCCCGTTTCCTCGCCTCCGGCCTGGCCCTGGCCGCCGCCCTTGCGGTTGCGTCCTGCGCCGCCGGGCCGGGCTCACCGTCAAAGATCGCACAGCTGCTGGTTGTCGAGGCCTCGACGGCCCCGGCGGCGCGGCCCGATCTGGTGATTCTGGTTTCGATCGACGGGTTCCGGCCGGACTATCTGGGCAAGGGGCAGACGCCGGTGATGGACGGGCTGGTCGCAGGCGGCGCCTTTGGGCCCATGCGGCCGTCGTTCCCCAGCGTGACCTTCCCCAACCACTATACGCTGGTGACGGGCCTGCACCCGGATCACCACGGGGTCGTGGGCAACCGTTTCACGGACGCGCAGCTGGGCGTCTTCACCATGGCCAGCAAGGAAACCGGCTTCTGGGATCAGGCCGAGCCGATCTGGGTTACGGCCGAGAAGGCGGGGGTCCGAACGGGCACGATGTTCTGGCCGGGGTCGGAGGTCGAAATCCACGGCGTGCGGCCCAGCCAATGGATGCCCTTCGACCAGTCCGTGCCCGGCGATGCGCGGGTGGATCGGGTGCTGTCCTGGCTGGATCTTCCGGTGAATCAGCGACCGAAGCTGGAGACCCTGTATTTCGACATCGTCGATACGGCCGGGCATCGCAACGGCCCGGATGCGCCCGAGACGCGTGCGGCGGTCGCGTCGGTGGACGCCTCCATCGGGCGTCTGGTCGAGGGGCTGAAGGCGAGGGGCGTGTATGACCGCACCCTGCTGGTGCTGGTGTCGGATCACGGCATGGCGGCGACCTCGCCGGACCGGGTGGTTTGGATCGACGACATCATCGATCCGTCGGCGCTGCAGGTGGGCTATGGCGGCGCGGTCCTGACGGCGGACCCGGCGCCGGGGCATGAAGCCGAGGTCCAGCAGAAGCTGGTCGGGCGGCATCCGCACATGGAGTGCTGGAACAAGGCCGATGTGCCGGCGCGCCTTGTCTATGGATCGAACCCACGCGTGGCCCAGATCGTCTGCCTAGTCGAAACCGGCTGGCTGACGGCGACGCGGGACCGGCCGGTGACGCGTGCGGGCGGCGCCCACGGCTATGACAACCAGTCCCCCGAGATGGCGGCCCTCTTTATCGCGCACGGGCCGGGCGTCGTCGCCGGGCGTCGGTTGACCGATCTGGACAGCGTGGACGTTCAGCCCTTCCTCGCGCGCATGCTGGGCATTGTCGCGCCCGCCGGCGACGGACGCCCGCAGGACACCCTGCCGGTCACCACGCCCTGATCGGCGGATGTTGGCGCGATCCGCGTTTGGGCGCACAATGGTCGGCTAAATAGCGGAGGCGGGGATGCGCAAGGGTCTGTGGGTGGCGACGGCTTCGATCGCCTGCCTGATGGCGCCGGTGGCGCTGGCCGACGCTACGGCGACGGCGGCCACCCTGGCGCTGATCGCCAATCCGCAGGTCTGCGGCCGTGCAGAGGCGGTCGGAGGCGTCCAGCCGACGGCGGACATGGTGATGGTGGACGGCTTCGGCGACGAAGGCTTTCCGATCGACACCAAGGTGGCCGAAGCCCAGGCCTGGTTCAATTATGGGGTGCGGCTTCGCTGGGCGTTCGAACATTCGGAATCGGTGCGGGCCTTTCGCAAGGCGCGGCGGCTGGATCCGTCGTGCGGCATGTGCGCCTGGGGCGAGGCCTGGGCCATAGGGCCGAACCTGAACGGCGGTGGAAACGACCCTGAATCCGGGGCAACGGGCCTGCGGGCGGCCCGCGAGGCGCGGCGTCTGGCTCGTGACGCCACGCCGGTGCAGCGCCAGATGATCGACGCCCTGATCCAGCGCTATTCCGGCAAGGAAGACAGCCGCGCGACCCGGTTCGCCCGCTCCATGGACCGCATCGCAAAACGCCACCCCGACAACGTGTCCATCGCCAGCATCGCCGCCGACGCCTGGATGCTGGAGGTCGAGGGCGAGTGGTGGGATGACCAGGGCAAGGCGGCTGCGCCCGGCGTCACCCGCGCCATGGACCTGCTGGAGCATGGGCTTACGGTGAAGCCCAACGATCCGGGCGCCATCCACCTGTATATCCACCTGACCGAATGGTCGGACGATCCGCATCGGGCGCTGGCCTATGGCGAGCGGCTGGCGCTGCTGGCGCCGGGGGCCAGTCACCTGGTGCATATGCCGTCGCACACCTTCTATCGGGTGGGGCGGTACAAGGACGCGATGATGTCCAACGTCAACGCCGTGGCGCTTGACAAGACCTACGACCGGCTGGCCAGCCCGCCAGGCGGCATTCGCGGCATGAGGCTGCACGCCCACAATATTCATTTCGGCATGGGCGGCGCCCTGATGGCGGGCGGGGCCGAACGGGGGCTGGAGCTGGCCGACTGGTATATGGCCACCTATCCGCAGCTTCTGGGCGCGCCCGAAGCCGACGAGGACGGCTATGTCGTTTATCGTCAGATTATGGCGGCCGACGCCTATGCGCTTTACGGCCGGTTCGGATCTTACGCCCAGGTCGCGGCCCTGCCCGAGCCGGATGTCGGGCGGCCGCTGATGCGGGTCGGCTGGCGCTATGCGCGTGGCGAGGCAGCGGCTCGGCGCGGCGATGCGGCGGCCGTGCGGATCGAGGCCCGGGGCATCGCGGCCCTGCTGGCCGACAAGGCGTTCAAGGGCGCGATGGCGGACCGCCAGGCCGGATTCGCCGAACTGTTCCAGAAGGTGCTGGAAGGCCGCGCGGCCATGATCGATCAGGATTATCCGACCGCCATCGCCGCCTATGGCCGGGCGGCGGCGATCCAGGCCATGGCGCCCGAGGGCGGAGATCCGCCGATGATCTGGTATCCGACGCGCCGCAGCCTGGCCGCCGCCATGCTGGCGTCCGGCGATGCGGCCGGGGCCAAGGCCAAGATCGCCGAACTGCTGGCGGACTGGCCCAACGATCCCTACAGCTACTATGTGCTCTATCGCGCCGAGCAGGCGTTGGGCGACGAACCGGCGGCGAACGACGCCTTGCGCCACGCCGGCGTCGAATGGATCGGCGGGCAAATGAGTCTGGCCGAGGCCTAGCGAGGGACGGGTTCAGCACATAGGTCCGTAACTCCCCCCGTTACGGAGTATCAGACTATGCAGTTCCACGATCAGGTCGTTCTCATCACCGGCGCGGCCGGCGGCATCGGCATTGCGGCGGCCCGGAAGTTTGCTGCCGAGGGCGCAAAGCTCGTGTTGGTCGATCTGTCGCTGGACGCCCTGACCAAGGCTGCGGACGGCATTGAGGGCGACCCCCTGCTGGTCGCTGCAAATGTCGCCGAAGAGGCGGACGTGAAGGCCTATGTCGATCAGGCGGTTGAGCGGTTCGGCCGCATCGACGTGTTCGTCAACAACGCGGGCATCAACGGCGCCACAGCCCCGATCGTGGATCAAACGGTCGAGAACTACACCAAGGTTTTGGGCGTCAACGTCATCGGCGCCTTCCTAGGGCTGAAGCACGTCATGAAGGTCATGATCGCCCAGAAGTCGGGCGCCATCGTCAACACGGCCTCGAACGGCGGTTGGCTGGGGTCGCCTGGCATGAGCGCCTATGTCGCCTCCAAACACGCCCTGATCGGGATCAACAAAAGCGTCGCGCTGGAAGCTGCGCCCTATGGCATCCGGGTCAACGCCGTGGCGCCGTCTGGCGTGGACACGGCCATGATCCACGACATCGAAAAGAATACGGCGCCGGGTCACGAGGCCGATGCGCGCGCCAAATTCCAAGCCGCCGTGCCCCTGAATCGCTATGCGACGGCGGACGAGATCGCGGACCTGATGCTGTTCCTGGCGTCGGACAAGGCGGCCTTCATCACCGGCGCCTATTATCGGATCGACGGCGGCATGGGCGCGACCTCCGCCTGATCGCCGTCTCGGGGTTCGGCCGCCATACAGCGGCCGAACCTCTGAGGCGTCAGCGCTTGGCCGCTTCGATCAGTTTGGCGATCTCGGCGGGGTCGATGCCGGGGCTGGCCTTGCCGTTGATGAAGAAGGTGGGCGTGCCGCGCAGGCGCAGGGCGGCGGCCGTGGTGTGGATGTCGGCGATGTGGCGTGTGGTGTCGGGCGCGGCGATGGCGGCCTTGGCGCGGGCGATGTCCACGCCGTTCGTGGCCAGGATGCCGTCGATGGACTCGATCGACAGGGCGCGCTCGGTCATCAGGGCGTCGTAGACCTCCAGATACTTGCCTTGCTGATGCGCGGCTAAAGCGGCGCGGGCGGCGTATTGCGAGGTGATGTCGTCGCCGCGGTCCAGGATGGGCCAGTCCTTGAAGACGAAGCGGACCTCGGGATGGGCGGCCATCAGGGCGCGATAGTCGTGGGCCACCGCCTTGCATCCGGGGCAGCGGAAATCGAAGAACTCGGTCACTGTGACCTTGGCGTTCGCGGGACCGAAGGCGGGGTCGCGGGGATCGGGGGCCAGGAGGCCGGCGTTGGCGGCGGCGGCCTGGTTTGTCTCTTCCACGCTGGCCTCGGCGGCCTTGGTCTGGAGCGCGACCTCGACCTCCTGCAACACCTCGGGATGTTCCAGCAGATAGGCCCGCACGTTCGTGCCGTCGCTTGCGCCGCTCACATAGGGTGCGGCCGCCAGGCCCAGGGCGATGACGGACACCCCGAGCGCCACATAGCCGGCGCGCGCGCCGTTGAACCAGCCGGGCTTGGCGGTCTGGGTTTCGGGCGCAGGCGTGGGGGCGTCGTCGGTCATGAAGGCTCGCGGTCGGGGAAGGGGGTCAGTTGAGGGTGGCCGGCTTGCGCGCGGCGTCGCGTCGGTCGAGGTCCAGCAGATCGTCCGGGGTGGCGCCGGACGCAAGGACGATGTCCACCGCCCGGCGCCATTCGATCGAACTGGGGTCCAGCATGGAGCGGGCGCGAAGGGCGAACTGCGTCGCCTGCTGCTCGCTGCCGGCGGCGAAATAGTATTCGGCAGAGGCCAGGCGCGCCTCGCCCTCCTTGCCCTGGGAGGCGTAGGCCTGGGCCAGCAGGCGCCAGGCCATGGTGTTGTCCTTCTCGGCCACCACGGCGTGTTTCAGCTGGTCGATGGCCTCGTCCAGATTGGCCTTGTCGTTGGTCTCGATCAGGGCGTGGGCCAGGTTGATGCGCAGCAGGGGGGCGTCGGGCTTCAGCCGCACGGCTTCGCGGTGGGCGGAGACGGCCTCGGCCGCGCGGCCTTCCTCGAACAGGATCTGGCCCTTCAACTCCTGGAAATAGGGGTTGGTCACATCGCCGGCGATCAATGCGTCGACCGCCGTCAGCGCCTTTTCGGTCTGGCCGTCGCGATACCAGGCGATGGCGCGGGCGTAGCGGCCGGGCAGGGAGGTGTCGGTCGAAGGATAGTCCCGAAGCGTGCCGTTGGGCGGATCCATGAAGGCGTGGATCTTGGCCAGGATCAGGGCGTGCTGGGCCATGCGTTCGGGACTGTCGCGGTGATCATAGTGCGGCTGTTCCTGCACATAGCGGCGCAGGGTCTCAATGCGCTGGGACGACAGGGGGTGGCTGCGGAAATAGGGATAGCGGCGGGCGTCCGAGAAGACCTCCTGAGAGCGGAAGTTCTCGAAGAAGGACACCAGGCCCGCGCCCGATTCGCCGGCCCCTTCCAAAGCGCGGGCGCCGGTCAGGTCGGCCTCGCCTTCCTGGCTCTGCATGTAATGGAGCGCGCCCAGTGCGCCGAAATACTGGCTGGAGCCCAAGAGGGCGACACCGGCGTCCGGCGCGCCGGCGGCGATGGCCAGGGCGCCCAGGGCCATGGTCATGAACATCGGCTGGCGGCCCGCGTCCTGGGCGCCGTCACGCAGGGTGTGGCGGTTCTTGATGTGGCCGGCTTCGTGCGCCATCACGCCCATCAGTTCGCCGGGGGTCTCGGTGCGCAGGATCAGGCCCGTATTGACGCCCATGATCCGCCCCCGCGTGGCGAAGGCGTTGAGTTCATCGTCGTTGACCAGCAGCACCTCGACGTCGCCGGGGTTCAGTCCCATCGACACGAAGACCGGGTCGATCCATTCGCGGACGATGCCCTCGACCTCGGTGTCGCGGATCAGGCTCTGGGCCGAGGCCTGGCCGGCGACGAGGAGCGCCATAAGGCCCGCCGCCGTCGCCGCCAGAACGCGAGATGCAGATCGGGGAAGCCACCTCATGGCTTTACTCCAATAGCGACCGGCCCCCGCCTGCATCCTGACAGTCTAAACGTGACCGATCAGCGGCGCCACCATCCACGTTTGGGCTTTTCAGGCGGGGCGCTGATCTGGTTCGGGTCTTCGGCGATGATCGCCTCGACGTCGATTTCGGGCGCCGGGGCCACGAACGGCTCGGCCAGGACGGCGGCCGACTGTTCCAGCGGAACCGCAACGGGCTCCTCGACCGGAGCGGCCTCGGCCGGTTCGGCGACCAGGGCCTCGTGCGGCGTCACGTCCAGTTCGGCCTGCGGGCCTTCCTGCGCGGCCTCGTTCGGTTCGATGGCCGTTTCGGGGTGCGGTTCGGTCGCGATCTCGACGTTTGCGCTGGCCGACTTGCGACGGACGCGACGGCGCTGAGGTTCGGGCGCGATCGCCGGTGCAGCGGCCTCGACCGCTTCGGTCGGTTCGATGTTCACGGCCATCGGCGTTTCGGGTGAACCGTCGGGCGGCATGCCTTCGTTGGTGGCGCGGTTCTCGACCTTGATCTCGTGGCCGACAGGCGCGTCGCCCCGACCCCGGCCGCGACGACGACGACGGCGCGAACGACCGCCTTCTTCGCCTGCGACAGCGTCCAGGCCTTCGACCTCGGCCTGAGCCACAGCGGCGCGTTCGGGACGCTCGGTGCGTTCAGGGCGAGCTTCCGAACGGCCCGGGTTCAGCGGGTCGAACCAGACGTAAGGGTCGTCCAGCGACGGGGTGCGGCCACGAACCCAGGTATAGACGTCGCGCTCGCCGTCCTCGCGGACGCGGCGACCGCCACGGCGGCCACGGCGACGGCGGCGACCGTTCTCGTCTTCCTCATCGTCCGAGGCGTCGTCGAGGCTCAGCGTATCAGCGGCGTCCGAGGTGTCGGCGACCTCGACGGTCTCCTCGTCGCGACGACCGCCACGGCGGCGACGATTGCGGCCACGACCACGGTCACGACCGCCCGACTCGCTGCGTTCGGCCCGCTCGCGCGGCTCGTCGTCGTCGCTGTCCTCGCGATCCAGCGCCTCGACGTCGTGGTCATCATCGTCACTGACGATCTCCTCGTCGTCGTCCTCATCCTCGTCTTCGTACAGCGAGGCGTCGAAGTCGTCGTCGAGATTGGGCATCTCGATCTCGGGCGCGACGAAGTCCTCGTTGGTCTCGGTGCGCTCGATATTGTGCTCGCCCTGGCCCAGGCTGTCGTCGATCTGGACGATGACGTTCAGGCCGCGACGTTCCAGCAACGCCTGCAGATAGGCGCGCTTGTGGTTCAGGATGTACAGGCCGACGGCGGTGCAGACCTTCAGCACCACGACGCCCGCGCCATTCTTGCCGGCCTCGATGTCGACCGCGCGCAGGGTCATCAGGGCGGCGGATTCGGCGGAGCGGATGCGGCCGGTGCCCTGGCAGTGTGGGCAGGCCTCGGTGGCGCCCTCGATCACGCCCAGGCGGCGACGCTGGCGGCTGATCTCCATCAGGCCGAAGGGCGAGATGCGGCCCATCTGGATGCGGGCGCGGTCGGAGGACAGGGCCTCCTTCAGCACACGTTCGACGGCGCGGTTGTTCTTGCCCTCATCCATGTCGATGAAGTCGATGACGACCAGGCCGGCGAGGTCGCGCAGGCGCAGCTGGCGGGCGGCTTCTTCGGCCGCTTCCATATTGGTCTTGAACGCCGTCTGCTCGACGTTGCGTTCCTTGGTGGCGCGCCCCGAGTTGACGTCGATGGCCACCAGGGCCTCGGTCTGGTTGATGACCAGATAGCCGCCCGACTTCAGCGGCACGACCGGCTGATGGATCTGCGTCAGCAGTTCCTCGATGCCGTTGGCGGCGAACAGGGGCCGCGAGCCGCGGTACAGGTGAACCTTGTTGGCCTGGGCGGGCATCAGAACGCGCATGAAGTCGCGCGCTTCCTTGAAGCCCTCGACGCCCTCGACCTGGATGCCGTCGAAGTCCTTGTCGAACATGTCGCGCACGGCGCGGCGGACCAGATTCTCTTCCTCGTAGATCACCGAGGGGGCGTGAGACGAGAGCGTCGTCTCGCGGATCGTCTCCCACAGGCGCATCAGATACTGATAGTCGCGCTTGATTTCGGCCTTGGTGCGCTTGGCGCCGGCCGTGCGGATGATCAGGCCCATGCCCTTGGGCACTTCAAGCGCCGAGACGGCGCTCTTCAGGCGGCGACGGTCCGAGGTGTTGGTGATCTTGCGGCTGATGCCGCCGCCCTTGCCGGTGTTGGGCATCAGGACGCAGTAGCGGCCGGCCAGCGACAGCCAGGTGGTCAGGGCCGCGCCCTTGGCACCGCGCTCGTCCTTGACGACCTGAACCAGCAGGATCTGGCGGCGCTTGATGACGTCCTGGATCTTGTAGCGACGCATCAGGCGACGCTTCAGGCGTTCCTCGTCCGCCAGGGCGCCTTCCGGATCGACGTCGTCGCCGGTGGATTCCCGATCCAGATCGTCCTCGTCCTCATCGTCATGCGCTTCGGCCATGATGGCTTCGCGGTCGGCGACCGGGATCTGGTAATAGTCCGGGTGGATTTCGTTGAAGGCTAGGAAGCCGTGGCGGTTGCCGCCGTATTCGATGAACGCGGCCTGCAGGCTGGGCTCTACGCGGGTGACCTTGGCGAGGTAGATGTTGCCACGAAGCTGGCGCTTCGCACGGGATTCGAAATCGAATTCCTCAATTTGCCGTCCGTCCACGATGGCGACCCGGGTCTCCTCGGGATGCGCCGCATCGATCAGCATTGTCTTTGACATGGAAAGTCTCTCTCTGGCGCGCGCAGGCCGACCGTCCCAGATCTCTGGGCAGGGTCATGGCGGCTCGCCGAATGAAGGTAGGGGCCGGCGCACGCGACATCCCCTCGCCGAGAACGGCGAAGCGGGCTTGATCAAGCCGTTGGGGAACGCAGGCGGAAAGGCCCATTGAAGTCGTCGGTCCTGAACCGGGCGCGCCAATCCCTTGGGAAGGCCGCGACCCTGGTCCGCTCTTAGAACCATCGGCGATGCCGGGGCGGTTCTAGGATTGGTGAAAGTCAACGCCGCGAGGAGGGCGCGCCAAGATTCGCAGAGGCGAAATCGGCGCGATCGGTTCGCGAGCGGTCACAGCATAGTCACGCAACTGGAGAATTAAAAGGCGTTCGCCTTAACCCCCTGAATACGAGCGTCTGGCATCATGGTGGCAGAGTAAGCTTGAATTGGG
Organism: Brevundimonas sp. FG128; assembly: GCF_057809775.1. NCBI lineage: Bacteria > Pseudomonadati > Pseudomonadota > Alphaproteobacteria > Caulobacterales > Caulobacteraceae > Brevundimonas > Brevundimonas sp. FG128. The sequence continues at coordinate 800,320 of NZ_JBMDKP010000001.1, forward strand.
TTCGCCGTCGCAATGAGCGGTCGCGTTTTGACAGGTCTGGGGCGCTGGGGCGCGAAGGAATGGGCGATGACCGCCCTGGCCTTCGTGGTTATCTGCGTGGTCGGTCTGTTCGCGACGCGCGGCTTCGCCTGGGGCGCGCAGAGCGATGTGCTGGCCGTGCGCTTCGGCGCGGACGGCGACCGGACCCGCGTCGTCATCGATCTGGACAAGTCGGCGCAGGGCCGTGTCATCGACGCGGGCGGCGAAGGTCGCGTGGTCCTGGCCCTGAACGGCGTCGCGCCGGGACGGGGCCTGAACGGCGGCGGATCGGGCCTGGTGCGGTCCTATGAGGTCACGTCTTCCGGCGGGTCATCTCGGATTCAGCTGGAACTGGCGCGCGGAAGCGAGATCGAGCGGCGCTTCCTGCTGCCGCCCGGCGACGGGGTCGGGCACTATCGCTATGTCGTCGATCTGAAGGCGACCGGAGCCGCCGTGCGGCCCGCCAGCCGACCAGCCGCCCGTCCCAGCGCGCCACGCCGCGCCGAACGGCCTCTCATTGTCATCGACGCCGGCCATGGCGGCAACGATCCCGGCGCCAGCGGCGCGGGCGCTCAGGAGAAACAGGTCACCCTGGCCGCCGCCCTGGCGCTGAAGGCCGAGTTGGAGCGGAACGGCCGTTATCGTGTGCGGTTGACCCGCTCCGACGATCGTTATGTGGACCTGTACCGCCGGGTCTCCATCGCCCGCCAGGCCGACGCCGACCTGTTCATCTCGCTGCATGCTGATGCGGGCGCCGATCCCGCGCTGCGCGGGGCCAGCGTCTATACGTTGTCGGAACAGGGCGCGGGCCGGGCCGTGCGCGAATTCACGCGCGGCGACAACTGGCACCGCGAACTGCATCTGCCGGGCCGCGACCCATCGGTGGACCGCATCCTGCTCGACATGACCCAGCGCGCCACTCAGAACCGCTCGGCCCAGTTCGCGCGCGTCCTGCTGACCCACCTGGAAGGCTCGGACCACCCGCTGCTGCGTCGCAGCCATCGCGATGCGGGTCTGGCTGTTCTGCTGGCGCCCGACGTTCCGGCGGTCCTGCTGGAAATGGGCTTCATCACCAATCCCGAGGACGAGCGGCTGCTGACCGACGAGCGCGCGCGGCGTCGCCTGATGAAGTCGGTCGCAGATGGGATAGATCGCTATTTCCGCCAGCCGTCCGCGCCGCTGATGACCGCTTCGAACGACGGGGCGGCGGGTTAGGGCAGGCGCGGCGCAACCAAGCCCCGCTTCGCCGGTTCCAAGGCCATGAGAAAAGCAATCGTCACAGGCGGCGCAGGTCTGATCGGCTCCGGCGTCTGCAAGGCCCTGGCTGCGCGCGGGTGGGAGGTGGCGTCCTTCGATCTGAAGGCCGACATGAGCGACACCCGCCAGATCCTGTGCGACATCGGCGACGAATCCTCTGTGGCCAAGGCCTACGAAGAACTCGGCTGGTCGAAACTGGATTTGCTGGTGAACAACGGCGGCGTGGCCAATCCGGTCAACGGCCCGCTGGCCGAACTGTCGCTGGAGGATTGGCGCAAGACGGTGGACAGCCATCTGACGGGCGCCTTCCTGATGAGCCGCGGCGCCATTCCGCTGCTGCGCGAGGGGGGAAGCATCGTCAACATGGCCTCGACCCGCGCCTTCATGTCGGAGCCGAACACCGAAGCCTATACGGCGTCCAAAGGCGCCATCGTCGCCCTGACTCACGCGCTGGCGATCAGCCAGGGAGCGAAGATTCGGGTGAACGCCATCGCGCCGGGCTGGATTTCGGGCGAAGACGACCTGCGGCCCGTCGATCACGATCAGCATCCTGTTGGTAGAGTCGGCCGCGTCGAGGACATCGCCCAGGCCGTGCTCTACTTAGCCGACGCCGGCTTCATCACGGGACAAGTGCTGACGGTGGACGGCGGCATGACCCGCAAGATGATCTACGCCGAATAGGCGCAGTTCAGGCCAGTCCGGCCTTCTTCAGCGTCTTCCAGGCCTTGATCACGCGTTGCAGCTTGGCCTCTGCGCCGCGATCGCCGCCGTTGGTGTCGGGGTGAAACCGCTTCAGCAGGTCGTGATATTGGGCCTTGATCCGCGTCTTGTCCGCACCGGGATCCAGATCCAGGTCGGCCAGGGCGGCGCGTTCCAGCTTGCCGATGCGGCGATCCTCGGTCGGTGACTGAGGCGCCTGGTCGCCCTTGCGCCCGAACAGGCCGAAGCTGTCGCGCCATGAGCCTGCGCCGGTGGTGTTGGACGTGCCCATCTTGGCGGCAAAGGCGGCGGCCTCGCGCGTGAACTTGCCGGCCTGCATTTCCCAGGTCGGGCGGCCGCCGGTCATGGCCTCGTTTTCCTGAAGGTTGCGGACCTCGCCCTCGCTCATGCCGGCGTAGAAGTTCCAGCCCTTGTTGTATTCGCCGGCGTGGGCCTGACAGAATTCGTAGAAGTCGTTCAGCCGCTCACGCGACTTGGGCGCCTTGGCGGACGCGGCCCTGCGGCAGTCGGGCCATTGGCACGGCTTCTCGCCCGGCTTGAGGTGAAGGACGTCGGCCTTCGCCGCCTCTTCCTCGGGCTTGGGCGGCTTGACCCGAATGTCGGTGAAGCGCGGCTTGTATTGAAAGGAGGCGGACATCAGCAGAAGTGTAGGGCCGAATTGGACGGCATCAAGGAATCGATCATGTCGGAAGGCCCCGTGGCGGCGATTATTCGTGCAAAGTTGACGGATGCGCTCTCGCCGCAACGTCTGGAGGTCGAAGATGACAGCTGGCGACATGCCGGCCACCATCACGAGGGCGGGATGGATGCCAAGCCCGGTGGGGAAAGCCATTTCAATCTGGTGATCGTCTCGGCCGCTTTCCAGGGGCAATCGCGTCTGGCGCGACAGCGAACCGTCAACGGCTTGCTGAGGGACGAGATGGCCGGGCCCGTCCACGCCCTGTCGATCAAGGCGCTGACGCCGCAAGAGGCCGAAACGCCGGCCTGACTTAAAAAGCAGCGTTCACATCGTCTTAGAACCTTCGCTCTAGCGTCACGCGACCAAACAGAACGTGGGGATCTGGGATATGGTGGAATCGGACGGCGTCGCGAAGGCGCTTCCTGGCGACCAACGCGCCGGCGATGCAGCCCAGGCCCTGACGGCCATTCTGCAGACCCAGTACCTCCGCTACATGATCATCGCATCATGGGCGCTGGGCCTGCTGGGCACGGTGGGCGTCTGGCAGGCTGCGCTGTGGTTCGCCGTAACCGTCGCTGCAGGCTCCGTGCGGGGCGCCGTCGAACATCGTCTAAGCAACCGCGTCGGCGCGGGCTGGGGCATGGTGTTCCCGGTGGTCGCCACCGTCACGACCGGCGCCTGGGCCATCGCGCCTTTGCTGGCCTGGTTCTCCCCCTCCGACTTCGGCCGACCACTGGCCCTGGCCCTGATCATCTCCGGCTATGTGCTGGTGTTCGCCCAGCTGCGCAGTTCGCCGCGCCAGGCGCTGATCATCTCGTCGCCCTATGGGGCGGCGGCGGCGGTCATACTGGGCAGCCTGTGGGGGACCAGCGAGTTCTGGTCCATGCTGGCCGTCCTGCCGTTCACGGCCGCCGGCCTGTTCGTGCTGGTGACCATGACCCTGCTGCGCGAAGAGCGCATCCGGGCCTTCCAGTCCCATCAGGCCCATCTGATCGAAGAACTGGAAGCCGCCCGCGACAAGGCCAATGCGGCGAACGACGCCAAGTCGAACTTCCTGGGCGTGATCTCTCACGAACTGCGCACGCCGATGAACGGCGTGCTAGGCGCCGCTCAGCTGCTCAGCGCCACCCGGCTGGAGGCGACCCAGCGCGAATATCTGTCGATCATCCGCAACTCGGGCGACAACTTGCTGTCCTTGCTGAACGACATCCTCGACATGACCAAGATCGAGGCGGGCAAGATGAATTTCGAGGTCGTCGATATCGCCATCGAGAGCCTGCACAAACGGATCACCGGACCGTTCGAGGCCCAGGCCGAGGCCAAGGGGCTGGAGTTCGTATCGACATTCGAAGGCGAGATTCCGACGGTGGTGCGCGGCGATCCCCTGCGGGTCTGCCAAGTGGTGCAGAACCTGCTTTCGAACGCTGTGAAGTTCACCGAAGCGGGCCAGATTCGCTATGTCGTGCGCGGTCACCGCGTGTCGGACCAACGTGTGCGGTTCGAATTCATCGTCAACGACAGCGGCGCCGGCATTGCGGCGTCGGATCTGGAGCGCCTGTTCCAGCCTTTTACACAGGTCGACACCTCCTCGACGCGCCGGTTCGGCGGCACGGGATTAGGCCTGACGATCGCCCGGCGCATGGCCAACATCATGGGCGGCGACATCACCGTCACCTCCAGGCTCGCCGAGGGCTCGTGCTTCACACTCGAGATCGAAGCCGAGGTGGTGGAGTGGGCCAAGCCGGCCGAAGCCGATGAAATCCACGCCGAGATCGCGGGTGGCGAGTCGCTCCGCGTCTTGGTGGTCGAGGATCACCCGGTCAACCGCATGATCCTGGAAGCCTGGATGAGTTCGGCGAGCCACGTCACCTCGACGGCGGAGAACGGACAGATGGCGGTGGACGTCGCCCAGGCGCAGCCGTTCGACCTGATCATCATGGACGTCAACATGCCGGTGATGGACGGCCTGACGGCGACCCGTCTGATCCGTCAAGGCGACGGCATGAACGCCCAGACGCCGATTGTCGTGCTTTCGGCTTCGGCCCGCACCGAGGACCACGAGGCGGGACTGGACGCCGGGGCCGACGCCTATCTGAACAAACCGATCGACTTCGCCGCCCTGGCGGCTTTGATGGGGCGCGTCGGCGGCGGGCGCGAGGCGGTCGGACAGACGGCCCAACCGACGGAAGCCTCGGTCGCCGCCTGATTGCGGCCAAGGCGTGTTCCGCCGATGAACGGCAGGCGGCGACGGCGGTTCAGACACGCCTCAGCCGCCGTCCTCCATAACTGGGGTCAAGTCGAAACGGGTTCGACCGCAGTTGGAGATATCGTCATGAACAAGATCCTCACCGCCACGATGGCCGCGGTCCTGGCCACCACCGCCCTGGGCGCAGCCGGCGCCGCCTCGGCCCAAGCGCGCCACGACCCGCGCAATGATCACCGCCAGGAACAGCGCCAAGACCATCGTCAGGATCGTCGTGAAGATCGTCGCGACTTCCGTCAGGATCAACGCCAGGACCGCCAGGAATATCGTCAGGACCAACGCCAGTACGCCCGCTGGCAGCAGGCCCAGCGTCGCTACGGCGCGCCGCGTTATGTCGCCCCCCGCGGCTATGCGGTCCGCAGCTGGCGCTATGGCCAGACGATGCCGGCCTACTATCGCTCGAACACCTATGTGGTGAACGATTACGGCCGCTATGGTCTGCGCGCGCCGCCCCGTGGCTATCAATATGTCCGCAGCGGCAATGATGTGGTTCTGGCCGCCGTCGCGGGGGGTCTGATCACCGCGGTCATCGCCGGCCTGTTCAACTGATCCAATCGGATCGGAGACGCGCCCCGGAGGGAAACCTCCGGGGCGTTTTTCGTTCTGGTGGTGCGGCGACGCTTCGAGCGCCCAAGATGGATCTGCATGCGCGCGTTCGCCGAACTTCTGGATCGCCTGTCCCTGACGGCTTCGCGCAATGCGAAACTGGTGCTGGTGAGGGATTATCTGAGGGCGACGCCCGATCCCGACCGAGGCTGGGCGCTGGCGGCCCTGACGGGCGACCTGACGTTCGACGCCGCCAAGCCGGCGATGATCAGGAAGGCGGTCGAGGGGCGGGTGGACGGCGTGCTGTTCGGCTGGTCCTACGACTATGTCGGTGATCTGGCTGAGACGGTGGCGTTGATCTGGCCGGTGACGCCCGATCATCGACCCAACCGCGAGCCGGAGCTGGCCGAGGTGGTCGAGGCGCTTCGCACCGCCAGCCGGGCCGAGGTGCGGGGATTACTGGAAGGCTGGCTCGACGCGCTGGAGCCCAAGGCGCGCTGGGCCCTGCTGAAGCTGATGACCGGAGGGCTGCGGGTCGGTTTGTCGGCGCGGCTGGCCAAGACGGCGGCGGCCATGATGCGCCCGGACGCCGTTATGGCGCCGCCCTCGCCGGACGGGGATGAGGCTCAGACGACGCTGGAGGCTATCGACGCCTCGGCCATCGAGGAGGTCTGGCATGCGGTCGAGCCGCCCTATGCTGATCTGTTCGCCTGGCTGGAGGGCAGGGCGGAGCGGCCCAGCCCGGATGCGCCCGGTCGGTTCCGCCCCGTCATGCTGGCCGTCGCCGTCGACGAAGCGGTCGATCTGCCCAAACTGTCGCCCGCCGACTACGCCGCAGAATGGAAGTGGGACGGCATCCGGGTTCAGGCCGTTCTGGAGGGCGATGTCCGCAAGCTCTACTCCCGCACCGGCGACGAGATTTCGGCCGCCTTTCCCGATGTGATGAAGGCCCTGGCGTTCCAGGGGGCTATCGATGGCGAGCTGATCGTGTGGCGCGACGGGGCGGTTGCGCCGTTCGGGGATCTGCAGCAGCGGCTGAACCGCAAGACGGTGGACGCCAAGGCCATGCAAGCCTTTCCGGCGGCGGTGGTCGCCTATGACCTGCTGGCCCAGGACGGGGAGGATTTGCGGAGTTTGCCGCTTCGCCAGCGCCGGGCGCGGCTGGAAGCTCTGGTGGCCGGTCACACGGGAGAGCGGCTGCATCTGTCGCCGTTGGTCGATTACGCCGATTGGGATCAGCTGGCGCGGCTCAGGGCCGATCCGCCGGTCGGGGCGGCGGCGGAAGGCCTGATGCTGAAACGCTGGGACAGTCCGTATCTGGCGGGACGGCCCAAGGGGCCGTGGTTCAAGTGGAAACGCGATCCCCACGTCATCGACGCCGTCCTGATGTACGCCCAGCGCGGACATGGGAAACGGTCCAGCTTCTATTCCGACTACACCTTCGGCGTCTGGACGCCGGAGGGGGCGCTGACGCCGGTCGGCAAGGCCTATTTCGGCTTCACCGACGAGGAGTTGAAACAGCTCGACAAGTTCGTGCGCGATCACACCATCGACCGGTTCGGGCCAGTGCGATCGGTCCGGGCCGAGAGGGACTTCGGCCTGGTGCTGGAGATCGCCTTCGAGGGGTTGAACCGATCGACGCGGCACAAGTCGGGCGTGGCCATGCGTTTCCCGCGCGTCAGCCGCATCCGGTGGGACAAACCGGCGCGAGAGGCCAACACCATCGACGACGTGGTGGACCTGCTGGACGCCATCGAAAGCGGCGGCGGACGGATCGCGAAAGGCTGAAATTGCCGTTCGCGGGGTTCCAATCGCAGCCTGAGGCGTTAGACCCGACCCATGTCCTCGAATGTATCCCCCATCGCTGAAGCGGTGGCGACGGGCCGACAGGCCGTCGCCGTCGACGCCGCCATGATCGCAAAGCTGACCGACATGGCCGGCGACTTCGCGATCAATATGACCATCGCTCTGCTCATCTTCTTCGTCACGCTATTCGCGTCGAAGTGGGCCGCCCGGGCGGCGCGCAACGCCCTGTCGCGGGTGCGCGGCTTCCGTCACGACGCGACGGTGCTGAGCTTCGCGACACAGGTGGTGCGGGTCGTGGTCATCATCATCGGCATGATCGCAGTGCTGCAGCGGCTGGGCGTCCAGACGACCTCGATCATCGCGGTTCTGGGCGCCGCCTCCCTGGCGGTGGGTCTTGCGCTACAGGGGACGTTGTCGAACGTGGCGTCGGGCATCATGCTGCTGATCCTGCGGCCGTACCGGGTCGGCGAGGTCATCGACATCGGTGGCGTGGCCGGATCGGTGCAGCGTCTGGACCTGTTCACGACCCAACTGTCGAACGCCAACAACCACAAGATCGTCATCCCCAATTCCAAGGTGCTGAGTGATGTCGTCACCAATCTGACGGGCCAGCAGACCCGCCGCATCGAGATCAACTTCACCATCGGCTATGGCGAGGCGATCGGTCCTGCGCGCGAGGTGCTGGCGGGCGTGGCGACGGCGCACGAGAAGGTGCTGGAGGATCCTGCGCCATGGACCGGCGTCACGGGCCTGCTGGACAGCGCGGTGCAGGTCACCCTGCATGCCTGGGTGCAGTCCGGCGACTGGTGGCAGACCCAGGCCGACCTGATGCAGGCCGGCAAGGAAGCGCTGGACACCGCCGGCATCGAGATTCCGTTCCCCCATCAGGTCGCCGTGCCCTATGGCGACGAAGACGTCATGCCCGTCGTCCGCGTGCGGACGGTCGAGGACGCTCACAGCCCCCTTGAGACGAAAAAGAGTTGATGCGTTACGATTTCGGATCCGACAACACGGCCGGCATGGCGCCGAGCGCGGTCGAGGGCTTGGTGCGCGCCAACGCCGGCTTCGCCCGCGCCTATGGCGCCGACGACTTCACGGCGCGCGCCGCCGACCAGATCCGACAGCGGCTGGATGCGGATGCGGAGGTGCGGTTCGTCTTCAGCGGCACCGCCGCCAACGCCATCGCCCTGTCGATGCTGGCCCAGCCCTATGAGGCGGTGCTGGCGCACAACGCCGCCCACATCTGCACCGACGAGACGGGCGCGCCGGCCTTTTTCGGCCACGGCGTGGGTCTGATCGGCCTGCCGGGTTTTTCGGGCAAGATCGATCTGATGGCTCTGAAGGCGCATCTGGCTGAGCCGGAAGTCGGGCATCGCCAGCCGCCGGCCGCGCTGTCGCTGACCCAGGCGACCGAATACGGCGCGGTCTATACCGAGGAGGAGCTGCGTCATCTGATCGAACCCGTGAAGGCGGCGGGGCATCGGGTTCATATGGACGGCGCGCGCCTGACCAATGCGGTGGCGGCCGGGTTCGACATGAAGGACATCGCGCGGCTGGGTGTCGACGTGCTGGTGTTTGGCGGCGCCAAGGCCGGCGCCAACTGCGCCGAGGCCATCGTGCTGTTCGACAAGAGCCTGGCGCGGCGGTTGGACAACCGGCTGAAACAGGCCGGGCAGACGGCGTCGAAGGCGCGGATGTTGTCGGGACCAATGCTCGGGCTGCTGGAAAGCGGCGACTGGGAATCGGGCGGCGCCCACGCAAATCTGATGGCGCAGAGGCTGGCGGCGGGGATCGCCGCGCGCTCGCCCTTCGTGCTGGCTCATCCAGTCGAGGCCAACGCCGTGTTCGTGCGAATGCCGGCCGAAGCCCATGCGCGGCTGAACGCCCTGGGCTGGGCCTGTTATCAGTTCGACGACGGCTCGGTGCGGTTCGTCTGTTCGTGGGCGACGCAGGAGGCGGTGGTGGACGAACTGATCGAGGCGGTCGTCGGGCTGGGTTGAGCGACTAATCCCCGGTCGCGCGCCAGCGTGGCCTTTCCCCGGTCGCAATGGGTTTCCATATGCGGATCATGGCGATACGAGGCGAACGCTCCGGCGGCAGGCGTGACCCGATGGTCAAGGCGCAGCAGGCCGGGAGCACACAGGACAAGACGGACGGACCCCCGACGCTGACGGCGTTGGCGGACCTTGCGCGGCTGGTCGCCCGTTCGGGCGCGCCGCACCTGAAACTGAGGCTGATCTTCGCCATCCTGTTGACCCTGGCGGGCAAGGGGCTGGGCGTCATGGCGCCGCTTGTGCTGGGTGCGGCGGTCAATCGTCTGGCGGCGGGGCAGGGCGCGGCGACCGCCGTCGGACTGGGCTTTGCGGCCTTCGCAATCGGCTGGACTTTCGTGCGGTTCCTGTCGGCCGCCTCTCCCCTGATTTCGGACGTGGTGTTCGCGCCCGTGCGCGCCGCCGCTCAACGCACGACAGCGGCCGAGGCCTTTGCCCATGCGTTGAGCCTGTCGCTGGATTTCCACCAGACCAAACGCTCGGGCGCCCTGTCGCGGACGATGGATCGCGGGTCGCGCGCCGTCGATTTCCTGCTTCGCATTCTGGCCTTCAACCTGGTGCCGACCGGGGTCGAGCTGGTACTGGCGGCGGGGGTTCTGGGCGCGAAATACGACTGGCGGTTTGCGGCCGTCGCCGTGGTCGTGGTGGTCATCTACACCGCCGCCACCTTCGCCATGTCCAACTGGCGGCTGGAGCATCGTCGGATCATGAACGCGGCCGATTCCGAGGCGGCCGGCGTGTCGGTCGACGCCCTGCTGAACTATGAGACGGTCAAGTCGTTCGGCGCCGAGACGCGCGCGGCCCAGACCTATGACCGGGCGCTGGGCGACTATGCCGAGGCCTCTCTGAAGGCCAACAGCTCGCTGGCCATGCTGAACGGGATGCAGGCCCTGGTGATGAACCTGGGGCTGGGCGTCATGGCGGTGATGGCCGGGTTCGAGGCGGCGGCCGGACGGATGGGGCCGGGCGACGTGACGGCGGCCGTGCTGATCATGATCTCGCTGTATGCGCCGCTGAACATCCTGGGCTTCGCCTATCGGGAAATTCGCCAGTCTTTCATCGACATGGAGGAGATGCTGAAGGTGACACGCCAGACGCCGCAGGTGGCCGACGCGCCCCATGCCGTCGCCCTGCCGCGACTTGTGGATGCGCGCGGCGCCTCGGTGGCGTTCGAGGCGGTCGGCTTCCGCCACGACGCCCGCGCCAACGGGTTGGAGGATGTCAGCTTCTTCGCTGCGCCCGGCACGACGACGGCGCTGGTCGGGCCGTCAGGCTCGGGCAAGTCCACCATCGTCAAACTGGCGCTGCGCCTGCTCGATCCGCAGGAAGGCCGCGTGCTGATCGACGGCCATGACGTGCGACAGGTGACCCAGGCGTCGCTGAGGGCGGCGGTGGCGCTGGTGCCCCAGGACGTGGCCCTGTTTAACGACACGCTGGGCGCCAACATTGCCTTTGCGCGGCCGGACGCCGACGACAGCCAAGTCTGGGCGGCGGCCGAGGCGGCGGAACTGGCCGACTTCATTCGCGGCCTGCCCGACGGAATGGAGACCCGCGTGGGCGAGCGGGGGCTGAAGCTGTCGGGGGGCGAGCGTCAGCGGGTCGGCATCGCCCGCGCCCTGTTGGCCGATCCCTGCATCCTGATCCTGGACGAGGCGACCAGCGCCCTGGACAGCCGCACCGAGGCGGCGATTCAAAAGACGCTGCGAAAGGCCCGCGACGGCCGCACGACTCTGGTGGTGGCGCACCGGCTGTCCACCGTGGCCGACGCCGATCAGATTCTGGTGCTGAAGGCCGGCCGGATCGTCGAACGGGGCGGGCACCACGAACTGGTGGCCCGGCAGGGCGGGGAATACGCCGCCCTGTGGCGCAAGCAGACCCGCGCCGGCAAGACGCCTCAGACCGCAGTCTGATCGCTGGGCGGAAGCTTGCGTCGCAGGACCTCGTGCAGATTAGTCAGGATGGCGGTACGGGCGGCCTGTTCCTCGGGCGGCAGGGCCAGCAGCACCTTCATCGCCTGGGCGTGAACGGTGGCGATGCGCCAGTCGAATCCGCCCTGGCGCGGCGCGGCGTCCAGCAGATCGCACAGACCCTTGGCCGCCGTGCACAGGTCGTCCATCGCAAACGGGCTGGCCGCGTCGATGATCTGGCTGGAGGCGGAATAGGCCAGGTCCAGCCGCATCGGCTCGATCAGGCCGGGTTCGGGATCGGCCAGCAGGGTAGCGATATTGTCGGTGATGATGGTCCGGGCCTGACCCTGCAGCGCATCGAGGTTGGCCTTAGCCTGGGCCAGGGCCACGCCAACGCTGACGCCGCCGGGACGATCGACCATTTCCGACAGGCGCGACCGGCGCTGGACATGGGTGATGACGGTCATAGGGCCACGGTCTCCATCGCATTCGCCTTGCGCAGCATGTCGGCGCGGCGCTCGACGCCTTCGTAGCCGTCGTGTCGGAACCGGCGATCCGGTCCCAGATAGTCGCCCACCTCCAGGAAGGGGCGGGTGTCGCGCGCGACCCACAGGATGCGTTCCAGCAGCAGGGCGGCGCTGAAGGGTTTGGTGACGACGAAATTGGCGCCGCAGTCCCTGGCTTCGGCCACCCGGCCGCGACGAATATGGCTGGCGGTCATGATGACGGGGGTGAAGGCGTTGGGGTTCGGCCCCGATCGCCGCAGCCAGCGCACCAACTCAAATCCGTCAATGTCCGGCATGTCCGTGTCCACCACCAGCAGGTCGATGGTTTTCTCCGTCAACAGGCGCTTGGCCTCCGTCCCGCTGCCGACGGTGAAGTTCGGGCGAATGCCGAACCCAGCCAAGGCGTTGGCGGTCAGGGTCAGGGAGAAGGGCGAATCGTCGACGATCATCGTCACCGCGCCGCCCAGATTGAAGACCGCGCTTTCGCGCAGGGATTCACCGCCGCTCATGCCTGAAAGGCTCCGGTCGGTCCTGCCGTCGTGATCATGGCCGGTCGCCCTGAAACCCCGTGGAAGGCTTGACCGTGGCAGACGATGGTGGACGCTGCGTTAACGCTGTTCGGCTAGAGGGCGCCGATGGCGTAGAAACGGTCGGCGCGCTGCGTCTTGATCTGCTTGGGCGTCAGGCCTTCGAAGCCTCTTAGCTCTTCGGCCAGCACGTCGCCGACATTAGCCATGGCGGCGTCGCGATCGGTATGGGCGCCGCCGACGGGTTCTTCGATCAGGCGATCCACGATCTTCAGACCCATCAGGTCCGGTCCGGTGATCTTCATCGCCATGGCCGCGTCCCTGGCCCGCGCGCCGTCGCGCCACAGGATGCCGGCCGCGCCCTCGGGCGAGATGACCGAATAGATGGAGTGTTCAAGCATCAGCACACGGCTGGTCGCCGCGATGGCGATGGCGCCGCCCGAACCGCCTTCGCCCGTAATGGTGGCGATGGAGGGCACGCCCAGGGTCAGGCAGCGCTCGGTCGAGCGGGCGATGGCCTCGGCCTGGCCGCGCTCCTCGGCGCCCAGGCCCGGATAGGCCCCGGCGGTGTCGATAAAGCTGAGGACTGGCAGGCCAAACTGCTCGGCCATGTCCATCAGGCGCACGGCCTTGCGATAGCCCTCGGGCCTGGCCATGCCGAAGTTGTGGGTGATGCGGGTGGCGGTGTCGTGGCCCTTTTCATGGCCCATGATGACGACAGGACGACCGCGAAAGCGCGCCAGGCCGCCCAGGATGGCCTGGTCGTCGCCGAACTGACGGTCGCCGTGCAGCTCGTTCCAGTCGGTGAACAGGCTCTGGACATAGTCGATGAAGTGCGGACGCTGCGGGTGGCGCGCGACCTGGGTCTTCATCCAGGGGTCGAGGCCAGCGTAGGTCTTCTTGCGCAACTGCTCGGCTTTCTTGCGCAGGCCCTCGATCTCGTTGTCGAAATCGCCCGAGGTGTCGGACAGCAGCGACAGCTCGTCGATCTTGGCTTCCAGATCGGCGATCGGCTTTTCGAAGTCGAGATAGTGCGTGGCCATCAAGGCGTCCGGGGCAGCAGGGCGCCAAAAGCGCCCCAAGGGAAGGCGGGGGAACCTAGAGAGCTCAACGCCGCCGAGCAAGCGGCGGTTCAGAATGCCTTTGGCAAACCGGCCTGTTTGAGGACGGTGTTGGCGGTGTGTCGGCTCTTCGAGCGCGGCACGATGACGGCATGCGGCTGATCCGGGTGCCTCCATTTCTCGTGACTACCCTTGGCGTTAACGACGCGACGCCACCCGGCGGCGAAGAGGAGGGCGGTCAGTTCGGGGTAGAAGTCCTTGGGCATGTCCAGATCACTCGTTGTTCTGGAATGTTGATGCCGTCACGACGCGAAGGTGAGAATGCACCGCTTGTTGTGTGGTGCGGTGCGGACAACGACGAAAGATGTCACGCTGCGATGACGTCGAAGCCGCCTGCGGCTTCAAAGCGCACAGGCACTGCACCGTGGACGCCAAGATTTTCCGCCAGAAGTTCCGGGGCGAAATGACGAGCGAGGTTCTCGAACTCACCGAGCGTCGCTGTCTCCAGTACTAGCCCGACGATATTCGATTCGCTGCACCAGACCCCCGCTTCGGGATCCCAGATCGCCTTGACGTAGAACTCTTCGGCCATGGGCCGAATATGCGCCGTCAGTCGTCGCGCGCCAAGGGGTGGTTTTGCTGGACGACCTGGGCCAGGCGGTCGGTGGCGACGTGGGTGTAAATCTGGGTCGTGGCGATATCGACGTGGCCCAAGAGGGTCTGGACAACGCGCAGGTCGGCGCCGCCCTCGAGCAGGTGGGTGGCGAAGGCGTGGCGCAGGACGTGGGGGCTGACGCGGGCCGGGTCGATGCCGGCCGTGATCGCGGCCTCGTCCAGCAGTTGGGCGAAGCGGCGGGGGGTCAGGTGGCCGGTGCGGCCGGATGAGGGGAAAAGCCAGGGGCTGTCGGGCGTCTCAGGTTTTCGTTTGGCGTCGCGGGCCGTCAGCCAGGCCTTGATGGCCTCGCGAGCGGCGGTGTTCAGGGGCGCGAGCCGTTCCTTGCCGCCCTTGCCGCGCACGATCAGATAGGCGGGGTCGCGGCGGATGGCCTCGACCTTGAGCCCCAGCAGTTCCGAGACGCGCAGGCCCGAGGCGTAGGCCATCTCGACTAGGGCGACCAGGCGCAGGCTCGCCGCCGCATCTCGGCTGGCCGAGGCGGCCAGCAGGGCGTCGATCTCGTCGCGGCTCAGCACCTTCGGCAGGGACCGGCCCTGTTTCGGGGCGTCTAACCGGCGCGACGGATCGTCGGTGCGCCAGCCCTCGGCCAGGGCGAACCGATAGAACTGCCGCGCGGAGGACCGGCGGCGCGCGGCGGTTGCGGCGGACAGGCCGCGTCGCGACAAGTCGGCGAACCATCCTTCGACGGCCTCGGCATCGGCCTTCATCAGACCGCCGGCGTCCGACAGCGCCGTCTCCGCGTCCGCCAGATCGCGGCCATAGGCGGACAGGGTGTGGAGCGAGGCGTCGCGTTCGACGGCCATCATCTCCAGAAAGGCCTCGATCTGGGGCGTCATCGCACCGTCCGTCCTTCGAACGGATGGCGTGGGGGCGGGCTTGGTGTAGAGGTTTGATCGATCATGCCTGCCTGCGTCGCCGCCTTCGCCGTCCTTTCGACCGACCGTTCCGCCGGAGGCGCCGGATGAGGCGGCGCGCGAATCCGGGCCCGACCCGCACCATAGCCCTGGTCGGGCTGATGGGGGTGGGCAAATCGTCGGTGGGGCGCCGGTTGGCCAGTCGGCTGAGGCTGCCGTTCGCCGATGGGGATGTGGAGATCGAATCGGCGGCCGGGATGACGGTGTCGGAAATCTTCGCCGCCCTGGGCGAGGCCGAGTTCCGGGCCGGCGAGGCGCGGGTGATCCGCCGCCTGCTGGAGGGGCCGCCCATCGTGCTGGCCACCGGCGGCGGGGCGATGATGAACCCGGAAACGCGGGCGCTGTTGAAGGCGCGGTCCGACACGGTGTGGCTTAGGGCCGATCTGACGGTGATCGCGGAACGGGTGGCGCGGCGCGACACGAGGCCGCTGCTGCGTGGCAAGGACCCGCTGGAGGTGCTGACCGGCTTGGCCGAGGCCCGCTATCCCATCTATGGCGAGGCGGACGTGACCGTGGACGTGGGCCAGGGCTCGCATGGCCAGGCGGTGGACGCCATTCACAAGAACCTGCGCCGGCACTGGCGCCACAGACGGCGCGCGGAGACGAAGACGTGACGATCATTCCGGTCAGCGGCGGGGCCTTTGCGGCCTATGACGTGGTGGTGGGACGCGGGCTGCTGGCCCAGGCGGGCGCGCATATCGCACCGCTGGCCAGGGGGCGGACGGTCATCGTCACCGACGAGACGGTGGCGGGCATCCATGCCGAGGCCTTGACGGCGTCGCTGACGGCGGCGGGCGTGAAGAGCGAGATCGTGGCCGTGCCGGCCGGCGAAGGCTCCAAGTCCTTTGCTGAGCTGGAGCGGGTGCTGGACCGGCTGCTGGAGATCGGGCTGGACCGCAAGGATGTGGTGATCGCCCTGGGCGGCGGGGTCGTGGGCGACCTGGCGGGCCTGGCGGCGGCGCTGTTCATGCGCGGCATCGACTTCGTACAGATCCCGACGACCCTGCTGGCCCAGGTCGATTCCTCCGTCGGGGGCAAGACGGCCATCGATACGCCGCGCGGCAAGAACCTGGTCGGCGCCTTTCACCAGCCGCGTCTGGTGCTGGCGGATATCGACGTGCTGGCGACCCTGCCGGAACGCCAGGTAAAGTCCGGCTGGGCCGAGGTGCTGAAGCACGGGCTGATCTGCGACGCGGCCTTCTTCGACTGGCTGGCCAGCGAAGGCGCAGCAGGCGCCGAGGGCGATCCGGCGGCGCTGGAGCGGGCGGTGATCCGCTCGGTCGAGATCAAGAGCGCGGTGGTCGGCGAGGACGAGAAGGAGGCCGGGCGGCGCGCCCTGCTGAACCTGGGCCACACCTTCGGTCATGCGGTCGAGATCGAGGTCGGCTTCGACGAAGGCGCGCTGGCGCATGGCGAGGCGGTGGCCCTGGGGTGCTGCATGGCCTTCCGGTATTCGGCGCGCGAAGGACTGTGCTCGGCCGCCGATGTAGAACGGGTCGAGGCGGTGGTTGCGGCGGCCGGCCTGCCGACACGGCTGGATCAGGCGGGATCGTTCACAGCCGACCGGCTGCTGGCCCTGATGGCGGGCGACAAGAAGGCCGAGGGCGGGGCGCTGACCCTGATCCTGGCGCACGGCATCGGCCAGGCCTTCGTGGCCAAGGGCGTGGACGCCGCCAAGGTGCGCGCCTTCCTGATCGAGGAAGGCGCGACCGCGTGATGCGGATCGCCACGGTCCCGCTTGAGGACCGGTTCGTGCGGCTGGAGCCGTTCGAGGACGGGCTGAAGGCCGAGGTACGGGCGGCGCTGGACTGCGACGCAGCCGCCTGGGATATCATGGTCGCGTCGGCCTATGGCGCGCATTTCGAGGCTTGGTGGACGGCGGCCCTGGCGGCGATGCAGGCGGGGACGCGGATCGCCTATGCGGTGCGGCGGCGGTCCGACAGCGTCGTGGTCGGCACGACAAGCCTGTACGAGATCAACCCGGCCTATCGCCGCTGCGAGATCGGCTCGACCTTCTATCGGCCGCAGGCGCGGGGCGGGGCAATCAATCCGGGCTGTAAGCGGCTGTTGCTGGGTCACGCCTTCGACGCAGGCGCGGTGCGGGTCGAAATCATCACCGACGCCGTCAACGCCCAAAGCCAGGCGGCCATCCTGAAGCTGGGCGCTAAGACCGAAGGCGTGCT
Source organism: Brevundimonas sp. FG128 (assembly GCF_057809775.1). Classification (NCBI taxonomy): domain Bacteria; kingdom Pseudomonadati; phylum Pseudomonadota; class Alphaproteobacteria; order Caulobacterales; family Caulobacteraceae; genus Brevundimonas; species Brevundimonas sp. FG128. The sequence continues at coordinate 817,434 of NZ_JBMDKP010000001.1, forward strand.
GCGCAAGCACAAGATCACCTGGACCGGCCGGGCGCGTGACACGGCGATGTTCGCCGTGATCGACGACGACTGGCCCGAGGTGCGCGACGGGCTGGATCGGCGGCTGGCGGCATTCGGCTGAGACGTCGTCAGGGGATCAGGCGTTCGGTCCTCAGCTGTTCGAACAGGGCGAAGAAGGCGTCGTCGGTCGGCTGGTAGTCGAGGAAGCCCAGGCGGCGGCTCTTGCCCATGTCGGTGACCACCTCGATGGGGCGGCCGAGGTCGGCGTCGGTGTGCCAGGGCGAGGCCAGCCGATCCAGATCGGGCTCGATCAGGTTGTCGCGCTCGGCGATCTGGCGCCAGACGGCGTGATCTTCGGCCATCTGGACCTCCAGGGGCAGGGGCGATCCGTCGAACTCGGCCGAGGCCAGGCCAAACCAGTCCGCGATCCGAGCCCACATCCACTTCCAGCGGAAGACATCGCCGTTGACGACGTTGAAGGCCTGGTTCGCCGCGGCGGGCGTGGAGGCCGCCCAGACCAGATGACGAGCCAGCTGGGTGGCGCTGGTCATGTCGGTCAGGCCGTTCCACTGGGCCTCGGACCCGGGGAAGCGGAACGGACGGCCGGTCTCGCGGCACAGGCTGGCGTAGGCGGCCAGGGTGGTTCCCATGTTCATGGCGTTGCCGACGGCCTTGCCGATGATGGTGTGGGGCCGGTGGATGCTCCAGGCGAAGCCGTCGCGTTCGGCGGCGGAGAAGACCTCGTCCTCCTGGGCGTAGTAGAAGTTGTCGATCTCCAGCCGTCCCTGTTCCTCGCGGAACGGGGTCTGGGGCAGGACGCCCTGGCCATAGGCCTCGAACGGGCCGAGGTAGTGTTTCAGGCCGGTGACCAGGGCGACATGGCGCACCGAGGCCGCCGGGCGCACGGCGTCCAGCACGGTGCGGACCATGGCGGCGTTGACGCGGATGTTCTCCGCCTCCGTCGCCTGACGCGCCCAGGTGGTGAAGAAGACGGCGTCGGGGCGGGCGTCGGCCAAGGCCTTCGCTGTGGCTTGCGGATCGTGCAGGTCGGCGACGACGGGCGTGACGCCCGCCTGCGCGACGGGACCGCGGGCGAGGCCCAGCACCGACCAGCCTTGGGCTGCGAGTTCGGCCGCGACGGCGCCGCCGGCGATGCCGCTGGATCCCACCACAAGGGCTGTTCTGGACATGGTCGTCTCCTCTTCGTTCGCCCATCACCTAGTGGGGGCGACGCCGGGTCGCTAGAAGGCACCATTTGGGGACCTGGGTCCCGAAAGGCGACCACCATGCAGGCGAACAGCGAAGACGACGACTGGCGCGAGGACTGCGCGCCCCGACGGGTGCTGGAGCTGTTCGCGACCAAATGGACCAGCATGGTCCTGCACACGCTGCATGCGCGTCACGGCGGCTGTGCGAGGGCCGGCGTGCTGCTGCGCAGCCTGCCGGGGGTGTCCAAGAAGATGCTGACCCAGACGCTTCGCGAGATGGAGGTCAGCGGCCTGATCAGCCGCCATGTGCTGGAGACGATGCCGCCCGCCGTCGAATACCGGCTGACGGACCTGGGCGCGCGGTTCGTGGAGCCGGTCGAACTGCTCTACGCCTGGGGGCGGGACAATGCGGAGGCGCTGGACCAACTCGCGCCGCGACCGACGTCGCGCAGGGGCTAGGCTTTTAATCCACGGCCCGGCATTCGGTCGGTTGCCGGCCTTCGACAGACCAGGTGGCGAGGACGCCCTTGCCGCGCAGTTCGACGTTGGAGGCGCGGTACCAGATGCCGTCGGCGGCGCGTTCCTGATACAGGTCGATGGCCTCGCCGGACGAGTTGCGGATGGTCGCCATCTGGCGCGGGTTGTCGAAATCGACCGACAGGCGCTCGCCGTTGTCGCACAGGTAAACGGTGTGGACGACGCGGTTGAGGGTGCGGTCCTGGATCTCGGCGCCGGTGCGTTGGCGGGCGGTCTGGGCGTCGATGGCGCGTTCCTTGACCTCGTCGCCGGTGGTGGGCGCCTTGTCGGGGTCGGGACCGCAGGCGGTCAACAGAGCGAGGGCGGCGAGGCCGCTGAAGACGATCGACTGCGGTAGATCCGGCTTGAACAACGACATTCCCTCCACGGCGACGCCCAACAGCGCAGCTTTCGCGGCGTTCTAACGTGCGCCGCCTGCCGCCGTTCCCCGCCGTTGACGGAAGAAGGACTTGAGCAGGGTGGACGCCTCTTCGCCAAGAAGACCTGAGTCCGTCGTCGGGCGCCAGTGGCAGGTGGGTTGTTCGAACAGGCGAGGGCCGTGGATGACGGCGCCGCCCTTGGGGTCGTCGGCCGCCCAGACGACGCGGCCGATGCGGGCGTGGCTGATGGCGCCGGCGCACATGGCGCAGGGCTCGAGCGTCACATAGAGCGTCAAGCCGGTAAGGCGGTAGTTGTCGAGCGCCGTCGCCGCGCGTCGCATGGCGACGATCTCGGCATGGGCGGTGGGGTCGTGTGACGCGATGGGACCATTGGCGCCGGTCGAAATTACCTCACCTGAGGCAGGATCGACAAGAATTGCGCCCACAGGCACCTCTCCTGCGTCCGCCGCCGCTTGCGCTTGGTCCAGCGCCATGCGCATGAACCGCTCATCATGGTCCGCCATACAGACGACAACGACAAGAAGCCCCGCGCCCGTCAAGACGAACGGTCGCCCCGGCCCTTTAAATCCTCCGGTCCTCGCAAGAGCGGCGACGGGAAGACCTCCTTCGGCGACAAGCCGCGCAGCCCTCGCGAAGACGGCCCCAAGCGGTTCGGCGACAAGCCGGACCGGCCTCGCAGCGACAAGGGCGGCAAGCCGGCGTCCAGTTCGGGCAAGACCGACGCGCCGCTGCGCGCCGAGCGAATCGCCAAGACCATGGCGCGCGCGGGCATCGCCTCGCGCCGCGAGGTCGAGCGGCTGATCGGCCTGGGCAAGGTGGCGGTCAACGGCCGCATCCTGGACACGCCCGCCACCCTGGTGACGCGCGACGACGTTATAACCGTCGATGGCAAGCCCATCGGCTCGAGCCAGGCGACGCGCGTCTGGCGCTATCACAAGCCCGCCGGCCTGCTGACCAGCCACAGGGATCCGACCGGACGGCCGACGGTGTTCGACGCCCTGCCGGCCGGTCTGCCGCGCGTGATCTCGATCGGACGGCTGGATCTGTCGACCGAAGGCCTGCTGCTGCTGACCAACGACGGCGAGTTGAGCCGGGCGATGGAGCTGCCCTCGGCCGGGTTGGTGCGTCAGTACCGGGCGCGGGCGCGGGGCAAGATCACGCAGGAACAACTGGACGAACTGAAGAACGGCGCCGTCGTGGAGGGCATCTCCTACGGTCCCATGGTGGCGACGCTGGACAAGGCCAAGGAAAGCAAATCCGAGGACGGCCGCGCTCCGAGCAACCTGTGGATCTCGGTCTCGATCACCGAGGGCAAGAACCGCGAAGTCCGCAAGGTGCTGGAGTCGGTCGGCCTGACGGTCAACCGCCTGATCCGCCTGGCCTATGGGCCGTTCCGCCTGGACGTCCTGCCTGTCGGGTCGGTCGAAGAGATCGGGCCGCGCGTCATCCGCGAGCTGCTGTCCGACTACATCCGGCCCGAGAACCTGCCAACCGGCAATACGGTCGAGACGCCTGCGCCCATCCCCGGCCGTCGCGTGTCCACGCCCATCCTGAAGGGCAACTCGGGTTCGGCCATGTCCGATCCGTCGCGCAAGCCCAGCCGCGTGCGCGCCGCCGAGACGGCCCAGACCGACGCGATCGAGCGCCGCGAGCGTCCGCCCAAGAAGGAGGGCTGGGCCAAGGCGACGCCCAGGACCGGCCACCCGAAGAAGACCTTCAAGCCTCGAGAGGGCGCGCCGACCGACGGCGAACGTCCCGCACGGACCTACAAGCCCCGCGAGGACGGCGACCGTCCGGCCCGCGCCTATACGCCGCGTGAGGGCGCTCCGGCGCGGAGCAGCGACGGGCCCAAGCGCGAGTACAAGCCGCGCACGGCGGGCGCCGACGCGGGCAAGCGGGAGTTCAAGCCGCGCGGCTTCGGCGCAGCCTCGCCCAGCGGGCGCGAGACGCGGCCGCCGCGGACCGGCGGCGGCAAGCCGGCGGGGCCGTCGGGCACCAGCGGCCGCGCGCCGGGGGGCAAGCCCCGCACGCCCCGGAGCTGAGGCTTGCGGATCGTCGCGGGAAGCCTGAAGGGGCGGGCCATCGTCGCGCCGGAGGGGCAGGGCACGCGCCCGACCTCGGACAGGGCGCGGCAGGCCGTGTTCAACGTGCTGGAGCACGCATCGTGGGCCGAGAGCCTGCAGGGGCTGCGGGTCATCGACCTGTACGCCGGATCGGGCGCCCTGGGGTTCGAGGCGGTCAGCCGGGGGGCGGGGTTCTGCCTGTTCGTCGAGACGGACGACGGGGCGCGCGGCGCGATCCGGGAGAACGCCGACGCCTATGGGGTGATGGGGCGCACGCGGGTGCATCGGCGCAGCGCCACGGACCTGGGCGTGCGGCCTGGATCGGACGGCGAGGCCTTCGACCTGGCCTTCCTGGACCCGCCCTACGGCAAGGGGCTGGGGGAGCAGACGCTGGCGCGGCTGATCGAGGGCAACTGGCTCAAGCCCGGCGCCCTTGTGGTGTTCGAGCGCGGGTCGGACGAGCTGGACATCGACACCCCCGGCTATCAGCGGCTGGACGCGCGGGACTATGGGGCGGCGCGGGTGCTGTTCCTCAAAGTGCACTGAGGCCGCGACATTTTTTATGAGTGCACTTTCGTGCACTTTCAGCCGGGCGGCGGGATCGGCAGCAGCCGGGCCTCGTCTTCCGTCTCCGGCTCCTCGGCCGGGGCGGCGGTGATGAAGGCGGCCATCTCCATCGGCGTCATATGCTCCATCATCGCGGCCCTGATCTGGGCGCGGGTGTCGTCCAGTTCAAGCCATAGCCGCCGCCACCGTCGCGCCTCGACCGCCTTGCCCACCTCCAGCGCCTCGATGAACCGCAGGCCCGCCATCTCGATCTGGGCCTCCAGATTGACGTCGGCATAGAGGGACAGGTCCGCCTCGCCCGGCGGCGGCGCGACCTGATCGCTGCGTCGCCAGCCGTATTTGCGCGCGCGCTGGCGAAAGGCCGACAGGCCCAGCCCATAGCGCCGGCAGACCGTCTCGGCGCTGTAGCCGGCCAGATAGTCGTCGCGGGCCTGGACCCAGGTTTCGGCGGGATGGATGCGATAGACATGGGCCATGGGATCGGACCCTACACCCTCGCTACGTCAGAACCGGACGTGGGGCGTTTCCGTGTCCTTCTCCCGGTGGGAGAAGGTGGCCCGAAGGGCCGGATGAGGGTCGGCTCCATCCGTCGGCGTCAGCCGTCGCAGGGGCAGAAGTCGAGCATCCGACCCTCACCCTTTCGGCTGGGCGCATCGCTGCGCTCTGCGAGCCTCAAGCCCTCTCCCAACGGGAGAGGGTTACAGCTTTTCGACCAGGCCGCGCGCGGCCGCCGTCACCTCGGCCCAGGTGATCTCGAACCCGGCGTCGTCGCCGAAATAGGGGTCGGTCACGGCCTGACCCTCGCGGCCGGGGACGTGGTCGAGCAGCAGGCTGAGTTCGGCGGTCGCATCGGCGGGGGCCAGGCGGCGCAGGTTGTCCAGATTGTCGTGGTCCAGGGCCACCACATGGGTGAAGCGGCGGAAATCGGCCTGCGTCACCTGCCGCGCCCGCAACCCCGAGATCTCGACCCCATGCCGCCGCGCCGTCGCCTGCGCCCGCAGGTCCGGCGGCTCACCCGCATGCCAGTCCCCGGTCCCGGCGGAATCGACGATCAGATCGAGACGGAGCCGCTCCGCCTCGGCGCGCAGGGCGGCCTCGGCGAGGGGAGAGCGACAGATGTTGCCGAGGCAGACGAAGAGGACGGAGGGCATGGGGGGAGCTTCGCGAAGTGGCACGTTGCGGGATAGCATGTCGTACTGCCGGTCATCTCCACGCAGTTGAACTACCCATCAAAGTGACTACCGGCTAGCTATCCCTGGAGGGATTTTAGAGGATCGCGTCAGTGGGGAAAGGCCAAAGAAGCTGGTGGCGTGCCCATTGCTGGCCGTGCCTCGCCTTCGATTTGGCCGATGAATCTTGATCGTCATCTGATATCTAACCCGGCGATCAGTCCCCGAAATGTTTGTAGCGCAGCACCCGACAAGAGCCGTCGAGACCCGGCATCATCGCACCTGCCTGAATGCCCATGATCATGAGATCGTCCATTGCTTCCTTCCGGTCGGTCACCGGAATGTCGAAGGCGTGGAGGTAGGTCTTACCGCGCGTGACGTGAATGGTTTCGAAGAATGCCTCAATGTCATCGACGTTGGTTAGAGCCGCCAACGCCTGTTGAGGGACAGCCCTCGGGTTGCCCGTGTTGCGGGGCTTCATGATCGAGAAATGTGGTTTCGCGAATGCGATGGTGAACCGCTGCTTTTCGTCGAGCGTCCACTGAAGGTCGAAGGCGAAAATACGGACATACCCTTTCGTTTCGTGGCGCGGGATCGAGGCGAACGCGAAGTAAGCAGCCACGAACGGGGATTCTGTCCAGTCCAATAGCGGCGTCGGATAACCGTGGTGTTGGAGTAGGCTATAGAAGGCACCGACATCATCCGGGTCTTTCAGATCGAACGACAGATTGTGTTGTCCGCTCAGAAAATTGTGGACCTCGCTGATCGCCAATTCCCTATAAGCCAGAAGCGTCTTGCGGTTCGTCCGATGAAACGTCGTCCGTAGTTTGTCGGGCTTGGACTGGCCCCGGTAGATGAAACTCGACCGACTGTCCTCAAACATCTTAGCACGGAAGTTCTTCCAACTGATCCGCCGCGCCTTGAGCTTCGATTTCGGGCTGGCGTCGCCATTCACCAGTGTCGCCTGACCGAACAGATGTTCCGTCCTAAGGGTGATAGTCGCTGTCCCGTCAGGATGGAGATCAAAGGCTAGGTCTGCGAACTCTGCGATGTAGGAATTCGGGAAGTATTTCTCGACGTCCTTCGGTGGGAATAGGAAGCCGGTGTTCGGGTCGACGCCCGAAACGGGCATCTGCACCATTTCGAAGTGGGTTGCTCCCGCGTCCATCGAAATAGCGACGGCTCCTGAAGCGATTTCGTCTGACTCCGGGTAAAAATAGGCCAACCCAGAAAGACGATTATCCCCGACCTTATGTTCTAACTCGATGGCGAGCCACGCTTCACCGTCGTCAGTCGTGAGGCGACCTAGCCACTGGCCATCGTAGCGAGGGGTCTTCGATTTGATCGTCATCCCGCGATGATAAGCTTGGCCGGATCAAACGAAAACCCCGGCCTTTATTAGAGCCGGGGATTACAGAGAACCTCCCGCTTCAGCTCCGAAAAGCTAGCATGGGTGACTACTGAAACGAGGAAGGACAACGGCGGTTGATGGCGTCAGTACTTCCTCTTCCGCCTCACCTTCTCCCGAACAGCTTCTCCAGATCGTGCAGCTTCAGCTCCACATAGGTGGGGCGGCCGTGGTTGCACTGGCCGCTGTGCGGGGTGGCTTCCATCTGGCGGAGCAGGGCGTTCATCTCGGGGGCCGAGAGGACGCGGCCGGAGCGGACGCTGCCGTGGCAGGCCATGGTGCCGCAGATGGCGGCGAGGCGTTCCTTGAGCGACAGGGCTTGGCCGTGTTCGGACAGGTCGTCGGCGATGTCGCGGATCAGGCCCTGGACGTCGGTATCGCCCAGCATGGCCGGGGTTTCGCGCACCAGGACGGCGCCGGCGCCGAAGGCCTCGACGATCAGGCCCATCTCGGCCAGTTCCTCGGCGCGGGAGGCGACGCGTTCCGCCTCGGCGGGGTCCAGATCGACCACCTCGGGCGTCAGCAGGGCCTGGCGGGTCACGGACCCCTCGGCCATCTGGGCCTTCATCCGCTCATAGACCAGCCGCTCGTGGGCCGCGTGCTGATCGACGATGACCAGGCCGTCGCGGGTCTGGGCGACGATATAGTTGGCGTGCAGTTGGCCCCGCGCGGCGCCCAGGGGGTAGTCGAGGGGGTCGGCGGGGGCGTGAGGGGTGAGGGGTGAGTCGTGAGTGGCGGGGGCTGCGGCTGGCTGCTGGGGCCAGGCGGGGCCGTCCCAAGACGGTTCGACGCGGGCGCTGCGTTCGTTGAGGCCGGGGAGAACTTGCGCGGCGGCGGCGGGCTGGGACCAGCCGGTCCAGCCGCTGAAGCCCTGGGCCGAGGGGGCGCTGGGGCTGTAGGCGGGGCTGGCGGTCAGGCCGGTGTGGGGCTGGAAGCTGGACAGCGTATCGGCGGCGACGGTGGTGGAGGCGCGGTGGCCGGCGGCGTGCAGGGCGTGCCTCAGGGCGCCGACGATCAGGCCGCGCACCAGGGCCGGGTCGCGGAACCGGACCTCGGCCTTGGCCGGGTGGACGTTGACGTCGACATAGAGCGGATCGATGTCGAGGAAGAGGACGGCGGCGGGGTGCCGGTCGCGCGCCAGGAAGTCGGCGTAGGCGCCGCGCAGGGCGCCTTGCAGCAGCCGGTCCTTCACCGGGCGGCCGTTGACGAACAGATACTGATGCGCCGCATTGCCGCGCGAATAGGTGGGCAGGCCCGCATAGCCCGACAGGCGCACGCCGTCGCGCTCCTGATCGATCAGCAGGGCGTTGGCCTCGAAGTCGCGGCCCAGCAGGGCCGACAGCCGCTTCAGCCGGCCCTCGTCGCCGGGGTGTTCGGCGGGCAGGCGCAGGGTGACCTTGCCGTCCAGCGACAGGGTGAAGGCGACGGCCTCGTGCGCCATGGCCTGGCGCTTGATCTCTTCCGAGATGGCCATGGCCTCGGACCGTTCGGACTTCATGAACTTGAGCCGGGCGGGGGTGGCGTAGAAGAGGTCGCGCACCTCGACCCGCGCGCCGTGCGGGCCGGGGAAGGGGGCGGGGGCCAGGGGACGGGTCTCGCCGCCCTCGACCGTGATGGCCCAGGCCTCGGTCTCGTCGCGGGAGCGGGTGGTGATGGACAGGCGGGCGACCGAGCCGATGGAGGGCAGGGCCTCGCCCCGGAAGCCCAGGGTGTGGATGCGCAGCAGGTCCACGTCGCCGGCGTCGTCAGGCTCCAGCTTGGAGGTGGCGTGGCGTTCGATGGCCAGGGGCAGTTCGGCCCGTGGGATGCCCTTGCCGTCGTCGGCGATCAGGATGCGCGACAGGCCGCCGCCGTCGGCCTGGATCTCGATATTGCGACCGCCCGCGTCCAGGGCGTTCTCGACCAGCTCCTTGATGGCGCTGGCCGGCCGCTCGACCACCTCGCCGGCGGCGATGCGGTTGACGGTTTCAGGCGAGAGGCGACGGATGGGCATGGGATGGGGAAGATAGGGGGGCGGAGGGATTCGCGCCACGGCGCTATCTGCCCTCGGCGCGTTGCCCGACTCTGCGCAGGCGGGTAGAGCGTTCGGCTTCCAACGCCTGACCGAAGTTTCCGACCATGCACGACATCAGAGCCATTCGCGAGAACCCGCAGGTTTACGTGGCGGGGTGGTCGTCGCGCGGGGTGGAGGAGGCCGACGGGCTGGTGGCCGAGATCCTGCGGCTGGACGCCGAACTGCGCCACGCCCAGACCACGGGGCAGGACGCCCTGGCCAAGCGCAACGCCGCCTCCAAGCTGATCGGCGCCGCCATGGGCAAGAAGGACATGGCCGAGGCGGACCGGCTGAAGGCCGAGGTCGAGGCGCTGAAGGGCGATATCGCGGCGGCGGCCGAGGTCGAGGCGCGCGTGGGCAAGGAACTGCGCGACCTGCTGGCGGGGTTGAAGAACCTGGCGGCCGAGGATGTGCCGGACGGCGAGGACGAGGCGGGCAATGTCGAGGTCTCGACCTGGGGCGAGCCGCGTCGCACCGGTCCGGCCAAGGATCACGCCGACCTGGGCGAGGCCCTGGGGATGCTGGACTTCGAGGCGGCGGCCAAGATGTCGGGCGCACGGTTCGCGGTGATCAAGGGGCAACTGGCGCGGCTGGAACGGGCCGTGGGGCAGTTCATGCTGGACCTGCAGACGGATCAGCACGGCTATCTGGAAGTGAATCCGCCGCTGCTGGTGCGCGACGAGGCGATGTTCGGGACCGGGCAGTTGCCGAAGTTTGAGGAGGACTTGTTCTCGACAAACATTAAGTTTGAGAACTTGGCCGATCAAATCCTAAGCGAAGTCAAAGTTCATAATCGACAGTTCCTATCAGACATGGCCGAACGGCCTGAAGCTCGTCAACTTGATCCTGAGATCTGGGAAGGTGTCAGGAAATTTCTTGAGCTGAGAAACGCGAAGATTGAGGATGAATACGCTGCCGCACTCGCTCCAGTTGAGTTTATGGCAAAACCTGCGACGCAAACTGATCGCCGCTACCTCATCCCCACCGCCGAAGTCTCCCTGACCAATCTCGTGCGCGAGACCATCCTGTCCGAGGACGAGGTGGCGACGCCGATGCGGATGACGGCGCTGACGCCGTGCTTCCGGGCCGAGGCGGGGTCGGCGGGGCGCGATACGCGCGGGCTGATCCGTCAGCACCAGTTCTCCAAGGTCGAGATGGTATCGATCGCGCGGCCGGAGGACTCCGACGCCGAGCACGAGCGGATGACCGCCTGCGCCGAGGCGGTGCTGAAGGCGCTGGAGCTGCCGTTCCGGCGGATGCTGCTGTGCAAGGGCGATATGGGCTTTTCGGCGCAGAAGACCTTCGACCTGGAGGTCTGGCTGCCCAGCCAGGGGACCTATCGCGAGATCAGCAGCTGCTCGAACTGCGGCGACTTCCAGGCGCGGCGCATGGATGCACGGTTCAAGCGCGCTGGCGAGAAGAAGACCGAGTTCGTCCATACGCTGAACGGCTCGGGCCTGGCGGTCGGGCGGACGCTGGTGGCGATCATGGAGAACTATCAGCAGGAAGACGGGCGGATCGCGGTGCCGACGGTGTTGCAGCCGTATATGGGCGGGTTGACCCATGTGGGGTGACCCTTCTCTTTCGTCATCCTCCGGCAAGCCGCGCAGCGGCGTAGACCGGGGGACCCAGCGGCGCGCGAGAGCGCGAACCTGTCGCGCAGGCCGGCCGCTGGTCGTGTTGAACCATTTCGCCTTCGGCGCCGCTGGGTCCCCCGGTCTCGCTGCGCTCGCCGGAGGATGACGAAAGACAGTATGCGAATTCTTCTGACCAACGACGACGGGATCGAGGCGGAAGGCCTTGAATGTCTTGAGCGGATCGCGCGGACGCTGAGCGACGACGTGTGGGTGTGCGCGCCCGCCGTCGAGCAGTCGGGCAAGGGGCGGGGGATCACCCTGACCGAGCCGCTGCGGGTGATGAACCTGGGCGAGAAGCGGTTTGCGGTGACGGGGACGCCGACCGACTGCGTCGTGCTGGCGGTCAACGACCTGATGCCGGACAAGCCGGATCTGGTGCTGTCGGGCGTGAACCGGGGGCACAATATCGGCGAGGACGTCAGCTATTCCGGCACGGTGGCGGGCGCGCTGCAGGGGATGGCGTTCGGCATCCGCTCCATCGCCCTGAGCCAGAGCCTGGAGCGGTTCCACGACGAGGTGGTCGCGCACTGGGAGACGGCCGAGGCGTTCGCGCCGGCGATCATCAGCCGGCTGCTGGACCAGAAATGGGCGAACGGGGTGGTGATGAACCTGAACTTCCCCAACCGTCCGCCGGAAGCGGTCGAACAGGTCGAGGTGACGACCCAGGGTTTCCGAAATGTGGGCGAGATGCATGCGGTGCGGCGCGTCGATCTGCGTGGGCGCGACTATTACTGGATGAGCTTCCGCGGCGAGAAGCAGGAGCATGCCGAGGGCACGGACCTGAGGGCCATCGAGGAGGGGCGCATCTCGGTCACGCCGCTGCATATCGACCTGACGCATATGACCAGCGTGCATGACCTGAAGAAGGTGCTGGGCGGGGCGCCGCCTAAAACTGTGGTGGCAGCTGCATGAACCTGCGCGACGACCGGGCCGGGCGGCTGATCCTGTCGCTGAGGCAGCAGGGGGTCACGGACCCGCGCGTGCTGAAGGCGATGGAGAGCATCGACCGGGCGGTCTTCGTGCACGAGAAGTTCCTGGATCAGGCGTGGGAGGATCAGGCCCTGCCGATCGACTGCGCCCAGACCATCAGCCAGCCCTATATCGTCGGCCTGATGACCCAGGCCCTGGAGGTGCAGCCGCGCCACCGGGTGCTGGAGATCGGCACCGGCAGCGGATACCAGTGCGCGGTGCTGAGCCGGCTGGCGCGCTATGTCTATTCGGTGGAGCGGTATCGCAGCCTGCTGGTCGAGGCCGAGGCGAAACTGCGTACGCTCCAGATCGACAATGTCATCACCAAGCACGGCGACGGCGGCCTGGGCTGGGCCGAGCAGGCGCCGTTCGACCGGATCATGGTCACGGCCGCCTCGCCGACGGAGCCGACCGAACTGCTGAAACAGCTGAAGCCGAACGGGGTGCTGGTCGCGCCGGTGGGGCGGACGTCGGTGCAGATGCTGCACCGCTATGTGGGCCAGGGCGACGGGTCGTTCCATCGCGAAAGCCTGACCGAGGTGCGCTTTGTGCCCTTGGTTGAGGGGACGGCGAAGGAGGGGTGACAGCCGTGGGTTGAGCCTGCATGGTTCACCGATGGTTCGCTTATCGCTCGCCGCCGCCATTTTTCTGTTTTCAGCGACGGCCGTCGGGGCGCAGACATGGCCCGTTTGTTTCGAGGATAACGCTGTGCTGACGCCGGAAGGATATCGCGCCCTTCGAGAAGCGCGTGAAGCCTACGAGCAGGGGCCTGCATGGGCTTCGACGGTTACGCTCTATGCGCAACCCGGTTACGATGAAGCTGATCCAGCCGCGAAAGAACGCCTGACTATCGTCTATCTGGAAGTCATTCATGCTGGCTTCTCGCCCGCGATTGAAATCCTGAAGCCCTATGAAAGCGCGGAGCCACGCTGTGTTTCGATATCTGTCAGACGGCTTGAAGCCGGCCGACCGCCGTCTTTGAGAACATGGCACTACTATCCCGTTTTCTTCGATAGCGGCAGTGCTGTGGTTGATCCAAAGGCGATGTCGGCTTTGAGGGTCTACGCCGCGACCTACCAGCCTGGGATGCGGGTCGTGTTGCATGGTTTCACCGACACGGCAGGATCGCCGGAGGTCAATCTGGCACTGAGCCGGCGTAGGATCGACTCTGTCACGGACGCCTTCATTCGACTGGGCGTTCAGGTTCAAGACATCGAGACGGCGGCTTATGGCGAGACAAATCTCATGAGACCGACCGCCGACGGCGTATCCTATTGGATGAACCGCAGGGTGGGGATCGATATGCGGGTGCAGCCCCGTTAACCTTCGCGCCCCAATTCCGCGATGATTGCGGGGTTGGCTTATGGGGCGCGAGCGGGCACACCGACGGGCGAGTTTAACCATGTGAGGAGCAGCCGGTGGCGAAGATTTCGGGCTGGATGAAAGCGGTTCTGGTCGTGGGGGCGTCGCTGAGCACGGCGGCCTGCATCAGCTATCCGTCCGAGCCGCGCTATTCGACGCATGCGAATCCGGCGCCGGCCCAGGGGACGGGGGGCTATCCCCAGTCGACCTATCCGAACGCCCCGCAAGGCCAGCCCTATCAGCCGGCGCCCTATGAGTCGCCGCCTCCGGCGACGGCGCCGATCGGCCAGGTGGAGGGCGGGGCCCTGCCGCCGACCGTCAGCGTGGGGCCGAGCCAGCCCGCCTATCAGCCGCCGACCACGCAGCCTCCTGTCTATACGCCGGCCCCTTATCCATCCTCGTCTGCGCCGGTTCGTCCGGGCGCGGCCTATGTGATCCAGCCGGGCGACACCATCTCGGGCGTCGGACGGCGGTTCCAGACGCCGGTGCAGACGCTGATCGATCTGAACGGCCTGGGGCCGCGCGGCGCCATCACGACGGGCCAGCGAATCATCCTGCCGGAAGCGGCGGTGGATACCGGCAACGATCCCTATGCCACCGGACCCTCGCCCGTCGGGGTTCTGGTGCCCAACAACGGCGTGATCCCGCCGCCGCCGCCGCCGCCCTCGGGCAATGCGGCCCTGCCGGTGCAGACGCGACCGGCGACGCCGCCGATTTCGCAAGCGCCTGTGTCCCAGGCGCCCGCAGCGACCGGGCAGCCGAACCTGTTGTGGCCGGTGCGGGGCGACATCGTACGGCGCTTCGGTCCCGTGGGCATGGGCGAGCGCAACAACGGCATCAACATCGGCGCCTCGGCCGGCGCTGAGGTCGTGGCCTCGGCCGCCGGGCGGGTGGCCTATGTCGGCGACGATCTGGTGGGGCAGGGGTTGACGGTGCTGATCGTCCACGCCAACGGCTGGCGCACGGTTTACGGCCATCTGGGCTCGGCCACGGTGAAGGACGGCGACGACGTGCGGGCGGGTCAGCAGATCGGCACCGTGGGCCTGACGGCCGGCGACGGGCGCCCCTCGATCCACTTCGAGACCCGCCAGATGCGCGGCGACGACCCCGTCGCGATCGATCCCCTGACGGTATTGCCGCGCTGATCGATTTAGTCGCGTTGCAATCCGCGAGGCGCGGCCCTAGGTTCCGCGCCTCGTTTTAATGGGGGCGCCGACGAGGGCTGCCCCCTCTATGTTCGGAGACTACCCATGGGCGGAGCGGCTGACGGCGGCTTGACGGCGCAACTGATCGGCTTTGCGCCGATCATCGGCATCTTCATCCTGTTCTACTTCCTGTTGATCCGCCCGCAACAGAAGCGCGCCAAGGAACATGCGACGGCCATTTCCGCCGTGAAGCGCGGCGACACCGTCGTTCTGGGCAGCGGCATGATCGGCAAGGTCACGCGCGTTGAGGACGCCGAGGTCAATGTCGAGATCGCGCCCAGCGTCAACGTGCGCGTGGTCAAGTCCATGATCGCCGAGGTGCGCAACCGCACCGCCATCGCCGCCAACGATTCCAAGGCCTGATACGCTCGCGTATCGCTGAACCGAGACCGCCCTCATGATTCAGCTGTCGCGCTGGAAAGTCATACTCGTCGTCGCTGCGGCCGTGTTCGGTTGCCTGTTCGCATTCCCGAACGTGCTGTCGGATGCCCAACGCGAGGCGCTGCCGGGCTTCGTGCCCAAGAACAAGCTGAACCTGGGGCTGGATCTTCAGGGCGGGTCTTATCTGCTGCTGGAAGTCGACGTGCCGGCGATGCGCGAGAAGCGCATCACCAACCTGATCGAAGACGTTCGGGTCACGCTGAACGGCGCAGGCATCGCCACCAACGGTTTCCAGCGTGAAGCCGGCGGCGTGGTCGTCACCCTGGCCAATCCGGCCCAGAACGATGCGGCGTTTACGGCGCTGCAGCAGCTAGCCGGTCAGGCCGGCGCGGGCGGGCAGGTCGAACGCGCAGCGACGCGCCTGGGCGACAACCGCATCCGGTTCGCCTACACCGATGCTGCGCTGAACGGCATGGGCGCCACGGCCGTGGATCAGTCGATCGAGGTGGTGCGCCGCCGGATCGACAGCCTGGGCACCCGCGAACCCTCCATCACCCGTCAGGGCGCCGACCGCATCGTGGTCCAGGCGCCGGGCGAGAGCGATCCGACCAAGCTGGAAGAAGTCATCGGCCAGACGGCCCAACTGACGTTCCAGATGGTGGATGTCGAAAACTCGGTCACCGAGGCCCAGGCGGGCCGCGTGCCGCCCGATTCCGAACTGCTAGTCGGCGAGGACGGCACGCCGTACCTGGTCAAGAAGCGCGTCCTGGTGTCGGGCGAAAACCTGACCCGTGCAGGCGTCGGTTCGGACCAGAGCGGCCGACCGGCCATCGACTTCCGATTCGACGGGGCCGGCGCACGCCGGTTCGGCGAAGCGACCGCCGCCAACCTGCAAAAGCCCTTCGCCATCATTCTGGACGGCAAGGTCATCTCGGCTCCGACGATCCAGAGCGCAATCACCTCGGGATCCGGCCAGATCACCGGGCAGTTCACCATTCAGGAAGCGGCGACGCTGGTGAACCTGTTGAACGGCGGGGCTCTGCCGGCGCCGCTGAACGTCGAGGAACGCCGGACCGTGACGGCCGAGCTGGGCGCCGATGCGGTGCAGGCCGGCGCCCTGTCCACGGCTGTCGGCTTCGGCATCATCGTGCTGTTCATGATCCTGGCCTATGGCTTCCTGTTCGGCGGCGTGTCCGTGGTCGGCTTGGTGCTGAACGGCGTGCTGATTGTGGCGGCCATGTCGTTGACCCAGGCCACCCTGACCCTGCCGGGCATCGCGGGTCTGATCCTGACATTCGCGGTCGCGGTGGACGCCAACGTGCTGATCTATGAGCGAATGCGCGATGAGGCCCGGTCGGGCCGCAGCGTCATCGCCTCGATGGACGCCGGCTTCAACAAGGCCATGGGCACCATCATCGACGCCAACCTGACGACCTTGGTCGCGGCGGGCATCATGTTCGTGTTCGGCGAAGGGCCGGTGCGCGGGTTCGCCTGGACCCTGACCATCGGCGTCTTCACCTCGGTCTTCTCTTCGGTCCTGGTCGCCCAGGTCCTGCTCGGCTACTGGCTCAAGACGGCCAAGCCCAAAAAACTGCCGATCGCGGAGTGATGGCGATGCGTGGATGGCCCTTCATCAAACTGCTGCCGCAGAAGACGAACTTCCATTTCGTCAAATACGCCCGGTTCGCCGGCGTGCTGTCGGTGGTCCTGTGCCTCGCGGCGATCGTGTCGTGCTTCTATCCGGGCCTGAACATGGGCATCGATTTCCGGGGCGGCGCCTCGATGGAGGTGTCCAAGCCGGCCGGGCAGGTGATCGAACTGGATCGCGTGCGCGAGTCGGTAAACGGCCTAAACCTGGGCGACGTCCAGGTGCAGGGCATCGCGCGCCGCGACACCAATGCGGATGACGGCTCGACCGCCATCCTGCGCTTTCAGGTGCCGGAAGGACGCGACCAGACCCAGGTGGTCAACCAGGTCGAGGGCGCCATCAGCCAAGCGGTCGGCGAAGTCACCTATTCGGGCGTCAGCGTCGTCGGCTCTAAGGTGTCGGGCGAACTGTTCACCTCGGGCCTGCTGGCGCTGGGCGTCGCGATCGGCCTGATGTTCCTCTACATCTGGTTCCGGTTCGAGCCGCAGTTCGGTTTCGGCGCCGTGGTCGGTCTGCTGCACGACGTGATCCTGACGTTCGGGCTGATCGTGCTGTTCAAGCTGGAGTTCAGCCTGAACATGGTCGCCGCCGTCCTGACCGTCATCGGCTATTCGATGAACGACACCGTGGTGGTGTTCGACCGCCTCCGAGAGAACCTGCGCAAATACAAGACCATGCCGTTGCGCGACGTGATCGACCTGTCGCTGAACGAGACCCTGTCGCGGACGATCATCACGGGCGTGACCGCCGTCATGGTGCTGGCGGCCCTGGCCATCTTCGGCGGCGAGGCCCTGTTCGGCTTCTCGATCGCGCTGATGTTCGGCATCATCATCGGCACCTATTCGTCGATCTACGTCGGCGCGCCGATCATCCTGCTGTGGGGCGTCAAACGCGGTACGCTGGCCGACGACGCCAAGCCGGTGAAGCTGGGCATGGCCAGCCGGCCGTAGGTCGGGCGTCATCGAAGAAAATCAGGCCGCCCTTGCATCGCTTGGGCGGCCTTTTCCTTGGGCGTCGTCCATGCAAGGCTAGGCTTATGAAAGCTCTCGCCATCACAGTCACCGCCATCGCCCTGACCGGCGCCCTGTCCGCCTGCACCGACAGCAAGCGTGCGCGCAACGACGCCACCTGGGGCGACAAGCCGGCGGACATCACCTGCTGGACCTATGGGGTGGAGAACTTCAAGGGCCGCTCGACCGGCAAGGTCGAGTATGACGACGGCGGCCGGATCTCGTTCGTGGACGCGGCGAACAATCGCTACACGACCATCGATGGCGATTGCCGGGTCGTCTATACGCAGCCGAGCACCTAAAGGCCGCGTAAACAGCGGGCGGGGACCGAAGCCCCCGCCCTTAAGCGTTAACGCAGCGAGGCGGCGAAGCGCTGGATGCGGGTGCAGGCTTCTTCCAGCACGGCGTCAGAGGTGGCGTAGCTGATGCGGAAATAGGGGCTGAGGCCGAAGGCCTCGCCCTGGACCACGGCGACGCCCTCGGCGTTCAGCAGTTCGGCGGCGAAGGTGGAATCGCCGTCGATGACCACGCCGTTGTCCGTCGTCTTGCCGATCAGGCCGGCGATGGACGGGTAGACGTAGAAGGCGCCCTCCGGCGTGGCGCAGGTGATGCCGGTGGCCTGGTTCAGCATCGACACGACCAGGTCGCGGCGTTGCTCGAAGGCGGCCTTGCGCTCGGGGATGAAGTCCTGGGTTCCGTTCAGGGCCTCGACCGCCGCCCACTGGCTGATGCTGGCGGGGTTTGAGGTCGTCTGGCTGGCGACTTTGCGCATCAGGTCGATCAGCGGCTTGGGGCCGCCCGCATAGCCGATGCGCCAGCCGGTCATGGCATAGGCCTTCGAGACGCCGTTGACCGTCAGTGTACGGTCGATCAGGTCTGGGGCCACCTGGGCGATGGTGGTGTATTCGAAGTCGCCATAGACGAGGTGCTCATACATGTCGTCCGTCAGCACCCAGACGTGCGGATGGCGACGCAGAACCTCGGCCAGGGCTTCCAACTCGGCGCGGGTATAGGCGGCGCCGGTCGGGTTGGAGGGGCTGTTCAGGATCAGCCACTTGGTGCGGGGCGTGATCGCGGCCTCCAGCACGGCGGGCAGAAGCTTGAAGCCGTCCTTCTCCTCACCGATCACGGTGACGGGCTCGCCGCCGGCCAGCAGCACCATGTCGGGATAGGAGACCCAGTAGGGGGCGGGCACGATGACTTCGTCGCCGGGGTTCAGGGTGGCGACCAGGGCGTTGAAGATGACCGGCTTGCCGCCCGGCGCGACGTGGATCTGCGACACGTCGTAGGTCAGGCTGTTCTCTCGGGCGAACTTGGCCACGATGGCCTTCTTCAGCTCGGGCATGCCGTCGGCGTCGGTGTATTTGGTCTCGCCGCGCTGGATCGCGTCGATGGCGGCCTGTTTGATGTTTTCGGGCGTGTCGAAGTCCGGCTCTCCGGCGCCGAGGCCGATCACGTCGCGGCCTTCGGCTTTCAGCTTACGCGCCTGGGCGGTGACGGCGATGGTGGCCGAAGGCTTGACGCGGGCGAGGGCGGAAGATTGCAGGCTGGACATGACTATCCCGTGGGTTTTGGAAGATTCTTGCCTGGGGAGGGCGGGGTTGTTTACGCGCGGTCGCGGCGCGGGACAATGCGCTGACGCTCGCCAATGCACGGACGGGGTGATAAGCGGCGCCTCTGATGCGCTGGATCATCGATTTTCTGTCGAATATGGAGGCGCGCCGCTGGCGCGCCGTGCTGGCGACGGCCCTGTTGCTGGGCGCGATGATCGCCCTGTTCGCCGTGGGCAAGAGCCAGCTGGGGCTGGAGGCCGAGGGGCGGCTGGAGGACTGGCTGGCCGGGTTCCGACAGGGGCCGTGGGGGCTGGTGGCGGCCATCGTGGTGTTCACGGTCTCGGCCTTCTTCGGCGCGCCGCAGTTCATCCTGATCGCCGCCTGCGTGGTGGCGTTCGGGCCGTGGTTCGGGTTTCTGTACAGCTGGATCGCCACCGTGGTGTCGGCGGGCGTCACCTATTGGCTGGGGCGCGGGCCGACGGCGCGACTGCTGGAACGGCACGGGGGGCGGACGGTCGGGCGGTTGACGCGATTCGTCGGCAAGAACGCCTTCTACGCCAGCTTCATGATCCGCAATGTGCCCTCGGCGCCCTTCATCGTCGTCAATATGGCGTTCGGGGCGGCGCGGGCCTCGTTCGTGGGCTTCCTGGGCGGCTGCGCTCTGGGGGTGCTGCCCAAGACGGCGCTGGTGGCCTTCTTCGGCGGGTCGTTCATGACGGCCGTCAGCGGGGACGGGATCTGGACCTCGGCCATACTGGCGGGCGTCGCCCTGGCCTGGCTGGCGCTGATGCTGGTGGTGCGCGAGGTCGTGAGACGGCGCGAGGCGGCGCGCGGCGACTGACCCGCGACGCCCGCCCAGGCGTCCGTCATCGGAGCGTTTCGAGGGTTGCGGCGCATGACGGACGAAGCGGCCCACGCCTGCATCTGACGAGGCGGTGATCAGGGCTTGTAATCGCGTGAACATGAGGGCAAACCGGCCTGAGTAGGCGTGGCGCATACGATCAGGAACTGCCCGGCGTGGGGATGTCAGGGCAGTTGGGGCGTCGCCAGGTCGACTGCGAAACAGAAGACGCCCTGCCAGCTAACAACGGTACCAATTCCCATGAGTTTTTCCCTTTTCGGCGCGATCTCCAATGACATCGCGATGGACCTGGGCACCGCCAACACCCTGATCTACATGAAGGGCAAGGGCATCGTCCTGAACGAGCCGTCGGTCGTGGCGCTGAGGAACGTCGGCGGCCGCAAGGTCGTTCACGCCGTGGGGATCGAGGCCAAGCAGATGCTGGGCCGCACGCCGGGCCACATGGAAGCCATCCGCCCGATGCGCGACGGGGTCATCGCCGACTTCGAAGTCGCCGAAGAGATGATCAAGCACTTCATCCGCAAGGTTCATAACCGCAAGGGCTTCGTGAACCCGAAGATCATCGTCTGCGTGCCCTCGGGCGCCACGGCGGTCGAGCGTCGCGCCATCAACGACAGCTGCCTGAACGCCTCGGCCCGCCGGGTGGGCCTGATCGACGAGCCGATGGCCGCCGCGATCGGCGCCGGCCTGCCGATCCACGAGCCGACCGGTTCGATGGTCGTCGACATCGGCGGCGGCACGACGGAAGTCGCCGTCCTGTCTCTGTCGGGCATCGTCTATTCGCGTTCGGTCCGCGTCGGCGGCGACAAGATGGACGACAGCATCATCAGCTACATGCGTCGCAACCATAACCTTCTGATCGGCGAAACGACCGCCGAGCGCATCAAGAAGGACATCGGCACCGCCCGTATCCCGGCCGACGGCGAAGGCTTGTCGATCGAGGTCAAGGGTCGCGACCTGATGCAAGGCGTGCCGCGCGAGGTCCGCATCTCGGAACGCCAGGCCGCTGAAGCCCTGGCCGAGCCGGTCACGCAGATCATCGAGGCCGTGAAGGTCGCGCTGGAAGCCACGCCGCCGGAACTGGCCGCCGACATCGCCGACAAGGGCATCATGCTGACGGGCGGCGGCGCCCTGCTGCGCGGCCTGGACGTCGAGATCCGCGACCACACCGGACTGCCGGTCTCGGTGGCGGACGATCCGCTGTCGTGCGTCGCCATCGGCTGCGGTCGCGTGCTGGAGCATCCGCGCTGGATGAAGGGCGTGCTCGACTCCGCCCTCTAAGAAGTATGACGCGGCCGGGCGAAAGCCTGGCCGCAATCGTTTCGCCCCTGACGTGATCGACGGTTCCATTCCGGCCCTGATTTTGCGATAGGCAGGCATGACGGCAGGGCGCTCCTGCCGATTCCAACCCCTCTGACTGGAAGGTCGCCCGTGGCGTTTCGCGACGGCCCTTTTGAAAACCTGAAGGTGCCGCTGGCGTGGACCGCCGCGGTGGTCGTCGTCGTGGCCATGATCGGCGCGATCCTGCTGTTGATCAGCGACCGGACGACGCCGGATGGCGGGTCCAGCGTCGGCGCGGTGCGCGGCGGGTTCGAGCAGGCGGCCGGTCCGGTGGGCGGCGTGTTCGCCGCGCCGGTGCGCTGGGGCGGCGCCGTTCGAGACTATGTGGGCGGCTATTTCTTCGCCGTGTCCGAGAACCGCCGGCTGAAGGCCGAGATCGCCGAACTGCGCGGCTGGCGGGATGAAGCGATCGCGCTGAAGAACGTCAACGGCCGCTATGAGGCCCTGCTGGGGCTGCGCACCGAACCGGCGGTGGCCATGGCGACGGGACGGGCGATCTCAGACGCGCGCGGGCCGTTCAATCGCGCCAAACTGCTGGACGTCGGTTCGGCCAAGGGCGTGCGGATCGGCAATCCGGTCATCACCGAACACGGTCTGGTCGGCCGCATCACCGGCGTGACCAGCGGTGTCAGCCGGATGGTCCTGCTGACGGACGTGGCGTCGCGCACCCCCGTCATGATCGAGCGCACCGACGCGCGCGCCATGCTGACCGGCGACGGCGGGGACAATCCGCGCCTTGAGTTCGTGCGCGGGGCGGGGTCGATCCAGGCGGGCGACCGCATCCTGAGTTCCGGCGACGGCGGCGGGCTGCCGCGCGGCCTGCCGGTCGGGGTGGCGGCCAAGGGGATCGACGGGATATGGCGCGTCAAACTGTTCAGCGACCACGGCGCGGTGGACTATGTCCGCGTGCTGCTGTTCCAGAACTTCGGCCAGCTGGTCAGCCCAGACGCCTTGAACGCACCGCCGCTGGCGGGTCTGGCCACCGCGCCTGAGCCCAGCGCCGCTGAGGCCGCCGCCATCGGCGACGCCGCCGCCCGTCGCCTTTCGACCCAGCAGGCTCAGGCTCAGGCCGAGCGGGCGAGGGCGGCCGCCGCGCCGGTCACGCCCGCCGCCACGCCGCCTGCGACCCGGCCTGCGACACCCGCGGCGCGCCCTGCCGCACGCACCAGCACGCCTGTCCCGACCCCGACCCGGACGCCGCCCGCGACGCCCGCCGAAACCTCCCCGGCCGCAGCCCCGGCCCAAACGCCGGAGGGCGCGACTTGAGACGGCCGGTCGCGGTCCGCGTCGTCGGACCTCTGCAATGGATCGTCTATCCGGCCCTGGCGGCGATCGCCGCTACGGTCGTTCTGGGCACGCCGCTTCAGCTGTTCGGCCTGCATCTGCCCGAGCCGGTCTTTCCGATGGTGCTGGCCTTCGCCTGGCCGCTGATCCGGCCGTCGATGACGGCGCCGGCGGTGCTGTTCCTGGTGGGACTGTTCCTGGACCTGTTCTGGAATGCGCCGCTGGGCCTGTGGCCGCTGTGTCTGATGGCAGTCTATGGGGCGGTCCTGCTGTCGCGCAATCTGCTGGCGGGGCATGAGGGGGTGATCCGGTTCGGCGCCTATGCCGCCTGCACCCTGGGAGGCTTCCTGCTGGCCTATGTGATCGTCACGCTGCGCGCCGGCAATGCGCCGTCGATCCTGTCGCTGGTCGGCCAGATCCTGCCCACCCTGATCCTGTTCCCCATCGCCAACTGGATGATGGAACGGTTCGACGACGGGGATATTCGGTTCCGATGAGCGGCGAACCCTCCATCTTCTTTGCGGACGTCAACGAGCGGCAGGGGTCGTTCCTGCGGCGGACTTTCGTACTGGGCGGCGCGACGGCGCTGGGGGTCGCGGCGCTGATCGGCCGGCTGGGCCAGTTGCAGGTCGTGCAGGCCCAGGAATATGCGACCCTGTCGTCGCAGAACCAGTTCAACTTCCGCATGGTCCCGCCGCCGCGCGGCCTGATCAAGGACCGCAACGGCGTGGTCATCGCCGGCAACCGCCCCAGCTTCCGGGTGCTGGTCGTGCGCGACGAGACCAAGGATCTGGACAAGACGCTGGACCTGCTGGGCCGGCTGCTGCCCGACACGCTGGAGCGCCGCCGCGCCATCATCCGCGACGTCAATGCGTCGTCCAAGTTCAATCCCGTGCCGGTCAAGAGCGACCTGACCTGGGAAGAGTTCGCCAAGGTCAATCAGTACGCCAACGAACTGCCCGGCGTGATGGTCGACATGAACGAGGCCCGCTATTACCCGTTCGGCGGCGCCTTCGCCCACGTCATCGGCTATGTGGCCAAGGTGTCGGACCGCGACGTCAAGGCGATCCGTGATGCAGGCGAGGAGCCTTCGGCTCTCCTGTTCAATCCCAGTTTCCGCATTGGCCGCCAGGGTGTTGAAAAGGCGCTGGATGTCTCGCTGCGCGGCGAACCCGGCGGCAATCGTGTCGAGGTCGATGCGCGGGGCCGCGTGGTGGCCGAGGACATCGGCGGCTCCCGGCCTGCTGTCCCGGGGCAGGAAGTCGTGCTGACGCTGGACGCAGACGTTCAGAACCGGGCCCTGGAGGTCTTTGGCGAGGAATCTGGCGGCTGCGTCGTGATGGACGTCCGCAACGGGGACATCCTTTGCATGGTGTCGTCGCCGTCGTTCGATCCCAACATGTTCGTGGGCGGGATTCCGTCGAACGTTTATCGCGCCTTGGCCGACTACGAGCGCAAGCCGCTGTTGGACAAGGCCATCGGCGGGGTCTTCCACCCCGGATCGACCTTCAAGCTGACGACGTCGCTGGCCCTGCTGGAGGCCGGGGTCAATCCGGACGAGCGGGTGCACTGCTCCGGCGGCTATCGCTATGGCGGTCGGACGTTCCGGTGCTGGAAGCCGGGCGGACACGGGCCGGTGAACATGCACGACGCCATCAAGACCTCGTGCGACGTCTATTTCTACCACATGTGCAACCGCGCCGGCGTCGACAAGATCCAGGAAGTCGCCAAGAAGATCGGCTATATGCAGACCTACGATATCGGGGTCGGCAATCAGAAGACCGGCAGCATTCCGAGCCGCGCCTGGAAGGCCAATTACAATCGCAACAATCCCAATCCGGATTCGCGCGTCTGGTATCCGGGCGAGACCCTGTCGGTGGCGATCGGCCAGGGCGATGTCAATGTGACCGCCTTGCAGCTGGCGGTGACGACCGCGCGGTTCGCCAATGCGCGCAAGTCCATCATGCCGCGGCTGATCAAGTCGGTCGGCGGCGTGGAGCAGCCCAGCGGCGCCGAAGTCCCCGATCTGCCATTCGATCCCGCCCACATCGAATATGTCCGCCAAGGCATGGTGGCGGTGGCCAATGACGTCGGCGGCGGGGCGTATCGCCAGAGCCAGCTGGGCCTGGGCGACATCAAGATGGCCGGCAAGACCGGCACGGCCCAGGTCCGCAACTATGGCACGGGTTCGCGCAAGTCGAACGTCTGGGCTCTGAAGGACCACAATCTGTTCGTGGCTTTCGCGCCGGTGGACGAGCCCCGCTACGCCATCGCGGTCATCATCGAACATGGCGGCCTGGGCGGCGCCACGGCTGCGGCCCCGCGCGCGCGCGAGATCATGCGGACGGCCCTGCTGAAGGATCCCGACATGGTGGCGCGCATGACCCGGCCGCCTCCGCCTGAGCCGACGGCCTCCGCAGAGGCGGCGGCGCTGGAAGGCGTGGCCCCGCCGGAACCCGAGGAGACGGCGGCTCCGCCCTCGCGACCCTCGCGCCCAGCGCCGACCGCCACCAGCGGTCCGCGCCCCTATCTGTCCGAGCCGCGCGGATGACCGCTTCGGCCCTGTCACGCCCCGGCGAGCGCGAACGCGTCTCGACCAAGCTCGGCCAGATCGACTGGCGGCTGACGGCGCTGCTGTGCGTCGTGGCGGGGACCGGGGCGCTGATGCTGTATTCGGTGGCCGGCGGATCGTGGTCGCCGTGGGCGGCGAAACACCTGATCCGGTTCGGCATGTGTCTGGCGCTGATGCTGATGCTGTCGATGATCAACATCCGCTACTGGTTCGCCCTGGCCTATCCGATCTATGGGGTGGCGCTGCTGCTGCTGGCGCTGGTGGAGACGCCGCTGGGGTATCACGCCCTGGGGGCGACGCGCTGGCTGGACCTGGGCTTTACCCGCATCCAGCCGTCCGAGATCATGAAGATCGGCGTCGTGCTGGCCCTGGCGCGCTGGTATCACGGGGCCTCGGCCAAGGAGGCGAGTTTCCACTGGAAGCTGATCTTCCCGGTCGGGATCATCGGCCTGCCTTTCATCCTGGTGGCGCACCAGCCGGACCTGGGGTCGGCCATGCTGATCGGCATGACGGGTGCGGCGATCATGTTCGCGGCCGGCCTGAGCTGGCGGGCCATCGTGCCGCTGATCGTGGCGGCGGCGGTGCTGGTGCCGCCCTATGTCATGTTCGGCATGCACGACTATCAGCGCCACCGCGTGCTGACCTTCCTGAACCCCGAGGCCGACATGTCGGACAAGGGCTATCAGATCGTGCAGTCCAAGATCGCCATGGGCTCGGGCGGCCTGCTGGGGCGCGGCTTCGGCCTGGGCAGCCAGAGCCAGCTGGAGTTCCTGCCCGAGCGCCAGACCGACTTCATCTTCGCCGCCTTCGCCGAGGAGTTCGGGTTCGTCGGCACCTTCACCCTGTTGGCATGTTACGCCGCCATCATCCTGATTTCCCTGCGGATCGCCTCGCTGTCGCACAGCCATTTCGGACGGCTGGCGGCGTCGGGGGTGACGGCGACCTTTGCGCTGTATGTGCTGATCAACGGGGCGATGGTGATGGGGCTGGCGCCCGTGGTGGGCGTGCCGATGCCGCTGTTGTCCTATGGCGGCACCGTGATGCTGACGGTGATGATCGGGTTCGGCCTGGTGATGGCGACGCGGGTTCACCGCTACGCCGAACTGCCCAAGGGGCACGGCCTGATCTGACGTTACGTCAGCTAAGTGATCGGCATTCAGGTTTCGCTTTCTAAGGCGGGGATTTCGCGGATAAGCTCTCTCCCAACGATGTCTCGCATCGGTTTCGGCCGGTCAGCGACGCACGCCATGGGAGACGAGGAATGACCGATCTGGAGCGATTCCGCGCCGAGACGCGTGCTTGGCTGGAGGCGAACTGCCCGGCCGAATGTCGCGGGCCGATGGCCGACGATGAGATGATCTGGGGCGGGCGCGACGCCACGTTCAAGACGCCGGCGCACAGGCTGTGGCTGGAGCGGATGGGCGCACGCGGCTGGACCGCGCCGGAATGGCCAGCGGAATACGCCGGCGGGGGGCTGAGCCGCGAGGAGGCCAAGGTGCTGGCCTCGGAACTGCGGCGCATCAAGGCGCAGCCGGCCCTGGCCAGTTTCGGCGTCTGGATGCTGGGCCCGGCGCTGCTGGCGTTCGGGACCGAAGAACAGAAGAAGCGCTTCCTGCCCGAGATCGTGCGCGGCGAGATCCGATGGTGCCAGGGCTATTCCGAGCCGGGCGCGGGTTCTGATCTGGCCGCCATCCAGACGCGGGCCGAAGATCGGGGCGACCACTGGATCGTCAACGGCCAGAAGATCTGGACCTCCTATGCCGACAAGGCCGACTGGATCTTCTGCCTGGTGCGGACGGACCCGGAGGCGCCCAAGCACCTGGGCATCAGTTTCGTGCTGTTCGACATGAAGACGCCGGGCGTGACGACGCGGCCCATCACCCTGATCAGCGGCAAGTCGCCCTTCTGCGAGACCTTCTTCGACGATGTGCGGGTGGAGAAGGAGAACCTGGTCGGGACGCTGAACCGGGGCTGGGACGTGGCCAAATATCTGCTGGCGCACGAGCGGACGATGATCGGCGCCATGGGCGAGGTCGGGGGCGGGCGGCCGGTCGGGCAGGTGGCGCTGGACGCCATAGGCGCGGACGAGACCGGGCGGCTGGACGAGCCGATGCTGCGCGCCCGGATCGCGGATCTGGAGATCGACGCCGCCGCCTTCCGCCTGGCGATGGAGCGGGTGGGCGATCAGGTGAAGGCCAAACAGGCGCATCCGGCCATCGCCTCGATGCTGAAATACTATGGGTCCGAGCTCAACAAGCGGCGGCATGAGCTGCTGATGGCGGCGGGCGGGTCCGATGCGCTGGAGTGGGAGGGCGAGCGGTCGCATGACGGCAAGACGGCGCGCGACTGGCTGCGGACCAAGGCCAACTCCATCGAGGGCGGCACCAGCGAGGTTCAGTTGAACATCATCGCCAAACACCTGCTGCAACTGCCGGGCGCCTAGAGCCCCTCCGTCACGGCGCAAGATGCGCCGCGCCACCTCCCCATCGCTTCGCGACAGGGAGGAGACCGTCTCCTCCCCACGTCAGTGGGGAGGGGGACCACGAAGTGGTGGAGGGGATCTTCCGCCATACAGCCCCGGGACGAAAATGCCGCTGATCCTGACCGAAGAACAGACGATGTTGCAGGACGCCGCCGACGGCTTCCTGAACGAACGGGCGCCGATCGCGCATCTGAGGAAACTGCGGGACGGACGCGACGCCGACGGGGTGTCGCGCGACCTGTGGCGGGCGTTCGGCGAGATGGGTTTCGCCGGCGTCATCATTCCCGAGGCGCTGGGCGGCATGGGGCTGGGCGCTGTGGAGGCGGGGGTGATCGCCGAGAGCCTGGGGCGCACCCTGACGCCTTCGCCGTATCTGGGGTCGTCCATTCTGTCGGCCAAGGTGCTGATCGAGGGCGGGTCGCAGGCGCAGCAGGCTTGGCTGCCCCGGATCGCGGCCGGCGAGGCCATCCTGGCCCTGGCGGTGGACGAAGGCGCCAAGCACGCGCCGTCGCGGATCGCCACGCGGGCCGAGCGGGCGGGCAACGGGTTCAAGCTGAACGGGGCCAAGGCCTTCGTGCTGGACGGCCATGTGGCCGACGCCCTGATCGTGGCAGCGACGGCGGATGAAGGGACGACGCTGTTCCTGGTCGATCCGGCGACGGCGGGCGTCGCGGTCGAGCGCACGATGATGGTCGATGCGCACAACGCCGCGCGGATTACGCTGAGCGACGTGGCGGTCGATGCGGACGCGGTGATCGGCGCGGTCGGGGGCGGGGAGGCGTTGCTGGACGGCGCGCTGAGCCTGGGGCGCGCCTGTGCGGCCTCCAGCCTGACGGGCGCCGGCGATCAGGCGTTCAAGACGACGCTGGACTATCTGCGGACCCGCAAGCAGTTTGGAAAGCTGATCGGCGAGTTCCAGGCGTTGCAGCACCGGGCCGCGCACCTGTTCTCGGAGCTGGAGCTGGCAAGGGCGGCGACGATCGGCGCGCAACTGGCCATCGACGAGGGGCGTGAGGATGCATCGCTGGCGGCCTCCATCGCCAAGGCCAAGGCGGGCCGCGTCGCCGAACTGGCGGTGCAGGAGGCGGTCCAGATGCACGGCGGCGTGGGCATGACCGACGAGTTCGACGTCGGTCTGTTCCTGAAGCGGGTGCGGGTGCTGAACGAACTGCTGGGCGACGCCGGTTTCCACGCCGAACGGGTGGCGCGGGCGCAGGGGTTCTGAGAGGCGGCCTTAGAGCGCCTGGAACTTGAAGTTTTTGAACCGGACCTCGCCTTCGCCGGCGGCGTAGATGCCGGGGCGCAGCATCATGAAGCCGCCCCGGACGTTCTGGTTATAGCCCGAGACCTCCATGCCCCGGTCGAACCGGTTCCAAGTCACGCCGTCGCCGGAGGTGTCGAAATAGACGTTCTGGTAGGCGTTGGTCAGGCGGATGAACATCCGCCGCCCGTGCGGATTTGTCGGTCGTCCGCGCTCGATTCCGTACTGGTGGGTGACGTAGCGGGTCGCGTCGAAACCGAGGCCGGCATACAGGGCGCGGTCGTAGAACAGGATCAGGCCGGCGACCGCGCCGGGATCGATCTCGACCTCGCACTCGATCTCATAGGCCTGTTCGCCCTGGACGAAGGTCAGGGGCGAGCAGTTGACCGGCGCCTTGCCCTTGGCGCGCATGTGCAGGACGCCGTTCTCGCGGCGCAGGCGATCCTTCTCGTTCGGCTGCGGATCGTAGAAGCTCCACTGGATGCCGAACTTGTCGGTCGAGAAGTCGTCCGACAGGGCCATGCCGTGCGGCACGGCGTCGCCGCCCCGGGGCTTGGCGATGGGCTGGGACAGGTCGCCGCCCTTGGCGCGGAACCAGCCGTCGTCGGTCCATTCGATGGGATCCAGCAGGGTCTGGCGGCCCAGGCTCCAATAGGCGTTTTCATAGCCGTGATAGACCATCCACCAGTCGCCGTCGGTCGGTCCCTCGACCAGGGTGGCGTGGCCGCGCGACCACCATTTCTCGGCGCCCGAGGCGGTGCGGACGATGGGGTTGTGCGGGCAGTCTTCCCACGGGCCGTTGATCGACTTGGACCGCGCGGCGATGACCATGTGGCCGGTGGGCGGGCCGGCCGTGCCGCCGATGGCGGTGATCATGTAGAAATAGTCGCCGTGCTTCAGCAGCTTAGGGCCTTCCTGGGCGCGGCCTTCGACGATCCAGTCCTCTGGATAGCGCCAGGCGTCATAAACCCGCTCTTCCAGCGGGCCGTCGGTGGCCAGACCATCGTCGGTCAGCTTGACCCGGTCGCCGCCGTTCAGGAACAGATAGCGTTTGCCGTCCTCGCCGACGATATGGCCGGGATCGATGTTGGCCGGGATCTTCAGGTCGATGGGTTCGCTCCACGGCCCTTCGATCCGGTCCGCCCAGATGACGTAGTTGGAGCGGTATTCGGGGAAGCGGGCGGGGATGTAGCAGTAGAACCTGCCCTCGTGCTTGATCAGCTCGGGCGCCCAGACCGAGCCGATATTGGTGGTCAGGGCCGCGATCACCGGCTGCCAGTTCACCAGGTCGCGCGAGTGCCAGATATGGATGCCCGGCACCGACTCGAACGAGGAGAAGGTCATGTAGTAGTCGTCGCCGTCCTTCAGGATCGACGGATCGGGATGGTCGCCCGACATGATCGGGTTGAGGAAGGTCCCGTTCCCCAGATCGGCCATCCGCTGGCCCTCGATCCCGCGACGCCATTTCATGGACGCCCATTCGCGACCCAGGGGCGCGGCCTCCTCGTTGGTCTGGGCGAAGGCGGCGCGGACGGGCAGGGCGGCGGCGGCGACGCCTCCCAGAAGGCCGGTCAGGGCGGTGCGGCGGTCGATGGATCTCATGAGCGTTCCTCCATGGCCGCCATCCGGTCTTGCATCCGGTTCAGGCGTGCTCGGTCCCGAACCAACCTTCGATCATTGATGTCACCGGTGTCAATTCCAACGGTATGGGCGGGCCGCTCAACCCGCCTTCTCGCTCCACAAATCCAGATCCAGCTCGCGGCCGATCAGGGCCAGGCCGGCGGCGATGGATTCGAACTCGCCGCCGGTCTCGATCCGCTCGGCGCCGAAACGGCTCTGGAAGATGGCGCGCACGGCCGGCACGAAGGAGGTGCCGCCGGTCAGGAAGACCCGGTCGATGGCGTCGGGGCCCAGGCCGCTGCGGGCCATGGCCTCATCCACCGCGCCTTCGATGGCGGCCAGTTCCGGGGCGATCCAGCGTTCGAAATCGGCGCGGGCGACCGGCTTTTCGATATGGACGCCGCTGGCCTGGAACAGAAAGGTGGCGGTCTCCTCGGCCGACAGGGCCATCTTCAGCGTGGACACGGCGCGGTACAGGTCATGGCCGTGGTTGTCGTCCAGCACCTCGATCAGGCGTTCGATCTTCTCCGGCTCCAGCGCCGTGCGGGCCAAGGATCGGATGTCGCGCATATCCCGCGACGCGCGCAGCAGGGCCAACTGATCCCAGCGCGCGAAGGCGGAATAATACCGCTGCGGGATCGGCAGCTGCTTGCCGACCGAGCTGTAGAGGCCGCCCTTGCCCAGTTCGGGCGAGACCAATTGGTCGATGATCCGATAGTCGAAGGCGTCGCCCGCCACGCCCACGCCTGAGCGCGCCAGAGGCGTCGAACGCAGGCCGTCATCCGTCCGCTCGAACCGGATGATGGAGAAGTCGCTGGTGCCGCCGCCGAAGTCGGCGACCAGAACCGTGGCGTCCTGCTTCAGCGTGCGCGCGAAATAGAAGGCGGCGCCCACCGGCTCGTGCGCATAGCGGATGTCGGTGAAGCCCAGCCGCTCGAACGCCGTCTGATAGCGTGACAGGGCCAGGGTCTCGTCGGGATTGCCGCCTGCGAAGGTGACGGGGCGGCCGACGATAACGGCGGGCGGGGTGTTCGCCAGTTCGTCGCCCGCATGGTGGCGCAGGCGCAGCAGGAAGGCGGCCAGCAGGTCCTCGAAGGCGTAGCGACGATTGTCGATACGGGTCTCGGTGAAGGCGGCGCTGGCGGCGAAGGTCTTGAACGACTGGATGAAGCGGGTCTCCAGCGGATCCTCGACATAGGCGGCGATGGCCCAGGGACCGGCCTCGACGACGCGCTCGGGCGGCTGACCGTCCACGCCCTGATGGATCTGGAAGCTGAGCGCCGAGCGGAAGGTGGTCGTCTGGCCCTCGACCGCGTCGAAGGTCACCAGCCGGGCGATGCCGTGCTCATCGGTCAGGGCGACGACCGTATTGGTCGTGCCGAAGTCGATGCCGATGGTCATCGGTGTCGTCGCCGTCATGGCAGGGCTCCAGGCAGGGGAGCCGGGTTCCTAGCGGCAGGACGGCCAATAGCAAGAGCTAAGGCGCAGGAACCGGATTGTTGGAAGGAAAGACGATGGTGGGTGATGTAGGGTTCGAACCTACGACCCGCTGATTAAGAGTCAGCTGCTCTACCAACTGAGCTAATCACCCGACCGATCGTCTGCGTCTTCGGGGGCCAGAGGCCTTGCCGAAGGGCGCTCCTACTACCCAGCGGGGGCAGGGTTGGCAAGCGCTTTCGCAAACTTTCTGCGACGGGGTATGGTCCGCGTGGAATCAGCCGCGGCAAGCGGCGGGGGAGCGCGTTTCATGGCCTTCTGGAACCGGCGTCGGTCGATCGATGTCATGATGGCGCCGCACGACGGACCGCGGCTGAAGCCGACGCTGAGCTGGCCGCATCTGCTGGCCTTGGGCGTGGGCGCCATCGTCGGCACCGGCATACTGACGCTGATCGGCGTGGGGGCGGGGCTGGCGGGGCCGGCGGTGCTGATCAGCTTTGGTTTGGCGGGTCTGGTCTGCGCCTGCGCGGCCCTGGCCTATGCCGAACTGTCGACCATGATGCCGGCGGCGGGCAGCGCCTATACCT
This sequence comes from Brevundimonas sp. FG128, assembly GCF_057809775.1. Classification (NCBI taxonomy): domain Bacteria; kingdom Pseudomonadati; phylum Pseudomonadota; class Alphaproteobacteria; order Caulobacterales; family Caulobacteraceae; genus Brevundimonas; species Brevundimonas sp. FG128. The sequence goes on from NZ_JBMDKP010000001.1 coordinate 850,030, forward strand.
ATTCCTATGCCGTGCTGGGCGAGATGATCGCCTGGGTCGTGGGGTGGAGTCTGATCCTGGAATATTCGCTGGTGGTCAGCGCCGTGGCCGTGGGCTGGTCGGGCTACGCCGTCGGTTTCCTGAGCGGGCTGGGGATCGACCTGCCGCTGGCGCTGGTGGCCGGGCCGCATGCGGGCGGGATCATCAACCTTCCGGCGGTGGCCATCATCGGGGTGGTGACGGGTCTGCTGCTGTTGGGCACCAAGGAAAGCGCGACGCTGAACGCGGTGCTGGTGCTGATCAAGATCGCGGCGCTGGTGGTGTTCGTGGCCATCGCCCTGCCGGCGTTCAAGCCCGAGCATTTCACGCCCTTCATGCCCAACGGCTTCGGCGCGCCCTTCGTACAGACCGGGGTGATGGCGGCGGCGGCGATCATCTTTTTCGCCTTCTATGGGTTCGACGCTATCTCGACGGCGGCGGAAGAGACCAAGAAGCCCGAGCGCGACCTGGCCATCGGCATCGTCGGCTCCATGCTGATCTGCACGGCGCTGTATCTGGTCGTGGCGGCTGCAGCCATCGGCGCGCGGCCGGTGGCGACCTTCGCCGACAGCCCTGAACCGCTGGCGCTGATTCTGCGTGAGATGGGGCAGGGGACGGCGGCCCAATGGATTGCGGCGGCGGCGGTGATCGCCCTGCCGACCGTGCTGCTGGCCTTCCTGTTCGGCCAGAGCCGCATCTTCCTGGGCATGGCGCGCGACGGCCTGTTGCCGCGTCGCCTGGCCAAGGTGTCGAGCCGGGGCGTACCGGCGGTGGTGACGGTGTTCACCGCCGTGGTGGTGGCGATCCTGGCGGGCCTGTTGCCGCTGGACGAGTTGGCGTCGCTGGCGAACGCCGGGACGCTGGGGGCCTTCTGTTCGGTCGGGGTGTGCCTGATCGTGCTGCGCATCCGCGAGCCGGGCCGCAAGCGGGTGTTCAAGGCGCCGTTGTGGCCGCTGGTGGGCGCGGTCAGCGTGATCGGCTGTATCATCTTCTTCCTGAGCCTGAAGCCGGTGACGCAGATCGGCTTTGTGGTCTGGAATGTGATCGGGATCGCCATCTATCTGCTGTGGTCGTCCAAGAACTCGCGCCTGGCCAAGGGCGAGGAGACGGCGGCCTGATGGCGTTGCGCGATCTGACGGGGGCGGTCGATTTCGCCGTGCTGAACGGCATGACGGGCGGCGACGACGCCATCAACGAGGAGGTGCTGGGCCTGTTCGTCAACCAGGCGGGGCTCTGGTCCGTCATGCTTGATCCCAAGGCCGAGGGCTGGCGCGACGGCGTCCATACGATCCGGGGTGCGGCGGCGGGCATCGGCGCGCGAGACCTGGCGGCGATCTGCGCCGAGGCGGAAGCGGCGGATCAGACGCTGGCGGCGCCGGCGCTGGAGCGGGTCCGCGACGCGCTCCAGGCGGCGCTGGCGGATGTCGCGGCCTATCGTCACGAACTGATGCTGCGTGGCCTGAAGGGCTAGGGGCTGGGCGGTTCGAAGTTGCACTGCACTCGAAAAAACAGTGCAAGGTGCAAGAAAGTGCAACTTCGGCGGCGAGCAGTGATGTCAAAGACCGGCGCGCATTATAGGGCGCCCGGAACCCGTGTTAGATCGATTGACGCTGGCGTGACCTAGTCGGTTGAATTCAGGCCGAACTTTTCACGCAGATAGGATGGCTGGCGGACCAGCGCCTAGCTGCGAGTCCGGTCGTACGCAGCGAATTCGTGGGCGATGCAGCGGTCGATGAGCAGGCGCCAGACAGGTTCGGCGATGTCGGGCGACAGATGGTGCGCTTCGGCCGAGACCAGGACCTTGGCGACCACGTCGTCGATGCGGGCCTGGTCGAAGACGGCGTCGCGGTCGGGCTTGATGCGGGCGGCGGCGTCCATGTAGCGCTGGCGCTCGGCCAGCAGGGCGACCAGGGCGCGGTCCAGGGCGTCGACGCCCTGGCGGACGTCGGCCATGGACTGGCATTCGGCGGGATCGACGCGGGGATCGACGGCGACAAGAGCAGGGTGGTGCATGGCCGTGGGGTTAGCCGCTCAGGCCGCGCAAGCCAAGACCGTCAACCGACGAAGGCGCGTTCCAACACATAGTCGGCGGGTTCGGCGTTCGAGCCTTCCTTCAGCCCATAAGTCTTCAGCAGTTCGCCGGCTTCCTTGATCATGGCCATGGAGCCGCACAGCATGACGCGGTCGCGGGCGGGGTCGAAGCCTTCGAGCAGGCCCAGGTCGCGGAAGAAGTCGCCGGACTTGATGCGGTCGGTGATGCGGCCCTTCTTCAAGGGGCTGGGCGTTTCGAAATCTTCGCGCGTGACGGTCGGATAATAGGTCAGTTGCGCCTTCGCCTCGTCGCCGATCAGCGGGTCGTCGTGGATCTCGCGGGTGAAGAAGTCGCGATAGGCCAGGTCGGCGACGCTGCGGACCGTGTGGATCACATAGACATGGCCGAAGCGGGCATAGGTGTCGGGATCGCGCGCCACGCTCAGCCAGGGCGCCAGGCCGGTGCCCGTGCCGATAAGGAACAGGCGCTCGCCGCCGGTCAGGGCGTCCAGAACCAGGGTGCCGGTCGGCTTCTTGCCCATCAGGACGGTGTCGCCGGCGACGATCTTTTGCAGGCGCGAGGTCAGGGGGCCGTCGGCGACCTTGATGGAGAAGAACTCCAGCTCCTCGGCCCAGCAGGGGCTGGCGATGGAATAGGCGCGCAGAACGGGCTTGCCGCCGTCCTCGCCGGGCAGGCCGATCATCACGAACTCGCCCGAGCGGAAGCGGAAATCCTCGGGCCGTTTAACGCCGAAGCTGAACAGGCTGTCGGTCCAGTGGCGGACCCACAGGACCTCCAGTTCGTTGAACGGGCTGGCTTTGACGGGAGCGGGGGAGAGGGCGGCGTCGGTCATCGTGCGCTATCTAATATGAGAACCCTTCGCAGGGAAGGAAAAGCCTTTCGCCCGGCGACCACTTTTCCTCGTGACGGCTTGCAGAAGCGCCGCTAGCGTCACCGACCATGCGCACAGTCCTTCTTGCTTCGACCATCCTCCTCTCGGCCGGTTCCGCACTCGCCCAGGAGACGCCCTCCAACATATTGACGCCCGAGCGGGTGTTCTCCAGCCCAAGCCTGAACGGGCCGGTGGCCAAGGGGGTCAGTCTGTCGCCGGACGGGCAGCTGGTCGCCTTCCTGCGTTCGCGCGAAGACAATGTGGACGTTCAGGATCTGTGGGCGGCGCCAACAGGCGAGGGCGAACCCTACAAGCTGATCGACGCCCAGGCCCTGGTTCCCGATGCAGGCGAGCTGTCGGAGGCCGAAAAGGCCCGGCGCGAGCGGATGCGGATCAGCGCGCGCGGCGTGGTCGAATATTCGTGGGACCAGCAGGGGCGCTACATCCTGGCGCCGCTGGAGGGCGACATCTTCCTGGCCAACCGGGCCGACGGCAAGGTGCGTCGCCTGACCGAGACGCCCGCCGACGAGATCGACGCCAAGGTCTCGCCCAAGGGCAGCTATGTCTCCTATGTCCGCGATCAGAACCTGGTCGTCTATGACCTGGCGACGGCCAAGGAGACGCCGATCACCGACGACGGCGCCGGCCTGATTTCGTGGGGCACGGCCGAGTTCATCGCCCAGGAGGAGATGGACCGCGACACCGGCTACTGGTGGAGCCCGGACGAACGCTACATCGCCCTGACGCGCGTGGACGAAAGCTCGGTGGACATCGTGCCGCGCTTCGAGATCACCGGCGCCGGCGCGACCATGGTCGAGCAGCGCTATCCGCGCGCCGGCCGGCCCAATGCGGTGGTTGAACTCTATGTGCGCGATCTGCAGAGCGGCGCGCGGGTCAAGGTGGACCTGGGGTCCAACACCGACATCTATCTGGCGCGGGTCGATTGGGCCGGCGACGGCAAGACCCTGTATGTCCAGCGCCAGTCGCGCGACCAGAAGACGCTGGACCTGCTGAGCGTCGATCCGACCACGGGCGCGTCGCGCGTGATCCTGAGTCAGAAGGCCGAGGCCTGGGTCGATCTGAACAACGACTTCCGCGTGCTGGCGGACGGCCGGTTCATCTGGTCCAACGAGGACAGCGGTTGGCGGCACCTGTATCTGTACGACCGCAACGGGCGGCGGCTGCGGGCGATCACGCGCGGCGACTATCCGGTCAAACATCTGGACGGCGTCAACGAGCAGACCGGCGACGTCTATTTCACCGCCTCGATGCGCGACGGCGAGGAACTGCCGATCGAACAGCAGATGTTCCGCGCCAATCTGAACCGCACGGTCGATCCGGTCGCGGTGACGCCGGGCGGCGGCTGGTGGAACGTGTCGGTCAACGGGCCGGCGACGGCCTATGTCGGCAACTATTCGGATCCCGCCACCCCGCCGCAATCGGCCCTGTATCGGATCGACGGCACGCGCGTGCGCTGGATCGAGGAGAACAGGCTCGACGCCGCACACCCCTTCACCCCCTATGTCTCGCGCCTGCGCGCGCCCGAGTTCGGCACGATGCAGAGCCACGGCCAGACCCTGGTCTGGCGCATGACGACGCCGCCCGACTTCGATCCGGCCAAGAAATATCCGGTGGTGATGCAGGTCTATGGCGGACCGGGCACGGGCGCGGGCGTGCAGAAGAGCTGGCAGCCGCTGACCAACCAGTTGCTGACCGAGGCGGGCTATATCGTCTTCCGCGTCGACAATCGCGGCGAGGGGGATCGGTCGCAGGCGTTCGAGACCAGCATCTATCGACGCCTGGGCATTCCGGCGGTCGAGGATCAGGCCCAGGCCGCCCAATGGCTGAAGACCCTGCCTTACGTCGATGGCGACCATATCGCGGTGATGGGCTGGAGCTTCGGCGGCTTCCTGAGCCTGCTGACCCTGACCGACAAGGATGCGGACCTGGCGGCGGCCCTGGCGGGTGCGGCGCCGACGGAGTGGAGCCTTTACGACACCCATTACACCGAACGGTACATGTCCACGCCGCAGGACAACGCGGAAGGTTACGCCGCCACCGACATCCTGCCGCGCCTGGACGACATGACGGGTCATCTGCTGATCCTGCACGGCATGGCCGACGACAATGTCATCTTCGGCAATGCGACCCGCGTCATCGATGCGCTGCAGGCCAAGAGCGTGCCGTTCGAGATGATGCTGTATCCGGGCCAGCGGCACGGCGTGCGGGGCGATCCGCGCCAGTTGCAGCAATGGCGGACCTATCTGGACTTCCTGGATCGCACCATCGGCAAGCGCGCCGAGACGGCTGACTGACGGCCAAAGACTTCGCGGGGGCGAACATGTCGAAGACCAAGCTTCTGGCCGGCGTGTTCGCCGTCATCCTATCCAGCGGGGCGCCGCTGGCCTCGGCGCATATTCCCGCGCCGCCTCCGCCGCCGAACGCGGACATCGCCTGGGTGCAGCGCGAACGCACGCCCTATGGGTCGTGGGAGGAGATGACGGGGTTCTTCCTCAGCCAGATCCGCACCTATGACGTCGAAGGCCGGTTCGGCGATCCGGGCCCGGCGATCAACAGCCTGATCGCCATCAACCCCGCCGCGCTGGACGAGGCGCGCGCGTCGGATGCGCGGCGGATCGCCGGGCGGACCCTGCCGCTGGACGGCGTACCCCTGGTCATCAAGGACAATGTCGAGGCGCGCGGCATGGCGACGACGGCGGGCTCGCTGGCCTTGGCCGCAAACCAGCCGGACCGCGACGCGCCGATCACGACCCGCCTGCGCCAGGCGGGGGCCGTGCTGATCGGCAAGAGCAATCTGTCGGAATGGGCCAATATCCGCTCGTCCAACTCGATCAGCGGCTGGAGCGCCGTGGGCGGGCTGACGCGCAATCCGTACGCTCGCGATCGCAACACTTGCGGCTCGTCCTCGGGTTCGGGGGCGGCGGTGGCGGCGGGCTTCGCCATCGTGGCCATCGGGACCGAGACGGACGGTTCGATCACCTGTCCGGCGGCGATCAACGGTCTGGTTGGGTTCAAGCCGACGGTGGGTCTGGTGTCGCGCACCGGCATCGTGCCCATCAGCCACAGCCAGGACACGGCCGGGCCGATGACCCGCACGGTCCGGGACGCGGCCCTGGTGCTGAACGTCATCGCCGGCTCCGACCCCGCCGACCCGGCGACGGTCGAGGCGGACGCGCGCAAGACCGACTATGCTGCGGCGCTGGAGGGCGCGAGCCTGATCGGCGTTCGTATCGGCGTGGCCCGTTTCCTGACCGGCTATTCCACCGGCACGGACGCGGTTTTCGACGCCAATCTGGAGCGGATGCGTCAGGCGGGCGCCGTTCTGGTCGACATCAAGGACGGGCCGGACATGGGGGCCATCGGCGGCGCCGAACTGACCGTGCTGCTGACCGAGCTGAAGGTCGATCTGAACGCCTATCTCGCCACCACGGACGCGGCCCAGGTCAAGACCCGCACCCTGGCCGATGTCATCGCCTTCAACAGTGCGACGCCGCGCGAGCTGGCCCTGTTCGGCCAGGATCTGTTCGAGAAGGCCGAGGCGACGGGCGGTCTGACCGACCCGGCCTATGTGACCGCGCGCGAGACCTCGTTGCGCCTGGCGGGCGTCGAGGGGATCGACCGGCTGATGAAGGACAATGACGTCGTCGTCCTGATCGCGCCCACGACGGGTCCGGCCTGGACGACCGACATCGTCAACGGCGACCATTATCTGGGGTCGGCCTCGACCCTGCCGGCCGTGGCGGGCTATCCGCATCTGACCGTGCCGATGGGACAGGTGGGCGGCCTGCCGGTCGGGCTCAGCGTCATCGGCGGCAAATGGCAGGACGCGCGGGTGCTGGCGCTGGGCCACGCCTTCGAACAGTTGGGCCCGCAGCGGGCCGCGCCAGGCTTTCCCGCCTCGCTGAACGGCGTGCGCGACGTCGCGCCGCTGCTGGCGCCGGTCGCTCAGGAACCTTGATCGACCGCGCGCTGTTGGGCCTTCATGATCCAGCAGGCGAGCGTGAAATGAGCGACCTGATCGCCAATGTGGTCGGCTCAGCCGCCGCCGTCTGCTCCGTGACCAGTTTCGCGCCCCAGGCGATCAAGATCTGGAAGGAGCGGGATGCGTCCTCGGTCAGTCTGAAGACCTATTCCCTGACGGTGACCTGTTTCGCGCTGTGGGTCGTCTATGGCGCCATGACCCAGGCCTGGCCCGTGACCATCGCCAACGCCTGCGCCCTGGTCATGGCCTCGGCCGTGCTGGCCATGAAATGGCGGTTTCGGGACGGCGATCCGGAGAAGTGATGCGAGCTTTACCCGACGTGATCTTGGCGCCCTCGTCGATGCGGGCTAACCCGTAGTTCACAACGTCCTTTTAGGGAGACGCCCCCAATGCCCGATCTCGCACAAGTCACCGAACACATCCGCGGCGCCGTCGGCGACAACTCCGGTCTGGGCAAGACCGTGAAGCTCGACCTCGGCGACGAGGGCAAGATCTACATCGACGGCGCCTCGGTGCCGAACACGGTGACGAACGAAGACAAGCCCGCCGACGCCACCGTCTCGATGAAGTGGGATGACTTCATGGCCCTGTCGGAAGGCAAGCTGGATCCGATGATGGCCTTCATGCAGGGCAAGCTGAAGATCGCCGGCGACATGATGATCGCCCAGAAACTGGCTCCGCTGCTGAAGCGCTGATGCCGGTCTGAACGACCAATTATGGCGGCGCGGCTCCCGATCGGGGCCGCGCCGTTTTCGTATCGAGCGTCCGGCAGAGACGCGAACGGGACAGAGGATAACGCCATGGACTTCAAACATTCCGACCGCGCCCTGGACTGGCACGCCCGCGTGCGCCGTTTCCTCGACGAACAGGTGATCCCGCGCGAGGCTGAGTATTTCGCCCAGGTGCGCGAGGACTCGACCCGACAGCCGCCGGTCATGGAGGCGATGAAGGCCGCCGCGCGCGAGGCTGGCCTGTGGAACATGTTCCTGCCGGGCGGCCATGAAGGTGAGAATGGGGGCGCGGGCCTGACCAACCTCGACTATGCGCCCCTGGCCGAGATGATGGGCGCTCATCTGTGGTCGTCGGAGGTGTTCAACTGCAACGCCCCCGACACCGGCAATATGGAAGTGCTCTATATGTACGGCGACGCCGCCCAGCAGGACCGCTGGCTGAAGCCTCTGATGGCCGGCGAAATCCGCTCGGCCTTCCTGATGACCGAGCCCGAGGTCGCCTCGTCCGACGCCACCAATATCCAGACCCGGATCGAGCGCGACGGCGACCACTATGTCGTCAACGGCCGCAAATGGTGGTCGACCAATATGGCGCACCCGAACGTCGCCATGACCATCGTCATGGGCAAGACCGACTTCGACGCCGCCAGCCACGCCCAGCAGTCGCAGGTCATCGTGCCCGTGGACACGCCCGGCTTCCGCGTCGAGCGGATGCTGTCGGTGTTCGGCTATGACGAACGGCCCATCGGCCACGCCGAGGTGGTGCTGGAAAACGTGCGCGTGCCGGTCGAGAACCTGATCGCCGGCGAGGGCAGGGGGTTCGAGATCGCCCAGGGGCGGCTCGGTCCCGGCCGCATCCACCACTGTATGCGCGTGATCGGCGCGGCCGAGCGTGCGCTGGAGCTGATGGTCGTGCGGTTGCTGAACCGGACGGCGTTCAAGAAGCAGCTGGCCGAACATTCGGTGTGGGAACAGCGCGTCGCCGACGCCCGCACCAATATCGAGATGTGCCGCCTGCTGGTGTTGAAGGCCGCCTGGATGATGGATCAGGCGGGGGCCAAAAACGCCCGTTCCGAGATCGCCCAGATCAAGGTCGCGGCGCCGCGCATGGCGCTTCAGATCATCGACGACGCCATCCAGGCGTTCGGCGGCGCCGGCGTCTCGGGCGACACGCCCCTGGCCGAACTCTATGCCACGGTGCGTACCCTGCGGATCGCCGATGGCCCGGACGAGGTTCACAATCGCACCATCGCCCGGCTGGAATACGCCAAGCACGGAGGTCGGCCCGCCCGTTGATTTTGGGGCAACGCTTCCCAAATCACCGGGAACCCCGCCCGTGGCGTGACGTTCGACCACATTGAACGATGCGACGCCCGGTGGGGCATCGGGGCTGCGCTGGACGGATCGGCTGACATGAATGCTCGCTTCGAGCCCGATACGCGGGCGGCGTCGGACGTGGCGCGGTTTCGGGCCGTTCGGGCCGCCATGCCCACCCTGGCGGAGGGGTTGTCGGCCGAGGACCTGTCGGCCCAGTCCATGCCCGACTGCAGCCCCGGCAAATGGCATCTGGCCCACACCAGCTGGTTCTTCGAAGCCCTGATCCTGGCGTCGGACCCGGATTACCGCCCGGTCGATCCGCGCTTCCAGCAGCTGTTCAACTCCTACTATGAGGCCTTGGGCGAGCGGGTGCCGCGCGCCGAGCGCGGGCTGATGACCCGCCCATCGGTCGATGAGGTGCTGTCCTATCGCCGCGAGATCGACCGGCGCATGACCGCCTGGCTGGCGGAGGGGCCGTCCAGCGGGCTTCAGCGCTATCTGTTCGAACTGGGCCTGCACCACGATCAGCAGCATCAGGAGCTGTTCCTGATGGACCTGCTGAACCTGATGTCCCGCTCGCCGCTGGACCCGGCTTCCTATGCGGTCGAGCCGCGCCTTGAGCCGCTCGATCCGGCGCGCGGCGGCGTTGTCGCCTTCGACGGCGGTCTGGTCACGATCGGCCATGGCGGCGCGGGCTTCGCCTTCGACAACGAAGGACCGGCGCATAAGGTCTGGCTGGAGCCGTTCGCCCTGGCCGCAGATCTGGTGACCAACGGCGACTGGCTCGCCTTCATCGCGGACGGCGGCTACGCCCGTTCGGACCTGTGGCTGTCCGACGGTTGGGCCACGGTCAAGGCCGAGGGCTGGACCGCGCCCCTCTACTGGCGCCGCGACGGCGACGACTGGACCGTGATGGGGCTGACCGGCCGCGCGCCTGTCGATTCCGCCGCTCCGGTGCGTCACGTCAGCTTCTACGAGGCCGACGCCTATGCCCGCTGGGCCGGCAAACGCCTGCCGTCCGAGGCCGAGTGGGAGCACGCCGCGACCACGGCCGTCGACGCTTTTTCAAATCTGTCCGGCGAGGTCTGGCAGTGGACGTCCAGCGCCTACGCCCCATACCCGGGCTTCCAGCCGACGTCGGGCACGGCGGCGGAATACAACGGCAAGTTCATGGCCAATCAGATGGTTCTGCGCGGCGGCGCCTTCGCCACGCCGTCCGATCATGCCCGTTTGACGTATCGCAATTTCTTCTATCCCCAACAGAGGTGGGCCTTCATGGGCTTGAGACTGGCCGAAGACGCGCCCCGCGACCGGGCCGCCGCCGCCGACGACGATCAGACCGCCGCCTTCAGGCGCGACCTGGTCGAAGGCCTGTCGCGCGACCAGAAGGCCGTGCCGCCCAAATGGTTCTACGACGCCGAGGGGTCGCGCCTGTTCGAAGAGATCACCGCCCTGCCGGAATACTATCCGACCCGGCAGGAGACGGCCCTGCTGCGCGACCGCGCCGCCGCCCTGACCGCCGAGTTCGGTCCGGACGCGGTTCTGATAGAGTTCGGCTCGGGCGCCAGCGAGAAGACGCGCATCCTGCTGGATGCTGCGCCCGACCTGGCCGCCTATGTGCCGCTGGACATCAGCCAATCCGCCCTGTCGGACGCCGCGACCCGCATCCGGGCCGACTATCCCGGCCTTCGGGTCCAGCCGGTGCTGGGCGATTTCGAACATCTGGCGCCTTTGCCGGACGATCTGCCGCAGGGTCGGCGCATCGGTTTCTTCCCCGGCTCGACCATCGGTAATCTGGAACCGGTCGAGGCCGAGCGTTTCCTGGCCGCCGCGCGACGCATGCTGGGGGAGGGGGCGCTGTTCATCCTGGGCGTCGATCTGGTCAAGGACGCGGGGACCCTGGTCGCCGCCTATGACGACAGCCGGGGCGTCACCGCCGCCTTCAATCGCAATGTCCTGGTGCGCGCCAACGCCGAGCTGGACGCCGATTTCGACCTCGACGCCTTCGCCCACCGCGCCGTCTGGAACGCCGAGGCGTCCCGGATGGAGATGCACCTCAAGGCGCTGGAACCGACGACCGCACGCATCGGCGACCATCCGTTCCGCTTCATGGCCGGCGAGACGATCCACACGGAAAGCTCGCGCAAGTTCACCCGCGAGTCGGTCGAGGCGTTGGCCGCCGCGTCCGGCTGGTCCCTGGCGCGCTTCGACGCCTCGCCAGAGCCCAGCGTCGCGGTGGCCCTGCTGCGTAGCTAGAGCTGTCATAAGGCGCGTCGGATGACGCGCAGGAAAAAGGGCGGCTCCTCGATCAAGGAGCCGCCCTTATTTCATTCGTCTTTGGTCTTCTTATTCGCCCTCCGGCGAGCCGGGTTCTTTCTTCGGGCCATGAGAGGCTTCTCCGCCCTTGCGGCCGGCCTGTGCGGCCAGGCTGCGATCCTGGGAGAAGCTGCGTTTCTCGCTGGGGACGCTGGCGCCCCCTTTTCTTGCGATTTCGCGCTGACGCTCTGGGTCCATGGAGGCGAATCCTCGCTTGGAAACGCCGGAGGGTCGCGTGGGTTGACTGTCCATCGGTGTCCTTTCAGTGCTGCCGTTGCGCTTGCTGAACTGAACCCAGTGACTCGGTGACGGTTCCGTGCGGAACCCAGTTTTACTGTCGCAGGTCTGAACGTTTTCGCGGCTTGACTTCATTCCGCGTCGTAAGGGCGAGAATCACCTTCGCCGCCGCCGCCCGGTTCCATCGGCGGAACCTCGTCAGGGGTGTCTGACGGCTGGATTTCCGGTTGGGGCGAGGGCTCCGGCGGGATCTCGGGCTGGGGCGCTCCGCCGGGCGTGGGTTCGATATAGGTCATGGGCATTCTCCTTGGGCCCAACCAACGCGGCCCCGAGCCCGACGTTCAAAGGGAACTGTAGAGGCCCGCGCCGGTTTGATTGTCCAAACCCGGAGATCGCCATGACACAGACCCCCATCGCCCCGCCTTCGCCCGACGACATCGTTCTGGAAGACGACAGCCTGACCCAACGCCTGGACAGGGAGGCCGACGCCATCCTGGCTGGAGGCGAAGGCCGCAGCTTCGGTAAGACGACCTCAATCCGTCGGGCCGTGCGGGAAGACGCAGGGCTGGTGCGTGAAAAGGTTTCAGGACGACTGCATCGCGCTCAGGAAGACATTCAGGATCACCCGATGAAGGCGACCCTTTACGCCCTAGGCGTCGGCGTGATCATCGGCATGCTCCTGCGCCGCTGAGGACCGTCAGGCAGGTCCTGTCGGTTCCCGCTGGATCGGCGCCTGACGAAGCGCGGCGTCCGACACGAACGGATTGGTTCGCCGTTCCTCGCCAAAGGTCGAGATGGGGCCGTGGCCCGGTACGAAGGTGACGTCGGCGCCCAGGGGCCACAGCTTTTCGACGACGCTGCGGATCAGGGCGGGCGGATCGCTCATGGGGAAGTCGGTGCGGCCGACGGAGCCCTTGAACAGGACGTCGCCGACCTGGGCGAATCGCGCCGCGCGGTTGAAAAAGATCACATGACCCGGCGTATGGCCCGGGCAGTGGCGGACCTCCCATGTCGTTTCGCCCAGCGACACCGTGTCGCCGTCCTCCAGCCAGCGGTCGGGCGTGAAGGGGCGGGCGTCGGGCAGGCCGTACATCCGGCCGCTTTCCACGATCCGATCGATCCAGAACTGGTCGGCCTTCTGAGGGCCAGTGATCTGGACACCGGTTTTCTCCTGCATCTCGGCGGCGCCGCCCGCATGATCCAGATGGCCGTGGGTGATCCAGATCTGGTCAAGGGTGAGGCCACGCCGTTGGACCTCGCCCAGAATCGCATCGACCGACCCGCCCGGATCGATGACAGCTGCCTTGTTGGTCGCTGTGCACCAAACGGTGGTGCAGTTCTGCTGAAGCGGCGTGACGGGCGTGACGAAGACGCCGATGGGGGAGGCGGGCTGGTTCATTCGCCCTACATAAGCTCCGATCCGGACCGAAACCACCGCCTGACGCCACGCCCGCGTTGACCTTTGGAGCCCTTCTCGACATAAGGGCGGGCTTCGAGGCGCCGCTCTGCAAGGGGCGGCCTTCTTGCTTTATCCATTCCGCGCTGGCCGTCTCGACGGTCCATGCGCCCCAGAGCGTCAGAAATCCCGACCATGCAAGTCGTCGAAAAGTCGAACGAAGGCCTCAGCCGCGTGCTCGCGGTCACCATCCCCGTCGCGGAGCTGAACGAGAAGCTCGAAGCCCGCGTCAAGGAAGTCGCCCCGCAGGTGAAGCTGAAGGGCTTCCGCCCGGGCAAGGTGCCGGTCGCCCACGTCAAGAAGACCTTCGGCCGCGAGTTCATGGGCGAGATCATCAACGCCGAACTGAACGAGACCAGCCAGAAGGCCCTGGACGAGGCCAAGATCCGTCCGGCCGCCCCGGCCGAGATGAAGCTGACCTCCGACATGGACAAGGTCATCAAGGGCGAGGAAGACCTGGCCTATGAGATGGCCCTGGAAATCATGCCGGACTTCACCCCGGTCGATCCCAAAACCCTGAAGCTGGACCGCCCGACCTACGAAGCCTCGGACGCCGATCTGGACGAGGCCCTGACCGAGCTGGCCGGCCAGGCCAAGTCCTACGAGGACAAGAAGGGCAAGGCCGCCGAGGGCGACCAACTGACCATCGACTTCCTGGGCAAGCTGGACGGCGAACCCTTCGACGGCGGCACGGCCGAGGATGCGGACCTGGTGATCGGCTCGGGCCGTTTCATCCCCGGCTTCGAAGAGCAACTGACCGGCGCCAAGGTCGGTGAAGAGAAGACCATCGAGGTCACCTTCCCCGAGAACTATCAAGCCGCTCACCTGGCCGGCAAACTGGCCACCTTCGACGTCAAGGTGAAGGCCATCAAGGCCGAGGTCGAAGCCAAGGTCGACGAGGACTTCGCCAAGCGCATCGGTCTGGAATCGCTGGACAAGCTGAAGGAACTGCTGAGCCAGAACCTGAACCAGCAATATGCCGGCGCCGCCCGCTTCAAGCTGAAGCGCGCCCTGCTGGACCAACTGGACGAAGCCCACGACTTCCCGCTGCCGCCCAAGATGGTCGAGGCCGAGTTCGACGGCATCTGGCAACAGGTCGAGGCCGACAAGACCGCCGGACGCCTGCCGGAAGAAGACGCCGCCAAGTCGGACGAGGATCTGAAGGCCGAATACCGCAAGATCGCCGAGCGCCGCGTGCGCCTGGGTCTGGTGCTGGCCGAGATCGGTCGCGCCAACAACGTCCAGGTCACCGACCAGGAACTGAACGCCGCCATCCTGCAGGAAGCCCGCAACTATCCGGGCCAGGAACAGGCCGTCCTGAACTTCTACCGCCAGAACCCCAACGCCGCCGCCCAGATGCGCGCGCCGATCTATGAAGAGAAGGTCGTCGACCTGATCGTCGGCCTGGCCGAGGTGACCGACACGCCGATCACCAAGGAAGAGCTGCTGAAGGAAGACGAAGAGGGCTGATCGCCTTCTGGGTTTGATGATCCCAAAAGCGGAGGTCGCAGGGCCTCCGCTTTTTTCGTGTCCAGGGCCGGCCTTGTAAGGCGGCCTTCATGACGCGATATGCAGAGTAACAAGGCGTGTGGTCTTTGAGTCGCGCGCCCCCAGCATTCTCGAGAAGGCTATATGCGCGATCCGATCGAACTGATGAATATGAACCTGGTCCCCATGGTGGTGGAGCAGTCCAGCCGGGGCGAGCGCTCCTTCGACATCTTCTCGCGTCTGCTGCGCGAGCGGATCATCTTCCTGACGGGGCCGTTCGAGGACACGATGGCGTCGCTGATCTGCGCCCAGCTGCTGTTCCTGGAGTCGGAGAATCCGAAAAAGGAAATCTCCATGTATATCAACAGCCCCGGCGGACAGGTGTCCTCGGCGCTCGCGATCTACGACACCATGCAGTATATCAAAAGCCCGGTTTCGACCGTGGTCATGGGCATGGCCGCCTCGGCCGGCTCGCTGATCCTGACGGCCGGCGCTGCGGGCCAGCGGATCGCCCTGCCGAACGCGCGGATCATGGTGCACCAGCCTTCCGGCGGGTTCCGTGGCCAGGCGTCGGACATCGAACTGCACGCCGCCGACATCCGCTACACCAAGAAGCGTCTGAACGAGATCTACGTCCACCACACCGGCCGGACGTATGAGGAAGTCGAGAAGACCCTGGACCGCGACCACTTCATGTCGGCCGAGGAAGCCAAGGCCTGGGGCATCGTGGACCATGTCTATGACCGCCGCGAACAGGCCGACGCCGACGGCGTGAAGACGCCCGGCAGCTGAGCCGAGGCGGAGATCGAACGGAAAAGGCGCACCGATGCCGGTGCGCCTTTTTCATTTGTGCTATCAGGCCGCCATGCAATTCACACGAGATCCAAGCGGCACGGTCGAAGTCGACGGCGAGACCTATGAGTGGGAGCTTCGTCGCCAGCCCCAGCCCAAGGGCGGCAATGTCTGGGAAGGCATGGCCGTGTCCCTGCGCCATGTCGATTTCAAGCGCGAGGCCATCGTGCAGTTCCCCCCGCCGCTGCGACCCAATGGCCGACCGGATGTCGAAAAGCAGCGGGTCAACGTCGACGCCGTCCGCACCGCCATCACCTCGGCCATCGCGGCGGGATGGGACCCGACATCGCGGGGCAAGGCCGTGGTGTTTGACGTGGATGCGGACGGCAACTGACCGTCACGGTTTCTGGCGAAACACCCGAAAGCCCGGCTCCTGGGCCATCGCCAGCATCTCCGCATCGCCCGAGGTGTCGCCATAGGCGGCGGTCAGGACCATGTCGGGGCCATAGGCGGTCTTGAGCCGGCGCACCTTCTCCTCGGCGCGACAGTTCGGACCGGCGAAGGCCCCCGTGACCCTGTCGTCCGAATCGAACACCAGTTCGGTGCCCAGCAAGGCCTCCGCGCCCAACCGGCGTGCGAACGGGGCCACCGTCGCCTCGGGCGATGCGGTCACGATTACGCGATGCGCGCCGCGTTCGCCCCAGTCGTTCCAGACCTTCAGCGCATCCGGCCGCATGAACCGGTCCCAGACCGCGTCGGCGAAGCGCTGGGCGTCGGCTTCCAGCGCGGCGCGATCCACGCCCCGCAGAAACTCCTTCACCGAGGCCGCCTTGATCCGCCCCCGGTCCCGATCCCGCGCATAGGCCGCTACGGCGGGCGCCAACTTGACCAGACCCAGCGCCCAGGCGCCCGGTCCGGCGCGCCATTTCAGGAATTCGGTGAAACTGTCGCGAATCGTCAGCGTGCCGTCGAAATCGAACGCCACGATCGGCCGGCCGCCGGTTTTGGACTGGCGCAAATCGTGCAGACCTCCCATGTCAGACATTCGCCTTGATCCCCGCCGACACTGATCCATCCACGCACTGCAACAATCCCATGCCGCCTTCGGGGTTGTCGCGGAACGTGTGATGGGTGATTGTCATTTTTTGAAGACCTTCGCAGCCAGAGTACTGGAATCAATGTGAGGGAAGCGCGTTTCGGGCCATTTCGGTCCGCCCCGCGGGAGTGAGATAAGGGTCTATGACCAAAGCAGCCGGCTCAGACGCCAAAAGCACCCTCTACTGCTCGTTCTGCGGAAAGAGCCAGCACGAGGTCCGCAAACTCATCGCGGGCCCGACCGTCTTCATCTGCGATGAATGCGTCGAACTGTGCATGGACATCATCCGTGAAGAGCACAAGATCGGCTTCAAGAAGACGACCGACGGCGTTCCCACGCCCAAGGAGATTCGCGACGTCCTGGATGACTATGTCATCGGCCAGTCGCACGCCAAGAAGGTCCTCTCGGTCGCCGTCCACAACCACTACAAGCGCCTGAACCACGCGACGAAGAACAACGACGTCGAACTGGCCAAGTCGAACATCATGCTGATCGGGCCGACCGGCTCGGGCAAGACGCTGCTGGCCCAGACGCTGGCGCGCATCATCGACGTGCCCTTCACCATGGCCGACGCCACCACCCTGACCGAAGCCGGTTATGTGGGCGAGGATGTCGAGAACATCATCCTGAAGCTGCTCCAGGCCTCCGACTACAATGTCGAACGGGCCCAGCGCGGCATCGTCTACATCGACGAAATCGACAAGATCAGCCGCAAGTCGGACAACCCGTCGATCACCCGCGACGTGTCGGGCGAGGGTGTGCAGCAGGCCCTGCTGAAGATCATGGAAGGCACCGTCGCCTCCGTGCCTCCGCAAGGCGGGCGCAAACATCCGCAGCAGGAGTTCCTGCAGGTCGACACCGCCAACATCCTGTTCATCGTCGGCGGCGCCTTCGCCGGCCTGGAGAAGGTGATCTCGGCGCGCGGGGCAGGGGCCTCGATCGGCTTCGGCGCTCAGGTCAAGGAGATCGACGAGCGTCGCACCGGCGACATCCTGAAGGGCGTCGAGCCTGACGACCTGATGCGTTTCGGCCTGATCCCCGAGTTCATCGGCCGTCTGCCCGTGCTGGCGACGCTGGAAGACCTGGACGAAGCGGCCTTGGTCACCATCCTGACCGAGCCCAAGAACGCCCTGGTCAAACAGTACAAGCGCCTGTTCGAGATGGAGAATGTCGAACTGGCCTTCACCGACGACGCCCTGATCGCCGTCGCCAAGAAGGCGATCACACGCAAGACCGGCGCGCGTGGCCTGCGTTCGATCCTGGAAGGCATCCTGCTGGAGACCATGTTCGAACTGCCGACCTTCGAGGGCGTCGAAGAGGTGGTGGTCAATGCGGAAGTCATCGACGGCAAGGCCCAGCCCCTGCTGATCTATTCCGAAGCGTCCAAGAAGAAGGCTGACGGCGCCGCCTGACGGTCGTCGTCACCGCAAGAGATCAGGCCCCGGGCGTGTCGCCCGGGGCCTTTTTCGTGGCCGGTTCCGCTTCGGTCTCGGCATCGGTCTTCACCGGGGCGAAGTTGGCGGCGAGACCGTGATACAGGCGCTGCTTGCAGACCAGGCGCGCGGCGACGTCGGCGACCACTGCGGCGGCGAACAGGGGCAGGATCATCGTCCGATTGGCGGTCATTTCCGACATGATGACGACCGCCGTCAGCGGGGCCCGCACGACGCCCACGAAATAGGCGATCATGCCCAGCAGGACGATGGCGCCGCGATTGTCCGCCGGAAAGAGTTCGGCCATCAGCCCGCCCAGACCGGCGCCGACCGACAGGGACGGGGCGAACACGCCGCCTGGCGCACCCGAAAGGCTGGAGGCCAGGGTCGAGACGAACTTGGCCGGAGCAAACCACAACGGCTGTTGTTCGCCCTCCACCAGGGCGCGGGCCGCTTCGTAGCCCGTGCCCCAGGTCAGGCCCGTGACCACGCCGATGGCGGCGACGATCACGCCACAGGCCAGAGCGGTCAGCATCGGGCGCCGGCCGAGCGGGGAGGCGGGGCCGAGCAGGCGCAGCGAGACGCGCGAGAATAGCCCGCCCGCCAGGCCGCCGACGGCCCCCACGATCACGGCGGCCGGCAGGGCCTGCAATCCCGGAAGCGTCTCCCTGACCACGCCGAAATAGACGTAGTCGCCCGCAAGGCTGAGGGGGACCAGACCGGCGATGACGACGGCGGCCATGACCAGCAGGGTCAGGCGCTGCTCATAGGCCGAGGCCAGTTCCTCCAGCGCGAAGGCCACGCCGGCGATCGGGGTGTTGAATGCGGCGGCCACGCCCGCGGCGCCGCCGGCGATGATCACGGCGGCGTTGACCGGCACGCGAAGCAGCCGGTGCGCGGCGACCATGATGGAGGCGCCCAACTGGACCGTCGGGCCTTCACGGCCCACCGACCCGCCCACCAGCAAGGCGGCCAGGGTGGCCACGGCCTTGAAGGCGCCGGTGCGCAGGGACACCAGCCCGCCCGTTCGCCCCTTTTCGACGTGCCGGGCGGCGGCGATGATCTGGGGAATGCCGGATCCCTTGGCCTGCGGCGCATACCGCCGCGTCAGCCAGGCCAGCAGCACGAACCCCGCCGGGGTCACGACCAGGGGCGCCAGGGGAACCGCATCGGTCATGCCGGTGAACAGTCGCTGGGCATGGTCGGCGGCCATGGCGAACAGCCAAGCGAACAGGCCGACGCCGACCGCGCCGCCGCCGGCAGCCAGCCGGCTCTTCCACACAGGGCCGATATGTTCACGCCAGGCGGCATGCAGGCTCGCGCGGGATGGGGGCGCCATACCTCGATCTTTCGTTCAGCGATGGGAGCGGCCCGACCTACGCCCCTGGCGCCGGTGTGGCAAATTCGCGCGGGGTCCGGTTCGAAGCGAAAGCGCGCGATCGGGCCGTTTTCCATGCAGATGTGGACCATTCGGCGGCCACGCTTGAACCGTGGGTCTTTCAAACCACATACTCATCCGAACGCCGTCGGAATCGACGGGCCGTCATGCGCTGGTCGGGCCTCTTGCCCGGGCGACCGTGGCGGCGGGCCGGAGATCATCAATGGCCCGGGAGTACGCATCATGACTGAACCCAAGATCCTGCCCGTCCTGCCGCTGAGGGACATCGTCGTCTTTCCGCACATGGTCGTGCCGCTCTTCGTGGGCCGCGAGAAGTCGGTGAAGGCCCTCGACGAGATCATGAAGGGCGAGAAGCAGATTCTTCTGGCGACCCAGAAGAACAGCGTCGACGACGACCCGTCGACCGACGCCATCTATCCCATCGGCGTGCTGGCCAGCGTGCTGCAACTGCTGAAACTGCCCGACGGCACCGTCAAGGTCCTGGTCGAGGGCAAGGGCCGCGCGCGCCTGACCCGCTTCACCGACCGCGAGGAGTATTTCGAGGCCGAGGCCGTCGAAATCGACGATGAGCCGGGCGAGACCTCCCAGTCCGAGGCCATGCTGCGCGCCGTGGTCGAGCAGTTCGAAAACTACGTGAAGCTGAACAAGAAGGTGCCGCCCGAGGCTCTCAGCTCCATTCCCCAGATCACTGACGCCTCCAAGCTGGCCGACTCGGTCGCCGCCCACCTGTCGGTCAAGATCGCCGACAAGCAGGGCCTGCTGGAGACCTTCGATGTGCCCAAGCGGCTGGAGAAGGTCTATGGCCTGATGGAAGGCGAGATCTCCGTCCTTCAGGTCGAGAAGAAGATCCGCTCGCGCGTGAAGCGCCAGATGGAGAAGACCCAGCGCGAATATTATCTGAACGAGCAGATGAAGGCGATCCAGCGCGAGCTGGGCGAGACCGACGACGCGCGCGACGAGATCATGGACCTGGAGAAGCGCATCCGTAAGACGCGCCTGTCCAAGGAAGCGCGCACCAAGGCCGAGGCCGAGGTCAAGAAGCTGCGCAACATGTCGCCGATGTCGGCGGAATCGACCGTGGTGCGCAACTATCTCGACTGGCTGCTGTCCGTGCCGTGGGGCAAAGCCAAGCAGAAGCCGATCGACCTCAACAAGGCGGAGGAGATCCTCGAGGAGGACCACTTCGGCCTGGAGAAGGTCAAGGAACGGATCGTCGAATATCTGGCCGTCCAGGCCCGCACCGGCAGCCTGAAGGGGCCGATCCTGTGCCTCGTCGGCCCTCCAGGCGTCGGCAAGACCTCGCTGGCCAAGTCCATCGCCAAGGCGACCGGGCGTGAATACGTCCGCATGTCGCTGGGCGGTGTGCGCGACGAGAGCGAGATCCGCGGTCACCGCCGGACCTATATCGGCTCCATGCCCGGCAAGATCATCCAGTCGATGAAGAAGGCCAAGACCACCAACGCCTTCGTCCTGCTCGACGAGATCGACAAGCTGGGTTCCGACTGGCGCGGCGACCCGTCCTCGGCCCTGCTCGAGGTGCTGGACCCGGCTCAGAACTCGACCTTCGGCGACCACTATCTGGAGGTGGACTACGACCTGTCCCAGGTGATGTTCGTGACGACGGCGAACAGCCTGAACATGCCGCAGCCGCTGATGGACCGGATGGAGATCATCCGGGTCTCGGGCTACACCGAAGACGAAAAGGTCGAGATCGCCAAGCGCCACGTCCTACCCAAACAGCTGACCGACCACGGTCTGAAGGCCGACGAGCTGATCGTGCCGGAAAACACGATCCGCGACCTGATCCGTTACTACACCCGCGAAGCCGGCGTGCGGTCGCTGGAACGCGCCCTGGGCGGTCTGGCGCGCAAGGCCGTGCGCGAGATGGCCAAGACGGGCGCCAAGTCGATCACCGTCGATGACGCCAAGCTGGCGGACTATGCGGGCGTGAAGAAGTTCCGTTACGGCGAGACGGATGAGGAGGATCAGGTCGGCATCGTGACGGGCCTGGCCTGGACCGAGTTCGGCGGCGACATCCTGACCATTGAGGCGATCAAGATGCCGGGGCGCGGCCGCATGACCGTGACCGGCAATCTGAAGGAGGTGATGAAGGAGTCGATCTCCGCCGCCGCCTCCTATGTCCGCTCGCGCGCGCTGGCCTTCGGCGTCAAGCCGCCGGTGTTCGAGAAGACCGACATCCACGTCCACGTGCCGGACGGCGCCACGCCCAAGGACGGTCCGTCCGCCGGCGTCGCCATGACGGTGGCTATGGTCTCGGTCCTGACGGGCATCCCGATCAGGAAGGACATCGCCATGACCGGCGAGATCACCCTGCGCGGCCGGGTCACCGCCATCGGCGGCCTGAAGGAGAAGCTGCTCGCGGCCCTGCGTTCGGGCGTCAAGACGGTGCTGATCCCGCAGGAGAACGAGAAGGACCTGGCCGACGTGCCCGACAATGTGAAGTCGGCGCTGGAGATCGTGCCGATCTCCACGGCGGACGAGGCGCTGAAGTGGGCCCTGACCGGCACGTTGACCCCGGTGGAATGGGACGAGGCGACGGATCCGCTGCCGGCCCCCGTGCCGCCGATCGACGGGGCGGCGGTCACCGTCAGCCACTAACGTCGAGTTGAAGTCGAAGCGCCGCCGGGAACCCTCCCGGCGGCGTTTTCGCTTTTGACGCAACCCGCGATCTGCCCTTAAGTGATTCGCTTGGGGGACATTTGGGGGACATTTGGGGACAGATGACCAAAGCGGAACTCATCGGCCGTATGGCGATGGCGGCGAACATCAGCCGCGACCAGGCGAAATCGGCGCTGGAGGCCTTCACCGACGGCGTGGCCGAGTCCCTGACGCAGGGTAGGGACGTCAAGCTGATCGGCTTCGGCAGCTTCGTGGCGGTCGATCGCAAGGCCGGCGTCGCCCGCAATCCCCAGACCGGCGCCGCCGTCGCGCGCCCCGCCTCGCGCACCGCGCGCTTTCGCCCCGGCGAAGGTTTGAAAAGCGCCTTGAACGGCTGACGCGCCAAGGGCATAAGCCCTGTTCGCATTTTGGGCGGCTAGCTCAGCTGGTCAGAGCATCTCGTTTACACCGAGAGGGTCGGCGGTTCGAACCCGTCGCCGCCTACCAAACAAAAAGGCCGCCGGATCGCTCCGGCGGCCTTTTCCTTTTGGGGATCGCTTCGATCAGAACCGGAAGCTGGCCCGCAGCAGCAGCGAATAACGCACGTAATCCTCGAGCAATTCCGCATCGCCGGTCAGCGAGATCATGCCCAGGTCGTTGCCGAAGTTCACGCGGAAGCCAAGGATCGGTCCGCCGCCTTCGATGGCGTCGGGCGACAGGATGAAGTCCGGGCCGCCGCTGGCGAAGCGGGCGATGGTCTCGCCGGCGTCCACCGAGATGTTCTGGCGATAGCCGATGCGCAGTTCGGGGCGCAGCCACTGGTTACGTCCGAAGCCGTAGCCGATGTTCATCGCCGCCACGGCCGAGAAGATGTGGCTGTCGCGCGAATCGATGTCCAGGTCGAAGCCGTCGCCGCCGCCCTGTTCGGTGCGGGCGCCTTCGGACAGGTGGAAATATTCGCCATAGATTTCGGGGCGTACGTTCAGGCGACCGAAGTTACGCTCATACGACGCCCCGCCGGCGACCGCCGCCGTCCAGCCGTGCCAGTCGGAGGTGTTGTTCAGATAGACCCCGTCGGCGACCAGCGATCGGTCGGCGTTGAAGCTGGCATAACCGCCGGCCGCGCGGGCCCAGGTCGTCCAGTACTGGCCTTGGGCGCGCCAGTAGAGGCCCAGCTCCAGCAGATTGGCTGAGAGGACCTCTTCGGCCTCGGCCTCGGGGTCCTTGATGTCGGAGGAGGTGAAGGCGGCGGAGATGCCGAAGGCGCCCAGGCTGGAGCCCTTTTCGACACCGCCCGCGACGCCGAAGCCTTCCGAACGGAAGCCATAGGTGTCGGTCTTGTCCTTGTCGGCGTAGAAATTGATCTCCTGCAGCCAGGCGCTGGTCTCGCCCGGCGCTGCTGCGGCGTTGCGACCCGTAAGCGCCCGCGTCACCGCATCGACCCCAGCCGAAAGCGACATCAGCGGGCCGCCGGAGTGATCGGGCAGCATCTGCTCATAGGCGTCGATGAAGTCCTCACGTGAGGACTGCGACAAGAACAGGTTACGCAGCGCTTCATTGTCGCCCAACGCGCCGTAGACCGCGTCATAGGCTGAAGCCTCGACGGAGATGAGACCGGCTTCTTCGGCGGTGCGGCGGCGGGCATCGACATAGACCTCGCCGGCGGCTTCGTCGGCCGCGGCGTTGACCACGTACAGATAGGGCGAGTTCGCCTCGACCAGCGTCTGGTCGATCGTGCCGGCGTTTAGCGTGCCGGCCTCGATGATGGTGAACCGTTCGGGGGCTTCGAGCAGCGAGGTGAAGCGCACGCCCAGGCCGGCGCCGTCCGCCAGGTTCGCCGTCCCGGTAACATTGAAGCCGGGCGTCGTCTCGTTCGCCGGATCGAGCGAGACCAGCAGGATGCCGTCCGCGCCGATGTCCAGGTTCGAGATCGTCGTCGACGTCGATTGGCCGGCAATGAGGGTGCCGTCCGCCACATTGATGTCCAGCAGGCCGTCGGCGTCGGTGATCGCGCCGGAGACGGTCGCGCCGCCGGTGATGGACAGCCGGTCTGCACCGGTCCCGAAGCTGACGTCGCCGACGACCGTGCCGTTGCGAACGTCCAGCGTGTCGGCACCGGAGCCGAACAGGATATTGCCCTGAACCGCAGGCTCCGTGGCGTCGGACACGCCGTCGCCGTCGGTGTCGACAGTCGTCGTGTCGTCCTCGTCAATGTTGACCACGCCGTTCTGAACGAAGTTGACGCCCGTCGTATTGGCCGAGACGTCGACCGCGACGGCGGTGCTGTCGACGGGGGTGTCGTCTTCCGCGTCCGGCTGCACGACAGCCGTGATCCGGCCGGTATTGGTCAGGCTGGCCAAGGTGCCGGAGGCGTCGCGGATGGCTGTGGCGTCAACCAGGTTGCCGGCGGCCCCGGCGAGGATGACGCCGGAGTTTGTGAGCGACGGCAGATTGGCTCCTGCGTCGATTTGCAGGGCGGTCGCCGTGCTCGCCTCGTCGCTGGTCAGCGTCGTCTGGATCGTGCCGGTGTTGCTCATGGTCGGCGTCGAGGCGCCAGCGCCCAGCCGGACGCCGGTCGAATTGGCGTCTAGGGCCGAGGAGGTGATCGAGCCCGCGTTCGACAATCCACCCTGAATGGTCGTGGTCTGTCCGCCTGGAACGCCGATGACCAAGGCTTGGCTGGCGACGCCGGAATACAGGCCGTTGGCGGTCACGGACCCCCGATTAATCAGGCCGAAGGATTCGTCATCGACCACGCCGATATCGACCGCCTGAGTCGCGGAACCGATCTGCAGCGCAGCGGCGCCGCCGAGCGAGGTAATCGACGCCGTCGATTCGGCGGTGTCCAGAATGCCGTCGCCGTCGCGGTCCGTGTCCTCGCTGTTTTTCTTGCCGTCGCCGTCGTCGTCTTCGTCGCCGTTCTTGACGCCGTCGTCGTCATCGTCGCCATCGACGCCGTTGGCGTAGGTGGGGCCTGTGTCCAGAAGGATGCCGTCGGCGATATTGCCGGCGACGGAAACCGCCGGGCCGCCCTGAAGCAGATCGTCGGCGTCGAGTTCGTCGAGAAACACGATCGAGTCGGCGTACTCGCCGGTTTCGGGGCGGGTGGGAGGCGGCGTCGTATAGCGGTAGCCGGTCGCCGCGATCGCGCCCTGCAGTTTCAGAACACCCCCGACGTCGCCCTCAACCGCCAAGCCCTGCGATCCTGCACCGTTCGCCGTGACGCTTCCGAGGACTTCGACGTCGCCAGATACATCGCCGGCGACGCGGATGCCGGTGCTGTTGTCGCCCAGCACGCCGATCGTGCCGAGACTCTGGATCGAGCCGACGACATCGGTTTCGATGCCGATGCCGTAGCTGTTGTTGCCCTCGACCCGGATGGAGCCGGACGTTTCGGTGTTGATGTCGCCGGTGAACGGCGCCGCACCGGAGACACGCACGCCGTAGCGGCCTGTCCCCACGGCGAACGGCCCGTCGAGATCGCCGTCTTCGTCCGCGTCCTTGGGTTCCGTCAGGGTGTCGGTGATGTTGATCGCGCCGCCGACGGTGACCGTGCCGGTGTTTCCGCCGTTGACCTGAATGCCGGTGGCGCCGTCAGCCGCATTGGCGATGGTGATGGAGCCGCCGCTGTCGATGTCGACGCTGTTTTTGGAGTTTAGCGTGACCCCCGCGCCGGAGCCGACGGCGATGCTGCCCCCGCTGGCGATGCGGATGTTGTCTGCGGCCGTGCCGGTGGCGTTCGACGTCTGGATGGGCGTCGTCCGGGCGGTCGAGATGACGATCTCGGCCTGCGACCCGGTTGCGGCCATCAAGGGGGCGATCGCCACGGCGGTCGCGAGAAGAATACGCATTCGGTAGAAACCCCTGGTGGTCACGCATCATGGTACGCCCGACCCCTTAGCAGGGTCCGCGCCAGCCTTCCAAGTTTATCGAATTTGAGGCGAATGCAAGGCCGCGCGCCGGGGCTGCAGCCCCTATGAACGAACCGACGTTCGCCCGTTCAAGGCTTTGCGGCGGATACGGAAGGATTTGCGACGGGCCGCTCTTGAGCTTTGCCGCGCCCAGGTTTAGGGCCGTCGAAAGGTCTAGCGCCGCGACCGGGCGACGCATCCAACGAACCCATCCGGCGTTCGACAGCCCAGACCAGGCGAGAACACCTTCATGAGCATGACCGACCTCGACGTTCACGAAAGCGAACTCCGGCTGATTCCGGGGCTGGACGTCGAAGTCGCGGACACGCTCCGGGCCCTGAAGATGGCCGCGATGGACGACCGGCCGCGCCTGGTGGACACCACCATGTTGTTCGCGCCGCGGTCGGGCGGGGTGAAGCGCTATCTGCTGTCGAAGAAGGCCTGGATCGAGGCCAATCGGCCCGGCGTCAGCCATTCGCTGATCGTCCCCGGCGCGCGGCACAAGGCGGCGACGGACGGGATAGTCCGTCTGCGGGCCACCAAGCTGCCGTTCGGCGACGGCTATCGCTGGCCCAGTTCGGTGAAGCGCTGGAGCGCCTGGGTGGCGGCGATGAAGCCGTCGATCATCGAGGCCGGCGACCCCTACACGCCGGGGCAGGGGGCGCTGGAGGCCGGGCAACGCGTGGGATGTCCGGTCGTCGGCTTTTGCCATTCCGATCCCGCCGGCCTGGCAGCGCTGCATTTCGGCGAATGGGCCAAGAAGCCGGTCGAGAAACGCTGGGCCCGTCTGTTCTCCCAGTTCGACCGCGTGGTCTCGCCCAGCCGTTTCATCGCGCGTCGCCTGGAAGAGGCGGGTGTCGAGAACATCGTCATTCGTCCGTTGGGCGTGGAGATCGACACCTTCCGCCCCGAGCGTCGGGACCGGCAGTGGCTGCTGAAGGAACTCGGTCTGGGCGACGACGCCCGGCTGCTGTGCTTCGCGGGCCGTCCCGCCAAGGAGAAGAACGTCGATGTCCTGATCGAAGCGGTCCAGAAGCTGGGCGCGCCCTACTATCTGGTGCTGGTGGGCGCCGGATCCGGCATGCCGGACGAGGATCGGGTGATCTCGATGCCCTATGAGACCGATCCAAAGGCGGTCGCCAAGATCATCGCCAGCTGCGACGCCTTCGTCCACGCCAACGACAAGGAGCCCTTCGGCCTGATCGTGCTGGAGGCCATGGCGTGCGGACGGCCCGTCGTCGGCGTCAACGCGGGAGGCGTGGCGGAAACGGTCGATGAGTCGGTCGGGCAACTGGCGACGCGCGCCGACGCGTCGGCCTATGCCGAGGCGGTCGAGGCGCTGTTCGCGCGCGATATCGAGGCGATCGGTCGGGCGGCGCGCGAGAAGGCGGTCAGCCAGTTCGCCTGGAATCGTGTCTTCGAGGACCTGTGCATGGTCTATGGCGAGCTGACGGGCGAAGCCGCGTTCGTGAACCCGGATGCCGCCTTGCCGCTGCATTGAGGCGGGCGATCCGATGATGAGTTTAAGGGGGCGCGTCTCGGGAACGGGGCGCGCCACTTCTTTTTGCAATGTCTGGAAAAGAAGTGGCGCGAGTGACGGGGCTCGAACCCGCGACCTCCGGCGTGACAGGCCGGCACTCTAACCAACTGAGCTACACCCGCGTATCAGGTCGAAACTTTTGAGCTGTTTCGGAAGCTTCTTGGGAAGGCGGTGTGCGCCACTCTTCTATTTCTAGAGAGAGTGGCGCGAGTGACGGGGCTCGAACCCGCGACCTCCGGCGTGACAGGCCGGCAC